>NZ_SCML01000100.1 GCF_005503365.1 Hydrogenophaga sp. 2FB
TTGCAGCTGCGCGAGCTCTTCGCCGCGCTCGCGGATGCCGTTGGCGATGCGGTAGAGGATGCCGGCGCGTTCGTGGTGCTTGAGCTTGGCCCAGGCCGGCTGCATGCGCGCGCTCTCTGCGGCTTGCACGGCCTCGTCCACATCGGCGGCGGTGGCGGCGTTCAGGCGCGCCACGGCGCTGCCATCGTGCGGGTATTCGGTGGTGTATTCGGGGCCGGAGGCGTCCCGCCATTGGCCGGCGATGAAGCTTTGCAGTTTTTCGGTCATGGCGTGGGCCTCAGATCGTGACGGACGCAGTGCGGTTGTGCAGGAAGCGCAGGGCGGACAAAACCGTCAACGCCGAGGTCTTGGGGTTGTCGGGCAGCGGTTTGCCGCGCATGGTGATGCGCATTTCGCCGAACGCGCCGCGCACATCGATCTCGTGGATGTTTTCGGTCACGGTCGGGTCGGCGATCAGGCGCACGCGGGTCGCGTCCAGGCCCAGGCCGGCGAGCGACACGGTGGCGGCCACGTTGGCGTTCTTCGGGTACAGGTGCGCGGCCTCGCGCGCCGTGGCTTCGAGGATCACGGTGGGCTCGGTGATCGCGCCCAGGTCCGTCACCTGCTCGGCCGGGGTGCCGCGCCAGCCTTCGGGTGGTTTGCGGCCGGTGTAGGTCACGCTGTCCAGGCCGGCCAGGCGGGCGGATGCGATGGCGTCGATGCCGCCAATGGCGCCGGCCAGCAGGTGCACGCGCGTGCCGCCGCGCTGCGCGGCGGCGGCGAGCTTCTCGGGCAGGCCGTCTTCGGACAGTGCGCCGATGGACAGCACCGCGCATTCGATGCCGCGTTCCAGCGCGGGCAGCACATGGCTGCCAATGGCGCCATGGCCCGCGGCCTCCAGCAACAGCGTGGTTTCGGGCGGCACGGTGCTGGTGGCGATCAGGCCATCACCGACCTGCGCCTGTGTGTCGGCCACGTGGCACTCGGACACCACCACATGCGTGATGCGTACCGTGGGGTGGCCGGCCATGCGCGCGATCAGCGTGCGGCCGATGGCGCCAAAACCGATGAGCGTGACACGCTGGATGGAACTCATGGAGGTCACCTCGTGGTGTGCGCTGGCGAGTGGAAGACCGGTCATACCTCTTCTTCCTTCTTCTTGGGCGGGCCGGCGAATTTCACGGCGAACGCGCCCCAGGCGTTCATGTCCACTTCCACCACCACCGGGCCGTTGGCGGGCGCCAAGGCCTTCTCCAGCGTCTCGCGCGTGGCGGCCGGGTCGGACAATTTGTAGTGCGGCACCTGCATGCTGGCGCAGAACTGCGCGAAGTCGGGCGTGTGCAGTTCCACGTAGGCGTGGCGGCTGCCGTAGATGTCGTCCTGGATGTTCTTGATCACGCCATAGCGCTGGTCGTTCATGACGATGAAGACCACGTTGGCTTTCTCCTGCGCGGCGCAGGCGAGTTCGCCCACGTTGAGCATGAAGCCGCCGTCGCCGCAGAGCGAAACGGTGCGGCGGCCCAGCGCGTGTTCCGCGTCGGCCACGGCCGCGCCCACGCCCATGGCAAGGCCCTGGCCGATGCCGCCGCCCAGGGCGTGCACGCCGGCGCGCGGGTGGTTCAGCGCCGGGGCGCGGTTGCCCCACATGCTGTTGGAGAGCGTGATGTCGCGCACCCACCAGAGGTCTTTGCCCACCACCTCGGCGAGCGTGTTCTTGAGCTTGACGTATTGGCCCAGCGTGCCATCCACCAGCGAACCGGCTTCGGCGCGCGCGCGCTTCACGTCTGCGGCCAGCTGGGGGTCGATCTGCATGCGGCCTTCGAGGCGGTCGGCCAGCGCGTGGAGCGTGATCTCGGCGTCGCCGTGCACGAACAGTTCGCTGCTGTAGCCGCGGCCGTCGGTGAGCGTGTTGGCGTCGATGCGGTAGCGCGTGGCGGGCAGCTTGAGCTTGTAGTTCAGCGTTTCGTTGCTGCGCAGGCGCGTGCCCACGGCGAGCATGGCGTCCACCGTTTCATAGAACTCTTCGGCCGGCTTCTGCAGGTTGTACGAACCCAGCGTGGCGGGGTGGTCTTCGGGCACGATGCCGCGGCCCTGCACGGACGAGACGACCGCCCAGCCCATCTTCACCAGGCGCTGCGCCGCGGCGCTCGCGCCGCGCGCGCCACCACCCAGCCAGAGCAGCGGGCGCTTGGCGCTCAGCAGGCGCTCGGCCAGTGCGTCGACGGCGGCCAGGTTGGGTTGCACGGCGGGCACGGCCAAGGGCGACAGATCGGCCGGCAGGTCCAGCTTCATCTTCTGCACGTCGATCGGGATCTCGATGCTCACCGGGCCGCAAGGCGGCGTCTGCGCCAGGCGCACGGCCTCGCGCAAGGTGGCCAGGGCGGTCTCGGGGTTGCGGATGCGGAAGGCGTCCTTGCCCACCGACTTGAGCATCGCCAGCTGCGCCGGGTGCTCGTGGATGTAGCCCAGGTCGCGGTCGAGGAAGGGCGACTCGATCTGGCCGGTGAGGTGCAGCAGCGGTGTGCCGGCGGTGATGGCCTCGACCATCGCGCCCGCCGCGTTGCCACAGCCCGTGCCAGTGCTGGTCACACAAACGCCCAGCGTGCCGCTGACCCGCGCATACGCGTCGGCCATGTTGCAGGCACCTGCTTCGCCGCGTGCGGAGACGAAACGGATCTTCGAGCGCGTGTGGAACGCGTCGAGGATCGGCATGTTGTGGATGGAGATGACGCCAAAGGCGGCGCGCACGCCGCACTGCTCCAGGAAGCGGGCGGCGAGTTCACCCACGGTGATGCGTTTGTGTGTCGAGGTCATGCGACTTTCTTTTCGGTTGGTTTGGTTTGCCACCCGCCGCGATCGGGCGAATGGCTGATACGGGCGGTGAGCCGATCGGCCGCCTCGCGGACTTGCTGAATGAGTACCTCGAGCTCGCCGGGCTGCACTTGCTGCGCCGGCACGGTGATGCTCACGGCGGCGGCCACTTCGCCCCGGTCGTTGAACACCGGCGCGGCGATGGTGGAGATGCCGGTCTCGAAACCACCCTGGCTCACGCCATAGCCGCGCGCGCGGTCGGCGTCGATCAGCACCTTGAGCTGTTCGACGGTGGACGGTGTCTTGGGCGTGTAACTGGGCAGCTCGGGCTCGGGGTAGAGCTGGCGCAGGCCGTCGAGGTCGAGGTCGCTCAGCAGCAGGCGGCCCAGCACCGTGGCGTGGGCCGGCAGGCGCGCGCCGACCTGGATGGAGTGGAAGAGCGCGCTGCGGCCCGCGACCTTGGCGATGAAGACCGCGTCGCGCCCGTCGCGCACCACCACGTGGGCGGAGTAGCCGCTGGCGTCGCGCAGCGCTTCGATGACCGGGCGGCCGTATTCGGTGAGTTCCATGGAGGCCAGGAACTCGAAGCCCAGGCGCAGCACGGCCAGGCCGAGCTTGTAATAGGCGCCGTCGCCCACGCGCTCGACGAAGCCGCCTTGTTCCAGCGTCTGCAGCATGCGGAACACCGAGGCGCGCGGCAGTTCGAGCCGGCGCGAAATGTCCGCGCCGGTCAGCTCGCGCTCGTCGCGGTTGAACAGCATCAGCAGTTGCAGGCCACGCATGAGGGCGGGCACGGTGTAGCGGTCGTCGTTCTTTTCGGTGGTGGCCATGGTCTGTTCCTTGATCAGTTGAGACCCAGCAGGGTGTTGACGTTGCCGGGCGCTTCGAGCGGGCACGCATGGCCCGCGGAACCCAGATCATTCCATGCCACGCCAGCGGCCTTCGCCACGGCCTGGCAGGCTGCGGGAGTGGTGATGCCATCGGCGCTGCCGCTGGCCACCGCAATGGGCAAACGCAGCTGCGCCACGTCGTCGGCCAATGTGCCGTGGGCGAGCAGGCGCGCGGCCTGGGTGTAGCCGGCGGGAATCACCTGCGACATGCTCTCGCGCACCGCCTCGACCAGCTCGGCCGGCGCCCCGGGCGAGAGCATGGCCGCGCCACGCGCCTGCGCCATGCCCTGCGGGCCCAGGCGTTGCAGCGTGGCGAGGCGGTCGTTCAGTTTCTGTTCGCGCACGGCGGCCTCGGCATTGCCGTAGCCGCCCGCGGGCGAGAGCAGCACGAGGCGTTGCACGCGCGAAGGCGCCTGCAACGCGGCGCGCGCGGCCATCAGCGCGCCCAGCGAGTGGCCCACCAGCGTGACCGGCGTGCGCACGTTCAGCGCATCGAGCCAGGCCCAGACCCGCGCGGCGTAGTCGCCGGCTTGGGGCCAGTCGGCCGCCACCGGCGTGCTGGCGCCGTAGCCGGGCGCGTCCCAGGCCAGCACGCGCAAGGATGTGCCCTGCGCGGCTTCCAGCTGGCGCACCCAGCTGCCCGACGCCGAGCCGATGCCGTGCAGCAGCACGTGCGTCACCTCGGCGGCCGAACCCGCTTCGCGGTACGACACGCGCGCGCCATCCGCCAGCGCGGCATCGCGCAGCGGAAAGGACGCAAGGGCTTGCAGAGGTGTCATGTCGGTTCGTGGGAAGGACGGGGGATCAACGCTTGATCTTGGCCAGGGGCGAGTCAGGCGGGTACGTGGGGGTGATGGGCTTCGGCGAACCCAGCATCACGCACATCAGCGCGTCTTCGTCGCCCACGTTGTGCTCTTCGCGGTACACGCCAGGCGGCACCGAGATCAGGTCGCGCTCACCGACGATGGTTTCCCAGCGCTCGCCGTCCTTCTCACACACGACCTTCATGGCACCGCGCATGACGAAGAAAACTTCCTCCACGTCGTAGTGGATGTGCGAGGGGCCGATGTTGCCGGCCGGGATCACCATGGTGGAGAAGGTGAAGTGCGCGGCGGGCACGGTGTTGGTGTCCCCGCTCACGCCGGTGCCGCCCGTGCCCACGTAGCGCATTTGCGCGCGGCGGTACTTGGGGTCGAAATCGGCCTGGAACTTCAACGCGTCCCAGTCGTAGCTGCGGCTGGACTTGCGCGCGACGCGGCTGTCCATCCACTGCGCGAAGGTCTGGCCTTCGGCGCGCATCATGATGGTCTGCGTCTCGGCTTCGGACGGGATGTTGGGGTCCATCAGGCCGCGTTCGTTGAAGACGGGTGCGTTGGCCGCTGCGGTGGGTTTGTCGATGGTTGCAGTGCTCATGGGTTTCTCCTTTTCAGTTCATCGTGAAGCCGCCGTTGACGGGCAGCAGTTGACCGGTGATGAAGCCGCTGGCTTGCGTCAACAAGAACAGCGCGGCGGCGTTGACGTCTTCGGGGACCTGGGGTCGCTGGATCGCGCGGCCCTTGAGGTAGTGTTCGTGCCGGTCTTGCGGCACATAGGCGGTGGCTTCCACCAGGGTGAGGCCCGGGGCGATGGCGTTGACGGTGGTGCCGTCCTCGCCCATCTCGCGCGCCAGCGATTTCGTCATGGCGATCACCGCACCCTTGCTCGCCACGTAGGCCAGCAGGTTGGGCGCGCCCCACAGCGCGGTGTCGGATGCGAGGTTGACCACGCGCCCGCCGCCGCTGGCGGCCAGGTGCGGGCGGGCGGCGGCGGTGACGAGCCAGGTGCCGCGCACGTTCACGTCCATCACGAGGTCCCAGGTCTCGGGGCTGAGCTGGTTCATGCCCTTGCCGCCCGAGTTGGTGATGGCCGCGTTGTTGATCAGGCCGTCCAGGCCGCCGAGCCATTGCGCGGCGGCGTCCACGCCGGTGCGCACGCTGTTCGCATCGAGCAGGTCGAGCGGCACGTAGTGGGCGTTGGGGCCGAGGTCTTTCGCCAGTTGTTGGCCCGCCTCGTGCAGCACGTCGCTGATGACCACGCGCGCGCCGGCTTGCACCAGCGATTGCGCGAAGCTCGCGCCGAGACCACGTGCCGCGCCGGTGACGAGCACGCGGCGGCCGGTGAGAACGATTTCGTTGGACATGGTGGTGTTCGTCATCGGATCAGGCCACGCGCCGCTCGGCGCTGGGCAGGTAGTGCAGCACGCGCTTCTCGGCGATCACCACGGCGTAGTAGGCAAAGATGCCGATCACGGTGAGCGCGGCGATGACCACGAACACACCGGCGGTGTTGCCCTGACCTTCGAAGAACACCAGCAGGTAACCCAGGCCCATGTTGCCGCCCACCAGTTCACCGACGACCACGCCGATCACCGCCAGCGTGCTGGCGATGCGCAGGCCCGAGAACAGCGGTGGCAGCGTGGTCGGGAACTCAACCATGCGGAACACCTGCAGCCGCGTGGCGGAGAACGAACGCGCGAGGTTGATCAGGTCGTGGTCCATGGTGCGCATGGCCGAGAGCACGTTGATGAGCACCGGGAAGAACACGATCAGCACGGCCACCAGGATCTTGGGGTACATGGTGTAGCCCAGCCACATCACGAACAGCGGCGCGAACGCCACCTTGGGTGCGATCTGCAGCGCCAGCAGGTAGGGCGAGAGGATGGATTCCACCTTGGGCGAGAGGCCCAGGGCGTAGCCGATCAGCGCGCCCAGCAGCGAACCCAGAATGAAGCCCACCACGACTTCCGCCGCGGTGATGCCCGCGTGCCAGAGCAGGCGCTCGGTGCCCCAGATGCGCACGGCTTCGTCCCACACGCGGGAGAACGGTGGCAGCACGAACTCGGGCACGCCGAGCGCGCCGGGGCCGAACTCCCAGGCGGCCATGAACACCACCAGCACAGCCAGGCTCCAGAGCGCGGTGCTGTAGCGCTGCAGTACGTCTTTCATCTCGCGACTTTCTCGGGTGGGATGTGTTTACTTGCCCGACACGAACTGGTTCGTGTACAGGTCCTTGAGCGGGGTCTCTTTGGGCACCACGCCGTTGGTGACATAGAACTTCTGCAGCTCGCCCAGGCGCGCCTCGTCCATCAGGCCCGGCACCTTCTGCTTGGCGTAGACGTACTGGTTGAACAGTTCGAAGGCCTTCTGGATGCTGGCTTCCTTGCCCTTGTGCACCGGCACGTGCGCCACGTAGGCGATGGTGGCGGCCTTGGGGTCGGCCATGATGTCCTTCATGCCCTTGATCGTGGCGCGCACCAGCTTCTGGATGAGCTGCGGGTTCTTGGCGATGGTTTCGTCCGAGGCCAGGATGGCCTGGGCCATGCTCTTGAAGTAGAGATCGGCCGGCATGATGTCGACCTGCGCGCCCGCGTCCATCGCGCTCACGGTCCAGTCGGGCACACCGGCCATGGCCGATGCCTTCTTGGCGGCGAACTGCTGCCACACGCCGGCCGGGCCGGCGGCCTGGATGTTCACGTCGTTCTTGGTCAGGCCGACCTTGCTGAGCATGCCGAGCAGGGCGTAGTAGGTGGTGTCGGTGTAGGCGAGCACGGTCACGGTCTTGCC
>NZ_SCML01000101.1 GCF_005503365.1 Hydrogenophaga sp. 2FB
AAAAAAATCAACAGGAAACCCAATGAAATCAATGGCTTGGCAGGCCACCCCTACGCCAGTGCTCGATCTCCTACCGTCACTTTTGACAACGAAAACAAATCGACCCCCAAGCCGGTGGTGCTGCGTCGCCGCGGGTCGGCCATCCTCAGCCGTCGTACCCCCGCCAACCCGCGTCCCTCAGCCACAGGCGAACGAGATGCCGCTTATGCACCGGATGATCGATGAACGCAGTGCGGCGATGGCAGGTGGCCAGGTTGTTCACAAACTGGATGTCGCCCGCTTCCATCGTGAAGTTGTGGCACAGGCCAGGATCGGCCAGCACTTCCCTGAGCAGTTCGATGGCCCGCGCGCCTTCCGCGTCGAGCTCGTTTTCCAGGCAACCTGTAGGCGTTCAGTAGCCGATAGAGGCCCATGCGCATCTTGAGCTCGCCTTTGTCGCTGGCGAAAATCGGTGCACTGACCGCACCCGGCTCACCGGCCGCATGCTCCTTCTGACGGTCGAACAGGAACGGCTGGTAGAGGCGCGCCAGGGCGGCCGGATGTTGTCGCAGCAGATCGTTGTGAACGGCGCGAATGCTCGCCACGCCGCTACGCCCCCCTTCGACAGCCGACTGCAGGCACAGCAGGCCGACGAACTCCGGTTGACCGCGGTTGTACGCGTTGTCGTTGTGAAAATATTGCTCGATGCTCGTTTTGTCCGGCCGCACGCCCGACCCCGGCGTGGCCTGCAGGCCTGTGTCATGAACGTCGGAGACGAGCGTCCCGTCCAGTTTCTGCGCGACTGGCCGCGCCACCAGGCCGGAGAGAAGCCAATACGCGAGCGTGCTGCCCGCCCCAGCCCATTCGCGCACCGGCAGGCCATTCAAGACGACAAAGCCGCGGCCCTCTCGCAGCCGGGACCTGACCTTGGCCATGAACTGTCGCGTGGCCGGCAACAGGAAATCCTCCGGTCGCAGCGCCACCGCCGGCACGGTTGCGCCGCGCACCTTGTCGACGACGGCCCCTAGTTCGGTGATCACCGGACCCGGCAGCGCCAATCGCCATTCGTCATCCCGCAGGTCGGCGGCGCGCCACGCCATCGAGCCCCCGAACTGGGGCGACCTCATTTCCGGTGCAGAACGCCGGTTTAGCAGCCGAGGGTTAACCCGCATTCGCTCAAACCATCTGGAACCTACGAGAACAATTCCGTAGACTTCCGCAAGGCTTGGAACTGCGCAGGCCAGGGGGAACCAGCTTGCCAAGCTTCTATCTGCGTTTTGTCGGATCCGACACCCTTCCCAAGTCTCTGTCCAGGCGCGAGGTTGAAGAATGCTTCGGCCTGAGCGCAGAAGACATCCACGAGCTTCGCCCGCCCCGCTTCAGGGGTACAGCTCGCCTTGGCGCGGCCGTTCAACTGGTGATGCTGCGGGCCACTGGACGACACCCAGATGCCCTCTCGGGCCTGCCACCCGTGCTGCTGCGGCACCTGACATCAACACTGGGCATGAGCGCGACGGACATTGCATCCGTGACTTCACTGTACAAGGACCGAGATACCCGCTTCGAGCATCAGCTTTGGGCACGGCAACGCGTTGGCTTCGCGGTCGTGGACGAAACCACAAAAGCGCTGCTTGCGGATGCCCTGCACGAGCTTGCCACGACTGCGATCTCGGTGAACGATCTGGTGAGTCAGTCGGAGCACTGGCTTTTCGACCGCCGCCTCGTGCTGCCTGGCGATCGGGCCCTCAGGGACATGGCCCGCACGGCATTTGCCGACCAGGAGAATGCGGCGCTGGAATCTATTCGCTCAGGCGTGCCGCGCGAGCACATCCACAGAGCGCTGTTGCACGCGTTCTCAAAACGATCTGGACCGGGCGGGCACAGCGTGCTGGAGTGGCTGCGCACGCCGCCGGGCAAGCATGGTCAGCTCACCCTGAGCGAGGTCACCAAAAAAATCGAGTGCCTAAAGGCATTGCACGTCCACGAGTGGAAGCTGTCGGCAATTGCGCTGAATCGGTTGAAGGCTTACAGCCAGGAGGTGGTCAATCGAGCACCTTCAGCAACAAAGAACCTGTCCCCTGAGCAGCGCGAGCTGGAGATGGTCGCATTCCTGCACGTGACATTGCTGGAACAGACCGACCTGGCCGCGGAGATGGGCGCGCGGCGCCTCACCGATCTCTACCGCAAGGCCTCCGGCAAGGTGCTCAAGAAGCAAGCGGACAGCTCCGTCGATTTGCGCGCTGAGCGGGTGAAGCTCAAGGAAGTCCTTTACGACAAAAAGCTGACCGCCGCGCAAATCGTCGCAGCGATGCGCGAGCTGGTGCCGCAAAACGAGCCCAACTTCGCTGGCACGCGAGCCCAGTTGGTCCGCGAAGCACTGGTGAAGGAAGAAGCACCACGTGTCTCAGCGCTCCTCAATTCACTGGGCATCCTGGAGATCAGAGGTGAGGCGTCGGACAAGGCGCTGAGGCAGCTCAAGTTGCTGCGCGACCTGGCCAAACGGGGGGCAACCAGCCTGCCTGAGGGACTCGATGTGTCTTTTGCCGACCCTGGCTGGCATCTGTTGTTGCAGGGGCCAGACCGCAAGCTCGCTCTTGCTGCACTGAAGGTCAGTGCAGCGACGGCACTGCGCAAGGCCATCAAGGGCGGAAGGCTCTGGCTGGCGCACAGCAGCCGACACCGCAGTCGAGCCGATCAACTGATGTCTGAGCAGGAATGGACAGACAAGAACAAGTCGCTCATCCGGGCCCTGAGTCTCACCGACGATCCCGACAAGTTCCTGGGTCGCGTGTTGGAGCGCGTCGACGCCGGCCTGGCCCAACTTGCCAAAGCTGTCGAGGAAGGCGCGCTCACCATCGACAACCAGGGTCACATCAGCATCGCACCCATCCAGGCGCTTGAAGTCGAACCCCAGGTCACGAAGACCCGCGAGAGCATGTTCAACATGATCGGCGGCGCGCAGTTCGCCGACATGCTGGTTGAGGTGGATGCCAAAACCCGCTTCAGCCAGGCGCTGCTGGGCCGGATGGCGAAGGACATTGGTGAGCTGAAGGCGGTCTACGGCGCCCTGTACGCGCATGGGACGGAGAACAACGCCAAAGGCGTGTGCGCCATGATCCCCGGCCTGCAAGTCTCACAGATTTCGATGGCCATGCGTGCGCTGGAGGCCACCGGGCGCCTGAGGGAGGCCAACTCGCGCATCATCGACTTTCAGCAGAGCATGCCGATTGCAATGCTCTGGGGCCGAGGCGACAAGGCATCCTCCGATTCGATGACGCTCGATACCTCGCGGCATCTGCACTCGGCGCGCATGGAGTACCGCCGCAAACAGCATGGGGTGGGCATCTATGTGCACATGCTCGACACCTGGGCGCTGTTTCACGACCAGCCCATCGTCATCAACGACCGGCAGGCCGCGCCAGCGGTGCACGGCGTCGAAGCGCACAACTGCACCCGGCGCGAGGATCAGATCCGCCTGTCCCTGCTGGCCGTCGACACCCATGGCTACACCAACGCAGCCATGGCGATCGCCAAGCTGCTGGGCTTCGATCTGTGTGTTCGCTTGCGCCAGCTGTCGGAGCGCAAGATGTTCATGGCCTGGGGTGCTGCGCCGCCCGAATCGCTGGAGCGGTTGGTCGTGGGCAAGGTATCGCTGCGGAAGATCCGTGCCGGCTGGATGGAGCTGCTGCGCCTGATCGCCTCCATCCGACAGGGCCGCCTCACGGCCGCGGAAGCCATCGCCCGCCTGGGCAGCGCCGCCCGGGGGGATCCTGTGCACGCGGCCGCAGACGAACTGGGAAAGCTCCTGCGCACCGTTTTTCTGTGCGACTACTTCACCATCCCTGAGTTCCGCCGCGAAATGCACTCACTGCTGAACCGCGGCGAGTCCATCCATCAATTGCAGCGCGCCGTGTACCACGGGCGCGTGGGCGTCTCGCGTGGTCGTCGGGCCGATGAACTGCGCGCCATCTCGACATCCCACACCCTGCTGACCAACGTGGTGATCGCCTGGAACACCATGAAGATGCAAGATGTTGTGGACCGCTGGAAAGCGCTCAAGCACCCCATCGAGGACCAATGGATCCGACGCATCGGGCCGGTTCACTTTGAGCACGTGAACTTCAAGGGCACCATCACCTTCGAGATCGATTTGTACGCCGACGCCCTCATTCAGCGTCAGTCCAAGCTGCGCGCGCGCCGGGTTTGATCCTGGTCGTCCGCAAGACGGAGGTTGAAGCACCTGACGGCCGGTGTCGAGGGCACATGGTCGGGAATGGTGGATTTTCGGAACCGGCTCTTTTCACGTGCAATTCACCCGGTTAGCGGTTTGCGTAGATCAATGAAATCAACGACTTAGCGGAGTGCCGAAAAAACAGCCAGCTCATTTTTCGTGCGATTCACCGGGTTAGGGTTTGGGACTGACAATGGCCTGCTACCCGAAGGTGGGTCATCACGGAGAAGAATGATGGGACAAGCCAAGCTCAAGCAGCGCACGGCCTTTGCGCCGGCCTTGGTCAATGAGTGGGAGGCGGAAGATGGCGTCAACTTCGCGGTGGCGCTCGCGCGTGTGACGGGCTGGCTGCTCCACGTTGACTGGTGGGTGCCGTCGCTTGATCCGGACAACAACGTTCCTCTTGAGGATTGCAAACCGCTGCGCGTCTACGTGGCGGACAATGGATCCCGGATTTTTGATGTGCGAGGCAACCGGTCACTCGGTGACTTCATTCATCGAACGATTCGGCCCATAGCCATGCGGCACGGCATGGGTGGTGTCCGGACGCGCTATTACGCTGAGAGCGCGCTCGCGACGCTGCCTCTGCGCTGCGCACCCGATCCGGCCAAGATCAATAGCGCAGCCAAAGCCATCGAGGCCAACACAGCCTATCTGGCTTCGATCCCCAAGCGGTTGGCACCCTGCGTTCCAGCCGCCGAGGCGGCCGTATACACATTCGGCAGGTGTGCCGCGTTCGCGGAAGCGATGCGTGTGCTGACGGGCTTGGACCCCGTAGCGCTACTGGCCATCCGATTCGAGCCGGGCGCGGAGGGAACCGAGCACGGGGCCGATGGCTATGTTCATAGCTTCGTTCTGCACCCAGACGGGATGGGGGAAGACAGCTGGGGCAAAGCGGATGTCAGGGAAATCGCTCAACGATTTGGCGTCGTCGAATTCCGGCTCAGCCGCGAGGCGCACGGCCGCGTCGTGAGCAACCTGCAGCGCAACTCGCCAGAGCTCTACGAAACTGCATTCGCCAAGGCCAAAGAACTCATCCAGACGTATCGGCAACAGTGAGTTGCTCGGGTCACCAGCCGTGCCAACACTCAGAATTGCCGCGCCCGACAATGTGCTCAAAACGCTTCATACGCTGTACAGCGTATGGTTGCCAATATTCATTAACCCCAGCGTAGCGAGGCTACTGCTCAGTTGTGACGCTTTTTAGATAGTCCCTCAGTGCTGGCTCGCACTGCCTTTGATGGTGCAGCGGGTTTGAACTGCTCGACCAGGCTGCGCAACGTGTCGGCTTCAGCCTTGAACTGTGATGCCTGCTGCCGGGCGTCCTGCAACTGCTGGTTCTGAGCGTCGAGAGATGCCGTGAGGTTTTTGACTGCTGCCTTGGCGGCTTCGAGTTCGGCGCCCATCCGGGTGATTGCCGTGACGACCTCCAGCGCCTTGGACTGGCTTCGGCGTTCAGTCTCAACCAGCTTGGCGCGCACGCCTTCCAGATTTTTTTCGACCACCGTGCGCCCGGCGCGCTCCTGTTCGATTTCGCGAAGCGCCCGACGCTCGGCACCGGCGGCCCGCTCATTGGCGGCTTCGATGGCTGTGCGCCCTTTGTCCAGCTCGGCGCTGAAATCCGCCCGGATGCGTTCCTGCTGGGCTTGTAACTCGCCCACTTGGTGCTGCAGCGCTTCCGTGCGTGCCATGGTGGCCGCGTGCGAACGGCGTTCGCTCTCATGGGCCCCGTTGCTCGCTTGAAGCTGAACCTCCAATTCGGCCAGGTGCCCGCGCATCTCCTGATTGAGAACCTCTGCTGCGTTGACGCGATCCTGCTCGGCTTCCAGATCCGCCAATGCTTTGGCCGTCTCGGCCTGCGCTTCCACTCGAAGGGCCGCCAGCTCGGTCCTGGCCAGCTCGGTCGCTTGCCCCCAAATGGTCTTCACGGTCTCGGCTGCGGCCACTTTGAGCGCTTCGGGCAGGTCCGGGTGGTCGATCTGCACCCGGGCCTTGTTGCGCAACTCATCCCAGAACCTGGTCAGCGCTTCTGCCGGTGCGCTCATCGAACCCTTGCGCACGTACTGGTAAAGCTTGTTGGCCGTGGGCGTGATCCCGTGCCGAAAGAACAGCAGCGCGCAGACCTCGCGGTACAAGGCCTTGGTTTCGCTGAACTGTTCCTTGAGGGATTCGATCTCCGCCTGGATTTCTGATTCGATGTTCATGAATAAATAATACAACGTAGTATGTTGAATTATTTGAATCAATAGCTCATCTATGGACATAATCAGTCTAATGTCCATAATTGCAGGTTTGCCTTCAAAAACGAAACATGCCCGTGTCCGACATCACCACCATCGACCAAATCGTCGTGCCTGAACGGTTGGATGGCCGTGCTGGGCGCAACCGGGGTGGGGGACGCCAGCAGATCGCAGCGGTCGACGACCGCTCGGCGGTTCTCGTCTGGCTCGCGCGGTATGTGGACTCACCGGCTACGCTGGCCAGCTACCGCAAGGAATCCGAGCGTTTCCTGTTGTGGTGCGTGCTCCAGCACCAGGTCGCCTTGTCGGACCTGACGCACGAGGACCTGCTGGTCTACCAGCGCTTTCTGGGCAATCCGGAACCCGCCCACCGGTGGATCATGAGTCCCGGGCAGAAGCCTGCGCGCAACTCGCCGGCGTGGCGGCCTTTCGCCGGCCCGCTGAGTGCCGCCAGCGTGCGCCAGGCCTTGTCCATCGTCAACAACCTGTTCAGCTGGCTGGTCGAAGCGGGCTACCTGGCCGGCAATCCGCTCACCCTGGCACGGCGCAAGCGCCAGCAGCGGGCCTCGCGCGTGACGCGCTTCTTGCCGATGGCGCATTGGCAGGCGCTTCGACAGACCGTCGAACTGATGCCCGCAGGCAGTGACCGCGAACGAGCGCACGCGGCCCGGTCACGGTGGCTACTCTCCCTGCTCTACATCGGCGCGATGCGCGTGTCTGGGGGTCGATTTGTTTTCGTTGTCAAAAGTGACGGTAGGAGATCGAGCACTGGCGTAGGGGTGGTCTGATAAGCCCTTGATTTCATTGGTTTTCCTGTTCACTTTTTCAGGCG
>NZ_SCML01000102.1 GCF_005503365.1 Hydrogenophaga sp. 2FB
TACAAGAGCGCCGCACACGAGGCGTGGCGCATCTCACAGTTCGCGTGCGCGCGCTCAAAAAATCTGGTCATTCACATCAAAGGACTTTCTCCAGTGGCAAAAACGGTCATCATTACATGCGCGATCACTGGCGGCGACGATACTGCCGGTCGCTTTTCGGCCATCCCAGTCACGCCCAAACAGATCGCCGACTCGGCCATCGAGGCATGCAAGGCGGGTGCGACCATTGCACACATTCACGTTCGCGACCCGAATACGGGCAAGCCCTCCATCGAGTACCACCTGTACGAGGAAGTAGTCAAGCGGATCCGCGATAGCGGCTCCCCTGTCATCATCAACCTCACGACTGGCGCTGGCGCTCGCTTCATCCCCAGTTCAGAGATGCCCAACACGGTGGCGGAGGGCTCAAACCTGCGGACTCCCTTAGAGAGGTCAAGGCACATTGCCGGTCTCAGGCCGGAGATTTGCAGCCTCGATATGGGATCCCTCAATTTTGGAAAGGGAGCCCTCATCAACATCCCCGCACATATCGAAGAAATAGCATTGGTCATCAAGGAGGCTGGCGTGAAGCCGGAACTGGAAGTTTTCGATTCCGGCCATATCGCGCTGGCGAAACACATGATCGACAAGGGACTGATTGAGAAAGACCCATTGTGGCAACTCGTACTCGGCGTTCCATGGGGCGCTCCTGCATCGCCTTCGACCATGATGTTCCTGCAAAGCCTCCTTCCCCAGAATGCAAAGTGGGCGGCGTTCGGCATCGGAGCCCAAGAATACCCAATGCTGGCACAGGCGGCACTGCTCGGCGGACATGTCCGTGTGGGCCTTGAAGACAATCTTTACATTGCGAAGGGCGTCGAGGCCGAGAGCAACGCCCAACTCGTCGAGCGGGCGGTAGCAACTCTCGACATGCTTGGCATCGAACCTTGTACTCCTCAGCAGGCCCGCGCTTCTCTCGGCCTCATCCGTCAGTAGGGCCAAGGATGTCTCGAGACACAGTGACGGTCGCCCTGGCTCAACTGCAACCAAGCGCAGATGTTGCGCAGAACCTCAGGTTGATCGAAGAGCTTGCAGTGGGCGCGTCGGACCAAGGCGTTGAGTGGCTGTTGCTTCCTGAATATGCAACGTGCCTTGATGGCCGCCGGGCCTCGATGGAAGTGGCTGCAGACCTGGCGGACACAATCCATGAATTCATCTCGGCAACCGCCCGCCGCCTAGGAATTTGGATTCTGTTGGGTTCCTATGTCTTGCGCTCGAATAGCGGGAAAATGGTGAACCGAAGCGTGCTGTTCGATTCGGCCGGCAAGGAGATTGCCTATTACGACAAGCTGCATATGTTCGATGTCGTGCTGCCTGATGGTCGTCAAATTCGGGAGTCGAGCGCATATGAGGGCGGGGATCGCGCGGTAGTTGTGGAGACCCCATGGGGGTTGGTGGGAATGTCGATCTGCTTCGATCTCCGCTTTCCTCAACTCTTTCGGACGATGGCGCAAGCCGGTGCAGAAGTGATCGTGGTCCCATCGGCGTTTGCCATTGCCACCGGTGAACTTCATTGGAGCGCCCTTCTGAGGGCGCGTTCCATAGAGAATTCGGCTTTCATCCTCGCACCAGCCACCTGCGGTGAAAGTCCCGGGAATCGGCCAACTTTTGGGCACAGCATGATCGTTGATCCTAGCGGTCGTATTGTCGCCAGTCTGGACGATCAACCAGGGCTCCTGGTGCACAAGCTTCCGATGGGCGAGGTGGCCCAGCAGCGAATCAAAATGCCTACGCTCAAAGCTGACCGCGCATTCGAGTTGTGCCGACTCCCGACGCGGTGAGGGACTTATTCTTGCTCGGTATCAGGTTTTGTTGAAACGCCGGTCACGGTCCTACAAGACAAACCCCTAAAACATCGAGAACTTCGTCGGAAAAGCTTGCCTGAAACTGCCACGCGCCTCTCGTGCTCATCGCCATGCTCCACAGTCATGGACTCGCCTCTCGGCTCGATCAAGTACCTGAAGCTCGCGGCGTGCGGGTGGGCGGACACCGAGGTACGGTGACTCTATAAGAACTCTCTTGAGCAGCACACCCACCGGGGCGCACGCCCAGTTGGGGGCCTTGTCTCACGGATCATCCAGTGCAATCGCGGCACTTTCCCCATAGCCCGTCTAGTAGTTGTTGCAAATCCTACATATGAGGGCACTTGAATGTTGACAGTCGAATCGTGGCTATCTAGAGTGCGGGACTCAGCACTGAAACAGGTGCCGACCCTCTTCGCCGCATCGTCCGCAGACTGCCTATGTGGAGATTGATCGGTTCATCTTGGGTCCACTTGATTCGAAAATGACAAAGCTTGCCAACGTATCCAATGCCATGATGGCTGCGATTGAATCCGGGGTGTTTCACGCTGGCGATCGGCTTCCATCTGAAACAGAACTTGCCGCGAGCCATGGTGTAAGCGTCGATACGATCCAGAAGGTACTCAAGCGTCTTGTCGAGCGGGGGTTGATACGGCGCGAGCATGGGCGGGGTACCTTTGTATCGGGGAAAAACGTCGTCGCCGCTGATGGCCACTACCTTCGCTTTATGGATGAACAGGGGACTGAACTGCCCCGATTTGTTCAACTGCTTTCGGTGAAGAGAGTCAAGCGCAAAGGGGCGTGGTCAGAGTTTCTGGGGGGAGAGGCATTTGTCCGCATTGAGCGCCTCACTGACGTCGCCACCCGATTCAGCTTTATCAGTGAATTCTGGTTACGCGAAGACGACTACGAAAAAATGGGCAACGTTGAACGCGGCGCACTTGAAAAGAACTTGCGTGAGCTGGTTCGGGAACGACTGGCGCTGTCTACGTTACGTGTTGAGCAGTTGGTCAGGTACAGCTGCTTGCCGGAAAAGATAGCCGCCAAATTGTCCCTCGACCCAACTGAGCCTGGATTTATCATGGAGCTATGCGGCCATTCGTTGCAAGATCGCCCGCTCTACTATCTGGCTGTTTTCGCCCCCAAATTCTCTGAGCGACTCGCTCTCGGGAGCGAGTGAGGTCTGCGCTAGGGTCGAGCTCTGATGCGGCACGCATGCAGGCAGCGAGATCAGATTGCTTTTTCGCGCGCAACCAGCAGAGGATCTGAAAACGGTCCTGAATACACCTCTTGATAGTAGAGCGGCTGATCGCGCAAGGTATGCGCTCGAAGCTCCAGGACAAGTACGGCATGCCCTGGCTCTAGGCCGAGCTTGCGGGCGGTCGATGGCGTGGCCGCTACAAACCGAATCGATTGATCGACGCGTAGGGTCGGAAGCGACAGCCGTTTTCCGATGAGTTCGCGCAAGTTCTTCTCGAGCTCTTCACTGGAGAGCCCTTCCAGCCGGGTGAACTCCTCTTCCCTCAGCCAGAACACACTGACGAGGTCAAAGTGGCCCCCTATGTTGACGACTCTTTCAATGCGGACAAATGTGTCGCCACCCAGAAAGTCAGACCAGGAACCGGTTCTCTTAATCCGTTTGATGGAGTGCACCTGAACATAGTGAGCAAGCTCCCGACCTTCCGAGTTGCGAAAGCGCAGGTAGCGTATATCGGCCGGCGCAGCCTTGATCCCGGAGACGAACGTTCCGCGGCCCTGCTCTCTGCTGACTAGCCCCGAATGGGCGAGGCGCGCAAGCACCTTTTGCATGGTCCCGACGCTGACTCCGTGCGCCGTGGCCAGTTCGCTCTCGGAAGGAAGGCGGTCGCCCTCCTTGAGCGCCCCGGACTCAATGGAGCCAACAATGGCATCGAAGACAGTCGCCAGTTTCGTCGCCATCACTTTCACCTTTGCGCAATTCGTGGCTTTTCGGAAGCGTGAACAATAGCCGAAAAACAAGCTGTGCCAACTTGTGATTCTGATCAGAAGCGCCACGCCAACGCGCCAATACTTCCCGAACGGCTATTTTCAGGCACCCACTTGTCTCGGAACGCCTTTTTCCATGGAGACTGAGAATCAGTCCAGCATGGGCGTACCGCTCTGCTTGATCGCGGCAGCCCATTTCGCTTGTTCTGCCACGACGAACTGCCCAAACTGCTCGGGTGTTGACGTGACTAGCTCATAGCCGCCGCTGATCATGAGTTTTCGTGCACTTGGCGCACTCATTCCCTTGACGATTGCGCTGTTCAAGCGGGAAACAATTTCCTTCGGAGTACCGGCTGGGGCCAGAATGCCAGCCCACTGAGTCCCCTCGATCCCAGGGACCCCCGCTTCCGCGAGTGTGGGGACATCCGGGAATACTTTCGAACGGGTTCGGCTGGTCACAGCCAAAGCTTTGAGCTGCCCCACCTTGAGCATGGCCATGACACCTGGCGCACCGTTGAAGGACATGTCCACGTTCCCCCCACAAGGTCACTCACTGCCTGCGGGGCGCCCTTGTACGGAACGTGAAGGATATCGATGGAGGCATTCGTCTTGAACGCCTCACCCAGCAAATGCGGTTGACCTCCGGCCCCCGACGATGCAAACGTGAGCGTCCCAGGGTTTGCCTTTGCCCGAGCAACGAGTTGCATGGCTGTGGCAGCAATTGCAGGCTTGACCACCAGTACGTATGGAGCCTCACCCAATCGACTCACCGGAACGAAGTCCTTGATCAGGTCATAGGAGAGCTTCCGATACAGGCTTGAGGCTGTGGCCATTGAGGGACTGGCCATCACCAAGGTGTATCCATCGGCCTTCGCCCTGGCACCCGCAGTCGCACCGATATTTCCCGATGCGCCAGGCTTGTTGTCAATCACGACAGGTTGCTGGAGCTCCCTTGACAGCTGCGTTGCCACGATACGGGCAACGAAGTCGACACTGCCACCTGCGGGCCAAGGCACAATCAAGTTGATCGGGCGATTCGGGTAGTTGCCATCGGCCTGAGCAAACGCCGAACTTGTGATGAGGGATAGCGCGCACAACGCATTCCCAAGTGGACGAAAAATTGAACGCATCGTTGACTCCTGTTCCAAGACTTTCATGGAACCCAGGATCAGTCGAGCATGGGCGTACCGCTCTGCTTGATCGCGGCAGCCCATTTCGATTGTTCTCCCGCAACGAACTTCCCAAACTGCTCGGGTGTCGAAGTGATCAGTTCATACCCGTTGCTGATCATGAGTTCTCGTATACCTGGAGCACTCATGCTCTTGACGATGGCGCTATTCAAGCGGACAACAATTTCCTTCGGCGTACCGGCGGGCGCCAGAATGCCAGCCCACTGAGTACCCTCGATGCCGGGGATACCTGCTTCCGAGAGGGTAGGGACATCTGGGAATGCTCTTGAACGAGCGCGGCTGGTCACGGCCAATGCCTTGATCTGTCCCACCTTGAGCATGGGAATGACCGAAGGAGCAGCATTGAAAGCCATGTCCACACTTCCCCCAATGAGGTCAGTCACTGCCTGCGGAGCACCCTTATATGGAACGTGAAGGATGTCGATGGACGCATTCTTCTTGAACGCCTCGCCGATCAAATGCGGTTGACTTCCCGCCCCCGCCGATGCAAAGGTTAACTTTCCAGGGTTCGCCTTTGCCCGCGTCACGAGCTCCATCGCTGTAGCGGCAAATGCGGGTTTGACTACCAGGACGTATGGGGCTTCACCCAATCGACTCACCGGAACGAAGTCCTTGATCAGGTCATAGGAGAGCTTCCGATAAAGGCTTGAAGCCATGGCCATTGGCGGACTGGCCACTACCAAGGTATATCCATCGGCCTTCGCCCGGGCGCCAGCAGCCGCGCCAATATTGCCTGCGGCGCCAGGCTTGTTGTCAATCACGACAGGTTGCTGGAGCTCCGTTGACAGTTGCGTTGCCACTATGCGGGCAACGAAGTCGACACTGCCACCTGCAGGCCAGGGAACGATCAAGTTGATCGCGCGATTCGGGTAAATGCCGTCGGCTTGAGCAACCGCCGAGCTTGTGATGAGGCATAGCGCGCACAACACTTTCCAAAAATGACCAAAAAAAGAACGCATCGTTGTCTCCTGTTCTTGCAGCCACAATGTCGTGGCGTTGTTTGAAAAAGTTGTGGATTCGACAGGTGGCTTCTTGAGAGCCATTGGTTTCCCGCCTATTGGGGGACTGAAACTACGGGACTCGGAAGTGGTTCTCCAAGGCGTTCGCCCAGGGCTGTGAGTTCTTGCGCGATCACTGGCGGAAGCGCCAAGCCTTTATCAAGGCCTTCCCGCTCCAGTGCATTGCCTCGATGGCCGGGCAACCGCCCCTCCTCGCCGCCCGCCGAGAGATATTGGCGCGTCCACTGTTCCATGTAGCTGCCAAACGATTCCTGACCTGCAAATGCACCTGGCTTGACGAGCCAGAGAAAGGCGTCCTGCATGCCGACGCGTTTACTGGGGGATGTTTGAGCTCCTTGCGAATCGGCCGTTGCGGCCAGCGCGCCGGTCAGGCACTCCACCATCATCGCGATACCTAGTCCCTTGTGGCCAGCCATCGGAATCAGGGACCCTTCCAGCGCGCGCGCTGCATCTGTAGTGGCATTGCCCTCAGCGTCCAGTGCCCAGCCTTCCGGGATAGGCTTGCCCTCGCGAGCGGCAAGCAGAATGTGGCCTCGCGCGGCTACGCTGCAAGCGACATCAAAGACAATCGGCGGTTGCCCAGGCATCGGACAGCCGAATGCGATGGGATTGTGGCCAATCGCAGCGTGCCGAAAACCCTCCATGGCGAGCGCGGGGGAAGTGCGCTGGCCCAGCATGGCGAACGCGCCCGCCTCGGCCGCGAGCAGCGCATGGATGCCAAGCGCTCCGAGGTGACCACACTGTCGAAGGATGACCAATATTGATGCGCTCCTTTCGAGCGCAGCCAAGCCCAGTCGTACTGCATGAGGGCCGGCAATCTGGCCCATAGCCCCATCCGTATTCAGAACAATGCCGCCAGGGAATGCACGATGCTCCATGTGGGGCCGCGCGTTCAATTGATCCGTCTTCAGACGCTCCACGTATGACGCGACACGGGCGAGCCCGTGCGTCTTGAGTCCGCGCAACTCACTTCTGACAAGAATGGCGGCCGCTTCACGTGCGTGATCGTCAGGAACGTCGCATGCCAAAAAGATGCGGCCCGTCCATTGCTCCAGTGTTTGATGGTCCCATCGATTGAGCATATTTTTATCTCGGCTGATGACCTGGGCTAAAAAGCTGAAG
>NZ_SCML01000103.1 GCF_005503365.1 Hydrogenophaga sp. 2FB
ATGGAGCAGACCCTTTCGACCCCACCCACCCGAACCCTGGTGCACACGCGCCGTGTCACTTGCAACGGCTACGCTTGCGGCGATGGCACGCTACAGGTCGAGGCGCAACTGCAGGACATCACCGCTGGCGGCACCGACCTGTACTTCAAGCGCCTCGATGCGGGCGAGGTGATTCACGGCATGCGCCTGACGGTCACGCTGGATGCCGAGCTGGTGATCCAGGACGTGGTGGCCGCGATGGACGACACGCCCACGCCCTGGTGCGGGGAAGCGCCGCCGGCCTACGCGGCACTGAAGGGGCTGAAGATCGGACCGGGCTTCACCCGCGCGGTCAAAGCCCGGGTCGGCGGCATCCAGGGCTGCACCCACTTGACGGAGCTGTTGGGACCGTTGGCCACCACGGCGATGCAGACCTGGTTCGCGATGCGGCGAGAGAACGGGAGCTTGCGCGCACAACACGCCGGCGAAGGGCCGATTCCCCGGCCCCATGTGGTGGGCACCTGCCAGGCCTACCGGGCCGACGGCCCCGCCCTCGCCGTCATCTGGCCGGTGCACCGCCGGCCGGTGTGACACCCCAGCGCACGCGCAGGGCCTTCTTGTCGACTTTGCCGAGCGAGGTCATGGGCAGTTCCGTTTCGAACGAGATCGTCTTGGGCGCGCACACCGATCCTTTGCGTTCGGCCACAAAGGCCGTGAGTTCCTGTGCGCTGACCTGCTCGCCGCGATTGAGGACCACCAGCGCGGTCACGGCCTCGCCCCACTTGGCGTGGGGCACGCCGATGACGGCGCTCGACGCCACGGCGGGGTGCTGGGCCAGGCAGTTCTCCACCTCGGCCGAGTAGACGTTGAAGCCGCCGCTGATGATCATGTCCTTGGCGCGGTCGACCAGATAGAGGTAACCGTCGGCGTCCATCCGGGCCAGGTCGCCGGTGTGCAGCCAGTCGCCCGCAAACGCCTTGGCGGTTTCCTCTGGCCGGTCCAGGTAGCCCGACATCACCAGCGGGCCGCGCACGCAGACTTCGCCGATCTCGCCGGGCGCGACCTCGCGCAGTGCGGTGTCGAGCAGGCGCACCTCGTTGCCGGGCAAGGGCCGTCCGCAAGAGGCCAGCCGCTGCGCATCGTGTTCGTCGCTGCGCAGGTAGCTGATGGTCATGGGTGCCTCCGCCTGGCCATAGACCTGGCCAAAGATGGCACCCATCTTTTGCAGGCCTTCGGTCAGCCGGGCGGGCGCCATCGGGGCGGCGCCGTACCAGATGCGTTGCAGGGCGCTCAGGTCGGCATCGGCCAGCGCGGGGCAGTCCAGCAAGCCGTAGATCTGGCTGGGGACCAGAAAGGTGCAGCTGATGCGGTGGGCCGCGACGGCCTGCAGAAAACGGTCGGGCTGGTACTTGTCCATGAAGAACACGGTGCCACCGCGCAGCAAGGTCGGCAACACGAAGGCGCCGGCCGCGTGCGAGAGCGGTGTCGCGGCGAGGAAGCGGACCTCGGCGGGCCATTCCCAGCACGCCAGCTGTTGCAACGTCATGGTCACGGCGGTGCGCTGGCGCTGCACCACGCCCTTGGAGCGCCCAGTGGTGCCCCCCGTGTACGAAATCTTCGCAATGTCGCCGGGCAAGACCTCCAGCGGCAGGTCGCCGTCGTCCTGCTGCGCAGCGGCGGCCAACAGGTCGTGGCCGAAGGGTGCGGGCCCCAGCGTGAGCACGTGTTCCACGATGCCGAGACCCGCCAATACGGCGCCGCGTTCGGCGTGCAGAGGGGTGTCGATCACCAGGGCGCGGATGCCGGCGTCCTTCAACACGAAGGCCTGGTCCTCGGCCGACCCCAGCGGGTGCAGGGCGCACAGGCGCAGGCCCAGCCACTGCGCGGCGATGTTGAGCACCACGGCCTCGGCGCGGTTGCCCGAGAGCAGGGCGATGCCGTCCTGGTGCCGCAGGCCCATGGCCTTGAGCTGGCGCGCGACCTGCTGGCAGCGCCGCTCCAGCGACTGGTAGCTCAGGCAGATGCCGTCGCCGACGAGGGCGTCGCGCGATGCAAACGCCTTGAAGGCGGAGCGGTAGAGCGCGGCGACGGTCGAGCCCTCGTGGAGTTGCGCCGCATCGTGTGTCGTCATGGTCTCGCCTTTCATTTCACGTTTCCAATCCCGTTCGAACCGAAGAGGTTGTGCGCCGCGTCGAGGGCGGCCCGGCATTCGCTCACCATGCGCGCCACCAGTTCGGCGCAGGTGGGCAGGTCGTCGATCAAGCCAATCACCTGGCTCGCGGTGATCAGGCCCGCACCCACATCACCGGTCTCCAGCGCGCTGCGCCCGCGCGCGCCCGACAGCAGGTGCTTGAGCTCGTCGTGGCTGGCCCCGCCCGGGCGGCGTTCCAGGGCCAGCACCTCGCGCGCCAAGGTGTTGTCGAAGTGGCGCGCGGTGCGCTTGAGGCTGCGCTTGATCAACACCGTGTCGCGTTCGCTCGCCGCCAGCAGCGTCTGCTTCACGTGTTCGTGCACGGCCGACTCCTGCGTCAGCATGAACCGGGTGCCCATGTTCACGCCGTCGGCGCCCAGGACCAGGGCGGCCGCCATGGCGCGCCCGTCGGCAATGCCGCCGGAGGCGATGACGGGCACACACAGGGCGCGGCGTGCGGCGGGCAACAGCACCAGCAAGGGCACATCGTCTTCGCCCGGGTGGCCCGCCGCCTCGAAGCCGTCGATGGAAATGATGTCCACGCCCAGGCGCTGGGCCGAGAGCGCATGGCGCACGCTGGTGCATTTGTGGATGACGGTGATGCCGTGTGCCTTGAGTCGGGCGATCACGGGCTGCGGGTTGTTGCCCGCGGTCTCCACGATGCGCACGCCGCTGTCCACGATGGCTTCGACCCAGTCGTCGTAACGCTGCGTCTGGTCCAGCAACGACAAGGTGAGGTTGACGCCAAAGGGCTCATGCGTGAGTGCGCGGGTTCGGGCGATTTCCCGGCACAAGGCATCGGGCGTGGGTAGGGTGCGCGCGGTCACCATGCCGAGCGCGCCCGCGTTGGACACCGCCGCCGCCAGCTCAGCCCGTCCTACCCATTGCATGCCCCCTTCAACGATGGGGTAGCGGATGCCCAGCAAGTCGGTGATGCGGGTCTTCATCGGGTGTTGGGGCGATCCCAGTCGTACGCGGCGGGTGTGCCATTCACGAAACCCGCCACGGCCGTGGCGTGGTAACGCGTGGTGACGGCAATGCCTTGCGCCTGGCCTTCGAGTTCGGCCAGGGTGGCGTAGGGGGTTTCGAAGCTGCGGTTGAACAGCTTCTTGGTCAGGCCCATGGCTTCGCGCGAGCCCGCCGTGAAGCGGTGGGCAAACGACAAGGCTTCCACGTCCAGCGCTTCGGGCGCGTGCACCGAATGAACGAAGCCCAGTTGCTGGCCCTCGGCCGCGCTGATGCGCCGCGCGGTCAACGCCAGCTCCTTGGCCTTGGGCATGCCCACGGCGCGCGGCAAAAAGTAGAAGGCGCCGAGATCGGGCACGAGGCCCACCTTGGCGAAGGACATGCAGAACACGGCACGGCTGGACGCCAGAATGAAGTCCGCCGCCAGCGCGATCGAGAAGCCCGCGCCCACGGCGGGCCCGTCCACCGCGGCGATCACCGGCATTTCCAGCGAGTGCAGGCGCTCGATCCAACCGTGGTAGTTGCGGATGCGTGTGCGCATGTCGTCGGCCAGGTTGGCCTCGGGATCGGTGTCTTGCTGGCGCGCCAGGGCCGCCTTGAGGTCGCCACCCGCGCAGAAGCTGCCGCCCGATCCGGTGATCACGAGCGCGCGCACGTTGCGGTCGGCCTGGACCCGGTCCAGCATCTCGGCGTAGTCGGCGTGCAACTCGGCGGACAAGGCATTGCGTGCCGTGGGGCGCTGGTGGCAAAAACGGGCCACGCCGTCGTCGATCGACAGCTGGGAGGTGCGCAAGGAAATGGGTTCGCTCGCCATGGGGTCCTCTGGGGGAGGGCCCGACACAACGTGGGCCTCGTGTGCCCATGATGTCGGCCGAGCGTGTGGGTGGCGCCACCCGCGGTGGGGGGGCGCGGGTGCTCAGCTGCCCCAGCCCATGTCACGCACGCGTGCCACGGCTTCGTCGCGGCCGGCCACCTGCAGCTTGGCGTAGAGCCGGCTCAAGTACCACTTCACGGTCTCGGGTGACAGGCCCAGCGCGCGGGCGATTTTCTTGTTCGGCATGGCCTGGGCCAGCAGCCGCAAGACCTCGATTTCGCGCTCGCTGAACATGTCCGCGTCCACCTTCGCGGTGCTGCGGTCGGGCGCCTGCGGTGCATCAGTCCCCGGCATGGGCACCCGGGCATGGGTGGACTCCAGCCGTTGCACGTAGAAGGCCAGCACCGGGTCCAGGGTCTCGGACTGCGCCAGCTCGCGGATCAACTTGCGCACGCCAGGGTCGGCATCCAGCAGGCTGCGCAACAGCCCGAGCTTGTGTCCGCGGCGCAGCGCTTCCAGCATCTTCTGACGCGCTGCGTCCTGCCTTCCGCGCCGGGCATCCACGGCGGCGCTCAGGGCCAGCATGTGCGCCGCCACCCGTTGGCGGCCACGTGCTTCGCATTGTTCAACCAGGGTGACCAGGCGGACCGCCGCGTTGTCAAAGTCGCCGCGCGCCAGGGCCAGGCCCACCCGCGCGCGTTCGGCCAGTTCGCGGATTTCGTCCAGTGAGTTCTGTTGCACCTGGGGGTGCCGTGCGTCGACCTCATCCAGCCGTGCCAGCACGGCTTCGGCTGTCATCATCTCGCCCAGCAGCAGGTGGCGCTGCATCTGGTCGGACAGGCTGTAGGCCAGCAAACGGTCGAGGCCGAACCGCGTCGCATAGTCTTCCAGCCGCTCCAGATAGGTGAAGGATTCCAGCCGGTGGCCGGCTTGCCAGTGCGCGGCCGACAAGAGGCGAAACACGCGCAAGACCGCGTCGGGGATGGTGATGCGTTCGAGCACATCGACCTTGTCTTCCAGCAGCGCGCGCGCCTGCTGCGCATCGTTGCGTTCGTAGAGCACGTCGCCCAGCAGGGCAATGGCCAGGTAGTACGTGTCCACGCACGCCTTGCCACCCTGTTCGGCCTCCGCGACCACCGCGCGGTAGATGCGCTCGGCATGCGTCATCTGGCCTTCGAAGGCGTAGCTCAGGCCCACCAGGCAGCGCCCCTGCAGGCTGCCGCCCGCGGTGCTGGTGAGCGGGACGCCGTCCACCAGCAGCGGCGGCGCGTCGAGCTGCACGCGGCGCGCCTTCTCGTATTCGCCCTGGTGCATGTGCAGCCAGGACAGGATGTTGTTGCGCCCACCCAGTGCCACCGCGTCCACGCCCGGCGGCGCGTTCAGCAGGTGGGGTAGCTGCTTCAATGCGCCATCGCTGTCGTCGCGTTGCACGCACAGCGTGGCCCGCAGCATGGCAAGGTGGAAGCGCTGGAGCACATCGGTTGGCGCGAGCCGCTGTTCCATCCTGTCCAGGCTGTGCGCGCACGCGTCGAGCTCGCGCATGTAGAGCTGCGAACGCGCGGTCCACATGCACAACATGAAGCGTTGCTCGACCTGTTCGGTGGGCAGCAGGCGCAGCAGCGAAATCAGTGTGCGCCGTTCGCCACGCACGAACAAGGGCAGGGCGCAGCGCTCGACCAGGTCGGCCGCCATCGCGGCTTCACCCGCCTGCACGGCGTGCCGGACGGCTTCGTCGAGCTGGTCCCGGTCGCGGAACCAGAGCCAGGCGCGGTTGTGAATCTCGCGCTGGCGTTGCGGGTCCATGGCGCTGAAACGGGTCAGCAGGGTTTCGCGCAGCAGCGGGTGCAGGCGGTACCAGGTTTCGGGGTCGGGGCTTTCCACCGGTACCACGAAGAGGTTGTCCTTCTCCAGCCGCGCCAGAAACGCCACCGCCTGGCCCACGTTGTCCGGCTGGCCCATCAAGGCCGCACCGAGGGATGCGCAGAAACGGCTGCAGGGCGCCACGCACACCAGCGCCTCCAGCTCGACGGGGGACAGCCGGTCCAGCACCTCGTGCTCGAAGTAGCGCGCGAAGGCCTGTGCATCCCGCAGCGCCACGGGCATGGCCGCGTCGTGCGGTTTTTTCTTGCGGTCGATGGACAGCAGCTGCAGGCCCGCGACCCAGCCATCGGTCAGGTCGTGCAAGGCGCGTGTGGCGCGTGCGTCCAGCTCGCCGAGCTGCGCCTTGAGCAACTGCTCGGTCTCCGCCAGCGAAAAGCGCAGATCGCGCCAGCCAATTTCCAGCGTCTGGCCCTGGCTTCTCAGGCGGCCGAGCGACAAAGGGAGTTCGCTGCGCGAGACCAGGGCGATGTGCAGCTTGGGCGGTGCGTAGTCGAGCAGCCATTGCAGGGCTTCCTGAATCGCCGGGTCGCTCAGGTGGTGCGCGTCGTCCAGCACCAGCACCAGTTCGCGCGGGTGGGCCGCGATGCCGTGCACCAGCGAGATCGCCAGGCGCTCGGCCGCATCGGAACCCTGGCCACCGCCCCCCACCAGCGCGGCTTCGCGCACCAGGGCCGGATCGACTTCGGC
Organism: Hydrogenophaga sp. 2FB; assembly: GCF_005503365.1. Classification (GTDB taxonomy): domain Bacteria; phylum Pseudomonadota; class Gammaproteobacteria; order Burkholderiales; family Burkholderiaceae_C; genus Hydrogenophaga. The sequence continues at coordinate 6,519 of NZ_SCML01000103.1, forward strand.
CACGCTGGCCACGAGGCAATCGAGAAAGCGGGGAAGCTCGTTGTCCTCCGCGGCCAGCGACAGCCATGCGACGTCAAAACCCAGCGGGATGAGCTCGCGCCGCCAGGCCGCCAGCACGGTGGTCTTGCCGGAGCCGGCCGGCCCGGTGACCACGATGCAGCGATGCCGGCGCGCCTCCAGCAGGCGTGCCAGCAGCGCGGCGCGCTCCACGACCCGCC
>NZ_SCML01000104.1 GCF_005503365.1 Hydrogenophaga sp. 2FB
CCCGCCTGCACCAGCCCCGAAGGACCCTTCCATGGAGTACCAGCAGATCCTCTTATCACTGCCCAACCTTGAGGCAGATCGGGCCGCTGCGGCCGCCCGCATCGAGGCGCACCAGAAACGAATCGCGCGCGAGACGGTGGAAGCGGTCAGCGACGTGTTCGAAAGCGAGTTGAAAAAGTCGCTCGCTCACACCTTCGTGATGGTTTCCAGTCAAACCCTAGCCGAGCTCGGGGTGCTGGACAAGATCGGGCGACACCTCATCGGCGCATCGCTGCCCAAGCGCTCAGCCCATTTCGAAGCAGCAGTAACCCTATTAGCGCAGCAGCACGATACGGTTCACCAAAGGGACCTGTATGGTGCATTGTTCCAGGGGAATGTCTTCTATGGCGGCTCGCGCCACGACCCACTTTCACAACTCCCCCTGGCTCTGGAAGTGGAGGATCTGGCGTTCGCTGACGACGACAAGCCCCGTGCTGAGAACCAGGTGCGTTTCGTCCACCTGGCCACTTTCAAGCGGCTACATGCGCTGCTGGGCGAACTGGTCCAGCAGGACAAGACTTCGCCAGATGTCATTTCCCCTGCAGACAATCCCAATGAGCTGCTCGACGCGAAGAGCTTTGCGCAGCGCATGGGCGCCACAGACCAGACGGTCTACAACCGCGAGAAGGCGGGCCTCATCATCTCGGTGTTGCCCCCCAAGCGGATGAGGAAACGCGGCTTCCCCAGTTTCCAGCTCAGCCCACGGCTCAATCAGGAGTTGCACCAGCTCGCGATAGCCATGTACCGCTCCCATGGGCAGGACATGACGTTCTACTGGCACTTCCTGCGCACGCGCCACCAGGATTTGGGCGGCAGCACGGGAGTGGAGTTTCTGCTCAACCGGATTTCTGATCCGAGCCTGCTCGATCTGGAACAGAGCGAGCGTCAGGCCATTTTCCTCGCGCTGGCCGAGGAGGACATGCTTAGGGCCAGTGCGTGAGCTGGTACACGCAGGCGACGGGGATTGAGATCCCGACCCGTTTCGGGCCGCTCCCAGGCTTCGCCTTGCCAGCGGACGCCAGGCTGTACCGCATCTACCGCCACGTTGATGCGGATTGGTCTGCTGCGCCGGAGGCGCACCGCAAGGGCAGGGTGGACCCCCCACTGCCTGACAGTTCTTCCTATGGCCTGCTGTACCTGGCGGACTCCCTGGTGACGGCGGGATTCGAGGCGCGCATCCTGCGACCGATCAAGGATGCCGATGGTCTCAACGACATAGAAATCGAGCCTGAGCCGTTGGATCCAGTAACCGGCCGGGCCCTCAAACCCCCGCCCATGACGGCGGTGCACACGACCAAGCAGCCAATCGTGTTCGTCGATCTCGAATCGCCCGATATCGCCAGGGCCGCCGGGTTAGGGATTGGCCGCCCAGTGCCTCGCATCGACAAATGGCGAAAACTCACTTTGTGGGTCCATGATCAACTGATCGTGCCGGGCGACGGTAATTCGATCTTGCCTCTGGTGGGCGCGACCTACATATCCAATGTTCAGGACTGCGATGGCAGAAACTTCGTGGTGTTCGAAGGGCGCCGGGACGCTCATATCCACCGGGGTGTTCCGCCCGAATCCCAAACGCCCTTGGATGTACCCGGGCTGCAGGCGCTTTGGGAAAACGCCTGAGAGAGCATCCCGCCTCACCTTGACATGATTTGGCAGGCTGCTACCTTTGGAAGATGGTGGCCGAACTCATGCTCTGTGCCACTTTACTCAATTTCCGCACTCTTGAAGTGAAAGCGACTGCGATGCCGAAAAGTTCCCAGCTTACAAACCGCGACCACGCCAACATGGACGCATTTCTGAGTCATGTGCTGGATGACTTCAAAGCAGGCCATCTTTCCAAGAAGGACCTGACGCTTGGGCTCGTGCACGTCATTTCTGCCATCGACTGTGGGAACGTCGATGAGGCACGCACCTGGTTTGAACAGGGCCGAAAATTGATCCGGCAAGGCAGCTGAGGGAGCGCAGCGCTACTCTGGCGCCTTTCGTCCAGCCAATCGCACGAAAACTCTTTGGCTTTAGCTTTACGGCCACGACATTCGAAAAGGAACACTCATGGCATCCGAACTGACTCCTCCGCCATTGCGAGTCGTTGATCGTGATCTGCTGCGCAAAGAGTTCGCGGCCATCGAGGCGAGGCAGGCTGTCCTCACCGACCAGGGTCAAAAGCTGATGGCCCGCATTCGGCCAAGTTCCAAGTACCACGGTCAGGGTGAAGAGGGCGCCTTGTTCGCTGTCTGCATCGGCCCGCGTGGGGACTACAGCGTATTCGGCGGCCCTGGTGGGCAATATCGCCTTTCGGATGTCGACCTTTTTGCTGTCTTTGACGAGACCAGGCCTCCGACCCAGATCACATTCGAAGACTGAAACGTCGCCTCCTGCTTGCCAAACAGTTCCTGGGGCGGTGGGGAGCGACTGCGGCGTGGCGAGTGTTGCTCACATCATACGCTGTGCAGCGTATTAATGCCTTTGGGGATATCATATTCTCAAAAGCCATCATACGCTGTACAGCGTATAAACCCACTTAGAACATGCATCCTGAGCGACGACTTACCGAGAAGCTCCTGACCGAGTTCACGTCCGTACTGCGCGATCGACTCAATATCGATGGCATTCACGCGGAGCATGAACCACGTTTCGGTACCGGCGGCGCAGACCTGGTCTTGAGCATCCCCGTTGATGGCGTGAGCGTCAAAGTGGTGGTTGAAGTCAAAAGGAACGCGTTCCCCCGCGACATCGAGTGGGCACGTCTGCAACTGGAAGGGCTGGCGAGAGAGGACAGCACCATTGATCAAAAGATGGTCTGGGCCGAGTCGCTGAGCGAAGGAGCGCGAAAGTCCCTGGAGGACTTGGACATCGGCTACTTCGACGGCAGTGGAAGCATCAGTCTCAAGCTAAACCGTCACCACATACTCATCGACAGGCCCCCGATCAAGCCCCTTTGGCGCGAGGTTGGCACCATCTTCACACCTGAACGGGCGAGAGTGCTGCATGCCCTGCTGCGGGGGTGGGATAGCTGGCGCACCGGCGTTGATCTGGCTGAGGTCTCTGGCGCGAGCCCCAATACCGTCTCCGTCCTCCTGCGCGAGCTGGAGAAGCGCGGCATAGTGCAAAGTGAAGGAAGCGGTCGCAGCGTGCGTCGCCAGTTGGTCCAGCCAGATGCACTTCTTGATGCGTGGGCGGACCACTGGGCAGAGGGCAAGCGGCGCAAGTCGCGATGGTTCGCTTTCGCCCAAAACCCTGGGACCTTGGCTTTGCGTCTGGCATCGCGATTGCTCCAAGACCACGATGAATGGGCCTTCACAGGCCAGTATGCGGCCAACTGCGTCACCCCTCTTCTGACGGCCGTGAATGGTTTCGACATCATCGTCCCCATGGGTATGGCCGAGGCCTTCGCCGAGGATCTTGAGCTGAAAAGAGCCGACAAGGGGTTCAACGTCACACTCCACGAATGCGAAGACTTCGCCTTGCAGCATCGAATCCGGCTGCCCGATCGACATGGTTGGTTTGCCAGTCCCGTGATCCAGTACCTGGAGCTGGCCAACGAAGGTGGGCGGAGCAAGGAACTGGCAAATGAGCTGAAGGAAACTTGGATCGTGAAGGGCGAGAACCATGGCTGATATCAAACCGGCGACCGCCGCGGGCTACTCGCGTGAGGTCACTGACGCCTGCGAGCAGGCCTTGGTCACTGTGCTGCAGTGCATGGGCACCCTCAAAGATACGGTGCGCTTGGTTGGCGGCTTGGTGCCGAGGTACCTCACCCCTGAGCAACCCCCTGAGGTTCCGGCGCATGCTGGGACGTCCGATCTCGATCTGGTCATTGACTTGGCCGTCATCGCTGCTGGCGAAGACTACGCGCCAATTTCAGTTCGGCTCAAGGAACGTGGTTTCGAGAGGATGCCGCTGGACAAAGGTGGGGTCTCATCCTGGCAGTGGGTGGCCAGGACGCGGGACCAGCTTCTCGTGAGGGTGGAATTTTTGTGTGATGCCGCCGAGGATGAGGTTCGAGGCCTCAAGTCTTTGGGGGCGGAGTCAATCTCTGTCATGGCCATGCCGCACATGTCGATCGCCCAGACCCAGTACGAGACGAAGGAAGTCAAAGCGTCGCTCCTCGACGGCAAGGGCATGGCCGTGGAGCGCGTGCACTACGCGAATCACCTTGCCCTTGTGGTGCTCAAAGCTATTGCCTTTGATCAGCGTGGAGCGAACAAGGATGTGGGCGACCTGATTCACGTGCTGCAGTACGGCCCGGATTTAGATGATGCTGCACGTTCATTCGCAGAAGCATATGTCCATGGTGCACACCGCGCCTCGCTAGAGAAGGCCATGGATTGTCTGCGTCGAGGATTTTGCAGTCATGCCGATACCGATGGACATTTGATGAAGGGCTCGGCCGCGTACGGGGCGTTTCACCAACCAGATGACGCAGATGCTCGCGTTGAACTTCAGCGGCAAGCCAGTGCGCTGGTTTCGAAGTACCTTGAGCTTATCGACCAAGCGCTTCACAAGCGCTGATCCCGGCGTCGACAACTAGACAGGAGAGCGGGATGATGACATCCACGGTGTATGAGATCGATGTGCCCGGCCTTGCCGTTGACGTGTCGAACTGCCTGCCAGACGAGTCTCACAGGGCGTTGGTTCAATGCTTGCGGAGCTTTGAGCAGCTTTCAAGCGCCAAGCTGGTCACTTCACGTGGTGGTGATGGCAGTTATTACCTTGCACGTCGAAAGGTGTTGACGCGCGACGGCGTCCTGGTGCGCGACGACCACAAGGAATGGGTCGCGGAGCAGCTGCTGCTGGATGGCGGTGATGCCGGCAAAACCTACAAGCGACTTCGGGACCAAGGCTTTCTCTTGAGCAAATGCGAGCTCACAACGCTGTACCTGGTGCAAGACAAGCGAACGGAGAACCAAGCTGAATTTATCCAGGTGACGATCAGGCAGGAGGACGAGTTCATAGACGCTCGCGCTTTCGACAAATGCTCCTGGTCCGTACCGAAGACATTGCAGGATCTGTTACATGAACTGGAAGGAGAAACGCTTCCAGCTGCGGAACGTCGACGGATCAGGCCACCCACTTACCAGTTGGACGCGGTCGTTGATGTCGATGCATTCGTTACCGAGACAGAAAAGATCGATGCAGGGCAACGGGCCAAGTTGCGTGGCTTCATCTACACAGTATCCGATGCATCCCCGGATCGGGCGAGTGCCGCTACGAGCGCAACGCATGACGAGCTGTTCCCGGGCTGGGATAGCCAGCCGCACAAGTCCCGGCGCTTCTTCAATGACTGGGAGATGTCCAGTGCCGGTCGTAGCGGAGCAAGGCTGTGCGATCACTGGGTAGTGCAGCTTTCCGATTGGACCGATCCCAAGAACGGCACGCGTTACCTAAGTCTGGTGCCGATGTGGTCCTTCGCACAAAAGCTCGCAGAGGTGGAGCCGAATAAGGGTGACACCTACGCCCACTTCGGCAAGTTGCAGACGCTGGATCGACGAGTCAAAGTACCTTTCGCCTGGTACTTCTACATGCTGCACGGCAATCGCGTGCACGACGGCTCTGCGAAACGCGTGCTTGCGGACGCTGAATCTGGGCTGATCGTACTTGCCGAGCATGACTATCGTGTGCTGAAGGCCTGGAATCAACATCGCTATGGGTTCTAGGAGCGTGGGTGCGGTGCGCTCGACTTCAGGTTGTTGTGCGAACGGCGGTGAGGCAGCAGGATGTCTCACTTAGTTCGCGAGCTCATTGGCGCGGTCCAGTGACCTCTGCAGCGGTTCTCTCATTTGTACGTGAACGAAGGTTTGAAATCCGTCTGGCAGGTCTTGTGACGGTGTGCTTTCGGGTTCCCTATCTCCCCATGCTCCGGGGTTGAGCAGGTAGTAGTGAAAGATGCCAGCCATCTCGACCGGATCTCTAACGATGTAGCGACTGGTGATGCAACGATAAAACGCCAGTCCTTGCTCAGGGTGGACGTTAGGCATTCCGGCGAAGTAATCTTTCAGCTGTTCGTCGAGAGCCTGATAAAGCTTGTGAACATTCAGTGAACGGTTATTTCTCAGTGACAAGGCCACGCCGCCCTGCGTCATGCCTACTTGGAGCGCATTCCGTTCGGCGATATAGCGGTGCGTCTCGACACCGAGGCGGCGACACCAATGCACGGCTTCAGGGTCTACCTCCAAGCGAGTTGCTGCCTCCACAAGTTCGCGAGCAACCTTGGCTGGATCCTTGGAACGGAAAAGTGAGAATAGTCCCATAGTGGAATACGTTCTGGCATTGCCGCTCGATATGGTTACTGTCTGGGATCGCGCTTCCCCTGCGCTGGGGAAGATACCCCGAAAACCTCTTCGTCCGTAAGCTCTCGAACCTTTGACAGACTACCTGTTGGTGCTGCATCGGGAAGATCTTCGAAAAGGCCATGGGCTCCCGACTTGACTGGCTTTGAGGGGTCGATTTGTTTTCGTTGTCAAAAGTGACGGTAGGAGATCGAGCACTGGCGTAGGGGTGGCCTGCCAAGCCATTGATTTCATTGGGTTTCCTGTTGATTTTTTTGATCGC
>NZ_SCML01000105.1 GCF_005503365.1 Hydrogenophaga sp. 2FB
GGGCATCAACAACACCATCAAGGTCATCAAGCGCCGAGCCTATGGCTACCGCGATGAGGAGTACTTCTTCCTCAAGATCCGGGCCGCCTTCCCCGGTATTCCTCGATGAACCATAAAAAAGCCCGGCGCTTTCGCGCCGGGCTGCAGGTCAACTCAACGAAGACTCAGGGCTTGGCGGACGTTGGGAACGGCCAAGCGGCTTGAGGGTTGAGCTTCGTCTGCGCTGCAGGTGCCGCAGGGGCTGCCGGCTTCTTGGCCGGCTCAGCTTTTTTTGCTGGGGCTGCCTTTTTCGCAGGGGCTGCCTTCTTTACAGCGGCCTTCTTCGCAGGAGCCTTCTTCGCAGCTGCCTTTTTCGCAGGGGCGGCCTTCTTCGCAGGAGCAGCCTTTTTCGCGGCTACCTTCTTCGCAGGCGCCTTCTTGGCAGCGGCTTTCTTCGCCGGAGCCTTCTTCGCTGCAACCTTCTTGACGGCTACCTTCTTCGCAGGCGCCTTTTTAGCAGCAGCCTTCTTCGCAGGCGCCTTCTTGGCCGCGACCTTCTTGACGGCTACCTTTTTGGCAGGTGCCTTCTTCTTGGCCGGAGCAGCTTTCTTCGCTGCTACCTTCTTCGCAGGTGCTGCTTTTTTAGCTGCAGCTTTTTTGGCCGGAGCGGCCTTCTTCGCAGCGGCCTTTTTGGCCGGGGCTTTTTTCGCAGTTGCCATTATTTTCTCCTTGATCAAGTTGCAAAGAGCACTTCAACCAGCCTTGTTGCCGGCGAAGTGATTCAACTCCCTGGGGTCCTGTGGATGCATCCACGGTAGGCCCCAAGGCACTGAATGCTGTGACAAAACCCCATTGCCGGCGTCGTCGCGCCGTTGTGCATGGGGTTTTGATTGAACGAAACACATGTGGTTGTGTGATGGGTCGGGTATGGGCAATGCGGCTCCGGCTGCAGTGGCATCAATCCCAGGAAAGGGCACCGCCGGTTTGGTATTCGATCACGCGCGTTTCAAAGAAATTGCGTTCCTTCTTGAGGTCGATCATCTCGCTCATCCAGGGGAACGGGTTCTCTTCGTTCGGGAACATCGGCTCCAGGCCAATCTGCGTGGCACGGCGGTTGGCGATGTAGCGCAGGTAGCCCTTGAACATCGAGGCGTTCATGCCGAGCACGCCGCGCGGCATGGTGTCTTCGGCGTAGCGGTACTCGAGTTCGACAGCCTTGAGGAACAGCTGCTTGATCTCTTCCTTGAATTCGCTGGTCCACAGCATCGGGTTCTCCATCTTGATCGCGTTGATCAGATCGATGCCGAAGTTGCAGTGCATGGACTCGTCGCGCAGGATGTACTGGTACTGCTCGGCCGCACCGGTCATCTTGTTCTGGCGGCCCAGCGCCAGGATCTGGGTGAAGCCGACGTAGAAGAACAGGCCTTCCATCAGGCAGGCGAACACGATCAGGCTTTTGAGCAGCGTCTGATCGGTCTGCGGCGTGCCGGTGTGGAAGTTCGGGTCCATGATCGCTTCGATGAAGGGGATCAGGAACTGGTCCTTGTCGCGGATCGACTGGACTTCGTTGTAGGCGTTGAAGATCTCGGACTCGTCCAGACCCAGCGACTCCACGATGTATTGGTAAGCGTGCGTGTGGATCGCTTCTTCAAAGGCCTGGCGCAACAGGAACTGGCGGCACTCGGGCGCCGTGATGTGGCGGTAGGTGCCCAGCACGATGTTGTTGGCGGCGAGCGAATCGGCGGTGACGAAGAAACCGAGGTTGCGCTTGACGATGCGGCGCTCGTCTTCGGTCAGGCCGTTGGGATCTTTCCAGAGCGCGATGTCGCGGCTCATGTTCACTTCCTGCGGCATCCAGTGGTTGGCGCAGGTGGCGAGGTACTTTTCCCAGGCCCACTTGTATTTGAACGGCACCAGCTGGTTGACGTCGGTCTGGCCGTTGATGATGCGCTTGTCGGCTGCGTTGACGCGGCGCGCAGGCGCTGCTGCGGCGGCTTGTGGAGAGGTCGCGGTGTTGATCGAAGCGGGGGAGGGAGAAGTGCGCTCACCGGATGATGAGGACAGTGGTGCTTGCAGGCCCGACGTGCCGGTGGGCAGTGGGCTGTTCGCTGGCTTCGATGAGGGCGTGATGTGATCGTCCCAGGTCAACATAGAGGTTTCCAATGTTCGGATTATGAAAGTGTGTGCATGAAATGCAAAGTGATCAGACGATATGCGCACATTTTGTGTTGCGGTGTTGCATCGAATTGCATTCGATGAGCACCACAACACGTGCGCGCATGCCGCATCAGATCACTGACACGCTTCGCAACCCTGGTCGTCGATGGCACAGAACTTCACATCGGTGGCCGGTCCTGCATCGACCGATGCGGTGGAGGCAACCGGTTCCGATTGAATGGCAACGGCGTTGAGTTGGCCGGCGCGGCCGGTGGACTTCTCCGCTTGCGTGGCCGAGGTCGTGCGCAGGTAGTAGGTGGTCTTGAGGCCGCGCAGCCACGCGAGCTTGTAGGTGTCGTCGAGCTTCTTGCCCGATGCGCCGGCCATGTAGATGTTCAGGCTCTGTGCCTGGTCGATCCACTTCTGGCGGCGCGCGGCGGCTTCCACCAGCCACAGCGGCTCCACTTCGAACGCGGTGGCGTACAGCGCCTTCACGTCTTGCGGCACGCGGTCGATCGGGCGCAGCGAACCGTCGAAGTGCTTGAGGTCCATGACCATCACGTCGTCCCACAGGCCCAGGCGTTTGAGGTCCTTCACCAGGTAGCCGTTGATGACGGTGAACTCGCCCGACAGGTTGGACTTGACCGAGAGGTTGCCGAAGCAAGGCTCGATGGACGCGTCCACACCGACGATGTTGGAGATGGTGGCGGTGGGCGCGATCGCGATGCAGTTGGAGTTGCGCATGCCGTCGGCGGCGATCTTCTGGCGAAGCGCATCCCAGTCCAGGCTGCTGGAGCGGTCCACGTCGACATAACCACCGCGCTCGCGGGCCAGCATGTCCAGCGTGTCGGACGGCAGGATGCCCTTGTCCCACAGCGAGCCACGGTAGCTGGCGTAACGACCCCGCTCGCGGGCGAGTTCGGTCGAGGCCCAGTAGGCGTAGTAGCAGATGGCTTCCATCGAGCGGTCGGCGAACTCCACCGCTTCGTTGGAGGCGTAGGGGATGCGCAGTTCGTACAGCGCGTCCTGGAAGCCCATGAGACCCAGGCCCACCGGGCGGTGGCGCATATTGGAATCGCGCGCCTTCTTGACCGCGTAGTAGTTGATGTCGATCACGTTGTCGAGCATGCGCATGGCGGTCTTGATGGTCGCCTGCAGCTTGTCGTGGTCGAGCACCTTGGCACCGTCGTCACCCAGCTTGACGTGGTTGAGCAGGTTGACCGAGCCCAGGTTGCACACGGCGGTTTCGGTGTCGCTGGTGTTGAGCGTGATCTCGGTGCAGAGGTTGGAGCTGTGGACCACGCCGACGTGTTGCTGCGGGCTGCGCACGTTGCAGGCGTCCTTGAAAGTGATCCAGGGGTGGCCGGTTTCGAACAGCATCGAGAGCATCTTGCGCCACAGGTCGCTGGCGGGCACCTTGCGGTACGGCTTGATCTCGCCGCGCGCCGCTTTCTCTTCGTAGGCCACGTAGGCCTTTTCGAAGTCGGCGCCGAACAGGTCGTGCAGGTCGGGCACGTTGTTGGGCGAGAACAGGCTCCACTCGCCCTTTTCCATCACGCGCTTCATGAACAGATCGGGGATCCAGTTCGCGGTGTTCATGTCGTGCGTGCGGCGGCGGTCGTCACCGGTGTTCTTGCGCAGTTCCAGGAATTCTTCAATGTCCAGGTGCCAGGTTTCCAGGTAGGTGCAGACCGCGCCCTTGCGCTTGCCGCCCTGGTTCACCGCCACGGCGGTGTCGTTCACCACTTTAAGGAAAGGCACGACGCCTTGCGACTCGCCGTTGGTGCCCTTGATGTGGGAGCCCAGGGCGCGCACGCGCGTCCAGTCGTTGCCCAGGCCGCCCGCAAATTTGGAGAGCAGCGCGTTTTCCTTGATCGACTCGTAGATGCCGTCGAGGTCGTCGGGCACGGTGGTCAGGTAGCAGCTGGAGAGCTGCGAGCGCAGGGTGCCGGCGTTGAAGAGCGTCGGGGTGGACGACATGAAGTCGAACTTGGAGAGCACTTCGTAGAATTCGATCGCGCGGGCTTCGCGGTCGACCTCGCCCAGCGACAGGCCCATGGCCACGCGCATGAAGAAGGACTGCGGCAGTTCGATGCGCGTCTTGCGCACGTGCAGGAAGTAGCGGTCGTACAGGGTCTGCAGGCCGAGGTAGTCGAACTGCAGGTCGCGCTCGGGCTTGAGCGCGGCGCCCAGGCGGGCCAGGTCGAACTGCAGCAGCTTTTCGTCGAGCAGGTCGTTGTCCACGCCCTTCTTGATGAATTGCGGGAAGTAGTCGGCGTAGCGCGCGCCCATCTGGTCGGCCGGCACTTCCTCGCCCATCACTTCCTTGACGATGGTGTGCAGCAGCAGGCGCGCCGTGGCGTAGGTGTAGTCGGGGTCTTTCTCGATCAGCGTGCGGGCCGCCAGGATGGAGGCCTTGTAGACCTCTTCGATCGGCACGCCGTCGTACAGGTTGCGCTTGGTCTCGGCCACGATCGGGTCGGCCTTGACGTCCTTGCCCAGGCCGCTGCAGGCATTGGCGATCAGGTTTTGCAGGCGCTGCAGGTCGAGCGGCACGCGTTGGCCGCCGTCGATCACGTGCAGCGCGGGTTCGGCGGGGTGCGCGGCTTCGGCCTGGTGGGCGCGTTCCTGGGTGCGGCGCTCGCGGTAGAGCACGTAGGCGCGCGCGACTTCGTGGTGGCCGCTGCGCATCAGGCCCAGCTCGGCCTGGTCCTGCACGTCTTCAATATGGAAGGTGCCGCCACCGGGGCGCGAGCGCATCAGGGCGCGCGCCACGTTCTGCGTCAAGGCGTCCACGGTTTCGCGCACGCTGGCCGAGGCGGCGCCTTGGGTGCCGTGCACCGCCAGGAAGGCTTTCATCAAGGCCACGGCGATCTTGCCCGGCTCGAAGGGCACCACGGCGCCGTTGCGGCGGATGATCTGGTAATTGGAAAAAACCGAGCTGCTCGCGCTCAGCGGAGCCGCCGCGGGCGAACCGGCGGGGGACTTCAGCGAAGCGGGGGATGGGGTGGTGTTGGTGGAAGCGGTCAGCATGGTTCCTCTTTCATTTGTTGTGTGTGGACGGCTTCAGGGGGCGCGTTGTCCGGAAGCAGTGCCGGTGACATTGAGGCTTCGGCGTCGCATCGGGAGCCGATGCGGTGCCGGATAAAGGCGGTTTCCGAAACTCAAGGTAGACACTATATCTGGTGTGCATGTCATCTTCAAGCCACTACCGGTAGTGTTTTCATCAGGGTGGGTACCCTGGGGCGGTACGGTCTTTTCGTCAGGTAAAAAATGCGCGCCTGTCAGGGTTCAATCTACACCGATGGACGGCCGGCGAACAGGCGAAACGTCTGAATTTGTGAGCGCCAATTCAACATGGCTGCGCGCTGCGGCACGATTTGCCCGCGCCGGGCGCGCCGTTGCAGGAAGACCCGGCGACGCCCGTTTGTGGCGCTCGCGAACGTCAGTCGGTGGACGCGCCGCGCTGAAGTGTCGCCTGAGGGAAACAGGTGTCGCCCCAACCCAGGCTGTGTTGCAGGCGGGCCCAGTCAAAACCGGGGCCGGGGTCCTGTTTGCGGCCCGGCGCGATGTGCTCGTGGCCGGCGATGTGGGCCACTGGATAGCGTTGCGCCAGTTGCAGACACAGGCGCGTCAGCGTGGCGTATTGATCGGCTTCGAAGCGCTCGCCTTCGAGTCCTTCGAGTTCGATGCCGATGGAGTCGTCGTTGCAGTTGTCGCGCCCGCGCCAGCGCGATGGGCCGGCGTGCCAGGCGCGCGCGTCCGCGTCGACGAACTGCAGCAATTCGCCGCTGCGCCGCACGAAGAAGTGCGATGACACTTCCATGCCGCGGATCTGCTCGAAATAGGGGTGGGCGCTCCAGTCGAGCTGGTTGGTGAAGAGTTGTTCCACCTCCGGGCCGCCGTACACGCCGGGTGGCAGGCTGATGGAGTGGATGACGATGAGGTCGATGTGCGCACCGTCGGGCCGCGGGCCGAAGTTGGGCGATGGGCAATGGCGCGCGGTCTGCAGCCAGCCGCCGCGCCAGGGCTCAGGGGGTTTCGTCATCGTCCGATGAGGGCATGGAGATGCCCAGGCGCTGGATGCGGTAGCGCATCTGGCGCAGGTTCAGACCGAGGCGGGCGGCGGCGGCCGTGCGGTTGAAATCGCTTTCGCGCAGCGCCTTGAGCAGTACCTGCCGTTCCTGGTCGTCCAGGTAGGTCTGCAGGTCGGTGGGGATGTCGACGGGTGCGGGCTGCGTGGGGGG
>NZ_SCML01000106.1 GCF_005503365.1 Hydrogenophaga sp. 2FB
ATGGTCGCCACTGCCAATGAAACGCAACAGCCCTACTCTGTTAATCGCAACACCAGTCAACGACTTCCTTCTCAAAGGAAACGCAACAGTAGCCTGGTGCACTTAAGTCGATGGAATAGATCTCCTGTCGATGGCCGAGTGCGGCCACCACGCTCATCATGCGATCGCTGATCTCGCCGTAGAGCTCGAAGTTGGCGGAGAGCGCCACCAGACCAGAGCTTTCCTGCAAGTGCCGGATCTGGAACCAGGGTGCTCCCATCTTGATGCCCAGGTCCTTAGCCTCGTTGGAGCGTGCGATCGCGCAGCCGTCGTTGTTGGACAGCACGACACACGGCGTGTTCTTCAGCGAATACCGGAACACCCGCTCGCAGGAGACGTAGAAGTTGTTGCCATCGACAAGGGCAAACAGCGGCGCTGCCATGGCTTTCTCTGCTTCTTGGTTTGCCGCCCATCAAACCTGAAACTGCTTGATCGATGCGATCACCACGCCCCAGATCTCGATCTCCTGCCCTTCCTTCGGTGTGATGTCCGGGTAGGTCGGGTTGGCCGCCTTGAGCTTCATGCGGCCGTTTCGCAGGTGCAACTGCTTGCAGGTGAACTCACCATCCACGATGGCAATCACCACCATGCCGTGCCTGGGCTTGACCGCCTTGTCCACCAGAAGCACATCCGCATCGAAGATGCCCAGTTCGCGCATCGATTCGCCACTGACACGCATCGCATAGGTCGCTTGCGGATGCACCACCAGCCGCTCCATGATGTCGATGCGTTTGGCCGAGAAATCGGCCGCCGGCGAGGGAAAGCCGGCGTGCACGCTCGTGGCCAAGCCGAACGCCATGAGCGGTTCTTGCTTGAGCAGTGCGGGTTCGGAGAGGCTGGTGTCTGACACGGTGACTCCTCGCTGCGGGGTTGTAACGGGGCTACAGCGGGGAGCGGATAGTACACTGGATATATATCCAGCTCCTCAAGCCCCGGCGGCTGGCTCAACATCTCACCCAGGCGCTGCAAAGCCCCACCGCCAACAACACCACCGCCGGACCGCAGCCACCTGGAACCTCCGTGGATACGCCATCGATACGCCACGGATGCACCCCATGAATGCACCGCCCGAAACCGCTGCCAGAACGTCAGACCCCACAGCCGCGCCACCCCTCAAGCGAGCGCACCTGCGCCGCCTGCGCGAGATCTACCGCTCGGCCGGTTGGCCGTGCGCCGACATGATCGAGGTGGAGCTGCTGGCAGCGGGTTGCCTGGAGCGGTGTGTGGGCAGCCATGGCCATGAAACGCTACGCCTGACGGACGCCGGCATTGACGCCCTCGCTCAGGCCCACACCGCCAACAAGACCGCCCGCGATCCGCATGAATGCCTGGTCAGGCAGGTGGCCGACCAACTCGCCCGCGAAGGACGCCTGGCATGGCGAGGATTGATGCTGCGAGCTCCGCTGCCGCGCGCCTTGTCTGGCTGCCATGGGCATGAGGTTTCCGCGATCGAGGCGGCCAGGACTGTCCCGGCACCGCCTCTGCCTCTGCCTCTGCCACTGCCACTGCCACTGCCACTGCAGCCGCAACCGCTGTGGGAAGACTCCTCAGCCGACGGCGCAGTGGTGCACGGTCCCGCGCACACCTGGTGCATGGCCATGCCCGATGTCTTCTCCATCCGCCGCAGTTCGGTGGAAGCCTACCTGGAGCCGGTGGTGCACGAGATCAAGGTCAGCCGCTCCGACCTGCTTGGCGACCTCCGCAAACCGGCCAAACGGGCCGCTTACCTGGCCATGGCCGGGGCTGTCTGGTACGTGCTGGGCGAAGATGCCAAAGGTCGGCCGATCGCCCAGGCGGATGAGGTGCCTGCGGAATGTGGCGTGCTCCAGCTGGAGCGGGGCTCGTTGGTGGTCGCACGCAGTGCACCGCGCCGAGCCATGGAACGCCTGCCGTTTCATGTGTGGATGGCATTGGCCCAAGCCAGCCCGCACATCTGGCTTGATGCCGATGAGCAGCGCATGCTCTGAACGGAGCGCAAAATCACGGCTCGAGTTCACGATTGGACCCATGAGCCACGCGAGCGCCCTTGCATGAATCTCAATCAAATCGATCCTTTGGAGTTGCGCCGGTCGATGCGGTTTGCGCTGGACCTGGTCGCAGCCCACCGGATAGCCAGGGGCTTGACGCTCGATCTGCAGCGGGCGACTGCCATTCGCGAGACCTTGGAAGAACGGGTGATGCTCGCGTTGGCCGAGTTCGACATGGGTTCAATGCCATCCACCTGGTCGTGGCAGAAGGCCGTCGAAACCCTGTCTGTCGAGATGGCCCTGCAGATCATCCGTGAGCAGAAGAACGAACCTCAGGACCCGGCCTACAGAAGCGGGGAGTCCTGAAAGGCGGACTGGTCCGTCCGGGGCGCTGTGAGCGCTTCGTGTTCCCCAGGGGTATGCTGATCGGATGTGCAATCTGTACGGCAGCACCCATGAAGAAGGCGTTCGCAAGTACTGGCGACCAGCCAACGTGCTCGCAAGCCCCTGGGAGGGCGGCATCGTCGCCCCCGAAAGCCTGGCGCGTTCATCCGCCGCTCGCGCAACGCCGAGGGCTATTTGATCGGGCCTGGCCGCGATCTTGTCGTGGGGCACTGGGGCTTGATCCCCTGGTTCGCCAAGAACCTGAACTTCCGGTACTCGACCAACAACGCGCGCAGCGAAGAGCTGGAGGACAAGCCGACCTTCAGAATTCCGTGGAAGCGCGGCCAGCGCTGCATCATCCCGGCCGACTGGTTTGATGAACCGAACTGGGAGAGTGGCAAGAACGTCTGGTGGCGCTTCAAGCGAGCGGATGGAGAGCCATGGGCGTTGGCTGGCCTGTGGGACACCTGGCGGGACCATGAAACCGGAGAGATGGTCGAGAGCTACACGATGCTCACGATGCATGCCAACAGCCATCCCCTGATGGGCCGCATGCACAAGCCCGATGTCGACCGCATCACGAAAGTCCCCTTGCCGTTCGAGCAACAAGACAAGCGCAGCGTGATTCCCATCGAGCAGGGTGATGTGGACCAATGGCTGACGGGCTCCATGAGGGATGCGAAGGCATTGTTGCGCCTTGCGCCGTTTGAGGTGTTCAACGCTGGGCCTTCGGTTCCGACCACGGGTGCGCTTCTCTGACCGGTTTGTTTGCGGTGGTGCGGAAAACGTCCGCATCGTTTCCCGTAAATGGATTCGTCAGTCGCTCGCTCTGACCGCGTGTGCGGATGGGGAACTACCTTGGCGCGGTGAAGGTATTTGCGAGATCGATGACTGTTCAAGACTGG
Source organism: Hydrogenophaga sp. 2FB (assembly GCF_005503365.1). Classification (GTDB taxonomy): domain Bacteria; phylum Pseudomonadota; class Gammaproteobacteria; order Burkholderiales; family Burkholderiaceae_C; genus Hydrogenophaga. The sequence goes on from NZ_SCML01000106.1 coordinate 3,296, forward strand.
GGGCAGTCCTTCACGACCCGCCCGATTGCTGTCTGGTCTCGACCTTAAAGGGAAGTTGGCGGGCTTGGCTTGGTTGCACCGAGCCGCTCGTCGAATCCTTCCCCGGACAAGGCGTTGCAGGTTGAGGTTGCACCGCCTTGCCCTTGATTTGCCGTACGCGCCTCGAGTCATGCCGTCAAGCTCGCCATTGGAAAGTGGGGACGCGTCTCGACGCATCCCCTCCAGGGCTGAGCCTTCAGGTCTTAGACGCGGTACTTCTTGAACCAATCGCTGGCCAGCTTCTGCGCGTAGGTGGCGGCGGCCTTGTCGTAGCTGGGGCGGTAGTCGGCGTTGAAGCCGTGGTCGACGTTGGGGAAAACCACGATCTCCGAGCCGCTGCCGCCTTTGTTGATGAGGCCGCGCATCTTGGCGATCGTCTCCTGTTTCACGAAGGCATCGATGCCGGAGTAAAGCCCGAGCACCGGTACCTTGATCTCGTGGGCGAAGTCGATCGGATCCTGCGGGCGCAGGTCGGGCGCCTTCAGGCCTTCGAGCAGGCCGTAGTAAGCCACGGCGGCATTCAGGCTGCCGTTGTGGCGTGCATAGACCCAGGCGGTGCGGCCGCCCCAGCAGTAGCCCACCAGGGCGGTGCGCTTGGCATCGGCCTTGCCGCTGGCTCGGGCAAAGGCCAGGGTGGCATCGAGATCGGCGCAGACCTGCGCATCAGGCACCTTGGACACCACCTGCGACAGGATGGTGCCGATGTCCGTCATCGTCGAGACATCGCCCTGGCGGGCGAACATTTCGGGGGCAATGGCGTAGTAGCCCATCTTGGCGTAGCGGCGGCACATGTCCTTGATGTGCTCGTGCACACCGAAGATCTCCTGCACCACCAGCATCACCGGGAACTTGCCGGGGCCGGCCGGCATCGCGCGGTAGGCCGGAATCTTGCCGTCCGCGACCGCGACGCTGACCTCGCCGGCGACCAGGCCCTTGCTGTCGGTGGTGATGGCCTGCGCCAGCACGGGATTGGACGCGATGGCGAAGCCGGAAGCCAGCGACGTCATCACGAAGCCGCGCCGCGACAGGCCGGCGTCGGCCGTGCCCGCCGTGGTTTCCGGGTGGTTGAAGTTGATCGGCGCGAGTCCGTAATCCATCAGTTTCATGATTGCTCTTGGGGTGGTTGAAGAGAAAGTGGGTGTGACATGGCCGAAGACCGGTGGGCCCGCCGCTTCGGACACGATCGGTCTCGGTCCGACGTCGACCATCGAGAACGAGCGGATCGCAGGTCGACGCTCCCCAGGCTTCACGCCTGGATCGACATCGCGGGTGCTGATGGCCGGGCGCCGGCAAACGTCGACCACACAGGTGACGCTGCGCAGGCGGTTCCGCTCGACGCCCGCGACAACGCCGCGCCGCGGACGGCGCGTCAGCCCGGCAGCTTCGCCGCCAGCAGATCGATCTTCTCGATCTTTGGCGGCGCGCTGAGCAAGCTTGCTGCGTTGGCCATCAAGGCGGCTGCGATCGGGCCGTCCAGGTGCGCCTGGCGACCCGTCTCGTCGGCAAAGGCGTCGAACACGCCGAAAGTCGACGGGCCGAACTTCAAGGCAAACCACGCGGTGGTTCCCGACTCGGCGTTGGCGAGCGGCAGCGCCCCGGCCAGGAATTCGGCAACGGCGGTCTCTTGTCCGGGTTTGGCTTCTAGACGAACGAACAGCGCAAGTTTGGTCATTGGGTGAACTTCTGTGTGAATGGGTGAACGCTTGACAGCACGTTGAGACTAAGACCTTCTGTCACCATTCACGAGTGGCAAGAGTGCCAATATTGATATCATTCTCGCCATGCGAATCCACATCCTCGTTCTCGACGGCGTGTTCGACTTGGGTCTTTCGGCCATCACCGACACACTGGGCACGGCCAGGCAACTGGCGGGCTCGCTGGCCCAGCCGCCGACAGCCATCGATGTCACCTTGGTGGGCGTGAGGCGCCGCGTGCGCACTGCGCAGGGTTTGACGGTGCCCGTGGTGCCGGTGCACGCCGTTCGCAAACCCGACATCGTGCTCGTGCCCGCGCTCGGCGCCAACATGCCCGACACGCTCGCGGCGCGCCTGGCCCGTCCAGACGTGGCCGACGCGGTCGTCGCGCTGCGGCGGTGGTCGACCGCCACAGCGGTCGTTGGCGCCGCCTGCACCGGCACCTTCCTGCTGGCGGAGAGCGCGCTGCTCGACGGCCAAAGGGCCACGACGTCTTGGTGGCTGGCGCCGATGTTTCGGCAGCGCTATCCGCGCGTGTCACTCGATGATTCCCGCATGCTCGTGAGCTCGGCCGGCTTCACCACGGCCGGCGCTGCCCTGGCCCACATCGACCTGGCACTGGGCATCGTGCGCAGCAGCAGCCCGGCGCTGGCAGCGCAGACGGCTCGCTACCTGCTGGTCGAGCCGCGTGGCTCGCAAGCGGAGTTCGTGATCCCCGATCACCTCGCCCACGCCGACCCGGTGGTCGAACGCTTCGAGGGCTGGGCGCGGCAGCGGCTCGCGCACGGCTTCTCGCTGGCCGAGGCGGCCGTCGCCGTGGGCGCCAGCGAACGCACTCTGGCGCGGCGCCTGCAAGGCGTGTTGGGCAAATCACCCCTGTCGTACTTCCAGGACCTGCGCGTCGAGCGTGCCGTGCATCTGCTGCGCACCAGCACCGAAAGCGTCGATCAGATTGCCGCGCGGATCGGCTACTCCGACGGGGTGACTTTGCGCGCCCTGCTGCGACGCAAGCTGGGACGCGGCGTGCGGGAATTGCGCGCGGGAACCTGATCTGGTCGGCGGCGGGCTGACGTTGGTGCGCTGATCAACCCCAAAGCGGTCATCCCCCAACGTCTGAAGATAGCCGATGGACTAAACCGCTTTCGCGGTAATCGCTCCGGCAGCATCGTGGTTATTCGTTCCACCGCTGGTTCTGCCATGTTGACGGGTGAGGCAATCCGCCTCGCTCTTCGACAGG
>NZ_SCML01000107.1 GCF_005503365.1 Hydrogenophaga sp. 2FB
CCCCCAACCCTCCCCCAGCGAGGGAGGGCGTTGTCCTACGCCACGTAGGCGACGATCTCGATCTTCATCCCAGGCACCACCAAGGCCACCCCCGCACTGGAGCGGTTCGGCCAAGGCGCTCGGAAGAACTCGCGGTACACCGCATCGATGGCCGCCATGTCGGCCACGTCGGTCATGTAGATCAGCACCTGCGCCACGTCGTCCATCGTCTTGCCGGCGCGTTCCACCGCGCGCTGCAAGTTGCTGAACGTCAGGCGCGCCTGCTGCTCGATGGTGCCGGTGGTGTCGACGCTGCCGTCTTCACGCACCGGCCCATGCGCCGTATAGAGCACGCCGCCGGCGCGCACCATCCACGAGAACGGTTGCTTGAAGGGCGGCAGGCCGACGTCGATGACTTCTTTCATAGACGCGCGAACTTCAGTCGGCCATGATCCCGGTTTCCCGGATCACCTTGCCATAGCGCTCGTTGTGGTACGCGTTGATCTTGGCCAGTGCCGGCGCTTCACCGCCCACGGGAACCAGCGCCATCGTCTGCATGCGCGCGATCACGTCGGGCATCTTGATGATTTCGTTCAAGTGGCCGTTGAGCGTGCGCACCACTTCAGGCGACATGCCTTTGGGGCCGAAGAAACCTTGCCACGCGCCCACCTCCACGTCCTTCACGCCGGCTTCGGCCAGCGTGGGCACGTTGGGTGCGAGCGACGAGCGCTGCGGGTCGGCCACCGCCACGTTCACCAGCTTGCCCTGGGCGATGTACTGCGCCACCGGGCCGAGCGTGGTGTACATCATGGGAATGTGGCCGGCCACGAGGTCGACGATGGCCGGGCCGCTGCCACGGTACGGCACCTGCGACAGCTTCACGCCGGCTGCGCGGTTGAACATCTCGCCCAGGATGTGCATGGGCGAACCGCTGCCGGGGCTGGCGTAGTTGGCGAGCTTGCCGCTCTTGCCGGCGGCCACCACGTCCTTCACGCTGTTCAGGCCCGAGCCCGCGTGGGTGACGAGGAAGAGCGACTGCGTGCCCGCCAGCATGATGGGCGTGAAGTCGGTGAGCGGGTTGTAGACCGCGCCCGTGCCGGGCTTGAGCACCAGCGGCGCGGTGGCAAAGGTGTTCGGCGTGAACAGCAGGGTGTAGCCATCGGGCGCGGCCTTGGCCACGTAGGAATTGCCGATCGTGCCGCTGGCACCGGTCTTGTTCTCCACCACCACCGGCTGGCCGACGCGGGCCGCGAGCTTTTCGGCAAAGCTGCGCGCAAGGGCATCGGTGTCACCACCGGGCGGGAACGACACGACCAGGGTGATGGCCTTGTTGGGGTAGGCCTGTGCCAGCGCGCTGCCCGTGGGCAAGGCGAGGGCGGTGGCCACAGCGGCGGTGGCGAGGATGAGGTGGCGGCGCGCGATCATGGTTTGTCTCCAATGGAGTGGTTGTGGTCTGACGGGAAAGCGGAACAGGAAGCGCAGGGAGGGGCGTCAGAAGACGCCGTTGAACGAACCACCATCGAGCAGGATGTTCTGTCCGTTGATGTAGCCGGCGTGCACGCTGCAGAGGTAGGCACAGGTGTGGCCGAGTTCGCTGGGCTGGCCCGCGCGGTGCGCGGGATGCTTGGCCATGCGCGCGGTGCGCACCTCGTCCACGGTCTTGCCTTCGCGTTTTGCCTGCGCGGCGAAGTTGCTCGCCAGGCGCGCGGTGTCGAAGGTGCCGGGCAGCAGGTTGTTGATGGTCACGCCGCGCGCCACGGTGCTGCGCGCCAGGCTGGCGACGAAGCCGGTGAGGCCGCTGCGCGCGCCGGTGGACAGGCCCAGGCCGTCCACCGGGGACTTCACCGCGCTGGAGGTGAGGTTGATGATGCGGCCGAAGCCGCGCGCCATCATGCCGTCCACCGTCGCCTTGATGAGCTCGATCGGCGCGAGCATGTTGGCGTCGATGGCGCGGTGCCAGGTCTCGCGGTCCCAGTTGCGGAAGTCGCCCGGTGCCGGGCCGCCCGCGTTGGTGACGAGGATGTCGAAGTCCGGGTGCGCGGCGAAGATGCGCGCGCGGCCTTCGTCGGACGTCACGTCGGCGGCCACGAAGTCCACCGCGCCCGCACCGTGCGCGGCCAGGCGCGCGGCGGCTTCGCGCAGGGGCTCTTCGGTGCGCGCCACGATCACGACATGCACGCCATCTTTGACGAGCGCTTCGGCGCAGGCATAGCCCAGCCCCGCGCTCGCGCCGCACACCAGTGCTTTTTTGCCGGCAATGCCCAGGTCCATGGTGGTTCAGCTTTCGGTTGAGAGGGTGACGGATTCGCGGAGATCCACGTCGAGCCTGGCCCAGGCGTCGATCTCCACGCGCAGTTCGGGGAACACGAGCGCTTTGACCGCCACGAGCGTCGAGCACGGCGTGTGTGCGCCAAAGAAGTCGCGCCGCGCGCGGCCCACGTCGTCCTTGTCCGCGATGTCGGTCAGGTAGACGACGGTCTTGGTGAGGTTGTGTTTGTGGCCACCGGCCGCGGTCACCAGCGCTTCGAGTTTCTTCAGCACGACCATCGCCTGGTCATACGCGCCCAGCGGTTCACCGCGTTGCGAAGCCTCGCGTGTGGCGGGGTGGCCGGTCATGCCGGACACCACCACTTCCTGGCCGACGCGGTAGGCGTTGGTCCAGCTGGCGGTGGGCAGGTCCGGCACCTGCGGGCACTGGATTTTTTCGGCGATCGCCATCACTGGCCTCCGGCCTTGACTCGTTCGATGATGCGTTCGCGCACCGGCACGAAATCGTAGGTCGGGTAGCACTCGGTGGTGAAGACACCCCAGGCGGAGCGCTCCAGTTCGAGGTTGACCTGGCCGAGCAGGTGCGGCGGCACTTCCAGCGTCACGATCTGGCCCAGGCCCATGGCCACGGTCCAGGACACGACGCGCGTGCCTTCCACCGGAAAACGATCCCACCACCCGCTGGCCTTCAACCTGGCCTGCACGTCGTCCAGCGTGAGACCCGCATGGTGCTTGAGCACCAGCGTGATCAGCACGTTCTCTTTCGACGGGGTGGTGGTGCCGCTCATCGCGCTCACTCCATCGTGATGTTGCGGTCCTTGATGACCTTGGCCCAGCGCGCGGTCTCGTCGCGGATGTGTTTGTCAAAGGCCAAGGTCCTGAGGTCCCAGCCGGTCATGCCCTGGGCCTTGAGCTGTTCGATCACCTGAGGTTGCGCCAGGATCTCGGCCGCGTCCTTGGCCAGTTGCGCGACCACGTCCGCCGGCGTGCCGGCAGGCGCCAGCAGGCCATACCACGACGGCACGACGATGTTGGGAATGCCGACCTCGCCCATGGTGGGGATCTCGGGCGCGGTGGGCGTGCGGGTGCTGTCCGTCAGCGCCAGGCCGATGAGCTTGCCGCTCTTGATGTGGGGCAGCACCGTGGGCAGGTTGCTGAACATCAGGGGCACGCTGCCACCCAGCAAGTCGTTGATCGCGACGTTCGATCCCTTGTAGGCGATGTGCAGGATGTCGATGTTGGCTTGCGACTTGAACAGCTCGCCGGCCAGGTGCAGGCCGCTGCCGATGCCGGGCGAGGCGTACGACAGCGAGTCGGGCTTGGCCTTGGCGCGGGCGATCAGGTCGGCCACGGTTTTGATGCCGGTGGCGGGGGTGGTCACCAGCACGTTGGGCGTCTTGGCCAGCATGGCCACGGGCACGAAGTCCTTCTGCACGTTGAACGGGAACTTCGGCATCAGCGTGGGGTTGATGGTGAGGTTGCCCGCGGGGATCACCAGCAGCGTGTGGCCGTCGGCCTTGGCCTTCTTGACCTTGTCCATGCCGATGTTGCCGGCCGCGCCGGGCGCATTGTCGACCAGGGCCGTGGTGTTGTACTGCTTGCCCAGGCCGTCGGCCAGCACGCGGGCCAGCGTGTCGATCGCGCCACCGGGTGGGAAGGGCGCGACGAGCGTGAACTTGTCGGAGGCGAGCTGTTTTTCAACGGCGGTCTGTGCATGCGCGGTGCCCAGCAGACTGAGCAGGGAGGCGAGGGCGATGAGGGTGCGACGGGTGGTCATGGTTCAGATGGCAAGGATGGTTGAAAGTGGTGCGGCGCGGGTGGACGTTCAGGACGTGGCCCACGGCATGGGGGACTCGTTGAGCCCCCAATAGAAACTCTTCTGGCTGGTGTATTCGAGAATGCCCAGGCGGCCCTTCTCCTGGCCGTAGCCGCTCATCTTCACGCCGGTGAAAGGCGTGCTGATGGA
>NZ_SCML01000108.1 GCF_005503365.1 Hydrogenophaga sp. 2FB
CGCCCCATGCGGTGCTGGTGTGGAGCAGGCCCGACGGCTCGCCGCCGCCATCCCGCGTGCCTCACAATGCGCGCATGAGCGACCACCCCGACGACACACTCATCGCCTTGATCGACCGCATCGCCCAGCGCGACGAAGCGGCCCTCAAAGGCCTCTACGACCTAGTGTCGTCCAAGCTCTACGGGCTGTCGCTGCGCGTGGTCGGCAAACACGAGTGGGCCGAAGACGTGCTGCAGGAAACCTTCCTGCAGATCTGGCGCGCCGCCAGCGACTACCGCGCCAGCCTGAGCCCGCCCATGGCCTGGCTGGGCCTGATCGTGCGCAGCCGTTCACTGGATTTCCTTCGCCGGCGCAGCGCCGAACGCGCCCACCTCACCGACGAGATCGACGACGCGATGGCCGACACGATGGCCGGTGACTCGCCCAACCCGATGGACGTGAGCCTGGCCAGCCAGCAAGCCTGGGCACTGCACCAGTGCCTGGGGAAGCTGGAGAACCGACAGCGCGAAGTGGTGAGCCTGGCCTACCTGCGCGACCTGAGCCACAGCGAACTCGCCGAGCAGCTCAAGCTGCCGCTGGGCACGGTCAAGACCTGGATCCGCCGCGGGCTGGACCAGTTGCGCACCTGCATGGCACGGTTTGCGTGAGGACTTCAACATGAACCTCATCCAGCACCCCGAACTGCTCGACCGACTCGCCGCCGCCCACGCGCTAGGCACATTGCGCGGTGGCGCACGCCGCCGCTTCGAAGCCATGGCGCGCGAGCAAGCGCCCGTGCGCGCCGCCGCCCTCGTGTGGCAAAGCCGCGTAGCCAGCATGAACGAACTGCAAGCGCCCGCGGAGCCCGCGCCCGCGGTCTGGACGCGCATCGAAAACCTGGTGCGCGCCGACCAGCAACAACAGGCCATGGCCACCGCGCGCGCCACGCCTGTCCCACCCAAGAGCGGCGGCTGGCTGCGCAGCCTCGCGCTGTGGCGCGGCGCCACCGCGGCCGGCGCCCTGGCCACGGTGCTGGCGGTGGTCACCGCCGTGGGTCTGCGCGACAACCTGGGCGCGCAAATCGGCGAGTTGCAAGCGAAGCTGGACGCCACGCCGCAGGTCAACTACGTGGCCGTGCTGCACGACAACAAGGCCAGCGCGGCCATGCTGGTGACCTTCGACCCGAAAAGCCAGCAACTGACGCTGCAGCGCGTGAGCGGCTTCCAGGAAGCGCCCGACCGATCGCTGCAGCTATGGGCCCTTCCCCATTCGGGTGGCCCGCGTTCGCTTGGCGTGCTGAGCCACGAACGCCTGCTGCAGCTCGCGGCGGGCGAGGGTGATGTGCGCGAGGTGCCAGCGCTCGCGATCAGCCTGGAGCCCAAGGGCGGTGTGCCGAGCGAAAGCGGCCCCACCGGGCCGGTGCTGTTCCACGGTGCGTTGATCCAGAAGATGCTGTGAACACCGGTGGCCGCGCGGCCACCGTGGCGCGGGCGGTTTATTGGCGTGCGGTGCGCACGTTGGCCGGTGGCGACTGCGGGTGGCTGCTGCGCCAGGGGTTGATGTCGAGGCCGCCGCGGCGCGTGTAGCGCGCGTACACCGTGAGCTTGGCCGGTTTGCAGCGCTGCCAGATGTCCATGTAGATGCGCTCGACGCACTGCTCGTGGAACTCGTTGTGGTTGCGGAAACTCACGATGTACTGCAGCAGGCCGGCCTGGTCGATCTGAGGGCCGCTGTAGCTGATCTGCACGCTGCCCCAGTCGGGCTGCCCCGTCACCAGGCAGTTGCTCTTGAGCAGGTGGCTCATCAACGTTTCGGTCACGGGTTGTTCGTTGAGGGCCGCGGTGAGCAGCTCCGGCGCGGGCTGGTACTGCGTGCATTCCACGTCGAGCCGGTCGACCGAGAGGCCGCTGAGTTCGTGCACCGGTTCGCGGTCGAACTGCTCGGGCAGCAACAGCTTCACGCCCGCGCTGGCCTGCACCGGGCCGCCGTGCCAGATGGCGGCGCTCACATCGTTGCGGATGCAATCGCGCACCGCGTCGGCGCTGGAGAAGCGGGTGTTGTTGAAGCTGTTGAGGTAGAGCTTGAACGACTTGCTCTCGACGATGTGCGTGCTCTCGCAGGGCACGGTGATGTGCGCCAGCGCCACCACCGGCTTGCCACGCGTGTTGAGCCAGCTCAGCTCGAACGCGGTCCAGAGGTCCGCGCCGAGAAAGGGCACGCTGCCGGTGATACCGATCTCGCGCCGCTTGGTTTCTCGCGGCAGCGGAAAAAGAAGCGCGGCGTCGTACTGGTCGACGTAGGCCGAGGTCTTGCCGAGTTGCGATTGTTCAGGGGTGTGTTGGCTCATCAAACAAATTCTCTTTCGCGCAACCATTTGGTCGCGACCCATTTTTCACCCTCGATCACCGGTGCACCGCCATGCAGCGTGCGGGTGGACGGGTGGGCGCGGTCGTAGCTGAAGAACACCGCGTTGCCGCGCACCGGCGCCACTTCAAAACCCACGTCGGGGAAGGTGGTGCCACCGCCGCGCGCGGGCTCGTTGAGGTACATCACGATGGTGGCCACGCGCTGTCCGCCGCGGCGCAGGATGGTGGGCGTGCCCGGTTCGCTGGGGTCGAAGTAGTCGTAGTGCGGCTTGTATTCCGCGCCCGGTCCGTAGTTGAGCACCTGGAAGCCTTCGCCGTTTTCCAGCGGCCAGTCCAGCAGCCGCGCAATGCGCGCTTCCACGCGCGCCACCTCGGGGGTTTCGCCGCGGGTGAAGAACATGCCGCTGCTGGTGCGGTCGGGGTTCGTCTCCTCGCCGCCGGTCTTGATCGCCACGGTGAGCGAGCGCGCCAGGCGCGGGCGCGCGGATTCGATCAGCGCCTCGCACTCCTCGGCGCTCAGCAGGTTGCCCAGCACCACCACGCGCGGGTTGTTCAGCGTGGCGATCACGTCGACCATGCGGTCGCCCGCGTCGAGTTGCCGGGGCGACTGGCTCAGCGGGAAATCGGGCACGGGCACACCGCCACCTGTTGTGGCAGCCTGCGCTGGCTCGGTGGGAGCGGCCGCCACCAGCACCGGGTTGTCTCGCAAGTGCTCGCGCAAGGTGTTTTCCAGCGCGTTCACGGCCACGGCTTCCTGCCAGCCCGACGCCACCATCGACGCGAGCACTGCCTCGGGTTCAAAACCGGCCGAGGCCTGCTCGATGATCCAGCGGCGCAGTTCGGGGGTGATCTTCTGGCTCATGGCGTGTGTCGAAGCCTCACTGTTCGCGGCGGAACACCAACCGGTCGGTCGACGACGCGGCGGGCACGTATCGGTAGCCTTCAAGGTCAAAGCCCTTGAGTTGCTCGGGTGTGGTGGCGCGGTGCGTGACAGCGTAGCGCACCATCAGGCCCCGCGCACGTTTGGCCATGAAGCTGATGATCTTGTAGCCATCGCCCTTGCGCTCTTCAAACGCGCAGGTGACCACGCGCGGCAGCAGGGCTTTGCGGTCCACCACCTTGAAGTACTCCTCGCTCGCCAGGTTGATCACCACCGGGCTCAGGTTGGCCTTGGCGCGCTGGTTGAGGTAGTCGGCGACCTGCGTGCCCCAGAACTGGTAGAGGTTCTTGCCCTTGGACGTTTCCAGGCGCGTGCCCATTTCAAGGCGGTAAGGCTGCATGCGGTCCAGCGGGCGCAGCACGCCGTAGAGCCCGCTCAGGATGCACAGGTGCTGCTGCAGCCAGTCCAGGTCGGTCTCGGCCAGGTTGCGGGCATCCAGGCCGCCGTACACGTCGCCGTCGAACGCGAGCACGGCCTGCTTGGCGTTCTTCGCGGTGAATTTCGGGCGCCAGGCCTCGTAGCGGGCGACGTTCAGACCGGAGAGCGCGTCCGACAGTTTCATGAGCTCGCCGATCTGCTGCGGCGATTTCTCGCGCAACACCTCGATGAGTTCGGCCGACTGCTTCACGAACAGCGGCTGGGTGTGGGTGGTCACGTGTGGCGGGGTCTCGTAGTCGAGGGCCTTGGCGGGCGAGATCAGAAAGAGCATCTTGGACAGGAGGCAGGGTGGGCGCGGACACCCAGGGGGGTTTCCGGCGAAAAGCCTTGATTATGACCACCGGTGCGCGGGGCCCGGCGGCATCGACACCCCCACGGGAAAGCCGCAAACTGGGGTGCTCAGCAGGCTCTTTTGATTACGATAAGGGAAATGCATTGCATAATGGTGAATCACAGCGCCTGCCCAC
>NZ_SCML01000109.1 GCF_005503365.1 Hydrogenophaga sp. 2FB
AATAAGGCGAACTCCACTTTTATGCGAAGTCGGCACGACGCGGGGCGCCGGTTGCGTAGCCGGCCTTCGCCACGTCGGTCTGATCACCTACTGGACTTCGCATAAGAAGTCGCGTCTCCTGGGGGGCCAACCCCACTTCACAGGAGATCGCGATGGATGTCTTCGAATCCCTCACGGAGCTGGCTGCTGCTCGGCTTCGAGCCAGTGCCCTTGCGCCGTTCGTGCAGCCCTTCTGGGATCGGCTGTCTGAGCAGCGGTATTCGTCGGGTACGGCTCGCCAGTACATGAACTGCGTTGCCCACTTCGCCCACTGGTCAAGACGACGGCCTTTCGCCCTTCAGAGTCTCGATCAGCATATCGTTGCCTTCGTCGACGAACACCTGCCTCGCTGCACTTGCGCTGCTCCGGTGCAGCGCAGTCGCAACCAAGTCCGCGCGGCTCTGCGGCACTTGGTGGCTGTGATCAATGCCTCGGGCGTGCAACAAGACCATTACCTCGGCGGCGCCATCGACGAGCAAGTTCAGCGTTTCGACGATCACCTATTGCACGCCAAGGGACTCGCAGGCAGCACGCGCCTTCGGCGCACCGCGATCGTTCGCGTGCTGCTGTCCATGACATCGAACGCGACGACACCGTCGTCCGAGGAGCTGCGGCGTTTCCTGGCCCAGGAACTCTCGCGCGTGAGCGCCGCCAGCGGCGGCGTCACCGCGACCGCAGTGCGCAGCTACCTGCGCTTCCGCGCCTTCGAGGGTGATCGCGTCGATCACCTATTGCCTGTGGTCGCCTCGCCGGCGCATTGGCGCCTTGCACCCTTGCCGCAGACGCTCGCGCCGGACGAGGTCAACCGGCTGCTGGCCGCCTTCCCAGCGGATCTTCCGTCGCGCCTGCGCTGCTATGCCCTCGTGCGATGCCTCATCGACCTCGGCCTGCGCAGCAGCGAGGCGATCGCGCTAGAACTCGACGACATCGACTGGGTGGCTGGCACCGTTCGTATCAGCAGGAGCAAATCGCGACGAGCCGATGTGCTGCCGCTGCCGCAACTCACCGGCGCTGCCATCGCCGACTACGTGCGCTCGGAACGCCCACAGACCATGAGCCGCCGGATCTTCGTTCGGCACGTGGCTCCCGTAGATGCGCCAGTGGCTGCCGACGTCGTCAGGCGTGCCGTACGCCAGGCGTATCGGCGCGCCGGGTTGCCGTACACACGGGTGCACATTCTTCGCCACACGCTGGCCAGTCGGGTTCTCAACACCGGCGGCACGCTCAAGGAGGTCGCCGATGTGCTTCGCCATCGCGAGTTGGACACCTCACTCATCTACGCCAAGGTCGACTTCGGTCGGCTGGGCGCAGTGGCCATGCCCTGGCCCGGGAGCCAGCCATGAGTGCGCCAACACCGATGCAAGCCGCTGTGGAGCGCTATCTCGAGGATCGCCGTCGCCTGGGCTTTGCGCTGACGGCGCCGGCCACCGAGCTCGCGCGATTTGCCCGGTACGCCGATGCACGAGAACACCGAGGCCCACTCACGCAGGAGTTGATGCTGGGTTGGGCGCGGGAGCATGTGCATCGAACCAGCGACGTCACTGCAGCACGCCGGCTGGAGATCGTGCTTCCATTCGCCACGTACTACCGGCAGTTCGAGCCGGGCACGGAGATTCCTCCAAAGGGCATCCTTGGCCGTGGTCACCGGCGCTTGGCGCCGCACATCTACACGGACCAGGAGATCATCCAGTTGCTCGACGCTGCCGGTCGACTGAGCTTGACCTGGCCTCTTCGAGCGCTGACCTACCGTAGCCTGTTCGGGGTGATCGCAGCAGCCGGCCTCAGGCTGTCCGAAGCGCTGAGGCTCACGCTGGGTGATATCGACCTGCAGGCCGGCGCGCTCACCGTGCGCCAGACCAAGTTCCACAAGTCTCGCTGCCTGCCGCTTCATCCGAGCACGGTGAGGGAACTCGAGCTGTACCGGCAAGCGCGGGACCGATGCCAGAGCACCGAAGACCGCGCCCCGTTCTTCGTCTCGCACGATGGTGGGCATCTGCCCACGCGCACGGTCGAGAACGTCTTCCGGCGCCTGCAAACAGGCCTTGGCTGGCGCGCCCGGGGCGACCACCCTTATCCCCGGATCCACGACCTGAGGCACACCATGGCGGTGCGGCGCTTGCAGCGCTGGCGCGAGTCTGGCCAGTCCATCGACCACGCGATGTTCTGGCTGTGCACCTATCTGGGCCACGCCAAGATCTCCGACACCTACTGGTATTTGTCCGGTATCCCGGAGTTGATGGACACCATTGGTGCTCGGTTCGAGCGCTTCGTCGGCGTCGTCGGGCAAGGGGGCGCGTCATGAGCCGTCAGACCACACCGACGTTCGCCGGCCTCGTTCAGGAATTCTTCACCGACTACATGGTTCAGCAGCGAGCCTTGAGCCCGCGCACGGTGGCCTCATACCGGGACACCTTCGTGCTGTTGCTGCGCTTCGCCGAAGACAAGCTGCGCCTACCGGCACACGAGATGACGATGGCCAACCTCAATGCCCGGTTTCTGTCCGACTTCCTGGATCACCTGGAGGCCCAGCGGCACAACTCCGTGCGCAGTCGCAATGTTCGATTGGCCGCGGTGCGAGCGTTCCTGAAGTTCGCCGCCAGGCGTGATCCTGCGAACCTGGGCGTGATCGAGAACGCGTTGGCCGTGCCGATGAAGCGCTTCGAGCGCAACATGGTCGGCTTCGTGCCGCACGAGCAGATGCTGGCGGTGATCGATGTGGCGACCGACACCTGGATCGGACAGCGAGACCGACTGATGCTGACGCTCCTGTTCAACACGGGCGCTCGCGTCTCCGAGATCGTCGGCGTGCGCGTGGCCGACGTCGTGCTTGGGCCGAGCAACAGCATCCGGCTGCACGGCAAGGGGCGCAAGCAGCGCTCGTTGCCACTGTGGAAGAGTGCGGCTCGGGCCGTGCGCGACTGGCTGCACTTGAATCCGCAGTTGCGCCAGGAGTCTCCACTGCTGCCCACACGAGACGGGCGCGCGATGACTCGGGCCAACGTCGCCCAGCGGCTGAAGCTGGCTGTCGAGGTGGCGTCGGTCAAACACGTGCAACTCAAGACGATGTCGGTGTCGCCTCATATCGTGCGCCACTCGACTGCGATGAGCCTGCTGCAGTCTGGGGTAGATCCCTGCGAGATTGCGCTCTGGCTGGGTCACGAGAGCCCCTCTACAACTCACATGTACGTCGAGGCGGACCTGGCTATGAAGGAGCGCGCGCTGGCGCGGCTGAAGCAACCGGAGATCAAGCAAGCGCGGTACCGCGCGCCCAAGGCCTTGTTGGCGTTCTTGCAAGCGCTGTGATTATGCGAAGCAGTGTCGGTGCCCTGCGGCGATCCTGCCCAGGGTGCCGATTCCACAGCGTCGTGCCGACTTCGCATAAAAGTGGAGTTCGCCTTATTTC
>NZ_SCML01000010.1:0-72500 GCF_005503365.1 Hydrogenophaga sp. 2FB
GGCGTGCTCACCCTTCCACTCCCCAAGGGCTGACCCGCCCTTTGCGGCGCAGCTTTCAGAGGCAAAGTAAGACGCTTGACCTGTTCCCCAACAGATCTCATTTCTAGGGTTCACGGCGGCAGCAGCCTGACTGGAGGGAATAAAGTTCGTCGGGGGTATGTGCGCTAACGTGTTGATTTTCCTAGGCATGCTGCGCGTGCCAAAGTTCGTCGCAATGTGCCCTTTACTCGTGATGACTCCACCCCCGTGCTTCAAAGTCCGTCGGAGCGGCAGCTGACTGGAAGGGCTGATGTGCAGCGGCAGCCGACAGACGCGATGAAGAGCTGAGCCTGCAGCGCTTGCCCCATCGCGATCTCTCAGTTCCTCCAAATCGCTGGGATCGAAAGTCAACTGCCAGAGATGCTGCAGACATTGCAAGCTTACGTGTGGCGCGGACACGGCGTTTTGCCGCGCCTCCCCTAGATGTTCTTCCTCAAGCAACCGCGCCCCGGTAGCATGACCAAGATCGGCCAGGAGCGGGCATTGAAAAACTCTCGTGGAGCCCCGCTAAGCCAAGCGCACGAGTACCAACAAGCTCGATCCATACACAGATAAGCCTCAACCTAGCTATTGATCAAGGCGACAAACTCGCCGAAACAGCGGTGCACTTTGCTCCAGCTCCTCACACCCAAACTGAAAGGGAGAAAACGAAGCACTGCCCACGAACGTGATCTGCTTTGCTCATAATAGCGGGTTCAGTATTCGATGGAAATCTCGGGTCACACATCAGTGGAACTCAACAGTGACGTTGAGCAGCCTTCCCGAAGTATCGACAACCAATGGAGAAGACAATGGCAGAGCACAGAGAGGGACCAGCCACTTTTTCGGATACCTATTGGGTGAAGCGCAAGAGTGTGTTCGAGCGTCCCACTGGAGCAGACGTCGAGATGACATCCGGCGCTTCTTTCGAGTGGGTAATAGCAAATGAGTCAGGAAGCGAAGTGAAATCAGTCTCTGCAAGTGGAGGTGGCTGGACGAGCATCCATTTTTCGTCACTTGGGCTACATCACAATTACAGCATAGGGTTTCGCAATAAGTCCGGCGGTTCAATGACTCTTAAAGAGGTCTTGATACGATACGACTCTTGAATGACCCAAAGTTTTGCATCGTTCAAAATAAAAGCTATGCTTTGAATTATTACTGAACAGGTGTCCCTTCCGTTGCAATACTGGTTTCTAATGCTTTCTTGCATTCGGCCAAGCTGTTGAATGGAGTTGGTACATACAAGACGTCGACTTGCTCGACATCAAACGATACAGTAGACACCATACGGATTGACCTTTTTTCCTTCGGGACAAAGTCGCTCCACTGGCCAACCGGATACCCAAAGAAGTAATTACCCTCGCGTGGATTGTAAATCGGAGTATTGAAGACACTCACACTTATCGGGGTGTCATACACCGCTTCTCCATCGATTCGGTAAACCCTCGTGATTGTCTTGGCGACGTAGCCGAAATCCATAGATGACAAGGGTGGAATTACTGGAGAGACCTCTCTGAGCTTGTCAATCGTCCTAGTATTCGTCATCTCCTGCTCACGCGAATAAGATGCCTCCAAGGTTGTCTTAAAGTCATTGGTCGTCTTTCCCTTGTAGAAGTCCAAGAATCCCCCCGAGTTCTCAATGACAACTTGCACGTCCTCTGTTTTCTTTTTTGCGGCAATCTCTTTCACGCGGTTCTGCTGAACTTCGATTTCTTTTTCTGACAGCTTCACGGTTAGATCAGTGGCACCGCAATTCCAGTGTATTTGAGAAAGAACCTTTGTCTGTCCCTTTTGTGGCCCACCACCAACCTCCACTGCCGGCGCTCTAATAAATGTCTTTGAGAAATCTGCCGGGTTAGTTGGAAGAAAAACACCTGTCTTGGTCCAGTCTGGTGTGAAGCGGAGAAGACTCGCGGCCCAATCCTCGCCTTTATACGTGACGCCTGTAGATGCGGCTACAATTTGGTTTGCAACTGCGGCGTTGTCCGTGGCCTCCCTGTTTCGTGACTTTTTATTCTTACCATATTCGCGGCGATAAGTCGTAAATTCAGGATACGTTTCTTGTAAGCGTTCCAGCGCCGTAGCTCGAATCTCAACCTGTTGATCTTTGATGGTGCCAGCTACATAGGCGCTTTCGGTCAAATATTTGGAAGGCTTTGGAGGGACAGCTTTCAACTTGTCATCCGACTCGGCGGCTATCGATGTGGTCCACGTCATTGATAGTCCGAACGTGCCAGCGGTAATTAACGCTTTGGCAAAGGCATGCTGAATGCAAGAAGCCATTAGGTAGTTCATCATAAATATCCCTCCTATCGCTGTGGTGGGTGACCTGTCGACGGTACTAACGCGTTAGGTGCCGATGTAGACGCAGCAGAATGATGAGCCGAGGTTAACTATCCCGTCAAGCTGCATCGGATCAAGCGTCCGGTGCTGAGGGGGTGCTGTTGATGTTCGATGTAAAGCAGGACATTTTGGTCGTCTGAACGACTGCTATCCTCAGGGGAGGAGATCGGTATAGATGAACATGGTCAACAAAATTGGGAACAATTCCGAGAACACGCTCACGCAACCCCCGCAGCGCTCTGACACGCATCGCATTGACACCGATGCGGTGCGCGTCGTACGCACCTTGCTCACGTCCGACTGGATCGAGCGATCTGTGGAGGACCGCGACTACGGCATCGACATGATGCTGGAAGCGTTCGACGGGAAGGATCCGACGGGCACGCTTGTCCTATTCCAGATCAAGGGGCATGAGGCGAGCTTCGGAACTGAGCCCGTCACCTTCTCTGTGCCCGTGAAGACGTTGCTCTACGCACGGATGTTCCAGGCCCCGTTCTTTCTCGTACACGTTTCGAACACGGATCGCAAAGCGCACTTCGTCTGGCTCCAAAAATACATCGACACGCGCCTCTCAGCAGACAGTCCGCGGTGGGATCGGCAGGCGCATGTCACCATCCATTTCCCGAACGAGAACATCCTTGCGACCGACGGATTGCAAAAGATCCGTGCGCTTGCACTCCACGCTGCTCATAGGGATGTTGCTATCACGTTCATGCGCCACCTGTTCTGGCTTAGGCGGCATGTCGACGAGTTTCAACGGAGTAAGAGCCAGCCCGAGATCGAGCAGGCTTTGATCCGACTCAAGGAAATCAGAAGACTTGAGCCTTTCTTGGCCGCCTACGAAGACTTCTGTCCGGAGCTCGACATCGACCAACTAAGGAATGCGTTGAAAAAGGCGAAGGTATATGGCGCATTCGATTTCGGCGACGAGGATCTGGTAGACGTGCAGCTTGGCGAACTCTTTGCTATTCAGATGATGTTCCTCGACAAAGACGAGAGCGATGTATCCACGCTCGACGCACTCGATTCCGGATTTCCGTATTGACCATCGATCCTGAGAAGATGGGCTAATGAAAGTTCCTACCAAACTCACGCTCAGGAGCTAACGTTCGATCTTCAAATCCGAATGTCTGAGTTCAATCTGCAGCGGACGGAAGGGCCGGTAGAAGCTCCTTGACCATTCAGCTCGAAATACGAAACACCTGACGCAGGTACGCCAGAAAAGTCTCGTCGTCGCAGATAGTCTTCCCCGGCGAGTCGGAGAGCTTGGCCACAGGTTGGCCATTGCAGCTCACGAGCTTCATGACGATGTTCAGCGGGTTCAATCCCACGTCATTGGTGAGGTTCGTCCCGATGCCGAATCCGGTCTGAATCCGGTCGGCAAAATGTTCGTAGAGATCGAGGGCGGCCGGCAGATCCAGACCGTCGGAGAACACCAGGCGTTTGCTGTGCGCATTGACCTTCAAGCGCGCGTAGTGCGCCAGCGCCTTCTCACCCCACGCGACGGGGTCTCCCGAGTCGTGGCGCAAGCCGTCGAAGAGCTTGGCGAAGTAGAGGTCGAAGTCGGCCAGGAAGGCGTCCATGCCCACGACATCGGTCAGGGCCACGCCCAGGTCGCCGCGGTACTCCTGCACCCAGTTCTCCAGGGCGGCCTTCTGAAAGCCCTTGAGCTGCACGCCCGTTGCCTGGAAGGTCTGTAGATATTCATGGGCCATGGTGCCGATCGGGACCAAACCGTACTTCTTCGCGAGGTACACGTTGGACGTGCCTTTGAAGAATTCGGGCACCGCTTGCGCGAAGGTGGCCACCACCTCCTCTTGCCAGGCGGCCGAGAAGCGCCGGCGCACGCCGAAGTCGAAGAACTCGAGGGGGTGCTTTCGCTTTGTGCCTTGTTTGCCGAAGTCGCGCAGCAGCGCAATCTTCTCCTGCAAGCGTCGCCGGCCCTCAGCCAGGACGTCCGGCGTGGCCATGCGCCGAAAGTAGCTCTCGTTGACGATGGCCAGCGCGAAGATCTCGAACAGCATCACATGGATCTGCGGCCCTTTGGCCACAATGCTCAGGCGATTGCCATCGGTTCCAACGGTGATGTAGCGGCTCTGCAACTGGAAGATGCGCAGGAAGTCGATGAAGTCGGACTTCATGTACCGAAGACCGCCAAGGTACTGCAGCTCGTCCTCAGAGAATCGCAGCGTGCAAAGGTACTCGATCTGCCGCTCGACCTCGGTCCGGATCTCGCTCAGGGGATACCCGGGCTCGTTGCGGCACACGAAGCGGTACTCGGCCTGGTTGGCCGGCATCGAGTGCAGCATGGGCTGCAGCATGGTGAACTTGTAGAGGTCGGTGCCGAGCAGCGAGGTGACGATGGGAACGAACCCCATTTCTGTCTGTCCCGCTCGCGTGAGGTGCGTACTCATGGTGGTCTCCTGGTCCTGTTCTGGCGTCACGAGATCGATTGCGCAAATTCATCCGCAGTCAGCACCCCGGTGCCGCTCGCGCGCGCCCTGTCGAACAGATCGTCGGCGAGCTTTTCGAAGCCCGGCACCGGGCTCATGCAGTCCCGCAGTAGGACCACCCGGGGTGCAAGAGCAGGCGTTTTGGCCAGGAAGCGCATGAACTGGACGTAGCTGGCCGCGACGCAGTGGCTCGACGCTTGACCCGCCATCGCGATGACATCCGCGCCGTCGGCCAGCGATGTCGCCAGCACCGTGTTGAACTGGGTCCCCGGCACCGACGGCACGGGCGCGTCGGCCTCGAACACGCCGAAGTGCTCGGTCAACGGGTACTCGCCCTTGAGCACCTTGCTAACGGCACGCTGGTGGGTCATTTCCCAGGCGGCCAGGCTGCGGGCGAGATCGCCCTGGATGTTGTGGCCCCAGGTACCCGTGACGCAGTGCACCGGCCAGACCACCATGCCGCCCTTGCCGGCGCTGGTCAGTTGTTCGAGCATGCCGACGACCTGGTCGGTCAAGCCCGCATCCCTGGGGCGGTAGACGCCGGCGACGACGTCCGCCGCTGTGATGAAGGTGAATGGCGCTACCGGCTGGCCATCGCGGGTGAGCCAGAAGGTGGTGCGCTCGACCGCCACGCTCGCGTGCGAATCCAGCGTCACGGTGATGCCGCCAATTCGGTCCTGGTGGGACTCGATGAAGTTGGCCAGGCGCTTGAGGTCTTCATTGGCGCCTGCCACCGGCAGTGCCGCGCCTTCGATGTCGCAGAAATCGTTCTGGGGATCAATGATCAGGAGCTTCGTGCGCATGTCATTCCTTGGTTGATTGAACTTCAACAGAGCGGAACGTGCGCGGAAAGACGGCGGCACGCTCACGGTCCAATATTCGGTAGCCCATGGCTGAGCGGCCCGCATCACCAGCGATCGAACCCTCTTCGACCAGGAACTGCGCATCCAGCATCCTCTTGCGAAACGCGCTCTTGTCCATGGGGCGACCCAGCACGATCTCATAGGTGCGCTGGAGCTGCGGCAGCGTGAAGGGTTCCTGCAACAGGAATGCGGGCAACGAGGTGTACTCCACCTTGCCGCGCAGACGCTCCACGGCCGCGGTCAGTATCTCGGCGTGGTCGAATGCCAGGCGCTTGCGTAAGGCGGTGTCGACCTCGACCCATTCCGATGCAGCTGAAGCTGCTGATACTGCTGCTTCACTGTCCTCGGGCGGTGGCACCAGGGCGAAGTAGACGTGGGTGGCGCACCATCCCCGGGGATCTCGCTTGGTACTGCCCCAACTGCCCAACTGCTCCAGGTAGGGGGTTTTGAACCCGGTCTTCTCCCCCAACTTGCGCAGCGCGCAGTCGTACAGGCTTGCATCGACGTCCACATTGATGAATCCGCCCGGCAGCGCCATTCGCCCGGGGTAAGGATCCGTGGCCGTCTCGGGGCGGCGCACCAGCAGCACCTTCAACTGCTCCTCGATCACCGTGAAGATCACCACGTCGACCGTGACCAGCGGCCGTTCGAAGTCGGGGCCCGATGCGCGCGGTGTGGGTTTTTTGGTGGCCATGCTTGACATCTCCTGTTTGAGTTGTACTATACAACCCATCAAAGGTTGTACTGTGCAACTTAACAAGGAGCTCCAAATGCTTGGCATCCAGTTCATCAAATCGCAGCCCACCACCCACCTCATGCAGTTCCGTGGCGGCAAGCTCGTGCGCCAGGGGGCGGGCCTCTCGTTCTTCTACTATGCGCCCACCACCTCGCTGGTCGCGGTGCCGATTGCCAGCCGCGACGCCGGCTTCATGCTGGAGCTGGTCACCAGCGACTTCCAGGGTGTGACCGTGCAGGGAGAGGTCACCTACCGGGTAGGTGACCCCAGCCGCATCTACAAGATGATGGATTTCTCCTTGAAGCCCGATGGCGCTTCCTACGCCTCGGAAGATCCGGACCGCCTCAAGGGTCGCGTCGTGATGCAGGTGCGCGCCATCGTGCAGCAGGTGATCCAGGCGCTGCCCCTGCGCAATGCCCTGAAGGCCACGGCCGAGATCGCAAGGACCGCGCGGGAGCAGTTGGGCAACCAGTCCGAGATCCAGGCGCTCGGCCTGGAGATTCTGGGTGTGTCCGTGGTGGCCATCAAGCCCACGTCCGACATCGCCCGCGCGCTGGAGGCCGAAGCCCGCGAGGCCAACCTCAAGGCGGCCGATGACGCCATCTCGCAGCGCCGCATGGCTGGCGTGCAGAACGAGCGCGCCATCCGCCAGAACGAGCTCGACACGGAGATCGCGGTGGAAGTGAAGAAGCGTGAGATCCAGGAAACCCAGATGGAGGCCAAGGCAGCGGCCATGCGGCGCCAGAACGAGTTGCGGGCCGAGCAGATGAGCGCCGACATCGTGCTGGAAAACCAGCGCAAGGAGTTCGTCACCAGCGAGGCCCAGAACACGCGTCAGGAGGCCGAGGCGCAGGCGCACAAGGTGCGCGCGGTGATGGATGCGCTGGAGAAGGCCGATCCTCGGGTGGTGCAGGCCCTGGCGGCCGTGGGTATGCAGCCCGGCCAACTCATCGCCCAGGCCTTCGGTGGCATCGCCGAGCGGGCTGAGCGCATCGGCCAGCTCAACATGTCGCCCGAATTGCTCAACTCGCTGCTGGGCGCCGGTGTGGGTGCCGGCACGGTGGCCGCACGGAGGCCGGTGTGAGCGGGACGGCTTCTCAAGGCGAAAGGCGGGTGGTGCTGGTGACCCGGCGCACACGGCTGGATAACTTGATCGCGCGCTACAACACGCTCGGCCAGGCGAAGTTCTACGTCGAGCACCTGGGGGCCGACTTCTCGGACTACCTCAAGGAGAACGAGGCCTATGCGGCCAGCCTGAGCGTCACCGTGCAGGCCCTGCAGGCCTGGGGGCGGTATCAGATCGTGGACCGGTCGTTGCTGGCCAACTTCGTCTTCGCCCCCTCGGACATCGTGGTGGCGCTGGGGCAGGACGGCTTGGTTGCCAACACCATGAAGTACCTGGAGGGTCAGCCGCTAGTGGGGCTCAACCCCGAGCCCTCGCGCTGGGACGGTGTGCTGCTGCCGTTCCAGCCGGCCGACCTCGGCGCGATCCTGCCGGGCGTTGCCGCGGACCAGCGCGTCACCCGCTCGGTCACCATGGCCGAAGCCCGCCTGAGCGACGGTCAGGTGCTGCGCGCCGTCAACGATCTGTTCATCGGGCCGCGCAGCCACACTTCAGCGCTCTACGACCTGTCGCATGGTTCGAAGACCGAGTTCCAATCGTCCTCGGGCTTGATCGTTTCAACTGGCCTTGGCTCCACGGCCTGGCTCAAGAGCATCGTGACAGGCTCGCTGGCGATTGCACGCACGCTGGGTACACCCTCTTCGGAGGAGGCCTACCAGCCCATGCAGTGGGAAGAGCGGGCGCTGGTGTTTGCGGTGCGGGAACCGTTTCCGACCCGGACTTCACAGGCCACGCTGGTGTATGGGCGGGTACAGGATGGGGCGCCGCTCAGGGTGCGATCCCGCATGCCGGACAACGGCATCATCTTTTCGGACGGCATGGAGACCGACTATTTGCAGTTCACCGCGGGGATGGAGGCAACCATTGCGCCTTCGGCGACGACGGGCCAGCTGGTGATCTGAAATCGCCATCACCGGTAGAGACAGTGCACTAATTTACCCCTGCGCAATTTCAGCCTGCACCAGCAGCACATATTGCTCGACCAGCGAGCTTGCCTGGCGTTGCAGTAGCAGGCGTTCTTCAGGATTGTCAGGCTGGTGGAACCGCCCGAACGCAACCGACCCCTTCATGAGGTGGCCATCCGTGTCACCGTTAGTGCAAAAGCCTCGCTGCATGCAATCGAGTGCCGCTTCAAGCGAAGCCCGATGCGGTCCTCGGTGGAACTGTTCAGCGAAGGCGCGGGCACCCTCATCCAGTTCACAGCCGTACTGCAGGACATGGACAAGGTCGCCCGCATCTTTGTTGGCGCTGCGCTGGTCGAATGCGATGGCTTTCAAGACGACGAACGCCAGTTGGTTCGCGTAGTGCACGCGCTCTACCGCCACCCCCTTCCCATCAAGAAGCTGGGCCTTGACCTCTCTTGTCTCGTAGAGCGTTTGAGCAATGGACATATGGGGCATGGACATCACGCATATCGATTCGGCTCCGAGGCTCTTGAGCTTCGCGAGCTCATCCTCGGACGCATCGCATAGGAACTCCACCCGCACCGGTACGCCTTCCAATGTCTTCGCTTCCCACTGCCAGGAAGAAACGCCGCCTTTCTCCAGTTTCATCTTGGAGAACCCGCGTTGCTTGAGCCGATCGGCGATGGGAGCGTAGTCTTGGCCAGCGGCGATCACGGCAAGGTCGATTACCAGATCGAGATCGGAGGTGCCGGCGTGAGCCGGAACATCGGGCGCCCGCTCGGGCGTGAGGTATCTCGGCACCAGTCCGCCCACCAACCGCACCGTGTCCTTCAGGCTGCCCATGCACCCAAGCACAGTGACCAGTGCCTGTTCGCAGGCCTCGGTAACTTCTGGGGAGTAACCAGACGCACTTTCTGGTTTGACTTCAGACATCGCGTGCACCCCCGTCAATATGTTGCCTTTTCAGCGCGCGGGCCAGTTCCTGACTGCGCCCGCCGGCGTTCGCCAATTCCAGATACTGGACAACGGGGCTGGCGAACCATCCCTTCCGATCTGCAAGTTCGAGCCGGTGCTGCAGGGCGAAGTCGTCGCACTCGTGGAGAGTGACATTGAAGCCTTTGTCGACGCGCTTGAGGCCCAAGTGCTCCGCAACGGCCGCTGTCTCCCCTGGGGGCACGATCAGGTCGAAACCACTGACAGCGGTGAGCAGTCGTGCAAAGCTGTTTGCAGCGTACTGCCCAGTGAAGGCCCACACAGGCGTCTGTCCTTCGCTCATGCGTTTGGCCAGCATCTCGCCAAGGGCTGCCGGGTTCTGACTGAAGGCGAACCAGCGGGGCTTGCTCTTCTTCCTCCCCTCCCAATCGCTCGCCCATGTGTCGAGCAGTTGTCCCGGATCCAATAGCTGGCGGCGCACACTGCGCCCGTTCCCCTCGCTCTGGACCATCCCGAGCTTCTCCAGCTCACGCATGAGGACCGAAACCGTGTTGGGGCTGGCACCTGACGCATCCACGAGGTCGGTGCCCGTGCGCCAGGCGTCCCATCGCAACAGCAGGGCGTGAAGCACCTTTTCGCGCTCGGGGGTGAACAGCGAGCCCACCTCTTTCCAGTTGGGCTTGAGGGGTGGGCGGTCAATGAGCACCTGTCGCATCCCCAGTCGAATGGACAGACTGCCGCTGGCATCGAAGTACCCAACGCCTGCGGATTCCAGCGACTTGCGCGCACCTTCGCTAAGCGATTCGGCCCAGACCATCACCTGATCGAAGCGCGCACCGGCATCGGCGTATTTCGCGAATTGCATCTGCACGCGCTCAATGTCCCGGGGATAGGCATGCCGTTTGACTTCGACCAGGATGTTGCTGCGCACGCCGTCGACTGTGATGCCCAGGCTCAGATCCCCTCTTCGTCCGACTCCCAAGCTGGGGTCAAGCTCGACTTCGATGTCTTCGACTTGGAGCCGATCAAACAGCACCGAGCGAAACCTTGAAAGCAGCTTTTCGATGTTCGGGTAGTCTTTGTTCATGGAAAGACTCTACAAATCATGTGCTGTACAGCGTATTTAAAGATTTCACCACATGATACGCTGAAATGCATTAATACGCTGTACAGCGTATGAACGGTAGTCACTAAAACCAGATCACGGGTGACGCCATGGAGTGACGGCGTACTGCCTCCACCGGGGTTCAAGCGACGACTCGACCCATCAGGACTACGGCGCAATTTCAACCGGTGCCCATCTCCCACTGGCCAGTTCGCGGTCCAAGTGCCAAGCCGGTGAGGGTCCGCTTGAGCGATACGTTAGGCCTCACTGCGCCATGCGATCGCGAGAGATTGAAACTGCTTCTTGGGAGAAGCTCTCCGGAAATCGGAGGACAACGGACTCAAAGGCATAGTCCTGTAGACCCATCTCCGCCAGCGCGGTGAAGCCAGATGAGACCTCGCGCTTAGTCACTACTCGCTCAACGGCCGGGATGACACCGTGGCGTTTGATCATTTGCCAGGTCCTAGAAGCCGGCTGCCTTCGGCCCTTCTGCGAGGAAAGGACCTCCTCGTACGCATAAACAGCCGAAAGGCATTCTTGTTCAACCTGTGTTGCGGCGCCGTGGGCACTCGCGCGGATCTGGACAGCTCGCTTGCGCGCCTGATCAGCGAGTTCAGGCGCTCCGCGCTCGCGAACGTTTGCAGCGAACGTTTCGCACTCGGCGACAGTCTTGAGGTTGGCTACTCGAGGATCCATGTGCGTGATGCTGGTCGTTGCGTGGAGCCTACCGCTCAAGTCAACCTGCATGCGGATGTAATCACCGCAGGCTCAGTGCGAGATGATGCACCATGAGCCTCGGACCGGGCGTGCGGTGTTTGTCGTAGGGTCCACTTGAGCGAGGGGTCTCGGTGCATCAATGAAAGGACGTGTATTGAGTAACACTAAAAAAAGTGGGTTCGTCAGCTCAAACGAGTGGAAGCGACTTCGCTGTGAACGCATCCCGTGCAAGATGCGCAAGATACGCCGCGCCCCCTATCAACAACACAGCACGCGCGATACGTTCTAGTTCTCCCTCAGGCTCCCACTTGTACACACGTCGCATACCGAAGCTCAATGCGACGGCAAAAGTGACGCTGTGGAAGAACTGTCGATGGTTCGGATGCACTGCGGGTTCAAGAAAATCGGGCAACGAAGGCAAGCATGCAGCCGCTGCTCCCATAGCGAGCGAAGTTCCATCAACGGGCCGGTCTTCCCTGCGCTGAACTTCTGCGCATGCAGCAGTCACAGCGATGAAATTGAACGCGGCGTGTTCAGCTGCGCAAGCCATTTTTTCTCCCTCATCTGTTGGATGGATTCAGTAGCCGAATACGCGACGACGGTCTTTTCGATAGGACTTGATCGCCAGAAGCAAGAAACTTCCAAGAGCCATCCAAGCTGCGCTCTCATAGCGATGTGCAAGGCTGGCGCGGACAACATCGGTCAATGGCTTCAAGTGCCCGTGTAGCTCAACCCCGCCGACGAGCATCTCACCCATGAGCAAGATGCCAAGGAAGAAGGCGACACCCAACGCAAGCGCGAGTTGCGTTTTCGTGGACAGACAGAAAACAATCCAAACCTCGGTGAGCCAGTTATTCATGGGTGACTTTCAGCTGGATCAATCTGCAACAGCGTCTTTCGCCGCCTGTATCGCAGCGTCAGACCCCTGAAACTCAACTGTGCGGATGGTTCCGCCCGGCTTTCGGCTGAACCGGACTGACACGCCACCGTGTCGAGCGGCGGCATGCCGGGCATTCACGGCGATCTTCTTTTCGAGCTCTGCCATTGCCGCCTTCTTCAGCTCTGCCGTACTGGGCATTTTGAAGTTGATCTGGATCATTTGCGGTCCTTGGGCGGATGGGGATCGTTGCCATGTGAGTCACGAGCTCGGATACGGCCATCCTGCCCATGGATGACCAACTCACCCTGGCCTTGTCGCGCCATCTGCCGCCCAGATCGAATGGCTTGGGCCTGCGTATCAAAGACCTGGGTCGCGCGCTGTCCGCCTTCGCGGAGCGTGCCCCAACCGTTGTCGCGCTGCACTATGTGAACGTTTTTCGGGTTAGCCATCATGAACTCCAGTGTGTTGAGATTGACGGATGTCAGTTTACAAACGAGAATAACAACTGTCAATATGTAAACCACCCCGCGGAGAAAATCATGATTGGAAACCGACTCAAGAGAGCGCGAGACGCCCTCGGGCTTTCCTTGCGCGAACTGGAGGCAGCCATTCAGGGGCATGTCTCTGCACAGGCCATCGGAAAGTACGAGCGCGATGAAATGATGCCGAGCTCGGCGGTCCTCTTGGCGCTGGCCAAGGCCCTGAAGGTTTCTCCGGAGTACCTGCTCAGCGAGCGCGAAATTGAACTTACGGGAGTGGATTTTCGAAAAGCGCCCCATGCCGGTGTAAAGGAAGAACGCGCAGTCGAGGCGTCTGTTCTCGACCAAGTCGAGCGGTACCTGGAGTTGGAAGAACTCCTGCCAGGCGTGGATCAACCTTGGGACGCTCCCTTAAGCGAGGCGTTCGCCATCAGCTGTATTGAGGATGCCGAGCAGGCGGCCAATGCGCTGCGAAGTCTGTGGCGGTTGGGCATCGACCCCATTCCGTTCATGGCTGAACTGCTCGAAGACAAGGGCGTGAAAGTCATCGCTTTGGACTTGCCCGAGAACGTCTCCGGCTCCAAAGCCTTCGTGCAGAGCCCCAGGCGTGGTGACGTGCCGGTGATTGTTGTCAACCAAAGTCACAACGGTGAGCGTCAGCGATTCACGCTCGCACACGAACTTGCGCACTTGGTTTTGCGTTTCAGCGGACTGAGCGACGCGGAGCAGGAAAAGGCCGCGGACAGGTTTGCGGGCGCATTCCTCATGGCCAAGGACATGGTTCTACGCCTGCTCGGAGAGCACCGGACGTCAATATCCATCGGTGAACTGGCAGAGTTGAAGAAGATTTTCAAGGTCAGCGTCGCCTCTCTGGTGGTGCGCTGCTCTCAGCTCGGTATCCTGCCAAAGCAAGCATATGGACGACTCTGGGCTCAGATCAAAAGTATGGGCTGGAATGGTCAGGCATCCACCGAGCCAAATCTGCTGCCAGCTGAGGTTCCTCAGCGAATGGAGCGACTGTGCTTACGCGCTGTGTCCGAGGGCGCCATCTCGGAGGCTCGCGCTGCAGAGCTGCTGAGCATCAGCGTGCGCGAACTGGACCGCCGACTGTTGGGGCAGGCAGCCTAGTCGATCATGATCATCCTGGTCTCGGACACTTCCGTTTTGATCGACCTGGAGCGCGGAGGGCTCCTGGAGCCCGCGTTTTCATGCGGCCTCACGATGGTGGTGCCGGACCTCCTGTATGACCGAGAACTCGCATCGGACAACGGGCCGTTACTCAGGCAGCTCGGCTTGGGCGTTGTTGAGTTGGCGCCTGATGAAGTGTCATTTGCCCAGCAACTCCGAACGTTGCGCCCCGGCCTTTCACTGCCAGACTGCTTCGCCCTGAGTTGCGCAAGGCGGCCGGATCATGCGCTGGTAAGCGGAGACATGTTGTTGCGCAAGGAAGCCAGCAATCGGCAATGCACAGTCTATGGACTGCTGTGGATCCTCGATCAGATGGAGGCCAGCGGAGCAGTCGGCATCACGCTGCTGCACGAAGGCATGACACGCATCTCCAATCATCCACGCTGCCGATTGCCTGCAGCGGAAGTGAAAGCTCGGCTTCAGCGATGGTCGCCGACATAACAGAGTTCGCTTTTTTCAACCCTTCATTATTGGAATTGCCGATGCCAGGCGCCTATGCCCACCTCTCAGTTGTAAATGACGCCCAAAAACGCGCGGAGGGTGCTGGGCTGCGCGAAGAGACACTCGTGAGCCTCGGGCTGCATCTGAAATTTCTTGAGCTTGGTGCGGTGAGTCCAGACTACCCCTACCTCACATTGAAGCGTGGTCAGAAGCAGTGGGCCGACGCCATGCACTACCACCGCAACGCCACACTGCTTCGCGCCGGTGTCGCGACTGTGGCGAACATGCCTGAGCATCAGAAGGCCAAGGCAACAGCTTGGCTTCTTGGTTTTGCGGCACACATGGCCACCGACATGACGATCCATCCTGTGGTTGAGCTGCTTGTAGGGCCTTACCAAGGGAACGAAAGCGAACACCGGCGCTGCGAGATGCACCAAGATGCCTTCATCTTCCCTAAGGTGATGAATGTGGGAGACACCGGTTTGTCAGAACACCTTTCCACAGGCATCGCCACTTGCCATGCCCTGGAGGACGAAGATGTTATTGAGCCCGCGGTGGAGCACGTTTGGCAAGCAATGCTCACAGCGGCTTACGGTGACGCGCCAGCGATCAATCCACCTCTGCCCAGTGCATGGCACTGCGGTTTTCGCGACATCTTGTCCACGATGGCCGACGCGAATCGCTTATTCCCATTCGCCAGGCACGTTAGCTCGGAGTTGAACCTCGCCTATCCGCGCAAGAAGGACATTGACCCGAGATTCATCGAGAGGCTGAAAACGCCAGAGGGGCACATGGAGTACGAGGCCATCTACGAAAAAGCTCGATCCAATGTCCTAGCTGTGTGGAAGGGCCTCGACGAGGCGCTTGTTGACGGTCGCTCCGAAGCCTTGGATACGCTTGAAGACTGGAACCTTGACACCGGCCGAAGTGTGCAGACTGGCAAGCTGGTTTTTTGGCCGGAGGTCGTATGAAGAAGTATCTGCTCCCAATCCCTTTGGTGATGTTGGTCCTGCTGATTGGTTGTGCTTCGCATCCGAGCGATCGCGAGATGAACAGCTTGGCGTCAGCATTGACAAAGGTCTCGGCAGCGGTTGATGCAAGTGCGCGCTACAAACGATCCACTGACACTCTGGATGAGAAACAGCTTTTGCAAGTTTCGACTGCTCACGACGCCGGTCTGATGAAGCCATTCGAAGGAATGACGGTTCGGGTGCTTCGAGTCGGCCGTGATTCAGCAGTTCTTGTTTGCCAGGCCAATAATGGGCGTGCCCTTCTGGAAGACGCAGCCTGCACGGCCAGGCTGGATGCGCCACGCTGGAACACCAGTCCAAATCCTTGCGAGTTCACACTCGATGTGAAACAGATCTGCGCTCGGTAGGCGAATCTCTGAGGAAAACGGGAATGCCCAAGAACATCGTCATCTTCTCAGACGGCACGGGACAGGCTGGTGGCCTCAGACCTGATCAAAACCTGAGCAACATCTATAAGCTCTTCCGCGCCAGTCGCACCGGTCCTGAGAGCCCGATCAATCCAAGGGACCAAGTTTCCTTCTATGACGCGGGCTTGGGCACGGAAAACGACGAAGGCAAGATTCCCTTTCGGCCCATTCAGAAGTTTCGCAAGCTGTGGAGTGGCGCCACGGGCACTGGTATCAGCCGCAACATCGCCGATTGCTACGAGGCGATCCTCAAGCACCACGAGACCGGCGACCGCGTTTTTCTCTTTGGCTTCAGCCGTGGGGCCTACACGGCCAGGTGCGTGGGAGGTGTAATGTCTTTGTGTGGTGTGCCCACTCGCGCCGCTGACGGTGGTCCTCTGCCTCGCTTTGGCAGGGAGCTGCGAAAGATCGCTGACGAGGCCGTCCAGGACGTTTACGAGCATGGGTCAGGCAGCAACAGTCCTGAGCGCGAAGCTGAGCGGCTTGAGAAGGCGAACAGATTTCGAGAAAAGTACGCCTGTTCTGACGCCGAAGGACGGGCCAATGTCTTGCCCTACTTCATTGGCGTGTTTGATACTGTCGCAGCACTCGGCGCACCTGGACCTCGCCGTTGGTTGATGCAGGGCGGCCTCACTGCCTTCACCGGCGTCATGATTGCGCTTGCAGCTGGACTTTTGTCCTTGATGCCCTGGTTCGAGTTTCGCACTGCCTTTATTGTCCTGACGGCCTTGGTGATCTTCAGCATGCTGGCGAGCTATGCCAAGAGTCAGATCAAGACCATTTCTGACTTCCCAAACCGAGGTGATTTCAGTTGGCACGTAGCGGCCTGGCGTTTTCGCTTCTACGACCTGACGCTCAATCCACGGGTTCGGTACGCACGCCACGCGCTGGCCATTGACGAGACACGCTCAGACTTTGCGCGCGTCCAATGGGCAAACAAGGGAGAGTGGCCAGACAGGGCCGGCGAGCCGGAGTGGCTGAAGCAGGTCTGGTTCGCTGGGAACCACTCCGATGTTGGTGGCAGTTATGCAGAGGATGAGGCACGCCTGTCCGACATAACCCTGAAGTGGATGGTGGAAGAAGCGACCGGCCTGCCGCATCCCCTGGTGGTTGATGCCAATCGCCTTCACTTGTTTCCGGACTGCGCGGGAATGCAGCACAGTGAAATCGAAAGCATGCGAGAAACCTATCCAAGTTGGTGGCCCAAGTCATGGCGCTGGACTTGGAGCGAGACGCCGCGCGAGATCAACGTTGAGGCGCCCCTGCATCAAACGGTGTTTGATCGCTTCGGGCTTGGCAATCGTGCGCAACACTACGGAGTGTGCAAGCCTTACCGACCCACCAATTTGTCTTCTCACACGAGACTTACCGCCCACTACAACTGCGACTCAAAGGTGCAGTAGGAATGCAAACGCTTGAAGCGTTCAGCACCGTTTTTGCAGGATGACCAGTCACTCAAAGTCTGTAAGTCAGGCCATGAGCCACGTCTACCACCGCCCCGAACTCGCTCGTGACATTGCAACGCAGCTTCTGAGACCCGGCGTCCTCGAGCAGGGCCTTCGCTCCGGCCTGTTCCTGTTCGGCCCGCGCCGCACCGGGAAAACCACCTTCGTGCTCCATGACCTCATACCGGCGCTGGAAAACGCAGGCGCGCTCGTGGTGTATGTGGACCTATGGACCGATGTCAGCGCAGATCCCAGCACACTCATCCACACGGCACTGCGCACAGCATTGAAGGGCCTGCAGCCCACTACAGGAGACCTGTTGTACCGCCTCCCGCGGCTTAGAAACCCGGACTTTGCAACCACACGCTTGTCGTTCAGCTTCGAGACCGCAGAACTTGGCACCCCAACCGGCGCAACCATCGCACAGGTCGCGAAGGAAATTGTCGACCAGGCCAAGACCGATCTGGTCTTCATCGTCGATGAGGTCCAGCACATGCTCACCTCTGACGCTGGCCTCGCAATAATGCGAGCCTTCAAGGCAGCACGCGATGCCGTCAACGCCAGCCCCACCACACCCGGCCACTTCATCTTCATTGGCACCGGCTCACATCGCGCCCAGATTGTGGGGATGACGGCGGGGGACCAATCCGCGTTCCTGGGGGCAACCTCCATCGAGCTCCCAACGCTGGGCGAGGACTACGTGCAATCTGTTCTCCTGACGCTGTCGCAGGAGAACATCAAAGTCATCCCGAGCCTTCTGGTGGCCAGTCAGTCGTTTGCCCTCCTCGGACGCCGTCCCGAGGAACTGCTGCGCGCCCTGCACATCCTGCAGCAGCATCATCCGCACGAGGCGGACCACTACTTTCCGGTCATCGCCGCCACGCTCAAGGAAGCCGCCGCGGACTTTGAAGCCAAGTAAATCGAAAACTTGGGCGTTCTCGCCGGCACCGTTTTCGGCAGCGTCGCTCTGGCTGGAGAGGACGCCGGCGTTCCTTCTCCGCCGCCGCACTTTGAGTGCCTACTCCGGCGAGCTCGGCCGCGAAGTCACCGCTGATACCGCACAAGGTCATCAAATCAAAATATGAACTTCCCAATTTGATGCATTTATGCATAATCTTGGCATGCACAACGGAATCTTCGAAGCAGATGTTGCTCTTGCCAAGAGCAAAATGGAAGTGCTGGGCATCTCACAGCAATCGCTTTCGAAAAAGCTGAAAACCAGTCAGTCTCAGGTGAGTCGAGTCCTCTCCGGTCGAACATCTGCCTCCTCAAAGCTGGCGAGAGACTTATGCTTTTATGTGAATCAGTCAGTGCAATTCCTCGATAAATCGAGCATTGCCGCTAACGACGATCTCATGAACGCTCTGGCTGAAACTTGGGATGGAACGCCAGCCCATGCACGAGCCTTGGCCGTCGTGATCAGAAGCCTCGGAATGCTTCATCCCCACCCCACACGAGGGGACGGCGCATGACGTACTGCGTGCCAGAGCCACTCGAGGATGAGCTGGCAGCGGGAATAGCCGGGCGGCTTGCACGACTCAATGGTCTGCCGTCGATCGCGATAGCCATCGATTGCATCTCTCGCGCAAGACGCCATCACGTCACCGAGAAGACCCCGAAACTTTGGCGATTGGCAGAACTGGTTGGAAAGGAGCGATTCGATTTCGCCAATAGGCACTCCATGTTGCCAGCGCTATTTCCAGTGTCGCGATATCTAGACACCGCCAACGAACAGAGTTGCACGCAAAGCGTCGCGATGCTCCGAGGCATGCAGATACCCCATAAGGTATTGCGATGGTGTCAAGCTTGTGTCCAGCGCGATCTGGACACGAGAGGGTTTGGCATCTGGAGGCGGAAGCACCAGCTGGCCGGTGTCGACGTCTGCTTGGAGCACGGGCTTGCGCTCGTAACAGCTGCGACACACGATGCATTTCGACCCCCTGGTCATGCTTCCACCGTATGCTCCCCTTATCCATGCTCGAGCGAGTTGCAGCGGGAATGCAGTGTGGACTCCATTGCCAGGTTCCAGAGCCTCATGAGCCTCTGGCTGACGCGCCGAACTCCGTTGCGGGTGGCAGCTTGGGCGTCTGCGGTTGGCGCGAGATGTCGGGACGTCAACGTCCGAGTCGGAAATCTGGGCTCACTGCCGACGGTCTCGGACCTCTTGAGAGATCAGATGCCTCTTTCCTGGTTGCACCGCCACATGCCGGACGTTGCGAATAAAAGTCCTAAGGACTTCATCGGGAGAGTGGATGGCGCATGCCACGCCCAACGCGTTCCGTTTCCCAGCCTGATCTGCACGGCGATTTTGGCGGTCCTTTTTAGCTCAGCTGAAGAGGCGTCCGAAGCACTGGATTCGGCAGATCGCCAGCTCGCTGGCGACGGTCCCCTCAAAGTAGCGACCCAACTGGCCCTCAAGGACTTTGCGCGTGGCTCGGGTCTAGTGGAAGCCGGCCAACGACACGGCGTGAGTCTGCTTGTGCTGGAGGCAGCACTTCGAGAAAAACTTCTCAAGAAACATGCCAAATTTAAGTGCATCCCACCGCCGGCGGAGGCAACTCCGATGCATGTCCAAGCGTAAGGCTCGTGGTCACGTCCAGTACGGCTCCTGAAAGTAATTCAGCTTGCAGAGCACCAGTTCACTCGGCGTCAGGCTCAGCCTGTTCTCGTCGATGTGTTTGTGGAAGGCACGATCCAGCCTCTCGGCTGTCTCAGGGTAACCGGTGGCACCACGACAAATCTCGTGTGGGATCGGTGTGAAGGATTCAAAGAGTACCGAATCAAAATGCTGCGCCAACGCCAGAGCGATACCCCGCTCTTGAAAATGATGTACGTGCACGATGAGGAAGTCGTAGATCCGCAAGTAAAAACGCTGGACGAGGTGGTGGATTCCTCTCCTGCTGGCAAGACGAGCGCAAAGCACCAGCACCGCAAGTGCTTCAAGTGATCCCAGCAGGGTCACACTGTGAAACTTCCGGACTAGGAGGGATGTGTTCCTGTAGCGTGGCTCTGTAGGGCTGAGCATCCACCTGAGCAATCTGTTGCCGTCGTCATTGGTCTGCCCGATCAATTTGAAGGCCAGCACACGGGCATTGCGGTCTGGGCGTAAGCACTCCCAAAAGTCTGAATTGAAAGCCCGGCTGGACCCCGGTGCTGCCCCCTCTGCCAGATCGACCACGCGTGAGCAGGGTTTATGCCGTCCGCTTTTGTAGTACCCCCATCGTCGCTGGACCTCCTTCCGCCTGCCTAGCGGCACAGGCTCTATGCGGCGCTGGAGCTCGGCGATCGTTGAGGTACGCGTTCGAGCTCTCAACTCGTTGAACCAGTAAATCGTCCGCAGGGCATTTGGACTCAACTGCTGTGCCGACGAGTGGTATGCAAGGGGGTGTGCGGGGAAAGTAGCTTTTCCCGAAAAAGGGTCTTCCGAATCAAGCACTTGCAGCGGCCCTTCCGAAAACTTCCTCCGAAATCGTCCCGGATATTCAGCGCGCGTATGTGTTCATAACATGGGCTCTCTCACGACAGGGCACGACATGAACACCACGGAGCAGGACGAGAACACACAAGCGGAATTCCTGGATGACCTGACCTCGCAGCTGATCGAGCGGCATGGAGCAGTGCTTGGCTCTCGGGCACTGGCCAGAGAGTTGGGATACCCATCAGCCTCCGCCTTTCAGCAAGCGTTGGTCAGGAACACGGTTCCATTCACGGTCTTCAAACTGCCAAATCGTCGAGGCCACTTCGCTTTGACGATCGAGGTCGCGCGCTGGCTTAGCAAAGTCCGCGATCAGGCCAACCCATCAACCTAGGAGGCACATACACCGCAGCGGATTCACAAAAAGCAAAACGCCACCGGGTACCAGCCGATGGCGTTTTAGTCCGAAGGAAAACCCTCGGGTGTCGCACACCTGTAATTTACGCTCGGGCCTGCGCCTGAGTCAAGGGTTTTCCTTTCCTGTTCACGTTAATGGCTGACCCCCGTCAGTCGGAAAGGAATGCCCATGGGCAAGACCATGCCATTCAGCCTCGGTCGGCTGAAGGAGATTGCACGCCGGCAGGACCCCCCGCGCTGGGGTCCGCACTACGAACCCGCGATTCGTGCAGTCCGGGAAGAGGCTCCGTCCGAAAGCAGGTTCTCGCAGGTGTGGTCCCGCCGACTGGAGCGGTATTGCCATGCGCTGTCCACCCCGGAACAGAGCGCTCTTCTGCTTGCTCTCCTGCACCCGAAGCTATTCGAGCTGCAGGAGCAGCGAATCCTTCACCCTAGCCCCAGGAGCCATCCCCTGGCGGGACACTCCAGTGCTGTGGGTATGGAACTGCCACCATTTTGCGGGACGGTACAGGTTTGCAAACGGCTGGACATGCTCGATCGTCATTCATGGGCGTGGATCGATTCGGA
The DNA here is from genome assembly GCF_005503365.1 of Hydrogenophaga sp. 2FB. GTDB lineage: Bacteria > Pseudomonadota > Gammaproteobacteria > Burkholderiales > Burkholderiaceae_C > Hydrogenophaga. Next base: position 21,470 of record NZ_SCML01000010.1, read on the forward strand.
CGATGGCCTGGAACGGCTACCGGTTCCGATCCCATTTATTGGCGACTTTCTGCTGTTTCTCCGGGATGAGCTGGGACCTTATTGCGTCAACTGGACGGTCAAAGCAACCGACGATGGCTTCATACGACGAATGTCGCGATCTGGGCCACCCAAGGATCCAGTGGCTGACGAGCGAGCCGAGCGATCACGCCACGCCATCGAAGAGCGGTACTACGCCGACGCAGGCATTTCCACCGTGAGAGTGACCCAGAGCAGCATGCCTCGCACGTTCGTCAGCAATCTGCTCAGCTTGCTTCTGATGCAGCACCGCCATGCGGAACTTCAACCGTCCGCATACTGGCAGCTGTGCGAGCAGCTCCAGGCAAGCACCACCACAGGTCAGCCGCCATTCGAGATTGTTTTGTCGATTGTTCACAGGCACAACCTGCCGATGGAAGAAGTCCGGTCGGCGTTTGCCACTGCGCTGCTGGTGGGGGATGTGCAAGCAGACCTGATGGATGGTCCAGTGCTGATCGACATACCGCTGCACCCCCGCAGGCGTGACCCATGGCAAGTGCTGGCTCCCTTGTTCCAGCGTCCCGCAGCGTGAGGAGCACACCATGCAAATGGGATCTCAGCTGCACGCGCCGAATGGCTTTGATGTTCTTTGCAAGGGCATCGTTTACCACCTGCTTCGAAACGACCCGAAAAAGCAGCGCGCCATTCTCGTGTCGTTCTGTCGCAAGGAGCCAAACAAGAAAAAGGCCTCAGGCAAACGAGGACGCAAGTCTGACAAGTCGCACGACCCTACACAAGATGGACCCCGTCTTGACAGCTTGGGCACATCGATCGAGGACTATTCGGCCGTTCTGTCGTTTCTCAGCAGCTTCCAGTTTGAACTTGGGCTCGGTGGCGGCGATATCTTGCTGTGCGAAGAGCAGCGCGAGTTGCCTCCGTGGTTTGGCACGCTGAAAATCGACGATCTCAGAGCGTGCGACCTGAGGCACCCGGATCGCAAGGTCAGCCATGAGGCGAGAACCAGCCGGCTGATGACGCACTTGGAGCCGCTGGTTCACAACCTTGACCAGGTGCTTTCGGCTCTGCTCCCCGACAAGCTGATCAATGCCCATGCCAGGGCCTGCCAACCCGTCCAGCACGAAGGTCGATTTCGAACAGCTTTTTATGCCTACCTTTGCTTTGGCTGCACAACTTGGGCGTTGCACTATTCATTTCAAAGCATCGGCCGCTGGGACAGGAAAAACTACCGGGGAAAACTGGGCCGTCCATCAGTACAGCAAGGTGCCCAGCATGGCCATGGATGTACCAGCCAGGAGATGCAGGATCGAATCATTGAAGGCTACCGGAAATTCAGTCGATCGGGTGTGCATCTCAACACCATCTACCGTCGCACAGTTGTACAAATTTTTGGTTGCGTGCCCCAAAAGGGTCCGTCGGGAAATATGAAGTTCATCCATCCAGCAGGACTTCCGTTCCCGAGCCAAGACCAGTTCAATTATCGAATCGGCCAAGCATTCCCGCTTAAGGAGAGGCAGACTCACAAGTATGGCCAGGCCCGTGTAAGGAACCACTTGACCCATTCGTTGGGGCGATTCACCGAATCGGTCAGCAGCCTGATGGAGCGGACGGAACAGGATGGCTATCAATGTAAAGAGGTATGCAAGGGCTACCTGCCCGGCAGTCATCTGCCGCCCCTGCTGACCGTGCGGATCCGATGCACGGCTTCCGGAATCATCGCAGGCGTGGGCTTCTCGGTAGGCGCCGAGAGAGCATCGGCCTACCGCATGGCGATGTTCTGTGCCGCGATCGACAAGGTCAAGTTCGCACAGCTCTTTGGCTTGGAATTGTCGCCGCAAGACTGGCCCAGTCGAGGGATTTCTCCTCACGTGATCAACGACCGCGGGCCTGGCAGCACTTCCAAGGCGGACGGGAAGGAGGAGGCTTTCCAATTCATCATCAAGGAAGGCGCTCCCAGCTATTCTGGGCAGTCCAAGGCCACGGTGGAGACACTGCACCCAAAGGCCGTCAAGAAAGAGGGAAGCCCCACCTACAAGGAAACCCAAAAGTCGATTCCCCAGCTTGCGCAGCAAGAGATCCTTCGCGCCGTCCGCGACAACAACGCAACCGATGTCACAAATCGGTTGAATCACCGCTCATTGATCGCCGGTGTGCAGCCCACTCCTGTGGCGATTTGGAACCACCTCGACAGCCTGGGCCGCAGCCACGCGGTGAACATGAGGTTTGAAGAGGCCGTCAGGGCCTACCTCACGCAGATCGAAGTAACGGTACAGGATGATGCAGTGTACTTTCGAGACGCCCGGTTCGCCTCAACAGCACTGACCGATTCGGGTGTGCTCCAAGCTGCGCACGACACCGGCCGGTTCAAACTTAAGGGCTACGCACTGGATGTGTGCGTGAGGCACATCTGGGTAGATCTCGGCCACCAGTTGATCGAAGTGGACGCTCAACTTTCGATCCGCGATGGCAATGGCCAGCTTTACATGTCGGTCGTCGAGTTGGAGCAAATCCAGCAGATTCGGCGGGATGGCAAACGGGAACACCAGCAACACCGACAGGCCGTCCATGCCGACTTCGAAATGCGACTCCAGAGCGTCACGGGTGAGAAATTCGACCAGTCGACCAACAAGCCTGGGCGCTCGAAGCGCGGAAAGAAGGTATCGATTGCGGATCGGCAGGCGACCGTGCCCCACATGCAGTTCACTGACGGACGCAAATGATGGACGCAGACCCGACCGGTGACTGGCTGTCGTGGTTCGAGGGGCTTGAGACTGATGAGTCGATTCGCACCTTGGCGTACGCGCCCTGCCGGGAAATCACTGGTCTTTCATCGATGCCATCTGAACAAGCTGGCAAAGCACTTGAGGACGCCTGGAAGGAGGTGTTCGTGCCAGGCAGGGACCATCTGGATTTGTTAAGGCGCCTCTTGCAGATTGCCAAGGCGTTCGCTCGAGACCAGTTCCCCACTCTCAATGCGTATAACCGGTTGCGAGGCGCCACACTGGCTGATGAAGGTCCGTCTGAGTCGCTGATCTGCCTGAGCGGACTCGCCGGAGTCAGCAAGTCATCGCTGATCAAGGCACTGCAGCGAGTGCTCCAGCCCGCGAACGGCACCAGGTACGCGGCGGCAGGTCAGGTGCTGTCCATACATCCCGTGACAGTGGCCACGATCAGCGGGAAACCCAGTGTCGCCAGCATCCTCAAATCACTTTCCAACCCAGTCATTGCATCCAGCAATTCGGTGTACTCCCTGCCGTTTCTCAAGACACACCTTCGCGATTGGTTTGGGGCTACTGCGACCTGCATGCTGGCGGTCGACGAGATGCAGTTTTTCACCCAGAGCAGCACTGCCAGCACACAAACGTCACAACTCATCATGACGTTTGCCAATTTGGGTGTGCCGATGGTGTACATCGCCAACTACTCGCTGGTGAACAAGCTGAAAAAGCGCGCGCATGAGGAGACAGATCGACTGCTCGCACGCCATATGGTTCTGAATCCACCGACGGCCGACGACCCTGTGTGGCGTGATGTCATCGACGAGTTGATGACGGTCTCGCCCTCAATATTCTTACTCGATTCGTCCCTGGATGGAGAGGAGCTCCATCGCTACACCGGTGGCCTGTATCGGTTGCTTCGGGAATTGCTTGCCGGAGCGTACCGAGACGTCCGCGACCAAGGTCGTTTCGAAGTCACGATGCAGGACGTGCGACGGGCCTACCGCGGCCGTAGCTTCAGCATCTACCGGCGAAATGTGGAGGCCTTGGCGTCGCTGGCGGTATCCCGCACGATGGAGGAAAGCCGTCCCGACTTGGTGTGTCCATTCGAGGATCTGAATCCTCCCGCATGGAGACGCCCTGCTCCTCCTCCACGAACTGCAGCGACTCAAGCATCACCCCAAGCCGTATCGACTCCCGAGGCGCTTATTCAAAGCACGCTGAGCGTCGCGGCCCGAGCGACGCTCAAACAGCTCCGGGATTCAGCCGTAGCTGCTGAAGACTCTGTCCCCGCCCCAACGCCGAAGGCAAAAAGGGCCCGAATCGTTCCTGTCACCGCTGAGGCATTGCTGCGAGGAGATCAGCTCCTCCGGAGCACCTCACCGAAAGCACGCCGGCCAGTCCCTCAAGGCCCCGCAGAAGGTGCGTCCCATGAACAACCAGACTGAAATCCCAGGGTTCACTTTGCGCCTACGTCCGTTTCGGGACGAAACCCTTTTCAGCTGGTGCAGCAGGTACCACCGGATATCTGCCAATGGACGCGACGCAGCAACCTGTATGCAGCTCTTCGGAGACCGGAGGATCGGCACCGCACACGATCTCCCCGCCAGACTGGACGCTTTGGTCACCCGAAGCGGTGGCGCAATAGGAGATGCCGTCTCGATCATTCAACAACGCACCTTGCTCCCGTTTTATCTGCCATTCCGCTCGCCGAGGCTTGCAGCCCTCGCCCACGAGGCCATGCGAGGGCCAAGCATCGGCAGCCTGAAATACCAGCTGGGACTGCTCACCAGCGGGCTCGGGGCAGCCCACCCGCTGAAGTCTTGTCCACGCTGCATAGCCGTTGATCAGGAGCGACATGGCTGGGCCTATTGGCACAGGGATCACCAGCTGCCAGGAACTTGGATCTGCACCAGTCACCAAGTGCACTTGAGAATTTCTCCATGCAAGTTGGATCAACGAGCGCGGTTCGCTTGGGTACTGCCGAGTCCTACCGCGGAATCAAATTCGACAGCAATTTCACTAAACGTCAACGACCTGGAGTCGACACGGTGGCTGATCAAGCTGGCCGCGATGGGCGCAGAGCTGGTTCAGTTCGAACGCGGCACGCTCAATGATCCTGTGAGGCTCGGCCTCGCTCTACGGCGTAGGCTGATCGATCTGAACTTGGCCAGCCCGTCTGGACGGATTCGCTGGCGGGACATCGAACCCTCGCTTGATCTGCTTTCTAAACGGCAGTTGACGCTACCCGAGATGCAGCACCTGGCAGACAAGGAGCTTCTCAAGGGGCAGTTGCTGCGGGCACTTTCAGGACGTTCGGTGACGCACCCACTGCGCTGGCTACTCTGGTGTTCGGTATGGTTCAAAGACCTTCAGGCACTAAAGGTTTCGTACGACGAATCAGCACCGACCGAAGAGGTGCAATCTGCTCCAGTCACCACTCCCACCACCATCACACATGGCCCCAATGCTTGGCAGGCAACGGTTCTTTCTGAGGCATGCGCCGGAGTAATCAGTATGTCCCGCGCAGCACAACAAGCCGGCGTCACATACAGCACGTTCACAGCGTGGGCGAGTGCGCAAGGAACTGAGGCCCCTCACCGCCCCCAAAAGCTCACCCCCGAGAGACGCGAAGCAATCGTCACACGTCTCCAACTGGGTCACGAAAAATGCCAGTTGGCCACAGGGCTGGGGTTGTCGATCGAGACGATCACCCGTGTCCTCCGAACCACCCCAGGTCTGCAAGAACAGTGGCACCATTCCCGCTTTGACCTCCGACGTGCTGCGGCGCGGTCAGACTGGCTTGGGCTGCGCCAAGGTGAAGATGGCTTAACTGCTAAAGCAGCACGAAGAGTGGCGCCTGCAACTTACGCTTGGCTGTATCGAAATGATCGGCAGTGGCTGGAGGATTCAGGTCAAGCATGCAACGTAGCGAGTCGTGGGAACCACGCAACGCAGAGGCTGACAAATGCACAGCATCGGCGATCAAGGGCAGTCGAGCAACTTCGCGATAGGCTTGAGGGGTTGTCTGGCAGACAGGCTCACGGAACTTGAGACGCGAAACTTACGGCTGTGCTGCTCTACAGATCTCAGCACCCGCTTGGCAGCGCGGCTGTGTGAAAACGCCTGTCGCTAGAAGCAGCGCTGAAAGTCCACCTCTCAGATCGCGTCAGGATCGACGATCGATGCCTCGGGAATGGTTTCGGCACTTCTGAAAACACCTGTGCTCGCGCGTTTTCACACAGCCTCCAGCGATTGCTGTCAGTGGCCGCTAGGTTGGCATACTCACGCTGACTGTCACCAACAGTCGTTGGGCTAGGCGACCGGCGTAGGCCCGAAGGTGGCTTCACGACGTGCTGCGGCCGCACGACTCCTGCTCGCTGGGTCCACGACACGTTGACGACCACTTCTCTCGAGTTTGCGGGATAGACCCGAAACGGACGTGCCCCCAAGGCATCCGAGCAATTATCCGGTCGCGCTAAAGCAGAACATCGGCACTGTCGCGCAACGCTGTCTTGGGGCCAAAAAAACCGTCGTTCCCGATCTCTCAGGTCGGTATGGCTCCGCATAATCTAGAGCTGGTCCAAAATTGCCCTCGTGTCGGCTAGGTACGAAACAATGGCTTCTCCCGATTCCTGCAACGTACTGTCGTCTGAAACGGAACCCAGTTCAGCGACGACCTTGCGCGTGAGCTCACACAAGGGTAGCTGCGCGAGGCTGTCGCGTGCGTCCAGAAGATTCATCTGTACCTCGACATCCGCCTTCAATTCCGGCTGGCCCAAGTCGAGAGCTCTCCTGCGAGCAACTGGCCACAGATTCCGAAGTTCATGGACGGTCTTCGTCATGAGAGAGATGTCGCCCTGCGAAGCATGAATCAGGCACAGAAACATCGCGAAGTTCAGCGAGATGATCGCCTCGCGCGATGTTCCCATCGTGAGATCGACTGGATCGATCCACGTCAGCAATGCCTTGTGAACTCTAGCGGGCGAAGACAGCCGCTTGCCGAACAGGTCGCGCATTGTCAATTGCCCAGACGCGATAGCGTTTTCGGTTAACGTCAGTTGCAAACACGCACGATCTACGTTTACCTTCGCCTCTTCGAAGCGAGACATCAGACTGTCGGCACGATGCTTGTCGTAGACGGTCTTAACCTCGCAGATCAGCAGCTCGTGAGACACGGTGTCGTACAGCGCAAGATCGACGTCCCCGCCGGGGAAATTGCGACGCACGGCAACCTCTAGCCTTTTCACGGGCACCAGCATCGATGCAAGCGTGTCAGACGCGCGGGCGAGTGTCGAGCCGAGGGTGTTGCTCCAAGCGCTCACGTGTCGCCGTATCGCGATCGTCAGAAGGCTTGCAATCGGGTCGTGCGCCAGTAGGAAACAAGGATTCCTCAGCAGCTTGCCGTGGAGGCGGTAGAACGGCGGATGCATTAGCGATGTCGACGCCTCGGTCGGAGTCATGCTAAATGCGTGCAAAGCGACAAGCAACTTGGCTTCGGGAATGGCTGCGTACTGCGGGAATGCCTCGACGTGGATTTTCCAGAGCGTCGTGAGGAGTGCATCGTCGTACCAAAACGAATGTTTCACGACTCCTTCGGCAAAGTTCAAGAACACCACAAAACCCGCCAAGGCAGCAAGTTCGAAGTCGGTCGCCCCCATGGCCGCTTCAAACTGGGACCATCCGGCGGGATCGGTGTGCGTCAAGAAGTAAAGCAGCTCCGGACTGGCCGCCATCGCGTGGTAGAGCTCATCGGGCGAAAGGCCGTCACGGGGCCCGCTCGTGACGAACTGAAGCAATGCCGTCTTCGCCCGGGCGTCGAGCAGCGTGAGCGCCGATAGACGTCGACGCCGAGTCAATCGCTGATGAGTGACATCGGCCTGCGGGTTATACCAGCAGCGCCAGATCCCCTCCTGCAAACGTGCATGCTGCTCACGATTCAGTTCGGCCATCAGTTGTCGGTTGAATTCGGAACGAACCCACGGATCGGGCCGACGCGGCCTCGAGAAGTCTGGCGTGTAGCCCGACAGCTCGCAAGCCACCAGGCAACTGGTGAGCGCCAATCCGGTGACAGGGACGGTGAAGTCGACGTAGGCGGCGCCGCCTTTGTCAATGTGTCCAACAGCGTGCGCCGTCATCCATACGAACATTTCAGCCGCCTGCGGGTGCAATTCGGGCGGAGCTGTCGAAGGGACGCGTTTCATATCCCTGTCCGGGAGATCCGCATAGCCAGCCAGGATCTGGTCGCTTATGTCGATGTCCACCTGCACCTTCCCTTTACTATCGCTTTGTGCGCAGGATGAACAGGGGTACTAGATCATCTGTGAATTCGTCGCGACAGACATCTTCGCCGCGTCCTAGAGCGCACTTGCTCACGCCCTGGTCATCAATATTTTTTCACCAGGACCCGCGCCGCCTGGGAACTGCCAACCCATCACCGTGACAGAGTTAATGACGGCGCTGATGAGGTCGACGAGATTTGCCTGCAACTTGCGTAGCCAGTCGACATCGACTTGCGAATCGAACCTCTCGACCTTCTTGTTGAAAAAGTAGAGTTGCGATCTGCCATCGGAGTCTGGCTGCCGCCATGACCCATGACAGAGCGCGTTGCGAATCGTGGCGACCTTCTTGATGTCTTCCACCAGCTCGTCCAAGTTCGCAAAGTCCGAGTCCTGGTGCTGCCGAACGACATTCGCGTACACATCGACCAGCGGAATGAGCGTATCCGTCAAGGCATGCTGAAGTTGATCATTCCACTTGGCAAGGACACCGTCGATGTCGTCTTCGCTGTACTCGGTCGTCGCCGTGAACGCAAAGATAGCCTTGCCGAGGGTCTCTTCCAGAAAACCGAACGCGGCGATCGTGCGACCGAGCTGCTCCCAGAACTCAGGAGGGTGGCCTTGAGTTGGGAACGTCGCGGGCAGCGCTGCCCGGTTGATGGTCGCTTGTTTTCGCTCGGCCGGCGGGGGCGCCTCAGCCTCCGGCGCGAACACCTCGACCGGAGGCGGCGTACGGGCGAAGAAGTCGGGCTGAGCGTCGCGTGCTGACACGTACGGGTCGTCCAGATTGTTGACGGCTTCGGTCACCTGAGCGCTGCGGAGCCCGTTCAGCGCCTCAAGGTAGCTCTCCTTCCGACGCAGAACCTCTGGCGACAGGAGATCGCGTTCATGCAGTGCAACGTAGAGGGCGGCGGAATACGCCTGACAGTTGAGTGACCTCTCCGGGTTGAACGCGATGTCAGAGAAGGCGCGGTGCTGAAGGACGTACTCGGCTAGTTCAGGCTCGTTGTGCAGCGCATTGATGTATAGCCAGTCGTAGAAGGCCGTCTTTGGCTCAAGCCCCCACTCCGCATCGAACAACTGAAACTTCACCAGATCGCCGCTCGTCTTTAGGCGAGGGTCAAGCTTCGCCTCGCGTGAGGTCTTTTCGCGCAGATCCTTGTAGGGCCCACCGCGCTCAAAAACCTTTGCCGACTGGTAGGCGCACTCGACGCTGAACGTCTGGCTGTACTTCCTCGTCTTGATCATCAAGTTGAACGCACTCAACCTGACACCCTTCGGGTCCTTCGACTTGGATGAGATCTCCAGGACCTTGTCGACCTTCATCCGCTGCTTCGCGGCCTCGTGTAACGAGTCGATGCTCTTCTGGGCCTGTTTGACCGACATGCCGGCGGACCACGAGAAGGAGATGTCCCAGGTCCGAACGAGTGTCGGACCTGTCAGGCCGGGAGCGAAGACGGGACGTTCAGCCATTACTTCCAGTGGTTCCAGTCGTCGCGATACTTGAAGTATTGGGAACCATGTGTGACGTGTTTTCCAGGATAGGTCTCTTTGTATCTTCTGTAGAGATCAACATCGAGCAGATGAACATCGGTGACGTACGTCGGTTCGATATTATCGATGCAGAGAACTTCGGCCTGGGGGTTCGTCGTCTGGTGGGCCGGGATGTTCAGGTCAACCCGCTTCTTCAACCCGTAGTCGTCGAAGAGTTCTACAAACTTGCCGACGCCTTGTCGTGCCAGGAAGGTAAGACTACTCATGCTGTTGTCGGCCGCGTTTGTCGAGTTGAAGCAAACGCGCTTCTCCCAAAGCAACGAATGCTTGAGCTGCAGGAGCGCCCAGTGCTTGGACGTATCGCGTTGGCGAAAGCTCCAGAACAGGCTCCAGTTTGGCCATTCGATGGACAGGCAGATCGCATCCTGTCCGTCGTAGCGGGCTGCGTCGTTAGCTTTGTAGGCAACGGAGCGCACTGCGCACGTCCTGGGTGTGAGAAGCCCATGCTTCAGTATGCTGTCGAGGTGCTCGACAGGGGTGAAGTGGAACAGTCTGTCGATGTTCCGAGTCGCGCATTCTTGTTCGATCGTCGCCATGTTCCCTCCCTAACGGGATAGCTTCAACATTGCCGCACCGAGGGTACCCTAGAACGGGGTGTCGTCGTCGAACGGGTTCAGCGCCTTGGGCACCGCGCCGGCGGGCAGCGGCAAGGTGCTCACCACGTAGAGATTAAGGATGTCCTCCCGGTCCATGAACAGGATCTGGCTCCGCTTCGACGCATCGAGCTTCCCACCCAGCCAGTTCCTTGCCGCCTTGGTGATCTCGCCACCGGCCACAATCAATGCGTGGTCGACGAGCACCTTCTTGCTGGTCTCGGCGTCGAAAATTTCATGGCCCAGCATCATCAACACTTGGTTATAGATCTCGGCTACGTTTGCGTTCGATCCGTGTGTCACCCCCGACGAGTCCAGCTTGCCCTTTTTCGCCTGCAGCCCGAAGTACAGGACATGCTGAGTCGGTAGGACGAACCGCATCCACACGTCCTTGCCATACTCCAGTGCTTTGTCCTTGTGGCCCGCCGACGTGATGCGGTGATAGCCGAGTTGCCGGAATAGCGGCAGCAGCACCTGGTTGATGAGATCGTCCTCCAAGCAGGAATCCAGATACATACTGAGTTGCTCTCGGCGTTTGATCTCGTTTGATGTAAACGGCCGATGGGGGTTCGTCGTAAGGGACGAGATGGTCTTCGTCCCGATGTGCCGAACGTACAACTGATTGTCGTCGCCATAGAAGGCCTCAAATCCTTCTCGACTCAGCGGCTGGTTGAGCAGCCCAATTGACTTGACCCGACCTGGATCATCGTCCTCCGCATCAGCCTTTTGCATCAAGACCCGAAGCACGTTCATGAACCGCTCGGGCAGCGTGTTGGGAGCTGGTTGCGCATCCTCCAGAAGCTCAGCTAGCCGATCCGATGTCCAAGCCCAGCGTGTCGAACCGTCATGTTCAAAGTCGAGATCGCACTCCTCGAAGAACTGAGTGATTCGCGAGCTTGATCTGTACGAGAAGTAGTTCGCATCGCCGATAACGCATTCGGCCAGCGCTCGGAGATTGCGATTCTTAAACTTCATGACACGTGCTCCCACTGGATTTCGGCTGTGACCTAAAGCGATGCTTGGCAGATCGACTGTTTGCAGCGCTTCAGTTTCATCGACCTGCAGAATGCGCCAACACGAGATTGGCGCATACAGCCCGTGTTCTTGCCCGATCTGCTGGCGTCGAGAATCAGAACGAAGGCAAGTTGGTCGTCATGTCTTCGTCTGGTGCATCTGGATGCTCCACTCCAGGTGCTTCGAGTATCAACAGCGAAATAGACATGTCATACCGGTCAGAGAGCACGACCATCTCGCGCACAGGCAACCTGATGGGCCAGACGCCTTCAGGGTGCTCCACGCCCGATCGATAGTCCGCAGTTGAAAGCGCTTGGTCCGGGCTCACAGCGATCGAGCCCGAAGGTAGTTCCATACCCTCCTGCAGCGTTCCAAACGTGTATTTCTTCGCACTGCTACTGGCCTTCCACCAGTGCAGCATTCCTTCCCGTCCCATGACTGCAACGGCGGCCTGATCAGTGAACTCCAACCACTTGAGAATCGCTGCCGTGAGAGAGACGCCGTAACGGTTTGCGCACTCGCCCAGCAGATCCAGGGTGATCCGACGCCCACGCACCTGCTGGGTGTAGTCGTCGATAGGCATAAGCAGGTACGACGCGAACTGGTCTGCCTCGCGCTCGATCCTGGCACCAGTGATGCCCAGTGTCGCGCTCTGAGAGCATTGAAACGCATCCTGCAATTTGCGGTGCAGGACGTAGTGCCCGAACTCGTGCGCAACAGTGAAGTTGGATCGCCCTGGCAGATCGGGGTGCGGGTGGTACAGCAGCGCCCAGACCTTTCTCTCCTTCAGCCAGAACAACCCCCCTTCGAAACCTTTCAGCTCTTGGGCATGCAACTCGCCAATGGGGGCCTCGGGCACCACGTTTCTGGACCATTCCTGCGCCAGCGCTCCCGCGTTGAGTGGAAACGTGAGGCCATGGACGGCGCGCCATAGCTGCGCCATCTTGATTGCTTCGCGTACTGGAGAAAGCGCCTCGATCAAGGGCCCGCCTTCTTATCGAGGACGCTGAGGATCTCCTGCAACTGCTGCTTTACTCCGTTGTCCAGAGACTGGTACTTGCGGAAGAAGGCTTCGTCGGCCACGTCGATCGAGGGCTCGGCGACGTCGTCATTCATCAGGAATTCGGGCGTCACGCCTAGGACCTTCGCCACCTCATTGATCCGATCTGCGGACGGGCGGGCCTTTTCCTTGTTTTCCAATTCCCATACGGACGACTTTGACGCACCGATCTGTTCGGCGAACTGTTCCAACGTCAATCCTGCTTTCTTCCGCAGTGCGCGGACCTTCTCACCCAGTGTTGGCATGCTTGTTCGGATTTCCAATAAAAAAAATACTTGACTTCAGGAGTTCTGAAGTCCACAATTTTTATTGTGATAGTTCCGAACTTTTTGCGCAACCCCGAGTTGGTAACGCGGCCAGGGGGAAGAGGTCAAGAACCGGAATATCGCAATCAACCAACCGATCCTGAAAGGGGACGACCATGAGCAAGACGTTGAAGCCCGGTACGCCGGCACCGAAATCCGGCCAGTACCAGAACCCGGGCACCGGCAATGAAGTAACCGGCGTGAAGGGCAAGCCGCTGCCGCCGACGCCGCGGCCAGGCCAAGGCTACAAGCTGGTGGACCCCACCAAGCACAAACGCTGAGCTTGGGTGAGTCCAGGTGAAACCGGCAGTCATCGACAAGAATTTCAAGGAGCCCCTGTGATCCGCGAACCTGTGACTCTCCCTCAGCGCCCTCGCATCTCCATGCGCTCGTCGGCGCGCTTTTTCCACTTGGTGGATGTCATCGCCCGGGCCCACGAGCCCACTTCCACCCAGTTGATGGCGCTGGAGCGCTCATACAACAGCACCGGCGAGTTCCTTTCGGCATGCCCGGAATTCCGAGGCGACCTGATTCAGATCCACGCCCATGGTTCTCGGCAGTTGGGCACGATCGTGCGGCCCCGGGATGGGACTCGGGAGGGCTTCGACATCGATTTGATCGCGCGCCTGGCGTCGGGCGCACGTGGCCAATACGAGGGCGAGCAAGGGCCGGCCCTGCTGCTCGACCGTTTGCATCGCGCCTTGTCCCGCTACGCAGATGCACACGGGCTTCGGCTGCGTCGCTGGGAGCGTTGCGCGACACTGGAGTACGCTGAAGGTATGTGCGCCGACATCGCGCCGGTTATTGATTCCCCACTGCTGGCCGCGCCGTTCGGCGACACGCACGGCCTGATCCCTGATCGGGAACTGCGGCTCTTCGATTCCACGAATCCACGCGGGTACGCGAAACATTTCGATCTCGCGGCCGCGATCTCTCCAAATTTCACAGCGGCACTGAGCTTTTCGGAGGGGATGGATTCGGTGACGCGCGCGGATGTAGCGCCGTTACCCGACGCGCAAGAGGTATTCGACCGGCTGCTGTGCCGACTGGTGCAACTGCTGAAGCTGCATCGCAATATGGCTTTCGGCATTGCGCAAGGCAGCCCGGACATGGCGCCCCCCTCTGTATTCCTCACGACGTTGGCCGCAATGGCGTATGCGGTGGAGGCACCTCAGCCGCACGAGAGTCCCCTGGAATTGCTGCTCGATATCGTGGAGCGGATGCCGCTGCATTTCGGGCGGATTCCCCGGTCCGATGGTTCCGAAGAATGGGTCTTGCCTAACCCGTCCGCCCCGCGAGACAACCTGGCGGCCAGCATGAATTCGTCTGCGCGGCAGGAGGCGTTTTTCTCGTGGCATCGTCGCCTCATCGAGGATCTGAAGCGCATCCTCCAAGCGATCGAGAATCATGAGGGAATGGATGTGCTGATCACGGCGCTGGAGGACGCATTCGGACCACGTTGCGCGGGTGCCATCCAGCAGGACCAGAGCCAGCGTCGGCAAAGCAGCCGTGTCGCGGGCCGTGTGACGCTGATCTCGTCGGCGGCAGCCGCTCCGGTCAGCGTCGCAGCACGGCCCCATACATATTTCGGCCGCTGATGACACCGTACCCGGCCCCGCCCGTACCGACCTTGGCCCAGCGAGCCATGGAACTGCGGGCCCTGCCTCTCGATGGCGCCAGGCTGATGTTTCTGTCGGGCCGCGCCTTGCGCTATAGATTCCGTCTGGCGCCGAGCGAGTTCGGTCGCGTCTACGAGTGCGAGCTGCGCCTGACACCCGATTCGCGCCCACCGGAAATGTTCGTCTTGAGTCCTGACCTGACCACCCTGGTTGACGAAGCCGCGCTGCCGCACATCTACCCCAACGACGGCCCCGGCACCAAGCTGTGTCTATGGTGGCCCAAGCAGCGCGAGTGGCTGCCACAGATGAAGTTGCTCGACACTTACATCGCCTGGACCGCAGAGTGGCTGTGGCATTTCGAGGACTGGTTGACCACAGGAGTGTGGGTCGGCGGCGGCGAGCATCCGCAGCAACGCAGGAAGCGTTGGGCTTGAGACATCGATGACCGAGGCCGCAGGAGAAGAGCAATGATGCGAGGATCAGAGGGCAACATGAATGAAATCGTTAAAAGGCAGGTGGAGCCGCGAATGCTCAACTTGCTGCGTGCCAGGACACTAATTTACCGGCGGGCCAAGAATGTCCAGGCTGCGGGCCTCGTGATCTCGCTCGTTTTCCCGATCGTCGGTCTGATGGTGTCAGCGCTGCTCCTCCCGTCGAAGCCGTTCATCGCATTCGCCGCCCTGATGTTCAGCTTCCTGGAGGTTCTGCTTCTTGATCGCTGGCACCGTGCGCAGCTCAAGAACGCGGCCAAGCTGCAGGAGGATTTCGACTGCACGGTATTGGAAATGGACTGGAACGCCTTTTTGGTTGGCAGCCGGATCGACCCCGAAGATGTCTTTGCCGACGCATGCAAGAAGCTCAGCGACAAAGACGAGCAACGGTTGATCAATTGGTACCCGCTCGCTGTCAAGGAACTGCCGCTCCATTTGGCAAGGCTGGTGTGCCAGCGCACCAATCTCTGGTACGACAGCGCTTTACGCAAGCGCTACAGGCGCGTTCTCTTGACCGGCTGCGTGGTGCTCATCGCCGTGGCTGGATTCGCGTCGCTTGCAATCGACCACACCATGACGACCTTCGTGCTATCGACGCTGGCCCCGATGACGCCGGTGATGATCTGGGCGCTCAGAGAATGCAATCGACAGGCGGCGACCATTGAGTTGCTGGACCGTCTGAACGACGAAGTAAAGAAGCTCTGGGACCGCTCCCGCAGTGGCGCGGCGGAACAGGAGATCAGCATGCGGTCGCGCGAGCTGCAAGATGCCATCTTCAACCACCGCGCCTCCAGTCCATTGATCTTCGACTGGGTCTACAGCCTGTTGCGCAGACAGATGGAAGAGCGGATGAACGCTGGCGCGGACCACTGGGTGCGAGAACTGCGCGCGTCCGGCAACGTGCACTAAAGACGGGTAGAAGAATGAAACTGGTCCAAGACTTCAACGCCTTCCTGAACGACACCGTCAACCTCAACAGCACGCGCTTCGATCAGCTCGAAAGCAGTATCGAAGCCATCAAAACGGCGGTGCGAGGGCTGGACTGGAAGCCTTCCATCGTCGGCTTCGCCGCACAAGGCTCCTGGGCTCACAAGACCATCATCAGGCCCCTGCCTGGAGATCCATTCGATGCGGATCTGCTGGTTTACGTGAAGCCGGTCGCGGGCTGGGAACCGAAGGACTACATCAACGAGCTTTATGCGGAGATGGGCAAGCTCGGTCTGTACAAGGACAAGATCAGACGCCACTCGCATTGCATCACCATTGAGTACGCCGGCGAGCGCAAGATTGACGTGGCGCCTTGTGTGAAGGAGCGTCTTCACACCGGTGTCTGGGAGGTTTGCAATCGTGATACCAATCTCTTCGAGAAGTCCAACCCGCTCGACTACACGGACTGGCTGATCGAGCGCAACAGCATCTGCGGCAACAACAACTTCCGCAAGGCCACCCGGCTGCTGAAGTACCTCAGAGATATCAAGACGAACTTCACCAGCCCCTCGTTCCTCCTGACGACCCTACTTGGCAAGCATGTGTACGCCTCTGACAAAGGGGCTGCGGGTTTCGTGGATGTTCCCACGACTCTCAAGACGCTGATTGGTCGGCTCGATGACTGGTTGCAGGCCAACCCAAGCAAGCCCACGGTGCGCAATCCTGTATTGTTCGAGGAGATCCAAAGCACCGCCTGGGACGACACCAAATATTCGAACTTCCGAGCGAAGATCAATCTGTACCGTGGCTGGATCGATGACGCCTACGATGAGCCAGACAGAGAGGAAAGCATCGGAAAGTGGCAGCGTGTCTTCGGTGAGGATTTTGCCGTTCAGGAGGCCGTCGAGAAGGCTGGCAAGGTCAGTGAAGCTGCGCTGTCCGTTGTCCGGGGAAGCCCGATGTCAGCTGGCGTGGCCGATCTGGTGGCATTGGTGAAGAAGATCGGCCGCTCGGCGCTGCCCAGCGGATTCGATCGCCTGCCGCACATGCGCCGTCCACGATGGCGATCAGCTGCCGGTTCGCGGCTGACCGTGAATGTTGGTGCGCAACTGTGGACATCCCGCTATGGGCAGAAGGTCCACTCGCTTGCCTCGCTTGCGCCCACGCAGTCCGGATGCTGGGTCCGCTTTAACGCCAGCAACAATCTCGGGCTTCCTTTCCCAGCGACTTACAAGATCGAATGGCGCGTGACCAACACGGATGAAGTCGCGCGACGTGCAAACGCGCTCCGTGGCGATTACTACTGCTCGGATGAGCCATCGGTACGGTGGGAGCAGTTGTCGTACCGCGGCGTTCATATGGTGGAAGCCTTCCTGATCCGAAGATCCGATGACTTTCTACTAGGTCAGAGCGATCCGTTCTACGTGGTTATCGAGTAGGAGTGGGTGAGCGCAGCGGGTTTCGAGAGGCTTCGCCGCATCGTCGCCAATACCGGCCTTCTCGAGGGTCCGCTTTACGTCCAGCGGCACTCGTTGACGACAACACGCTGGACGTCCACCGCTGCACATCAGCCCTTCCTGTCAGCTGCCGCTCCGACGGACTTTATTCCGACCCGACGAACTTTATTCCGTCTAGTCAAGCCTCTGACGGCGGATCATTCCACCGTCACACTCTTCGCCAGATTGCGAGGCTTGTCCACATCCGTCCCCTTCGCCAACGCCGTGTGGTACGCCAGCATCTGCAGCGGCACCACGTGCAGCAAAGGGCTCAGCGCACCATAGTGCTCGGGCATGCGAATCACGTGGATGCCCTCGCTGTTGGTGATGCGCGTGTCCGCATCGGCCAGCACATACAGCACACCGCCGCGCGCGCGCACTTCCTGCATGTTGCTCTTGAGCTTTTCCAGCAGCGTGTCGTTGGGCGCCACCGTCACCACCGGCATGGCGGCGGTCACCAGTGCCAGCGGCCCATGCTTGAGTTCGCCGGCCGGGTAGGCCTCGGCGTGGATGTAGCTGATTTCCTTGAGTTTCAACGCGCCTTCGAGCGCGATCGGGTAGTGCAGGCCGCGGCCCAGGAACAGCGCGTTGTCCATGCGCGCGAAGTCCTCGGCCCAGCTGATCACCTGCGGTTCGAGCGCCAGCACGGCTTGCAGCGCCACGGGCAAGTGGCGCATGGCCTTGAGGTGTTCGGCTTCCGCCTCTTCGCTCAAGTGCCCACGCACCTGCGCCAGCGCCAGCGTGAGCAGGAACAGGCCCGCGAGCTGCGTGGTGAAGGCCTTGGTGGAGGCCACGCCGATCTCGACACCCGCTCGCGTGATGTACGCGAACTCGCACTCGCGCACCATCGCCGACGTGGCCACGTTGCACACGGTCAGCGTGTGCTTCATGCCCAGGCCCTGCGCGTGGCGGAGCGCGGCCAGCGTGTCGGCGGTCTCGCCGCTTTGCGTGATGGTCACCACCAGGGTGCGCGGGTTGGGCACGCTGGTGCGGTAGCGGTATTCGCTGGCCACTTCCACCTGCGTCGGGATGCGCGCGATGGATTCGAGCCAGTACTTCGCCGTGCAGCCGCTGTAGTAGCTGGTGCCACAGGCCAGGATGAGCACGCTGTCGATGTCCTTGAACACGCTGTACGCACCGTCGCCGAACAGCTCGGGCGTGACGCTGGCGACCCCTTCGAGCGTGTCGCCAATGGCTCGCGGCTGTTCGAAGATTTCCTTCTGCATGTAATGGCGGTAGGGACCCAGTTCGGCCGCGCCGCTGTGGGCCTGCACGGTCTTGACCGGGCGTTGCACGGCATCGAGCGCCCGCCCTTTGGCATCGAGCACCCAGTAGCGCCCGAGTTGCAGGTCCACCAGGTCGCCCTCTTCCAGGTAAACGATCTGGTCGGTGACGCCGGCCAAGGCCATGGCATCGCTGGCGAGGAACTGCTCCGCGCCACCTTCGCCCACACCCAGCACCAGCGGTGAGCCGGCGCGCGCACCGACCACGCGGTGGGGTTCATCCTTGTGGAACACGGCCAGCGCATAAGCGCCGTGCAACCGCGCCACCGCCGCCTGCAATGCCGTGAACACGTCACCCTCGTAGAGTGAGTCGATCAGGTGTGCAATGACCTCGGTGTCGGTCTGGCTCTCGAACACATAGCCCTTGCCTTGCAGCTCGGCACGCAGTTCGTCGTGGTTCTCGATGATGCCGTTGTGCACCAGCGCCACCCGTCCGGCCGCGCCCGTCGCGGCACCGGGGCCATGGCTGAAATGCGGATGGGCGTTGTGCACCACCGGCGCGCCATGGGTGGCCCAGCGGGTGTGGGCAATACCGGTGCCGCTGGCAATGGCTTCCTGCTGCACCTGCTGCGCCAGTTCGGCCACGCGCGCCGTGCTGCGTGCGCGCTGCAAACCGCCGGAATGCACGGCCACACCACAGGAGTCATAGCCGCGGTATTCCAGCCGTTGCAGCCCCTGGACCAGCACCGGCACGATGTCGCGCCCCGAAACACCCGCCACGATTCCACACATGTTGCGCTCCTGATATGCAATGGGCACGATGCTAAACAGGCTCAAAAGAAATTAACCATCAATAATTTGAAAAAATTGACTGATAATTTCCCAAAAGACAGTTCACCGCCAAATATTCCACAAAAGCCACACTCATGGAACCAATCGCCATCGATGAAGCCGATCTGCGGCTGCTCGACTTGCTGCAAGCCGACGCCTCGCGCAGCAACCAGGCCCTGGCCGAGCTGGCCCACCTCTCGCCTCCTACCAGCTTGCGCCGCATCAAACGCCTGCGCCAGCTGGGGCTGATCGAGCGAGAGGTGGCCCTGTTGAGCACGGACAAGCTCGCGCCTGTGCTGGGTCATGGCCTCACGGCGCTGGTCGAAGTCACGCTGGAGCGCCAGGGCGCGGAACATCTCGACGCCTTCGAAGCCCGCGTGGTGCCAGCGCCCGAGGTGCAGCAGTGTTACCGCGTGAGCCCAGGGCCGGACTTCATGCTGGTGGTGCACTGCAGTGACATGCCGGCCTACCTGGAGCTGGCCCGAAGGCTGTTCACGAGCGATGCCAATGTGCGCAACATCAAGGCCTTCTTCAGCCTCAAGCGGGCGAAGTTCGACCCCCGTCTGCCCTTGCACCGACATACAACCAGTTGAATACCTTGGATTTCGACGCAAAGGACTTTTTGATGCAAAAAGCACAAAACCTGCCCTTGCGTCGGCTACGAACGGTTGACGCCCTGGACCGTGTGTAACACGCTCCTAAAATGCCGCGCCTGACAACCTCATCGGTTGGGCGCAAGGAGGTTTTGATGGATTTTTTGACGATCACGCTCGCCGCCGCTGTCGCCCTTGTGGCGCTGGCGCTGCTGGCATGGTGGGCGGTCAGGCGTCAGCGCTCCCGCGCTTCGTCTGGCCGGGACGACCGGTACGCGCCGGAACGCATTCTCACGTCCGAGCAGGCCCACATGCTGGACTACCTGCAGGACACCTTTCCCGGTCAGGTGGTGCTGCCCAACATGCAGCTCAAGCACATTCTGACGGTCAGACGTGCCGCGAACCGCCAGCGCGCCGCGGAGCGGCTCAAGGAGTACCGCGTGGATTTCGTGGTTTGCGGCGCGGATGGCCGACCCAGCTTCGCGTTCGACATCGAGCAATACCACCTGAGCGACGCCGAGGCCAAAGCGAACAAGGTGGTCATGAAGAACCGGATCCTGAAAACGGCGGGCGTTCGTTTCGTCTTCCTGAAAAATGGCATCCATCGCATGCCGTCCCCGGCCGACTTCCGGGCCCAACTCAACCTGGCCGAACTGCCCAAACCCAAGAGCAAGGAAGAATTGCGCGAAAGCGCATTGCAGCAGCTGGAGAGCCAGTTCTCAGGTTTTGACTCTCAACACAGCAGCCACAACAACGGCTACCGCGACTCCGAAGTCTTGGGCATGAGCGGACTGATGGACCTCGATGATTTTGGCCAGCGCCGCCGTGGCGTCAGCAGCGGCCGCGGTCGCACCAACGGCCACAGCCATTTCGACAACAGCCGCGCTCACAGAGACAGCCGCTTCGACGGCAGTTCAATGGACGTGCGCGGGGGGTAAGGGAGCCCCGCCTGCCGCGCTCCGCGCTCGTATCAACTTTTCTTCTTGACCGGGCGCTGCCAATTCTCCAGCCCCACTTGCTTGCCCCGCGCGACCGAGAGTGAGCCCGGCGCCGTGTTCTTCGTGATGGTGGAGCCCGCGCCCACCGTGCCGCCGGCGCCAATGGTGATCGGCGCCACCAGCACGCAGTTGCTCCCCACATGCACATCGGCCTCGATCACCGTGCGGTGTTTGTTCGCGCCGTCGTAGTTCGCGGTGATGCTGCCCGCGCCGTAGTTCACGCGCTCGCCCACCGTGGCGTCGCCCAGGTAGGCCAAATGGTTGGCCTTGGCGCCCGCGGCCAGGGTGCTGTTCTTCACTTCGACGAAGTTGCCGATGTGCACCTCTTCGCCCAGCTGCGCGCCAGGGCGCAAGCGCGCGAACGGCCCGATCAGCGCGCCACGCCCGACCGACACACCCAGCTTCTCGCCGTCGATGTGGGTGAAAGGATGGATCACCGCGCCGGCATCGATGGCGGCGTTGGCGATGACGCAGTTCGCGCCGATGCGCACGCCGTCACCCAGCTTCACGCGGCCTTCGAACACGCAGTTCACGTCGATCTCCACGTCTTGACCGCAGAGCAGTTCGCCACGCACGTCCAGCCGCGCCGGGTCGGTCAGGCGCACGCCTTGTTCCATGAGGCTCTGCGCCAGACGGCCCTGATAGGCGCGCTCGAGTTCGGCCAGTTGCACCGGGCTGTTCACGCCGGCGACCTCGACCGCATCGCGCGTCGTCACGGCCCGCACCACCAGGCCTTGCGCCACGGCATGCTTGACCACGTCGGTGAGGTAGTACTCACGCTGGCTGTTGTCGTTGGTCAAGCCTTTGAGCAGGGGCTTGAGCAGGGAGGCCGGCGCTGCCATGACGCCGCTGTACCACTCGGTGATGCGCCGCTGGGCTTCGTTGGCATCCTTGTGCTCCACGATGGCGTGGACCGACCGGTCCGCGTCCACGGAGCGCACGATCCGGCCGTACCCGGTGGCATCGTCGCCTGTGTCCACGCTCAGCAGCGCGAGATGCTGCCCGTCGCAGGCATGCAGCAGCGTTTCCAGCGTCGCCTGTCCGATCAAGGGCACATCGCCGTTCAGGATCAGCACGATGCCATCGTCGGCCAACACCGGCACCGCCTGCTGCACCGCGTGGCCGGTACCCAGTTGCGGCTCCTGGCGCACGAAGCGCAGCTTCGGCGCGGCCACGTCATCGGGCGCCACGGGCACCACCAGACCGGATTCGACCTGCTCGGCGCCATGGCCGGTGATCACCACCACCGAGCGCGCCGACAGGCGCGCGGCCGTGTCGATCACATGCTGGGCGAGTGCACGACCGCCCAAACGGTGCAACACTTTGGGCCGAAGACTCTTCATGCGCGTGCCTTTGCCGGCCGCCATCACCACTACATCCACAGGGAACGACATGAACACCTCTTGCATCGACGGGTTGCGCGGCGTTCTTGCCGGCCATCACCAGCGGCGGATTATCGCCGGCCGTGTGCTCGGGCTGGGCGCCTTGGTGACGCTCGCCACCGCCCTCCTCACGGCCTGCACCGCCACGCGCTTCGCCTACAACCAGGCACCCACCCTGAGCTACTGGTGGATCGACCGGCACGTGAACCTGAGCGAAACGCAGGGGATGAAAGCACGCGCGGATGTCGACGCGTTCTTTCAGTGGCACCGCCGGCAGGAGCTGCCGGTGTACGCCAACCTGCTGCGCCAGTGGCAGGCCATGGCGGTGGACAACGTCTCGGCCGCGCAGGCCTGCACGCAGTTCGAGGACATCCGCCAGCGGCTCGACCGAGCGGCCGCCGAAACCGTGGAGCCCTTTGCGCGCCTGGCCTTGCAGCTGAGCCCGGAGCAACTGGACCACCTGAAACAGCGACAGGCCAGGAGCAACGCGGATTTCGAGAAAGACTTTCTGCGCGGCAGCCCCGAGCAACGCCTCAACAAACGGGTGGACAAGGCAATCGACCGCAGCGAATCGTTCTACGGCGCGCTCAGCCAGGAGCAGCGCGACCTGCTGCGCGGCCTGCTGCAACAGTCGCCGTTCGACCCGCAGCGCACGCACACCGAACGGCTGCGTCGCCAGGCCGACCTGCTGCAAACGGTGCGCGATGCGCAAGCCACACCCGCGAGGGCCGAGCAACTCGTGCGCGAGCACCTCGCGCGCATCCGCCAATCGCCTGCGCAGGGCTACGACGCGTACAACGAGGAGCTGGTGCGCACGGGCTGCGCGCAGTTCGCCACGCTGCACAACAGCACGTCGGCCGAACAGCGCGCCAATGCCGTGCGCGTTCTCAAGACGTATGAGAACGATGTGCGCACGCTGAGCGCGCAACGCTGAACCACGCCCGCTATGCTTCGCTGCCTTGCGCGGCCAGCTGCACCGCCAGAGCAAACAGCATTTGCGGCGTCACCGGCTTGTGCAGCAGCGTCAGTCCGGCCACATGGACCTGGTTGGCGGTCTCCTGCGACGTGTTGCCCGTCACGATGATGGCCGGGATGGGCCGTCCCACGAGCGTCCGCAAGCGCGCGACGATCTCCGTGCCGGCGTCCCGGCCCACGTGGTAATCGCAGATCACGATGTCGGGCGGCTCGCCCGTGGCCAGCTTGTCCTTGAGCTGCGTCCACGAAGCCGCGGCGGTCACGTCGCAATCGCGCGAGGTCAGTGACGCGGTCAGGGCACGCAGCACCACCGCGTCGTCGTCCACCACCGCCACGCGAAGACCTTGCGCATGGCCCTCCTGCGGCGCACTCGACGGGATCGGCATCAGCGGCCCTGGGGCGGATGGCGGCGACGCATCCGGTGCGCGCAGCGGCACCCGCACCGAGAAGCACGAGCCCTTGCCCGGCGTGGAACGCACGCTCACCGTGCAGCCCAGCAACTGGGCGCAGCTGCGCACGATGGTCAGCCCGATGCCCACACCCCCGTCGCTGTCCTCGCCACGCAAGCGCACGAACTCGCCGAAGATGGCCTCCTGCTGGTCCAGCGGGATGCCGCGGCCGGTGTCCCACACCTGCAGCAGCAGGTGGTCGCTGCGCTTTCTGGCCGATACCAGCACCCCGCCCTCGCGCGTGTAGCGCAGCGCGTTGCTCACCAGGTTGCTCAGCATGCGCTCCAGCAGCACCGGGTCGCTGTGCAACTGGCACAGGGTCGGCGTCACGCTGAACTTCAGCCCCTTTTCCTGCGCCCGCGCTTCGAAGGTGTTGCTCACGCGATCGAGCACCTGGTCCACATAAAAAGTCTCCAGGCGCGGCTCCAGCCGACCAATTTCGAGCCGGCCCATCAGCAGAAGCGAGTCCAGCAGCGCGTTGATCGAGGTCAGCGAGCCCTTCATGTCGTTGAGCGCGTTGGAGAAGATCTCGGGCAGGTTCACGCCGCGCAGGCCATCGACCAGCAAGCCCAGCGCGTACATCGGCTGGCGCAGGTCGTGGCTGATGGCCGCCAGGAAGCGCGACTTCTCGGCGTGTGCCTGGTCGGCCGCGGCCTTCTGCGCTTGCCGCACGCGGTTCAGGGTTTCGGCCCGGCGCTGCTCCTGTCGGGTCACCTTGATGCGGTCGGCCAGCGCGATTGACAGCAGCACCATTTCCAATGCCGAGCCGAACATCATGGCGTGTTCGGTCAGGAAATGAATCGGCAGCACGCCTATGTTGCGCAGCGAGAACACGAAAGCCGCCACGATCAGGACGCCCCACGCCAGAAGGAAATAGCGAGATCCGGGACGCTTCTGCCGGAAGGCAATGACGCCAGCCGTCACGAACACACCCATGGAGATGAGGACCATGGAATGCTGGACCCGGGCCATGACGCCAAACGGCAGCACCGAAAGAAACGGAAAGTGAAGCAGCCAGAGGCCCGCCAGCACGAGCAGCACAACGTCCAACCTGGGCATGTACTGCCGCGTCGAGAGGAAACTGCGCACGAAGGGGATGAACACCAGCACGGTCACCGCCCAGGTATAGCGCATGCCGTCGGTGTTCCATTGGGAGTTGTCGCGCCAGACGAACTCTGCGGCAAAGCCCGTGAAAAACGCCTGGGACGCCGCCATGCAAGCCACGAAGGCCACGTAGTACAGGTAGGCAGGATCTCGGATGGAAAAGTAGAGCAGCAGGTTGTAGACAAAGATCCCCACCGCCAAGCCGAAGAAGGCGCTCAGAAGACCGTATTCGACGTGATCGTTTGCATGAAAAGCCTGTGGCTCCCAGAGCGTCACCGGCAAGGCCATGCCCCCGCCCGTCAGAACGCGCATGTACACCGTGGTTTCGCCACCAGACTGAAGTTGCACGGGCATCACCATGTCTTTGTGGCGGATCGCGCGCGCGGACATCGGCAGTTCGTCGCCGATGCGTTGGTGGCTGAAGCCACCGCCGGGCTCTGACACGTAGAGGTCTACGTAGTCCAGCAGCGGCATGGCGACCGCCCAGTACCACAGCGGCGCAACCTGCGCATCGGCTCGCAATGTGATGCGAAACCACATCGCCGACGTCGTAAACCCGAAGTTGTAGGCGCTGCCGGTTTGATGGAAAGGCTTGAAGCGGGACGCCTGCGCAGGGGCGCTGACGTCGTCGAAGGTCATCGCCGTCGAGGGATCCTCGAAATGCAGCAGATCCCGGGAGATGTCGTACCGCGTCTGTGCGCCGATGGTGACCAGGCCCGGCTGGGCGCCGGCACCCGGACACACCAACAGCAGGAACAGCAACAGCGCCAAAGGCCGCGCCAGACCACGCCACCATGCTTCAGAAACGCTTGCTGCCCGCATCACCGCTCCTTGAGGACAACGGCATTCTTCCACGCGACCGCCGGTATATCCAAGCGCTCGCCGTCGGCCCGGAGGAAGGGACTACAGCGCCGAGACCGCCACGCGCGCGGCAGCCAGATCCCATGCCGCGCTGCCCACGCTCTTGAACACCTGGGGTTGCGCGAGGTCCGGCGCGTGGCGCAGCACGTGGCCCAGCGAGACCGCGCGGCGCCAGTCCACACCCGCGCGGATGAGGTCACCGGCCTCGTGTCGCGCGCCATTGACATCGTCGGCCACGATCGCGCTGCCCGCGAGCGTGCGCGCCCCGATCTCGGCCATCTCGGGTTTGAACGCGCCCACGCCAATCACCAGGCGCCCTTGGCGCGGCACATCGTCGAACACGGGCGCGACCGCGGTGGTCAGTGTGATCACCACCTGGCAGGCCTGGGCGTCTTCGGGTCGCGCACAGGGCTGGATGTGTGCGTGCACCTCAGCCTGCGCGGCACAGAAGCGCTGTACCCGCGACGGATCGCGCCCCTGCACCCACATGCGGCACGCCGGGTACAGCGCGTGCAAGGCAGCGACATGGAACACCGCCTGCGTGCCGGTGCCGATCAGCAACACGTCGGTGGGCGGCTGCGGCAGCAGGCGCTGGATCGCGAGCAGGCTCACGGCCGCGGTGCGCCGGCCCGTGACCACCGGGCCGTCGAGCAGGCACAGCGGCTGGCCGGTGGCGGCGTCGCAGACCGTGACCACGCCGTGGATGGTGGGCAGGCCCTGCGCGGCATTGCCGGGCAGCACGGTCACAAGCTTGTGAATGCCGATGTCTTCTGCGGTGGCGGGCATGCTCAGCAGCACCCCCCCGTCGCCCAGGGGCAGCACCTGGCGGTCGGGGCAATGGATGCGACCGTCCTCGTGCGCGAGCGCCGCGTCCGCGATGGCGTCGACCAGGGCGGGGAAGCCGAGCAGCGCGGCGGTCTGCGCTGCGTCGAAATGGCGAAGGGCGGGCAGGTTCGGCATGGCGGTGGTGCGAGGGTCCGGTCATGTGAAGAAGCGCATCCACGCCCACACCACGGCCAGTGACAGCAGTGTCACCGGAATGCCGGTCACCGCGTGGCGCTTCCAGTCGATGGCGATGCCCTGCTGGCGCGCGAGGTCGGCCACGATCAGGTTGGCGATCGAACCCACCAGCAACAGGTTGCCGGCAAACGTGGTCACCAGCGCGAGCATCGCACCGGCTTGTTCGCCACTGCCGCCCAGGTGTGGCAACAGCAGCATCACGGCGGGCACGTTGGACACCAGGTTGGAGAGCACCGCACCCGCGACCAGCAGCGGCCCGGGGTCGGCCAGGTGCACACCCTGGGTGCCGAGCCAGGCCACGGCCTGCGCGGCGAGGCCCGTGGTTTCGAACGCGTGGTTCACCACGAACAGCCCCATGAAGAGCAACAACAGCGGCCAGTCGACCAGGCCCAGCACGTGCGAGGAATGCAGGCGCCGGCTCAACAGCAACAGGCCCGCGCCCACCAGCGCCGCCACGTCGCGCGGCCAGTCGGTGAAGAGGAAGATCAGCAACAACGCCCCGGCCACCACCAGGCCCTTGGTGGTTTGCCACCCATCGAACGGCGGATCTTCCGCGGCGATCTCTCCCTGCATGGCATCCTCTCCTGCTCGCGGGAGAGAACTGGATTGAGGGCTCCCCGCACCCGCCTTCGCCCCTGGCCCAAATGCCAGCCACAACCACAACACCACCAGACCGATCACCACCGGCGGCAACGCCTGCCGCACATAACCCCCAAAGGGCAACTGCAGCACCGAGCCGATCAGCATGTTCTGCGGGTTGCCAATCAGCGTGGCGGCCGAGCCGATGTTGGCCGCGCAAGCCAGGCCGATGAGAAACGGCACGGGGTTGATGCCGCGCTGCAGGCACAGCCGCGCCACCACCGGCGTCATGGCCAGACAGACGATGTCGTTGGAGAACACGGCCGAGAGCGCACCCGCGACCACGATCAGCGCGGCCAGCAAACTGTTGCGCGACAGCGGCATGGCGCCCACGCGGCGCGTCACCGCGCCATAGAAGCCACCGAGCCGCATCTGCGCGGAAACCACCATGAAGGCAAACAGCAGCACGATGGTGGGCAGGTCGACCGAGCGCGCCGCATCTTCCACCGGTAGCCTGCTCAGGCCGATGACGGCAATCGCGCCGAGCAAGGCCACGCCCGAACGGTCCAGCTTCAGGCGCGGCAACCCGCCGAGAAACATGCCGAGGTAGACGATCGCGAAGACCGCGACGATGCCCCAGTCGGTGGCGGTGTGGTGCAAGGTGGCGGTGGACATGTTGCGCGCGATCGTAGCGCGGGCGTGAAAAAAAAGCCGCCCGAAGGCGGCTGGTCCGTGGGTGCCGTGCGACGCTCAGCTCTGCAAGGCCGCCCACATCTCCTGGTCCCGCTCGGCGGTCCAGATGCGCGGGTTCTTGATGCCCTTGGCTTCGTCGTAGGCGCGGCTCACATCGAACGGCAGGCAGTGTTCGTAGATGAACACGTGGCCGAACACCGGGTCCATGCTCTTGCGGGTGTGGGCCATGGCGGTCTTGAGGTCCATGCCGGCGGCGGCGGCTTCCTTGCCGGCCTGGAACAGCGTGGTCACCCAGCGCTGGGTGTAGTCCAGCGCCTTGTCCACATCGGCGCGCCCCTTCATCGCTTCGCCACGGCCGGGCACGATGGCCTCGGCCTTCAAGGCGCGCAGCGCCTCGAGCGTGGCGGGCCACTCTTCCAGTTGCGCGTCGCCGGTGTACACGCCGGCTTCGTACTCCACGAGGTCGCCGCTGAACAGCACCTTTTCTTCTTCGACCCAGGCAATGGTGTCGCCACGTGTGTGGCCCTGGCCCGGGTGCCAGATCTCGACCTTCACGCCACCCAGGTCGACCGTGAGCGACCCTTGGCGACCGGGCTTGCCATCGCCGATCACCAGCGTGGGCCAGGTCAGGCCGGGCACGCTGTCGGCGCCACGGAACAGGCGCGGGAAGCGCTCCATCTCGCTTTGCATGTCCTGCGCACCCCGTTCGACGATGAGTTCGTAAGTGCCCCGGCTGGCGATGACTTCGGTCGCGCCTTCGGCCACGTAGGCGCTGGCGCCCAGCACGCGCACCGCGTGGTAGTGGGTCAGCAGCACGTATTTGATGGGCTTGTCGGAGACGGTGCGGATCTGCTGGATGAGATCGCGCGCCATGGCGGGCGTGGCGGTGGCGTCGCTCACCATGATGAACTTGTCGCCAATGATCACGCCCGAGTTCGGGTCGCCTTCGGCGGTGTAGGCCCAGCAGTGCGGGCTGAGCTGTTCGAAGGTGGTTTTCTTGTCGTCCAGGTCGGCCTGGGAGGCAAAGGCTTTGCTCATGGGAGGTCTCCGTGTGGGGAAGCCGGAATTTTACCTAAACGAAATCAATTACGCATAAGTAAACCACTATGCCCCGCCCGACAAGCCACGTTCCAGCATGTTCACCACCTCGTCGGCGAAGGCGCTGTAGCTCATCGCGCCGCCTGGGCGCAGCCAGGTGAAGGTCCAGTTGATCATGCCGAACAGCATCATGGTCAAGGCGGTCTGGTTGGCCGCCGTCACGCGTTCGGGGTAGGCACGCTTCATGAAACGGGTGAACGCGGCCACCACGTCGCGCTGGCGGTTGACGATGAGCGTGCGCTGCACCTCGCCGAGAAACTTGGTGTCCGACACCAGCGCCACATGGCGCGTGGCCGAGGTTTCGTACTCGCTCAGGAACGCGCGCACCAGCTCGTTCAACGCATCGCGCTCATTCAGGTTCTTGCGCTGGGCGCGCGCTTCGGCTTCGCCGATGAGCGCCAGCAGGCGCTGGGTGTAGCGGTCGAGCAGGTCAAACAGAATCGCTTCCTTGCTCTCGTAGTAGTGGTACAGCCGCGCCTTGCTGGCGCCACAGGCGCTGGCGATGTCGTTCATGCTCGCGGCGGGAAAGCTCTGCGCGGCGAAGCATTGCGCCGCCACGTTAAGGATTTCGTCGCGCTTGAGATCGTGAAAAACGGATTTGGGACGGGCCATCGGCGCATTCTGCCGGACTACCATCGCACCATGGCCAAGCCCATCGACCCTTTTGCCCTCCACGCCTGCGAGCTGCTCTCTGGCGTGGGGCCCTGCGTGCCCAAGCGCATGTTCGGTGGCTGGGGCATCTCCACCGATGGCATGAACATCGCGATCATCGCGTGGGACACGCTGTTCCTCAAGACCAACGCCGAGACCGAGCCGCAATGGCTGGCCGCGGGCGGTCGGCCCTTTGTGTACGAGTTCAAGGGCAAGTCCGGAAAGCTGAACTACCACACACCTCCGGACGAGGCGCTGGAGTCACCGGCGCTCATGCTGCCTTGGGCGCGCCTGGCGCTGGAGGCCGCGGTCGCGGCGCGCAAACCCAAACGCAAACCCAAGGCAGGTTGACGCCCGCCAGCCCCTTCAGCGCCGGTGGCAGTCCGACGGCGCGAGTTCCCGGCCGCGCCCGGCCAACAGGTATTCGCTGTAGCCGAACACGCCGCGCACCAGGCGCACGAAGGCCCCACCCGCCTGGCCCAAGGCCACCGCGAGTTCGCGCGATGGCGCCGCCACTTCGCGACCGAAGCGGTCGGGCTGCTCCACGCCGTGGGCCGAAGATTCGGCGGACCAGTCGAAGCGCACCGGGCCGTCGCTCGCGGGCTGCCAGGGCTCCATGACGAGACGCACGCCCGCGGGCACGACCAGGCTTTCGCCGGCCGCCAGCATGTGGTCGCCCGACTCGTTCCCCGCACCCTCGTGCGGCAGACCCAGCGTGACCCACGCTCGGCCCTGCGTGATCTGCAGGCGGCTGGACACGTGGGGGCGCAGGGTCATCGCCCGGCGCGCATCCAGACGCCAGCCGCGCTGCGCGGCAGCAACGGCAAGGCGGTCGGAGGAGAGAACGGCGGTGGCGGTAGAACGGGTGGTCATGAGAGGCTCCTTGGAGAGGGGACGATGGCTCATCCTGGGAATGAATGTTCGGGCCACACGCCTCTCAAGTCCAATGAAAGCGCAGTAAGCTATTGATTCGATTCCCGCATCAATGCCAGGATCCCCCATGCAGCTCACCAGCAGCCACCCCCGCACCCGCCCCATCGCCGCCGGGCACCTGCGCGCCTTCGAGGCCGTGGCGCGGCACCTCAACTTCCGCGCCGCCGCGGAAGAACTCTCGCTCACCCAAAGCGCGGTGAGCCGCCAGATCCAGGCGCTGGAAGACGAAGTGGGCACGGCCCTTTTCCTGCGCCACACGCGCGCGGTCGAGCTCACCAGCGCGGGCTCGCAATTGCTGCGCGCGGCGAGCATGGCGCTGGAGCGCGTGGATGCGGCGGTGCGGCAGATTCGCCAGAGCGCGGGCCGCAAGAGCGTGGCCATCACCACCTGGGCGTCGTTCGCATCGATGTGGCTGATCCCCCGGCTCGAAGCCTTTCAGCGCGACCACCCGGACATCGACATCCGCATCGACGCGACCGACAACGCGGTCGACCTCGCCACGTCCGATGTGGACCTCGCGCTGCGCTACGCCGTGCCGCAGGGCATGCCCGCCAGCGCGCACCGCTTGTTTGGCGAACAGCTCACGCCGGTGGCCAGCCCCTGGCTGCTCAAGGCCCATCCGATCCGCAGTGTCGAAGACCTCTCGCATTGCGCGCTGATCGAGGCCGGTGATGCGCACCGCACGCGCCACCTGGAGTGGTTGACCTGGCAGCGCTGGCTCGACACCTTCGGCGCACCCGCGGCCGCGCCGACGGGCAAGCGCGCGCGCAGC
Organism: Hydrogenophaga sp. 2FB; assembly: GCF_005503365.1. Lineage (GTDB taxonomy): Bacteria > Pseudomonadota > Gammaproteobacteria > Burkholderiales > Burkholderiaceae_C > Hydrogenophaga. The sequence continues at coordinate 52,702 of NZ_SCML01000010.1, forward strand.
GTGCAGGCCAAGCTTTCGCCGCAGCGCTGGATGTACTTCAACTACGCCAACCAGATCGTGCAAGCCGCCCTCACCGGCCAGGGCGTGGCCCTGGCGCGCCTGCCACTGGTGGCCGAGAGCCTGGCCAGCGGCGCGCTCGTGGAGCCCCTGCCCCACGCGCGGCTGGATTCACCGCTGGTGTACTGGCTGCTGGTCGCGCCGCGCAGTGTGCAGCGCCCCGAAGTGAAAGCCTTCTGCGACTGGTTGCTGGAGCAGGCCGCGGCCACGCGCGAAGCGATCGGCGAAGTGCCCGACCCCGACACCGTGGACGACATGGACTGACCGATGCGCCTGTTCCGTTCTCTCGCCTCCGGCAACCTGCGCAGCATCGTCTTCATGCTCATGGCCGTGGGCTTCTTCGCCCTCATGGACGCGGTGCTCAAGGCCCTGTCGGCGCGCTACCCGGCACTGCAGATCGCGGCCTTGCGCGGCATGACCGCGCTGCCCCTGGTCATGGTCTACATCACCTGGCGCCGCAAATGGCGCACGGTGACGAAGATCCGCTGGCCACTGCATGTGCTGCGCGGTTTCCTGGGCATCGGCATGATCGCGCTGTTCACGATGGGCGTGCGCGAGCTGCCGCTGTCGTCCGCCTACACGCTGTTCTTCATTGCACCGCTGCTGATCACCGCGCTGTCGGTGCCGGTGCTCAAGGAGCGTGTGCCGGCCACCCACTGGTGGGCCATTGCCCTGGGCTTCGTCGGCGTGCTGATCGCCCTGCGCCCGAGCGGCAGCGACTTGCAGGCCGGCTTCGCCACCGTGGGTGGCCTGGCCACGTTGGGCGCGGCACTGGGCTATGCGATCACGGCGATCACCGGGCGGCTGGCCAGCCGCACCGACAGCAGCGAAAGCCTGGTGTTGTCCTTGATGCTGTTCATGGCCATCGGCGCGGGCCTGCTGGCCTGGCCGCAATGGGTGGCGATTCAGCCCGGCGACGCGCCGCTGTTGCTGGCGCTGGCCGTCACCGGCTTCTGTGGCCAGCTCACCATCACCGAAGCCTTCCGCCATGGCCAGGCCTCCGCCGTGGCGCCCTTCGAGTACAGCGCGCTGGCCTGGGGCCTGGGCCTGGACTGGCTGATCTGGCACACGCTACCCGGCCCGGCCACTTGGTTGGGCGCGGTCATCATCATCGGCAGCGGGCTCTACCTGGTGCGCAGGGAAAAACGGATCACCGAGACCCACGCCAGCGGGGAACATCCCTGAGAAGACTCAGCCCGCCACGGGCCACATCACGCCGGTGTCGCTCAAGATCGCGTCCAGCGGCACGTCGTGCGGTTCGGGCGTCATATCGGGCAGGTAGCCGAAGTCGTAGCCCAGCCCCACGGTGAAGGGCTTCGGTTTCAGGCTGGCCAGCGTGCGGTCGTAAAAACCGCCGCCGTAGCCCAGGCGAAAACCACCCGGGCCGTAACCCACGCACGGCACGAAGATCAGCGTGGGTTCGATGATCTCGGTGTCCTTGGGTTTGGGAATGCTGTAGGCATCCTCCTCCATCGGACAGCCCGGGTACCAAGTGTAGAACGTCAGGGTCTTGTCGACCTTGTTCACCACCGGCAGCCCGATGCGGCGGTGCAGCCGCTGCTCCTGGGCATCCTCCTCGAGCCCGGCTTCCTGCCAGCGGAACAGCGCAGGCAAGGGATCGAACTCGCCCTTGATGGGCCAATACGCGCCGACCACCGTGTCGGGCCGATGGATCAGCCACACCCGCATCACGCGTTGCAGCAAGTCGTTGCGCCAGGCCCGATCGGCCAGCCCCTGGCGCTTTTCGATCAGCGCCTTGCGCCACTCCATCTTGAGCGCCTTGGTCAATTCGCCATCGGCGTGACGGCCGGATTTCGGGGAACTCAAACGGTCTTTGTTGTCCATAATCGGCACATGAAAATGGTAGGTACACAACTGGGGCGCGCGCAGCGCATCGATCAACCCATGCAGCGCATGCGCACGCTGGGCGCGCGACTCATTATGGCGGTGCTGGTGTTGCCCGGTTCGCTGTTGGCACAGAGCACGGCCAATGACAGCACACTGCTCGAGATGCGCGACGCGTTCCGGCGCAACAACACCACGCAACTGAGCACCCTGTTGCCCCGCACGCGCGGCCATGTGCTGGAGCCCTTGGCGGTGTACTGGGAAGCCAAGGCCCGGCTCGAGACGGCCAGCCCCACCGAGATTCGCGCGGCCCTCGCCCGCATGCCCGGGACCTACTGGGAAGACCGTCTGCGCAACGACTGGCTGCTCTTGCTGGGCAAAGCGCGCGACTGGCAGAACTTCGAGACCGAACTGCCGCAGTTCCGCATGAACGACGACCGCCAGGTGCGTTGTTATGCGCTGATGCGCGAGGTGGCCGCGGGGCGCATGGCCGGCGACGTGGCCGCGCCACAGGTGCAGGCCAACTGGCTCGCGCAACGCGATGCCGACGACGCCTGCGCCAGCGCCGCGAAGATGCTGCTTGACGGCCGGCACCTCAAGTCCCAGGTGGTGTGGCAGCGCGCGCGCCAGGCCATGGACGTCAACCGCCCGCGCGTGGCCGCGCAGGCCCTGGCCATGATCGACCCGGAACTCGCGCCGCAAGTGGACGGCATCGCCAGCGATCCCGCGCGCTACCTGGACGAACGCATCACCGCCATTCGCACCCGCACCAAGGAGCTGGTGACACTGGCCATCATCCGCACGGCCTCCAACGACCCGGCCGCGGCCGCGCTCGAAATGGAGCGCACGCGCTGGAAAGCACAGCTCACGCAGGAAGAGCGCAGCTGGGCCTGGGGCGTGATCGGCAAACGCTCGGCACAAAAACTCCAGCCCGAGGCGCTGAGCTACTTCGCCAAAGGCGAAGACCGCTACATGGACGACGACCACCTGGCGTGGAAGGCGCGCGCCGCCATGCGCGCGGGCGCCTGGGGCAGCGTGCGCGACGCCGTGGCCGCCATGAGCGAGACCCAGCAGCGCGAACCCACCTGGGTGTACTGGAAAGCGCGCGCGGTGCAAGCGCTCAAGCTGCCCGACCTCACGGCCGCCACCGCCGAAGCCCGCACCCTGTTCGAGTCGATCGCCTCCAGCCGCGATTTCTATGAACAGCTCGCGCTGGAAGAACTCGGCCGGCGCATCGAGGCGCCGCCCGCGCCCGCACCACTCACCGCGGAAGAAACCGCCGCTGCGCGCGCCAACCCCGGCCTGGTCCGCGCGCTGGCCGCCATCCGCCTGGGCCTGCGCAGCGAAGGCGTGCGCGAATGGAACTACACCGTCGGCCTGCATGTGCCCGGCGGCATGGGCGAACGCGAGCTGCTCGCCGCCGCCGACCTCGCCTGCCAGAACGAGTTGTGGGACCGCTGCATCAACACCAGCCTGCGCACACCCGTCGCGCAAGACCATGCACAGCGTTTCCCGACGCCGCACCGCGCCCAGGTGACCAGCCGCGCCGCCGAGATCGGCCTGGACCCGGCCTATGTGTACGGCCTGATCCGCCAGGAAAGCCGGTTCATCACCGACGCGCGCTCGGGCGTGGGCGCATCCGGCCTGATGCAGGTCATGCCCGCCACCGCGCGCTGGACCGCCAACAAGATCGGCCTGACCACGTTCCGGCCGAATCAGATCAACGAACGCGACACCAACATCCTGATCGGCACCGCGTACCTCAAGCTCGCGCTCGACGATTTCGAAGGCTCGCTGCCCATGGCCGCCGCCGCCTACAACGCCGGGCCCAACCGCCCACGCCAATGGCGCAACGGCCCCGTGCTGGCCGGTGAAATCTGGGCCGAGAACATCCCGTTCGAGGAAACGCGCGACTACGTCAAGCGCGTGCTGGCCAACACCACCAACTACGCCGCGCTGATCGCGGGCCAACCCCAATCCCTGCGCGCGCGCCTGGGCGTGGTGGGCCCCCGCGGCGGCACCGCACAACCCGTCAACGTGGAACTGCCATGAAAAGCGTCCTGGTCCTCGGCGGCACCGGTTTCATCGGTCGCCATGTCTGCGAAAAACTGCACCGCGAGGGTTGGAACATCACCGTGCCCACGCGCCGCGCCATCAATGCCGCGCCGGTGCAGCACCTGCCCCGCGTGACCGTGATCGAGACCGATGTGCACGACTCCGGGCACCTGCTGGACGTGCTGTCCGGCCACGACGCGGTGGTCAACCTTGTGGCGATCCTGCACGGCAGCGAAGACGACTTCGAGCGCGTGCACGTCGAACTGCCGCTGTCCATTGCCGAAGCCTGCGCGGCCGATGGCGTGCGCCGCGTGGTGCACTTCAGCGCACTCGGTGCGAGCCTGGACGGCCCCTCGCGCTACCAGCGCAGCAAAGCCCGCGGCGAAGAGGTGATGCGCGGCTCGGGCCTGGACCTCACCATCCTGCGCCCCAGCGTGGTGTTTGGCGCGGGCGACCGCTTTCTCAACCTGTTCGCGCGCCTGCAGGAAACGTTTCCAATCGTGCCCCTGGCCGGCGCCCAAGCGCGTTTTCAGCCGGTGTGGGTGGAAGACATCGCCAGCGCCGTGGCCACCTGCCTGCGCGATCACACGCTGCGCGTGAGCAACGTCAACGAGACCATCGAGTGCGCGGGGCCGGACGTGTTCACGCTGGCCGAACTCGTGCGCATCGCCGGGCGCTACGGCAGCCAGCAGCGCCCGGTGTGGCCGCTGCCCGCGTTCCTGGCCCGGCTGCAGGCCCTGGCCTTCGAACTCGCGCCCGGCCAACCGCTGATGAGCCGGGACAACCTGGACTCGATGTCGGTCGACAACGTCGCCACGGGGCAATACCCCGGTCTGGCGACCCTGGCCGTCACCCCGAGCAGCGTGCTCAGCGTGGCGCCCACCTACCTGGGCCAGCGCGGGGGGCGCAGCCAATTGCTGGACTACCGGCACAGCGCAGGCCGCTGAACCCAAGACCGTTCTTATGGCGGGGGTTCCCGATACGGGGGTATTTTTTTGGCACACTCGACGCGCCTTTTGAATGAATACCTTTAACCGACAGGGACCCACCATGACCGCCAACCCAGCCGAAAAGACCGCAAACCGAAAGCCGCTGCCCGAGCAGTTCGACGAGAACAACCCACCACTGCGCCCGGTGCAACACCGCGACGTGGTGAACCGCCTCAAACGCATCGAGGGCCAGGTGCGTGGCTTGATCGACATGGTGGAGAAGGGGCGGGGTTGTGAGGACGTGGCCCAGCAGATGGCTGCGGCGCGCAAGGCGATGGACAAGGCCTTCTACCGCATGATGGCCTGCTCGGTGATGGAGGCCGTGTCGATGCCCGACACCGAGGTCAAGACCTTCCGCGAAGTCGAGCGCTCGACGCGCATTCTCGAGAAATACGCTTAAAGCACTCACCCGCCCGTCGCGGCGCGCCAGCATCAATCGCGCGGCGCACGGGCATCAATCAGGGCACCACAACGCCCTACCATGTGGGACCATTTTCTGGAGGTCCCGTCCCATGGCATTGCAGCTCTACATCGGCAACAAGAACTACTCGTCCTGGTCCATGCGCCCGTGGGTATTGCTCAAGCAAGCCGGCATACCGTTTGAAGAGGTCATGGTTCGATTCGATTCGTTCGACGTCAACTCCGTCTTCAAGAAAAACCTGCGCGCCGTCAGCCCCATCGGCAAGGTGCCGGTGCTGGTGGACGACGGCTTTGCCATCTGGGACACGTTGGCGATTGCCGAATACCTGGCCGAGCGCTTTCCCGAGAAGCAGCTGTGGCCGAAAGACATGAAAGCCCGCGCCCGCGCGCGCAGCGTCTGCGCCGAGATGCACAGCGGCTTTGGCGCGCTGCGCAACCACTGCCCGATGAACATCGAAGCCTCGCTCCCCGACGTGGGCCGCCTGATCTGGCGCGACAAGGCCGACGTGCGCGCCGATGTCGCGCGCCTGTGCGGGCTGTGGAGCGAACTGCTCGCGGCCCAGCCCACGGGAGGCCTGCTGTTCGGCAACTTCACCATCGCCGACGCGTACTTCGCCCCGGTGTGCATGCGCATCCGCAGCTACGGACTCCCCATTCCCGCCGACCTTGAAGCCTATGTGGCGCGCGTGGCCGCGCTGCCGGGTGTGAAGGCCTGGATCGAAGACGCGCTCGCCGAGCAGGATTTCGTCGACTTCGACGAGCCATACCGGCTGGGCAGGTAAGGAGCGGGCCGCGCCTGCGCGGCCTAAACTCCCTGTCATGAAAACTTATCTCGTGGGCGGCGCGGTGCGCGACGCGCTGATGGCGCGTTCCGCCGATGCGCCCACCGTCTCGCACGCGGACCGCGACTGGGTCGTGGTGGGCGCCACGCCCGAGGCCATGGCGGCCGAGGGCTTTCTGCCCGTGGGGCGCGACTTCCCCGTCTTTCTGCATCCGCAAACGCGCGAGGAATATGCGCTCGCCCGCACCGAACGCAAGACTGCGCCGGGCTACCACGGCTTTGCGTTCCATGCCGATCGCGGCGTGACGCTCGAAGACGATCTCGCGCGGCGCGACCTCACCATCAACGCCATGGCGGTGGACGCCCAGCATGCGGACCATCCGGCCAACGCCCCGCTGATCGACCCGCACCACGGCCTGCGCGACCTGCAGAACCGCGTGCTGCGCCACGTCACCAGCGCCTTTGCCGAAGACCCGGTGCGCATCCTGCGGCTCGCGCGTTTCGCGGCGCGCTTTCCCGACTTCTCGGTGGCGCCCGAAACCGTGGACCTGATGCGCCAGATGGTGAGTGGCGGAGAGGTCGATCACCTGGTGGCCGAGCGCGTGTGGCAGGAACTCGCGCGCGGCCTCATGGAGCAACAACCGAGCCGCATGCTGGCGGTGCTGCGCGAATGCGGCGCGCTGCAACGCCTGCTGCCCGAGGTGGACCGCCTCTGGGGCGTACCGCAACGCGCCGACTACCACCCCGAGGTCGACACCGGCGTGCACCTGATGATGGTGCTGGACATGAGCGCGCGCCTGGACGCGCCACTGCCCGTGCGCTTCGCCTGCCTGTGCCACGACCTCGGCAAGGGCACGACACCCGCGGACGTGCTGCCGCGCCACATCGGCCACGAAGAACGCAGCGCGCGCCTGCTCAAGGGCGTGTGCGAGCGCCTGCGCGTGCCCACCGAGTGCCGCGAACTGGCCGATGTGGTGGCGCGCGAGCACGGCAACGTGCACCGCAGCGGCACCTTGAACGCCGCCGCGCTGGTGCGGCTGCTGGAGCGCTGCGATGCGCTGCGCAAGCCCGCGCGCTTCCAACAAGTGTTGCTGGCCTGCGAATGCGACGCGCGCGGCCGCCTCGGCATGGACGAGCAGTCTTACCCGCAGCGCGAACGGCTGGCGCAAGCGCTGGCCTCGGCGCGGTCGGTGGACACCGCGGCTGTGGCCGCGCAGGCCCAAGCCGATGGGCTGACCGGCGAGCACGTGGGCAAACGCATTCACAAGGCGCGCATCGCGGCTGTGGCGCAGGCCATGGGCGAGGACACCGCGGACGATTGAGCCTTCGCCGCGAACGTCAAGCGGCGCCAGAGTCTCTCACCCACGGGGTGGGTTAAACGATTTCTCACGTTATGAACCCGCTTACCCTGTTACGGTAGTGACAGATGAGCACACTTCCAAAACTGCTGACCGACCGGTCCGCGCTGTTTCTGGACTTCGACGGCACGCTCGCCGATCTGGCGCTGCGGCCGGATGCGGTGGAGGTCCACCCGGCGCTGGTGGCGCTGCTGAACAGCCTGCAACAACGGCTGGACGGCGCGCTGGCGCTGATCACGGGCCGCGCCCGCGAAGACCTGGAGCCCATGCTGGCCTCGCCCTGGCCCTGGCCGGCGGCGTTCGAGCACGGCGCGGTACGCCTGTCCTACCAGGGCGATGCGGTCACCTCGCGCCCCGAAGGGCTGACCCGCGCCATCGCCGCCGCCGAACACCTGGTGGAACGCCACAGCGGCCTGCTGCTGGAGCGCAAGCAGACCTCGATGGCGCTGCACTACCGGCTCGCGCCTTCACTCGAAACGCTGTGCGTGAACACACTGACCCGCGCCATTGCCCATGCGCCGGACCTGCAGCTGCTGCGCGGCAAAGCCGTGGTGGAGGTGAAATCCACCCGCGTGAGCAAGGGCTCGGCGATCGAGGCCTTCATGCAGGAAGCCCCCTTCAAGGGCCGCGTGCCCGTGTTCGCGGGCGACGACGTGACCGACGAGGCCGGCTTTGCCGTGGTGCAGCGCCTGGGCGGCGAAGGCATCAAGGTGGGCGATGGCCCGACGCGCGCGCGCCACCGCTGCCCCAGCCCCGAAGCCTTGCGCGCCTGGCTGGCCGACGCCCTTCTCCTTCCCAACACCACGCCATGAACATCCCCGGTTTCGCTCCTCCCGCCGCCGCTTCGTTGTCTCTGGGCATGGTGGGCAATTGCGCGTTCAGCGCCCTGATCGACCCACACGGCCGCGTGGTCTGGAGCTGTCTGCCACGCTTCGATGGCGACCCGGTGTTCCATGCCCTGCTGGGCGGTGACGACGCCGAACAAGGCGCTTTCGCGATCGAGATCGAGAACCTGGCCCATGCCACCCAGCGCTACGAGCACAACACCGCGGTGCTCGTCACCGAACTCTGGGACCGCGATGGCAATGGCCTGTCCATCACCGATTTCGCGCCACGCTTTCTCTCGCGCAGCCGCTTCTTCCGGCCCACCCAACTGGTGCGCCGCGTGCGCCCGATCAAGGGCACACCGCGCATGCGCGTGAGCCTGTTGCCGCGTTTCGACTGGGGCCGCACGGTCCCCACCATCACCTCGGGCAGCAACCACATTCGCTATGTGGGCGAAGGGCAGGTGCTGCGCCTGCACACCGACGCGTCCATCAGCCACGTGCTGTCGCGCGAGCCTTTTCTGCTCGTGCGCGAGCACAACTTCATCTTCGGCCCCGACGAAACGCTGGAGGCGGGCATCGGCGACACCGCGCGCCACTTCGAACAGGAAACCCTGTCCTACTGGCGCAACTGGACCCGCCGCCTGGCCATTCCGCTGGAGTGGCAGGAAGCCGTGATCCGCGCGGCCATCACACTCAAGCTCTCGCTGTACGAAGACACCGGCGCGATCATCGCGGCCATGACCACGAGCATCCCGGAAGCGCCGGGCAGCCAGCGCAACTGGGACTACCGCTATTGCTGGCTGCGCGACGCGTTCTTCGTCGTGCGCGCGCTCAACAGCCTCTCCGAAGTGGGCACGATGGAGGACTACCTGCGCTGGCTGGCCAACGTGGTCGTGGGTGCGGGCGGCGGCCACATCCAGCCACTGCACGGCATTGGACTGGAACGCGAACTGCCCGAGCGCATCTGCGACACGCTGCCCGGCTACCGCGGCATGGGCCCAGTGCGCGTGGGCAACCAGGCGCAGGAACATTTTCAGCACGACGTGTACGGCAACATCGTGCTTGCCGCCGCACAGGCCTTTCACGACCAGCGCCTGCTGCACCGCGCAGGACGCACCGAGTTCGAGCAACTGGAGCGCGTGGGCGAGCGCGCGGTGCGCATCTACGACCAACCCGACGCCGGCATGTGGGAGCTGCGCACCCGCGCGCGCGTGCACACCAGCTCGGCCCTGATGTGCTGGGCCGCGTGCGACCGCCTGCACAAGATTGCGCGCACGCTGAAACTGCCCGACCGCGAGGCCTACTGGGGACGCCACGCCGAGACCATGCGCGAGCGCATCCTGCGCGAGTCGTGGAACGAAGAACGGCAGGCCTTTGCCGAAAGCTTTGGCGGGCGCGACCTCGACGCCAGCGTGCTGCTGATGGCCGAGGTGGAAATGATCGATCCCAAGGACCCGCGCTTCATCTCCACGCTCGAAGCCCTCGAGAAACACCTGGGCGATGGCCCGTTCATGCGCCGCTACGAAGCGGCCGACGATTTCGGCAAGCCCGAAACCGCTTTCAACATCTGCACGTTCTGGCGCATCGACGCGCTCGCGCGCATCGGCCGCGTGGACGAGGCGCGCGCGATTTTCGAAACCATGCTCGCCGCGCGCAACCCGCTGGGCATGCTCTCGGAAGACACGCATGCCACCACGGGCGAGATGTGGGGCAACTATCCGCAGACGTACTCGATGGTGGGCATCATCAATGCGGCGGTGCGGCTCTCGGCCCGCTGGGACAGCGTCATATGAAGGGGTTTTCCGCTGGTGGGTGTGTTGGCGCACCGACCCTGGGCCTGAAACGGGGTACACCACACCACCTTCACAAGAACGGGATTGAATGAGTCGTCTGGTCGTGATCTCCAACCGCATCGCGGACCCCCGCAAGACCGCGTCGGGCGGACTGGCCGTGGCGCTGGGCCAGGCACTCGAAAGCTCGGGGGGCATGTGGTTCGGCTGGAGCGGCAAGATCGTGGAAGACGGCACACCCGGTGAAGGCGAACTGCACCTGCACAACGCCGGCAAGGTGCAGCTGGCCACGGTCGACCTCAGCCGCGAAGACCACGACAGTTTCTACCTCGGCTACAGCAATGGCGTGCTCTGGCCGGTGTTCCATTACCGCCTCGACCTGGCCGACTTCGATGCCGGCTACATCGCCGGCTACCGGCGCGTGAACCAGATGTTCGCGCACAAGCTCAAGGCCTTGCTCAGGCCGGACGACATCATCTGGGTGCACGACTACCACCTGATCCCGCTGGCCGCCGAGTTGCGCGCCATGGGTTGCCAGCAGCGCATGGGTTTCTTCCTGCACATCCCGCTGCCGCCGCCGCTGATCCTCGCCGCCGTGCCCGAGCACGACTGGCTGATGCGCTCGCTGTTCGCGTACGACCTGGTCGGCTTCCAGAGCGAGGCCGATGTGAACCACTTCGCACGCTACGTGGGCACGGAGACGCCGGCCGACATCCTGGGTGAACACGAGTTCCGCGCGTTTGGCAAAACGCTGCAGGTGCAGGCCTTCCCGATCGGCACCGACGTCGACGAGTTCATCGAGCTCGGCAAGGGACGCGAAGCGCAGGAGATGTTCGAGCAGATGCGTGGCGAGTACTCGCGCCGCCGCCTGCTGCTGGGCGTGGAACGCCTGGACTACTCCAAGGGCCTGCCACAACGGCTCAAGGCCTTTCGCCAGCTGCTGCAGGCCTACCCGGAAAACCTGGGCAGCGCCACGCTGATCCAGATCGCGTCCCCAAGCCGTGAGACGGTCGACGCCTACGCCTCCTTGTTGCAGGAGCTGGAGAGCCTGTGCGGCGCCATCAATGGCAACTTCGGCGAACTGGACTGGATGCCGGTGCGCTACATCCACCGCACGGTCGCGCGCAAACGCCTGCCGGGCCTGTACCGCGCCGCCAGCGTGGCCTTGGTGACACCGCTGCGCGACGGCATGAACCTGGTCGCCAAGGAGTTCGTCGCCTCGCAAGACCCGGACGACCCCGGCGTGCTGGTGCTCTCGCGTTTTGCCGGTGCGGCGGAGCAGATGCGCGAAGCCTTGCTGGTCAATCCCTACGACACCACGCGCACGGCCGAGACCATGCAGCGCGCCTTGCAGATGCCACTGGAAGAACGCCAGCGCCGTCACAAGAAGTTGCTGGAGGGCATTCGCGAGCAGGACGTGCACTGGTGGCGCGAGCGCTTTCTGGCGGCGCTCGCGGCGGTTCCGACGTCCTGACGCTAACGCTGTGCGTCCAGCGCACGTGCCGCGCCGAGCAAGGCGGGCGACTGCGGCGAGATGATCACCCACACGGGAATGTCGTCGAGATACCGCTCGAAGCGTCCCTTGGCCTCGAAACGCTCGCGGAACGGCGACGTGTCGAACCAGGTGCCCAGGCGTGGCACGACACCGCCGCCGATGTAGACACCGCCGCGCGCCCCCAACGTGAGCGCCAGGTTGCCCGCCACCGCACCGAGCACGCCGCAGAACATCTTCAAGGCTTCCAATGCCTGCGCATGGCGGCCGTGCAACGCGGCGTCGCTCACGGCCGCGGCGCTGGTGAGAGCGCCAGCGTCCACGCCATCGGTCTCACACAGAATCTGGAACGTCTCCAGCAACCCCGTGCCGCTGGCCACGCGTTCGGCCGAGGCATGGGCATGGCGCACCACCAGGGCGTCCATCACGACGCGCTCACGCGCGCTGGCGGCCGGCAGCGTGACGTGGCCGCCCTCACCCGCGATCGGCATCCAGCCACCTGAGCCATCGGGCAGCAGGCCCGAGACACCCAGGCCGGTGCCGGCGCCCAGCAGCGCAATGGCCGCGCCCGGCACCGCCACACCACCACCCACCTGGCGCAATTCGCTCGCGGGCAGGTGCGGCAGCGCCAGCGCCAGGGCCGTGAAGTCGTTGAGCACGCGCAGCGTCGAGAGGCCCAGCTCGTCGCGCATCGCGGCCTGCGAGAACGACCAGTCGTGGTTGGTCATCTGCACGTGGTCGCCCGTGACCGGGTTGGCCATCGCGATGGCCGCGGCCCCGGGCTGCCGGCCGATCTGGCGCAGGTAGACGCGGATCGCGGCCTGCAGGCTGGCGTGCTGCGCCACCGGCAACACCTCGATGTGTTCGATCGGCGCGCCGGGGCCGTCCTGCCAGGCCATGCGGGCGTTGGTGCCGCCCACATCGGCCAGCAGGCGGCCAGGGTTGGGGAGTGAAGACATGGTGCTGAAGGAGGTTCGGTCAGACAAGCCCTGACCATACCGCGTCAGCCACCGATCTGTCAGGCGCGTGGCTGCTGCGCGCGAGCCCAGCGCACGATGTCGGCCGTACCCATCGCGCCGGGCTGGCGCGCCACCTCGCGCCCGTTCATGAACAGCGCCAGCGTGGGAATGCTGCGGATCTGCAGCCGCGCGCCCAGCGCCTGGGCTTCTTCGGTGTTGACCTTGGCCAACCGCATGTGCGGCTCCAACTCGCGCGCGGCCGCTTCAAACTGCGGTGCCATCTGGCGACAGGGGCCGCACCAGGGCGCCCAGAAGTCGACCAGCACCGGCACCTGCGAGCGCGCCACGTGCTTCTCGAAGCCGGCTTCGTCCAGCGCCACCGGGTGGCCGTCGAACAAGGCGCGGTGGCATTTGCCGCAGTCCGGTGCCTGGCCCAAGGCATCTCGTGCGACGCGGTTGGTGGTGCGGCAATGGGGACAAACGATGTGCAGGGGATCGGTGGTCATGGTTCGCAGATGCACGCCCGGCGGCGGATTTCAAGGCATTGCTTCAGATGAAGTAGCCGATCAGGCTGGCCAGCATGCTCAGCACGATCGTCGTGGCAAACGGCAGGTTCCACTCGCGCCCGAACGCCTTGAAGCGCACGTCGCCGGGCAGGCGGCCGAAACCCAGTTTGCGCAGCAGCGGCGTGAACCAGCTGATGAGCAGCAGGGCCAGGAAGATGACGATCATCCAGCGGATCATGCTCAGAGCCTGTGTGTGCGGTCGCCGGTCGCAAAACCCATCGGGACCCAATCTCCCCCGCCGCTCGGGGCCAATGCGAGGACCTTGAACAGCTCGCCCATCTCGTGTTCGTTCAGCAGCTTCTGCATCATCGCGTTCTGCCGCGTGTCGGCATCTTTTGCGAGCTCGATCAGGCCGCAGTTCAGCAGAAAGCGGCCCTGACTGGTGTAGCCGATCACGTCCAGGCCCGCCTCCTGCGCGGCGAGCGCCACACCGCTGAAGTTCACGTGCGCGGTAATGTCCTTCTGCCCCACATCGGCCAGCGGGTTGCTGTCGCTGCGGTGCGCGCGGTGGCAGATCAAGGTGCCCATCGCGCGCTGCGGGTGGTAGTACTCGGCCTCGGGAAAACCGTAGTCGAGCAGAAACGCCGCGCCACGCCGCAAGCGGTCGGCCAGAGTGCGCACGAAGGCCTCGGCCTGGGGGTGGATTTCCGTCACGTAGTCGTGCGCGCCGTCTACCTCGAACGGCGGGCGCAGTGTGGTGGGTCGGTCGGCCCAATTGAACGCACCCGACGCATCCAGCGCCACGCCACGCTCGTGCCACACGCCGCCGACGCGCGCCAGCAGTTGCACCGGCATCGCATCGAGCACTTCGTTGCCAAGCACCACGCCCTCGAACCGCGCGGGCAACGCATCGGCCCACTGCACCGTGTCCGCGTGCATGGCCAGCGTGGCGCGCTGGCGTTCGCGCAAGCTCCCCGAGAGATCGACGATGGTGTAGCGCCGCAGCGGCTGCCCGAGGTTGGCCAGGGCCTCGATCACCTGCAGCGCCAAGGCGCCCGTGCCCGCGCCGAACTCCCACACCTCGTCTGTGTCGGTGGTGGCGAGCGCCTGCGCCACCTGGCGCGCCAGCGCGTGGCCAAACAAGGGGGTGAGTTCGGGCGCGGTGACGAAGTCGCTGCCGCTCTGGGGCATCTGCCCGAATTTCGCCAGCGTGTTGGCGTAGTAGCCGAGGCCGGGCTCGTACAAAGCCAGCACCATGAAACGGTCGAACGGCAGCCAGCCACCGGCGTCGAGGATGCGGTGCCGGATAATCCCCGGCAGTTCATCCAATCGCTGTTCGGGAAAAGGAGGAGACACCATGAGCAACAAAAGGGTTCGAACCTCCAGCGACCGCAAGGTAATGGGCGCGCTGAAACAGGCGCCGATTATGCGACCCAGCGCGGCCAACGTCCGCTTGGCAGCATGAGCGACCACGTCCTCATCACCGGTGGCGCGCACCGCCTGGGGGCCGAGCTGGTCCGGGCGTTCGCGCACGCGGGCTGGCACGTCTGGTGCCACTACCAGCATTCGCACACGCAGGCGCTGGCGCTGCAAGCCGAGCTGCAACAGCTCGGCTTGCGTGTCGACACCGTCCAGGCCGATCTGGCCCAGGCGGATTCGATCACCGCCATGATGGCCGAGATCGAACGCCGCTCAGGCCCCTTGCGCGCGGTGGTCAACAACGCCTCGACCTTCGAACCCGACACCGGACGGGACTTCGAGCCGTCCACCGCACACCGCCAGCTCGATGTGAACCTTCTCGCGCCCATGCTGCTGGCGCGCGAACTGGCCCGCCAGCGCGCGCACGCGACCGACAGCAGTGATGCCTGCGTCATCCACGTGCTGGACCAGAAGGTGTTCAACCTGAACGCCGATTATTTTTCGTACACCACCTCCAAGCTGGCGTTGCAGAGTTCGGTGGCCTTGCAGGCGCAAGCGTTGGCGCCGGCCGTTCGGGTCTGCGGTGTGGCGCCGGGGCTGATGTACCAGAGCGGGCCTCAAGCGCCAGAGAACTTCGAACGCGCCAGCCGCGTCAACCTGCTGCGCCAGCCCATCAACCCAACGGACGTGGCGCAAACCTGCCTGTTCCTGGTGCGCACGCCGTCCATCACCGGCACCACCGTGATCGTGGACTGCGGCCAACACCTCGTTCCGCTGGAACGCGACGTGATGTTCGTGGTGGACCAACTGCTCAAGGAACCCGAACATGCCCCCCCCAAAAAAGACCAGCGCTGACCTCGCGTCGCTACAACTCACTTGCCGCAAGCTGTTTCTGCGCCAGCACGAGGTGCAGGTGCAGATGGGCGTGCACGCGTTCGAGAAGAAGGGCCCACAACGCCTGTGGATCGACGTCGAGCTGTACGTTCCGTACGAACACTCGACACCGCAGCGCGACCACATCGACGAGGTGGTGGACTACGACTTCGTGCGCGACGTGGTGGCCAAACGCATCGCGCAAGGCCACGTCGAACTGCAGGAAACGTTGTGCGACGACCTGGCCAGCACGCTGCTGCAGCACCCGGGCGTGCAGGCGGTGCGCCTGTCCACCAGCAAACCGGACGTGTACCCCGACTGCCAGGCCGTCGGGGTGGAAGTGTTCCGCATCAAGTGACCCACACACCTCGACAGACCACCATGTCCTCCACCTCCTCAGCCACCGCCGGCACGCAGATCCTCACGCTCACCGGCCTGCGCTTCAACGCCAACCTGGGCATCCTGGACGTCGAGAAGACCGCGCCACAGCCGATCCAGGTCGACGCCGAGCTCAACCAGGGCATGCAGCCGCTGCTGCCGCACGACGACGACATTAGCCACGTGCTCGACTACCGCAAGGTGCGCCAGATCATCATCGACGAGTGCACCGCCGAACACGTGAACCTGCTGGAGAGCCTGATCGGCAAGCTCGCGCGCCGGCTGATGCAATTGCCCGGCGTGATCGGCGTGCGGGTGAAGATTGCCAAGCTGGAGATCTTTCAGGATTGCGAGGTAGCGATTCGCATGGAAAGCGGTCAGTGGTGATATCTGTTCTGCCAATGTGACTCTGTTGACCCTGTACCCGGACTTCCACTTTTGATTGGTACGTCTACAGGGGCAGGTCAACAGGGGGGCAGGTCCCTGGCTGCTTACGAATCGGATATAGACAGGACCAATCCAAACCGGCCCCATAAAGCCCAAACCCCCAGGTACCTGGAGGTACGAGGGGGTTTGGGGGGCTGGGTAAGAGCCTGACGATGACCTACTTTCACACGGGAACCCGCACTATCATCGGCGCAAAGGCGTTTCACTGTCCTGTTCGGGATGGGAAGGAGTGGTACCACCTCGCTATGGTCGTCAGGCATAACTTGTTGTTCAGGCTGTGCACACGCACAACCTGAACGAATTCATAGAGCTTCGAATCAGCTATTTTGATTGCCGCCAACGATGGACTCATTGCTGAGTCTTCGGGCATAACATGACTTTTCAGTCGGATGACATTTGACTTTAATGATTTTCATCAAAGTTATAGGGTCAAGCCGCACGAGCAATTAGTATCAGTTAGCTTAACGCATTACTGCGCTTCCACACCTGACCTATCAACGTCCTGGTCTTGAACGACTCTTTAGGGGGCTCAAGGCCCCGGCAGATCTCATCTTGGAACGAGTTTCCCGCTTAGATGCTTTCAGCGGTTATCTCTTCCGCACTTAGCTACCCGGCAATGCCACTGGCGTGACAACCGGTACACCAGAGGTGCGTCCACTCCGGTCCTCTCGTACTAGGAGCAGGCTTCCTCAAATCTGCAGCGCCCACGGAAGATAGGGACCAAACTGTCTCACGACGTTTTAAACCCAGCTCACGTACCTCTTTAAATGGCGAACAGCCATACCCTTGGGACCGGCTACAGCCCCAGGATGAGATGAGCCGACATCGAGGTGCCAAACACCGCCGTCGATATGAACTCTTGGGCGGTATCAGCCTGTTATCCCCAGAGTACCTTTTATCCGTTGAGCGATGGCCCTTCCATACAGAACCACCGGATCACTATGTCCTGCTTTCGCATCTGCTCGACTTGTCAGTCTCGCAGTTAAGCACGCTTATGCCATTGCACTATTAGCACGATGTCCGACCGTACCTAGCGTACCTTCGAACTCCTCCGTTACACTTTGGGAGGAGACCGCCCCAGTCAAACTGCCTACCATGCACTGTCCCCGATCCAGATAATGGACCTAGGTTAGAACCTCAAACACACCAGGGTGGTATTTCAACGTTGGCTCCACAAGATCTAGCGACCCTGCTTCAAAGCCTCCCACCTATCCTACACAGATCTGTTCAAAGTCCAATACAAAGCTACAGTAAAGGTTCATGGGGTCTTTCCGTCTTTCCGCGGGGAGATTGCATCATCACAAACATTTCAACTTCGCTGAGTCTCAGGAGGAGACAGTGTGGCCATCGTTACGCCATTCGTGCAGGTCGGAACTTACCCGACAAGGAATTTCGCTACCTTAGGACCGTTATAGTTACGGCCGCCGTTTACTGGGACTTCGATCAAGAGCTTGCACCCCATCAATTAATCTTCCAGCACCGGGCAGGCGTCACACCCTATACGTCCACTTTCGTGTTTGCAGAGTGCTGTGTTTTTAATAAACAGTCGCAGCCACCAATTTTTTGCAACCCATTCATGCTCAGATGTTCTCATCACATTACTAGGGCACACCTTCTTCCGAAGTTACGGTGTCAATTTGCCGAGTTCCTTCTCCTGAGTTCTCTCAAGCGCCTTAGAATACTCATCTCGCGCACCAGTGTCGGTTTGCGGTACGGTCAATTACAAGCTGAAGCTTAGTGGCTTTTCCTGGGACCTCGTTCAGTTACTTCGCGAGCAAGCTCGCTCGATCAACAGCCTCGGTATATGACACGCGGATTTGCCTACGTGTCGCCTACATCTGTCTAAACCGGCACATCCAACCGCCGGATAACCTATTAAGATCCGTCCCCACATCGCACTTGTAATCGGTACAGGAATATTGACCTGTTTCCCATCAGCTACGCATCTCTGCCTCGCCTTAGGGGCCGACTCACCCTACGCCGATGAACGTTGCGTAGGAAACCTTGCGCTTACGGCGAGGGGGCTTTTCACCCCCTTTAACGCTACTCATGTCAGCATTCGCACTTCTGATACCTCCAGCATCCTTTACAAGACACCTTCACAGGCTTACAGAACGCTCTCCTACCACTTGCAATAAATTGCAAATCCGCAGCTTCGGTAACTGGCTTAGCCCCGTTACATCTTCCGCGCAGGACGACTCGATCAGTGAGCTATTACGCTTTCTTTAAATGATGGCTGCTTCTAAGCCAACATCCTGACTGTTTTAGCCTTCCCACTTCGTTTCCCACTTAGCCAATTTTAGGGACCTTAGCTGGCGGTCTGGGTTGTTTCCCTCTTGAGTCCGGACGTTAGCACCCGGTGCTCTGTCTCCCAAGCTGTACTCATCGGTATTCGGAGTTTGCCTTGGTTTGGTAAGTCGCCATGACCCCCTAGCCAAAACAGTGCTCTACCCCCGACGGTAATACTTGAGGCACTACCTAAATAGTTTTCGGAGAGAACCAGCTATTTCCAAGTTTGTTTAGCCTTTCACCCCTATCCACAGCTCATCCGCTAGTTTTGCAACACTAGTCGGTTCGGACCTCCAGTACCTGTTACGGCACCTTCATCCTGGCCATGGATAGATCACTTGGTTTCGGGTCTACACCCAGCGACTGAATCGCCCTATTCGGACTCGATTTCTCTACGGCTTCCCTATTCGGTTAACCTTGCCACTGAATGTAAGTCGCTGACCCATTATACAAAAGGTACGCAGTCACCCCTTTCGAGGCTCCTACTTTTTGTAAGCACGCGGTTTCAGGATCTATTTCACTCCCCTCCCGGGGTTCTTTTCGCCTTTCCCTCACGGTACTTGTTCACTATCGGTCGATGATGAGTATTTAGCCTTGGAGGATGGTCCCCCCATATTCAGACAGGATTTCTCGTGTCCCGCCCTACTTGTCGTTAGCTCAGTACCACACAGGTCTTTTCACGTACGGGGCTATCACCCGCTATGGCCGCCCTTTCCAAAGCGTTCCGTTAAGTCTTGTGCTATCACTAACAGGCTCTTCCGATTTCGCTCGCCACTACTTTCGGAATCTCGGTTGATGTCTTTTCCTCGAGCTACTGAGATGTTTCAGTTCACCCGGTTCGCCTCGCATGACTATGTATTCATCATGCGATACCTACTGCTAGGTGGGTTTCCCCATTCGGAAATCTCCGGATCAAAGCTAATTTGCCAGCTCCCCGAAGCTTATCGCAGGCTATCACGTCCTTCGTCGCCTATCATCGCCAAGGCATCCACCACGTGCTCTTATTCACTTGACCCTATAACTTTGACATCTCATCAGGCCTTTCGACCCAACAAAATACAAAATCACATCAAGCAAATGTCTGTCAGGTCTTTCACCTGACGCGTTATGCCGTTTCAATTCATATCTTTCGACTAAATTGAATATTCGTTGACGCAATCAAAAAATGTTGCTGATGGCACGGTGCACATGAAACCTTTACGAATATGTGCTTTCCATCAGCAACGCTGATTCGACTCTATGAATTTTTAAAGAACAGCCGTGGCAACCTCGCGGTCACCTGTTAATTGATAGATATCAATCAACATCAAAGCA
>NZ_SCML01000010.1:75000-77500 GCF_005503365.1 Hydrogenophaga sp. 2FB
CATCAAAGTTATAGGGTCAAGCCGCACGAGCAATTAGTATCAGTTAGCTTAACGCATTACTGCGCTTCCACACCTGACCTATCAACGTCCTGGTCTTGAACGACTCTTTAGGGGGCTCAAGGCCCCGGCAGATCTCATCTTGGAACGAGTTTCCCGCTTAGATGCTTTCAGCGGTTATCTCTTCCGCACTTAGCTACCCGGCAATGCCACTGGCGTGACAACCGGTACACCAGAGGTGCGTCCACTCCGGTCCTCTCGTACTAGGAGCAGGCTTCCTCAAATCTGCAGCGCCCACGGAAGATAGGGACCAAACTGTCTCACGACGTTTTAAACCCAGCTCACGTACCTCTTTAAATGGCGAACAGCCATACCCTTGGGACCGGCTACAGCCCCAGGATGAGATGAGCCGACATCGAGGTGCCAAACACCGCCGTCGATATGAACTCTTGGGCGGTATCAGCCTGTTATCCCCAGAGTACCTTTTATCCGTTGAGCGATGGCCCTTCCATACAGAACCACCGGATCACTATGTCCTGCTTTCGCATCTGCTCGACTTGTCAGTCTCGCAGTTAAGCACGCTTATGCCATTGCACTATTAGCACGATGTCCGACCGTACCTAGCGTACCTTCGAACTCCTCCGTTACACTTTGGGAGGAGACCGCCCCAGTCAAACTGCCTACCATGCACTGTCCCCGATCCAGATAATGGACCTAGGTTAGAACCTCAAACACACCAGGGTGGTATTTCAACGTTGGCTCCACAAGATCTAGCGACCCTGCTTCAAAGCCTCCCACCTATCCTACACAGATCTGTTCAAAGTCCAATACAAAGCTACAGTAAAGGTTCATGGGGTCTTTCCGTCTTTCCGCGGGGAGATTGCATCATCACAAACATTTCAACTTCGCTGAGTCTCAGGAGGAGACAGTGTGGCCATCGTTACGCCATTCGTGCAGGTCGGAACTTACCCGACAAGGAATTTCGCTACCTTAGGACCGTTATAGTTACGGCCGCCGTTTACTGGGACTTCGATCAAGAGCTTGCACCCCATCAATTAATCTTCCAGCACCGGGCAGGCGTCACACCCTATACGTCCACTTTCGTGTTTGCAGAGTGCTGTGTTTTTAATAAACAGTCGCAGCCACCAATTTTTTGCAACCCATTCATGCTCAGATGTTCTCATCACATTACTAGGGCACACCTTCTTCCGAAGTTACGGTGTCAATTTGCCGAGTTCCTTCTCCTGAGTTCTCTCAAGCGCCTTAGAATACTCATCTCGCGCACCAGTGTCGGTTTGCGGTACGGTCAATTACAAGCTGAAGCTTAGTGGCTTTTCCTGGGACCTCGTTCAGTTACTTCGCGAGCAAGCTCGCTCGATCAACAGCCTCGGTATATGACACGCGGATTTGCCTACGTGTCGCCTACATCTGTCTAAACCGGCACATCCAACCGCCGGATAACCTATTAAGATCCGTCCCCACATCGCACTTGTAATCGGTACAGGAATATTGACCTGTTTCCCATCAGCTACGCATCTCTGCCTCGCCTTAGGGGCCGACTCACCCTACGCCGATGAACGTTGCGTAGGAAACCTTGCGCTTACGGCGAGGGGGCTTTTCACCCCCTTTAACGCTACTCATGTCAGCATTCGCACTTCTGATACCTCCAGCATCCTTTACAAGACACCTTCACAGGCTTACAGAACGCTCTCCTACCACTTGCAATAAATTGCAAATCCGCAGCTTCGGTAACTGGCTTAGCCCCGTTACATCTTCCGCGCAGGACGACTCGATCAGTGAGCTATTACGCTTTCTTTAAATGATGGCTGCTTCTAAGCCAACATCCTGACTGTTTTAGCCTTCCCACTTCGTTTCCCACTTAGCCAATTTTAGGGACCTTAGCTGGCGGTCTGGGTTGTTTCCCTCTTGAGTCCGGACGTTAGCACCCGGTGCTCTGTCTCCCAAGCTGTACTCATCGGTATTCGGAGTTTGCCTTGGTTTGGTAAGTCGCCATGACCCCCTAGCCAAAACAGTGCTCTACCCCCGACGGTAATACTTGAGGCACTACCTAAATAGTTTTCGGAGAGAACCAGCTATTTCCAAGTTTGTTTAGCCTTTCACCCCTATCCACAGCTCATCCGCTAGTTTTGCAACACTAGTCGGTTCGGACCTCCAGTACCTGTTACGGCACCTTCATCCTGGCCATGGATAGATCACTTGGTTTCGGGTCTACACCCAGCGACTGAATCGCCCTATTCGGACTCGATTTCTCTACGGCTTCCCTATTCGGTTAACCTTGCCACTGAATGTAAGTCGCTGACCCATTATACAAAAGGTACGCAGTCACCCCTTTCGAGGCTCCTACTTTTTGTAAGCACGCGGTTTCAGGATCTATTTCACTCCCCTCCCGGGGTTCTTTTCGCCTTTCCCTCACGGTACTTGTTCACTATCGGTCGATGATGAGTATTTAGCCTTGGAGGATGGTCCCCCCATATTCAGACAG
>NZ_SCML01000010.1:80000-126222 GCF_005503365.1 Hydrogenophaga sp. 2FB
GTTACCGTTCGACTTGCATGTGTAAAGCATGCCGCCAGCGTTCAATCTGAGCCAGGATCAAACTCTTTAGTTCGATCTTGAAATTACTCATAAAAACGGAATTGAAGTGAACTTCACTTCTATTCTCATGAGCGTTTAAAGTCTTGCGACTCGGATTCTTTCGAATCCAATTGGCAATCGCCTTCAAACGCCCACGCTTATCGGCTGTATATTTTTAATGATCCAGCAAACTCAACAACCTTCGTCGTCTTCGTCTGCTTGCTTAGCTGCGATCAGCTGAGCCTCGTATTATGACACAGTTTTTGGCCGTCTGTCAAAAAGAATCAAATTTTGTTTTCTTTTTGAAGCGCCTCAATCTGGCATTTCCCCTCGCTACCCACCTTCTTGTCTTGCGACTTGTTTGTGAGCAGCGAAGCCTTGCAGTATACGACAGTTTTTGAGCTCTCGTCAAAGTCCTCGAAAAAACTTCTCTTGCAGCAACCAGCGCCGCGGCCGCCAGCCACGCCGAGAGCCGCGCTGTCTGCCCTCTATATATAGGGGCCCGTTGCCCCAGGGATAATCAGGGCACTATTGACTCGGGTTTTTCATGGCTCTCATCACTCTGCAGGACGCACAACTGGCCTTTGGTCATGTGGCGTTGCTTGACCATACGGATTTCGCGCTGGAGGCGCAGGAGCGCGTCGGGCTTATCGGGCGCAACGGGACGGGCAAGTCGTCGCTACTGAAGATTCTTGCGTCGCTGGAGAAGCCGGATGACGGCACGCTGCAGGTACAGACGGGCGTTCGCATCGCCTATGTGCCGCAAGAACCTATGCTGGATCTGGAGTCCACCGTGTTTGAGGCGGCCAGTGTCGGACTCGCAGATGCGCGGGCCGCGCGTGACCTCTATCTGAGTGGCGCGGACGGGCTGGACCTGGATCTCCTGCAGGGGCGCATCGAGGCCTTGGACGCCTGGAACTGGGAGCAGCGTGTGGACGAGACCCTGCACCGCCTTCACCTGGATGGCCAACTGCAGGTGGGCACGCTTTCGGGCGGCAACAAGAAGCGCGTGGCGCTGGCCCAGGCGCTGGTGAGCCGCCCGGATGTGCTGCTGCTCGACGAGCCCACCAACCACCTGGACCTCGACAGCATCACCTGGCTGGAAGATCTGTTGCTGGAGTACAGGGGCAGCGTGATCGCCATCAGCCATGACCGCGCTTTTCTGGACCGCGTCGCAACGCGCATGGTGGAGCTGGACCGCGGGCGGCTGCTGAGCTATCCGGGCAACTTCGCGCAATACCTGGTGTTGAAAGAAGAGCAGGCGACACAGGAGGCGGTGATCAATGCGCGGGCAGACAAGTTGCTGGCGCAGGAAGAAGTGTGGATCCGCAAGGGTGTGGAGGCGCGGCGCACCCGCGCCCAGGGGCGTATCACGCGCCTGGAACGCCTGCGCGAGCAACGGGCCAGCCGGCGCGATGCGCTGGGCAGCGTGAAGCTGGATGTGGCCAGCGGCCAGTCCAGCGGCAAGATCGTGGCGGAACTGGAGAAAGTAACGCAGTCGTTCACCACGGCAGACGGTGGTTTGCGCACGGTGGTTCGCGATTTTTCGGCAACCATTCTTCGCGGCGACAAGATCGGACTGATCGGCCCCAACGGCGCTGGCAAGACCACATTGCTCAAGATCATTCTGGGAGAGTTGGTGCCCACTAGCGGCACTGTGCGCCAGGGCAGCAAGATCAGCGTCGCCTATTTCGACCAGATGCGCGACCAGCTCAATCTGGATGCAACGCTGGAGGATTTCATCAGCCCGGGCAGCGAATGGATCGAGATCGGCAACAAGCGCACGCATGTGAAGAGCTATCTCAGCGACTTCCTGTTTTCCCCCGCCCGGGCCAATGCGCCCGTGCGCACGCTCTCGGGTGGCGAGCGCAACCGCCTGCTGCTGGCGCGTCTGTTTGCGCGCCCGGCCAACGTGCTGGTGCTGGACGAACCGACCAACGATCTGGACATCGACACCCTGGAGCTGCTGGAAGATCTGCTCCAGCAATATGAAGGCACGGTGTTCCTGGTGAGCCACGATCGGCGCTTTCTGGACAACGTGGTGACCAGCACCCTGGTGTTCGAAGGCGAAGGGCGCTGGCGCGAGTACGTGGGCGACGTGCAGGACTGGCTCACACAGTCGGCGCGGGCAACGGCCCTTCAACGCGAGCGCGACATGGCCACACCCGCCCCTGCAGCCAAGCCAACCGCCTCCCCGTCTTCCGGCATTGCCTCCCAGCAGAGCGCCAACAAGAAGAAACTCAGCTACAAGGAGCAACGCGAATTCGATGCGCTGCCCCAACGGATGGCAGCCCTGGAAAGCGAACAGGCAAAAATCGACAAGGAGCTCGAAGATGGCTATCTTTTTCAGAGCGATCCCGCACGCGCCGCTCAACTTGGCGCCAGACATGCCGAAGTGGAAGAAGAATGGCTGCTGGCTCTGGAACGCTGGGAAGCGCTTGGTGGAGCCTGACCGCATGTCCTGACGCGCCCCGCGACCCCTCCTCTCCTCTCTTCACACACACCCATGACGCCCGATCGTCTTGCTTTTGACCTGCAACGAACGCTCGACGAACTCCAGCTGGAGCGCGAGCGCACGCAGAAGCTGGCGGGCGAGGTGGAGCACCAGAACCGGGAGATCGATCGTTTGCGCGAGGCGGCGCACCGCGAATCCAACAGCCGCTCGCTGGCCGAAGAGGCGCTGGACGAAGCCCGCGATCGCTTGCATCTGGCCGTGGATGCGGCTGGACTGGCGCTGTGGGACTGGCAGCCCCCCGCATCTGAGGTTTTTCTGACGGCACGCTGGGGTGAGCTGCTGGGCGACATGTCCGCGGATGGTTATTGGGCGGTGTCGGCCCTGCACGAACGCGTCCACCCGGAAGACATGGAATCCCTGCGCGCGGAGATGCTGGCGCTGATGGAGGGGCGCAGCCAGCGCTCCGTGGTGCAGCACCGGGTGCGTGCGGCCGAGGGCTGGATCTGGGTGGAGACCCACGGCATGGTCGCCGAGCACGATCAGCAAGGCCGGCCGCTGCGGTTCATGGGCACGGTGGTCGATATCCGCGAGCGCAAGCGCATCGAGCAAGACAGTTCGCGCGCCCGCGAACTGGCGGCGCAGGCCAGCCGCGCCAAAAGCGAATTCCTGGCCAATGTCAGCCACGAGGTGCGCACGCCGTTGAACGCGCTCATGGGCCTGACGCGCATGCTGACCGACTCGCCGCTCAACGCCGAGCAGGCCCAGTGGATCGCCCTCATGGACACGTCGGCCCACGCGCTGGCGCAACTGCTCAACGACATCCTCGATCTCTCGCGCATCGAGGCCGGCAAGCTCGACATCGAGAACCTGCGCTTCGACCTGCACCAGGTGCTGGAGCAGGTCGTGTCGGACCATGCCGAGCTGGCGCGCGCCAAGCCGCTGGATGTGCGCGTCGATCTTTCGCCGGCGTTGCCGCAGTGGGTGATGGGCGACGCGGCGCGTTTGCGCCAGGTGATGAACCAGTTGCTCTCCAATGCCGTTAAGTTCACCCCCGCAGGTGGCCGGGTCGACGTCAAGGCCAGCGCGGCGCACCCGCAGGGTGATGGGCTGTACCAACTGGAGGTGCAGGTGCGGGACACGGGCGAGGGCATCGCGCGCCACCAGCAGGCCGCCATCTTCGAAGCGTTCACGCAGGCAGACGCCTCCACCACGCGCGCGCACGGCGGCAGCGGCATTGGCCTGGCCATCTGCGCGCGGCTCGCGGACCTGATGGGCGGAGGCATTGCGCTGCAAAGCGAGCCCGGCCTGGGCAGCACCTTCACGCTCACCCTGCCTCTGCGCGAAGTGCCCACGCTGGACAACGGCCCTCAGAGCGCGTCGGCCGAGCTGATGGAGGTCGCACAGGCGGGATCGCGCTACGTGGGCCTGGTGGTGCTGCTGGCCGAGGACCACCCGGTCAACGAACTGATGATGCGGC
This sequence comes from Hydrogenophaga sp. 2FB, assembly GCF_005503365.1. Lineage (GTDB taxonomy): Bacteria > Pseudomonadota > Gammaproteobacteria > Burkholderiales > Burkholderiaceae_C > Hydrogenophaga. Next base: position 83,972 of record NZ_SCML01000010.1, read on the forward strand.
AGTTGCTGCTGCGCCTGGGCTGCACGGTGCGCGTGGCGCGCGGCGGTGTGCATGCGGTGGCGCAATGGGAACAGGGCGGCATCGACCTGGTCTTGATGGACGTGCAGATGCCTGGCATGAGCGGCCTGCAGGCGACGCAGGAGATCCGCAGCATCGAAACCCGGCGCAAATTGCCGCGCACACCGATCGTGGCGGTCACGGCCAATGCCATGCCGGGCGACCGCGCGGCCTGCCTCGCGGCGGGCATGGATGGCTACACCGCCAAGCCGGTGAGTCCGCAGGCGCTCATCCACGAAATGGACCGTGTGCTGCACGAGAACGACAACAGCGCGCCGACGCCCGTCGTTACCGCTGCGCCGCCACCCGCACCTGCGGCCGCGGTCGCGGCGAGCCCCGATCAGCCCGTGGCGCGCCAGGATCCCATGGACATCGAGAAGCTGCTGCGCCGGCTCGATGGCGATGAAGAGACGCTGGGGCAGCTCGCGCAGGCGATGCGCGCCGACCTCGCGTCACGCCAGCTTCACATGCGCCGCGCACTCGTCGAGCGCGACAGTGCAGCGGCCGTGGCCCATGCGCACGGCCTCAAGGGTTCGCTGGGCAGCATGACGGCCGAACGTGGCGCGCGCCTGGCCAAGGGCCTGGAGTTGGCCGCGCGGGCGGGCGACTGGAACCTGTTCTCTCGTGCACTGCCCCTCCTGCAGGCCGAGGCCCGCCTGATCGATCTGGTCCTGGCCGAGGTGCTGGACGCACAGGCACGCGACCTGTTCGACTCGCGCCGCTAAGTCCGGGCCTTTCAGGCCTGCGCCTTCAAGCGCGCGAACAAGCGCCAGAACGCAGCGTCCTGCGTGGTCGTGAAGTTGATGCGCATCAGCGTGCTGGGCACGCGCGCGGCATGGAACAGCGCACCGGGGGCAATGAGGTAACCCTCGTCCAGCATGCGCTGGGCCAGTGCGTCGGTGTCCACGCCGGTGTCCACCCAGCCAAACAGCCCGACCGGCTCGGCCGCAAAGGTGCAGCCCGCCGCCAGCGCCAGCTTCACGCTGCGCGCGCGCGCCACGTCCAGGCGCGTGCGGATGCGCTCGGCGTGGCGGCGCAGTTGCCCTTGCTCGATGCACAGCGTTAGCGCCTTCTCCAGCAGCGCGGGCGTGGTCAGTGTGCTCAGCAGCTTGGTTTCGAGCAGCGGCTCCACCAGCGACGGCGGTGCGGCCAGGTAACCGATGCGCCAGTTGGGCGCCAGGATCTTGGCGAACCCGCTGACGTAGATGGTGCGCTGCAGGCCATCGAGCGCGGTCAGGCGCGTGGCGTGTTCGGGCGCGATGTGGCTGTAGGTGTCATCCTCGACGATGTGGAAGTTGTGCTGGTTGGCCAGTTGCAGCAGGCGGTGCGCGCTGCCGGGCGAGAGGCAGTAGCCGGTGGGGTTGTGGAACACGCTCACACTCACGTACAGCTTGGGTTTGTGCACCTCGCAGTACCTCGCCATCACCTCCAGGTCGGGGCCGTCGGCACGGCGCGGCACCGGCAGGATGCGCATGCCCAGCGCGGCCAGCCGTGCGAACTCCACTGCCCAACCGGGCTCCTCCACCATCACCGGATCGCCCGCGCGCAACAAAGTGCGGCTCACGATGTCCAGCGCGTGGGTGGCGCCGATGGTGGTGATGATGTGGTCGGGGTCGGTGTGCACGTTGAGCGCGGCAAGCCGCTGCGCCAGCACACGGCGCAAACCCGGATCGCCCAGCGGCTCGCCGTACTGGAGCGAAAAGTCCTGCAGCGCGCGCGTGTTGGTGACCTTGCGCACCGCGGCCGGCATGAAGGTGGATTCGAGCCAGTCGGGCGGGAACACCCCCATACCGGGGTGCGGCTTGTTGTTGACCTTGTGGAACATGCCCCGCATCAGCGCCGCGGCGTTCACCGGCGCGGCGCCAGCGCGTGAGACCGGCTTGGGGCCATCGGCGGACGCCACGCCATCGCCCCGGGTCGCCATTTCGCGCACGAAAAAGCCGCGGTTCTTGCGCGCGTGCACCAGGCCTTGGGCAAGCAACTGGTCGTACGCCGCCACCACGGTCGACGGGCTCACGCTGTGCTGCTCGGCGCACTGGCGCACGGACGGCAGGCGCGCGCCCGGCGCCAGCAGGCGGCTGCGGATGCGGTCGGCAAACCGCGCCGCGAGCTGCTCGGTCAGGGACTGCGTGGGGGTCTTCATCAACATGGCGGGCGCCCTTCCAGGCCGGTCTGTACTGTCACGGCAAGCAATACAGTTTCACAACTGCGCTGGCCAACTGTATTGGCTGTGTATTGGCGCAGGAGACTACATTGAATATCCCGCATTGACAAGCCACCCACACAGCCACCATGAGCGCCACCGAGCTGACCGCACTGCTGCTGTTCTGCACCGCGATGAGTTTCTCGCCCGGGCCGAACAACACACTGGCCACGGCCCTGGCGGCGAACCTGGGTCTGCGACGCGCCCTGCGCTTTTGCTTCGCGGTGCCCACCGGCTGGACGCTGCTCATGCTCGTCTGCGGGCTCGGCCTGGGCGCGCTGGTGCTGGACGTGCCGGTGCTGCGCTGGGGCGTAAAGCTGCTGGGCGTGGCCTACATGCTGTGGCTGGCCTGGAAGCTGGTGAGCGCGGCGCGGTTGTCCGAGGTGGACCCCGCGCGGCTCGACGTCAGCTTCGCGCAGGGCGTGGGTTTGCAATTCCTCAACATCAAGGCCTGGATGCTGGCGCTCACGCTGAGCGCGGGCTGGGTGGTCAACGCCGCTGGCCAGCCCGCGCCGAACCCCGGCGAGCGCCTGGCCATCGTCTGCGCCGTGATGGTGCTCTTCGCCTTCACCAGCAACTTCGCCTATGCGCTGACCGGCTCGCTGCTGCGGCAGTGGCTCTCGCAAGGCGCGCGCCTGCGCTGGTTCAACCGCGTGCTGGCCATCGTGCTCGTGGCCACCGCTCTGTGGATGCTGACCGTATGAACACCGCACACACGCTGCCAACGCCCCGCTGGCTGGACCGCCCCGCCAACAAAGGCCTGTTGCTCGGCCTGCTCGGCGTGACCCTCTTTGCGCTCACGCTGCCCATGACGCGGCTGGCCGTGGGCACGGTCGACGCGCCGCAGATGTCGGGCGTGTTCGTCGCACTGGGCCGCGCGGTGGTCGCGGCCGCGCTCTCCGTGGTGTTCCTGCTCGCCACGCACGCACCTTGGCCGCGCCGCGAAGACCTGCTGCCCTTGGCCATCACGTCCGCCGGCGTGGTGTTCGGTTTTCCGCTGTTCACCTCGGTGGCCATGCGCTACGTGGAGGCCGTGCACGCCAGCGTGATCGTGGGCGTGCTGCCGCTGGCCACCGCCGCGGTGGCCGCGTTGCTGCACCGCCAGCGGCCGTCCACTGGCTTCTGGCTGTGCGCGGCCCTGGGCAGCGCCATGGTGGTGGGCTTCGCGGTGCTGCGCTCGGGCCGCGCGGGCCTCACGCTGCACCCGGCCGACGCGCTGCTGCTTGCCGCGATGTTGTGCGCCGCCATCGGCTACGCGTACGGCGCCCGGATGTCGCAGCGCATGCGCGCCGAACACGTGATCTGCTGGGCGCTGGTGATCGCCCTGCCGATCACGCTGCCGCTGGCCTTCGTCACGCGCCCGCAGGCGGCGCTGCAGGCCTCGGCCTGGTGGGGCTTCGCCTACACCGCGGTGTTCTCGATGTGGATCGGCTTCTTTGCCTGGTACCGCGGCCTGGCGCTGGGCGGCACGGTGCGCGTGAGCCAGGTGCAGCTGGTGCAGCCCTTTCTGGGCATGATGTTCGCGGTTCCCCTGTTGGGTGAACGGCTCGACGCTGTCACACTGGGATTTGCCGTTGCGGTGATCGCCACCGTCTTCATAGGCAAGAAAATGCCCGTGCATGCCGCCGCCCACCGCGTCGAAACACATTGAACAGAGATTTTCATGAAACCCAACGACCTGCCCAACCCGACCTCCACCCCCTGGACCCTGGCCCGCCGCGCCGAGCGCATGAACCCCTCGGTGATCCGCGAGATCCTCAAGGTCACCGAGAAGCCCGGCATCATCAGTTTTGCCGGCGGCCTGCCCTCGCCCAAGACCTTCCCCGTGACTGCCTTCGCCGACGCCTGCGCCAAGGTGCTTCGCGAAGACGGCCAGGCCGCGCTGCAGTACGCCGCCAGCGAAGGTTATGCGCCGCTGCGCGAAGCGGTTGCCGCGCAACTTCCCTGGGCGGTGGACCCGGCACAGGTGCTCATCACCACCGGCAGCCAGCAAGGGCTGGACCTCGTGGCCAAGGTGCTGATCGACACCGACAGCCGCGTGCTCGTGGAAACGCCCACCTACCTGGGTGCCTTGCAGGCCTTCACGCCGATGGAACCGCATATCGAAGCCGTGGCCAGCGACGACGAGGGCATCGACGTGGCCGATCTCGAGCGCCGCGTGGGCAGCGGCGCGGACCGCGCGCGTTTCCTCTATGTGCTGCCCAACTTCCAGAACCCGACCGGCCGCAGCATGAGCGAAGCCCGCCGCGCCGCGCTGGTGGCCAGCGCGGCCGCGCTGGGTCTGCCGATCGTGGAAGACAACCCCTACGGCGACCTGTGGTTCGACCAGCCGCCGCCGCTGCCGCTGAGCGCGCGCAACCCCGAAGGCTGCATCTACCTGGGCTCGTTCTCCAAGGTGCTCGCGCCGGGCTTGCGGCTGGGCTTCATCGTCGCGCCCCCGTCGGTCTACCCCAAGCTGCTGCAGGCCAAGCAGGCCGCCGACCTGCACAGCCCCGGCTTCAACCAGCGCATGGTGGCCGAGGTGATCAAGGACGGCTTCCTGGACCGCCACGTGCCGACCATTCGCGCGCTGTACAAGAGCCAGTGCGCGGCCATGCTCGCCTGCCTGGCGCAGGACATGGCCGGTCTGGACGTGCAGTGGAATTCGCCCGATGGCGGCATGTTCCTCTGGCTGCGCCTGCCCGAGGGCATGAACGCGGTCGAGCTGCTGCCGCGCGCGGTGGACAAGGGTGTGGCCTTCGTGCCGGGCGCCGCGTTTTTTGCCGATGCGCCCGATGAACGCACTATGCGCCTGAGCTTCGTCACCGCCAGCGTGGAGCAGATCCGCATCGGCATCGCTGCGCTGGCCCTGGCCATCCGCGAACAACAAGGGAACTGAGCGTGCTGCACTTGTGGGGCCGTCTGAGTTCGATCAACGTGCGCAAGGTCGTGCTGTGCGCGCAGGTGCTGGGCATCGACCTGCCGCGCACCGACGCGGGCCTGGCCTACGGCGTGGTGGACACGCCCGACTACCGCGCGCGGAACCCCAATGGCCTGGTGCCCTTGCTGCGGGACGGTGACTTCACGCTCTGGGAATCGAACGCCATCGTGCGCTACCTGTGTGCAAAGGTGGACCGCCTTTACCCTGAAGATCTGCAGCAACGCTTCGACGCCGAACGCTGGATGGACTGGCAGCAGACCACGCTCAACCCCGCCGGCAGTCCCGGCTTCAAGCAGTGGTTTCGCACGCCCGCCGAGCAGCGCAATGCCGCCGTGATCGCGCAATCGGTGGCCGCCACCGAGCCGCTCTTCGCCCTGCTCGACGACCACCTCTCGCGCCAGCCTTTCATGGCTGGCGACACACTCGGCATGGCCGACATTCCCATCGCCTGCGAAGTGCACCGCTGGTGGGGCCTGCCGCAGCCGCGCCCGGCGTGGCCGCACCTCGAGCGCTGGTACGCGGGTTGGCTCGCGCTGCCCGCGAGCCGTGGCGTGCTCGACCAGCCTTTGTCCTGAACCCCGGAGCAGACCCATGGCCCAACGTCCCTTCAAGCAAGTCGATGTCTTCACCGACACGCCCTACTTCGGCAACCCGCTGGGTGTGGTGCTCGACGGCAGCGGCCTGGACACCGCGGCCATGCAACGCTTCACCGACTGGACCAACCTCTCGGAATGCACCTTCCTGCTGCCGCCCACCGACGAAGGCCGCGCGGCCGGCGCCGACTACCGCGTGCGCATCTTCTGCCCGGGCCGCGAACTGCCTTTCGCCGGACACCCCACCCTGGGCAGTTGCCACGCCTGGCTGCAAGCGGGCGGACAGGCGCGCGCCGAACAGCACGTGGTGCAGGAATGCGGCGTGGGCCTGGTGCGCATCCGGCGCATGGGCGACGATCCGGCGCCGGGCCGCCCCAAGCCGGATCAGCCCCCTCGGGGGGCAGCGACCCGCGAAGCGGTGGAGCGTGGGGGCCATCTGCTGGCGTTCGCCGCCCCGCCGCTGCGCCGCAGTGGCCCGCTCGACGAAGCCGACGTCGCACTGATCGCACGCGGCCTCGGCCTGGCGCGCGAGGACATCGTGGCGCACGCCTGGTGCGACAACGGCCCGACCTGGCGCGGTGTGATGCTGCGCTCGGCCGAGCAGGTGCTCGCGGTGCGGCCCGATGCGCAGGTGCTGGCGGGGCTGGACATCGGCCTGGTCGGCCCGCACCCGGCCGGCGCGGACACCGCGTTTGAAGTGCGCGCCTTCTTCCCCGGCAACCAGACGCTGGCCGAAGACCCGGTCACCGGCAGCCTCAACGCCGCCGTGGCGCAGTGGCTCATGGGCGCGGGCCTGGCGCCAACGAACTATGTGGCCGCGCAGGGCACGGCCATGGCGCGCGCCGGGCGTGTGCACGTCGAGCGCGATGCCGACGGCACGATCTGGATCGGTGGCGCATCGGTCACCTGCATCGACGGGCAGGTGGCGCTGTGAAACCCGTGGCCCTCGCCGCGGCCCAGACGCCGCCGCGCACCAAGCCCTCCAACTACCCGGAGCCTTTTGCGTCGCGCATGGCGGGGCGGCACAAGCACCCGCTGGGCGACCTGTTCGGCCTGAGCAACTTCGGCGTCAACCTCACGCGCCTGGCGCCCGGCGCGGTGTCCGCCCTGCGCCACGCGCACAGCCAGCAGGACGAGTTCATCTACATCCTGCAAGGCCACCCGACGCTGCACACCGACGAGGGCTTGACCCCGCTTGCGCCGGGCGATTGCGCGGGCTTCCCGGCCGGCGATGGCAACGCCCACCGCCTGGTCAACGACACTGACGAAGAGGTGGTGTACCTCGAAGTCGGCGACCGCACGGCGGGCGACGCAGCGACCTACCCCGACGACGACCTGCAGGCGGTCAGCACCGATGGCCAGTGGCGCTTTGCCCACAAGGACGGCACACCCTATGGCTGACACCCGCCCCCGCATCGACCACCTGGTGGTCGCCGCGCGCACGCTGGACGACGGCGTGGCGTGGTGCGAGGCCACGCTGGGTGTGACGCCCGGCCCGGGCGGTCAGCACCCGCTGTTCGGCACACACAACCGCCTGCTCAAGCTCGGCGGCAGCGGCTCGCCCGCAGCCTACCTCGAAATCATCGCCATCGACCCCAAGGCCACGCCCACGCGCGCGGCCCACCAGCGCCGCTGGTTCGACCTGGACGACCCGGCCATGCACGCGCGGCTCGCGCAACACGGGCCGCAACTGGTGCACTGGGTGGCGAGCGTGCCGCACATCGGCAACGCGGTGGCGGCACTGCAGGCCATCGGCATCCAGCGCGGGCCGGTGGTGAGCGCCTCGCGCCAGACGCCGCAGGGCCTGCTGCAATGGCACATCAGCGTGCGCGACGATGGCCAGCGCCTGTACAACGGCGCGATGCCCACGCTGATCCAGTGGGTCGGCACCCACCCCACCGCGCACATGCCCGACAGCGGCGTGTCGCTGCGCCGCCTGCGGCTGCACCATGCCGGCGCGGCCGGCCTGCGCGCGGCCCTGCAGGCGCTGGAACTGGACGACGGGCCGAGCGTGTGCGATGGCCCCGCCGGGCTCACCGCCGAACTCGACACCCCGACACAGGGCCGCGTGACGCTGCTCTCGCCGCCATGAACCACGCCCTGCCCACCCTGCACGACATCGAAGCCGCGGCCCAGGTGGTCTACCGCGCATTCGCGCCCACGCCGCAGTACCGCTGGGCCACGCTGAGCGCGCGCCTGGGCACCGACTGCTGGGTCAAGCACGAGAACCACACGCCCGTGGGCGCCTTCAAGGTGCGCGGCGGCCTGACCTATTTCGACCAGCTGCGGCAACGCGGCGAGTTGCCGCGCGAAGTGATCAGCGCCACGCGCGGCAACCATGGCCAGAGCATCGGCCTGGCCGCGCGCGCGCATGGCGTGGCCTGCACCATCGTCGTGCCGCGCGGCAACTCGGTGGAGAAAAACGCGGCCATGCGCACGCTCGGTGTCACGCTGATCGAACACGGCAGCGATTTTCAGGAAAGCCGCGAGCACGCCATGCAACTCGCCGAGGCGCGCGGCGCGCACATGGTGCCGAGCTACCACGCCGACCTGGTGCGTGGCGTGAGCACCTGCTGGTGGGAATACTTTCGCGCGGTACCGACGCTGGATGTGGTCTACGTGCCGATCGGCCAGGGCTCGGGCGCCTGCTCGGCGATCGCGGCCAAGCTCGCGCTGCGCCACCGTGTGCGCATCGTCGGCGTGGTCAGCGCGCATGCCACCACGTATGCCGATTCGCTGGCCGCGGGCCGTGTGGTGGCGGCACCGGTCACCACGGTGCTGGCCGACGGCATGGCCTGTCGTGTGGCCGACGCCGAAGCGCTCGATGTCATGGCGGCGAATCTGGACCGCATCGTGCAGGTGAGCGACGACGAAGTGGCGCAGGCCATGCGCATGCTGTTCGCCGACACGCACAACGTCGCCGAAGGCGCGGGTGCGGCGAGTTTCGCGGCCGCGTGGCAGGAGCGCGATGCGCACAAAGGTGCGGTGGTGGGCACGACGCTCAGCGGCGGCAACGTCGACAGCAGCGTCGTGGCTGCCGTGCTGGCCGGGGGGTGACCCGCGGTGGTGCGCGCCGCGTGCGTGCACGACACGCATTGATAATGCGGCGCATGACCGATCTGCAAAAAAGGACCCCCGCCTGATGGAAGCCACCGTGATGTGGCGCTGCCTGGTGGTGGAAGACGACGCCGACAACGCGCGCTACATCGCCAGCGGTTTTCGCGCGCTCGGCCACGTGGTCGTGATCTGCCGCGACGGCATGGAGGCACTCGGCCGCGCCGTCAGCGAGCAGTGGGACCTGATCATCCTCGACCGCATGCTGCCCAACGAGGTCGACGGCCTGTCCATCCTCTCGACCCTGCGTGGCCTGGGCAAGAAGACCCCCGTGCTGGTGCTCAGCGCCTTGAGCGCGCTCGACGAACGCGTGCGCGGCCTCAAGGCCGGCGGCGACGACTACCTGACCAAGCCCTTCGCCTTCTCCGAGCTCGCCGCGCGGGCCGAGGCGCTGGTGCGGCGCTCGCGCCCCGGCCCTGAAATCCGCACGCTGGAGGTCGCCGACCTCAGGCTCGACCTCGCAAGCCGCCACGTCGAACGCGGCGGCCGGCCGATCGCGCTGCAGCCGCGCGAGTTCCGCCTGCTCGCCTACCTCATGAGCCACCCCGGCCAGGTGCTCACGCGCACCATGCTGCTCGAAGCCGTGTGGGACTACCAGTTCGACCCGCAGACCAACGTGATCGACGTGCAGGTCAGCCGGCTGCGCGGCAAGCTCGACGCGGGCGGCGGCCCTCCATTGATCCATACCGTTCGCGGCATCGGCTACCGCATCGCGTTGGACGACAACGGCGCCGCATGATGCACACGCTGCGCCGGCTCTGGCGCTCGGTCGGTTTCCGGCTCGCGTTCTACTACGGTTTTCTGGTCGCGATCACCATGCTGGCCGCGCTGGGCATCGTCTACCTGCAGACGGTGGGCGTGCTGCAGCAGCGCATGGCGCGGCAGGTGGCACTGACCGCGCAGCAGTTACTGGCCACCGCGAACGAGAGCGGCACCGACGCAGCGGGTGCGGCCATCACGCGCGCGCTGGCCGATGGCCACAACTCCGACAGCGAAATCTACCTGTTGCTCGACCGCGAAGGCCGTCCGCTCGCCGGCAACCTCGACCAGGCGCCCGACACCGTCGCCAGCCACGGCGCGACGCAACGGCGCGTGTGGCGTGACGGCCGCGGCGTGGAGGCCTACCTGGTCACGCAGGCGCTGCCCGATGGCGGTGTGCTGGTGGTCGGGCAGGATCTGCGCGACCAGGCCATGATCGAATCGCTCGTGGCCAGCGCAAGCGCGGCGGCCGGCATCGTCGCGGTGCTGCTGCTGATCGGCGGCACCTTCGTGTTCCGCCAGGAGCTCGAGCGCAGCGTGGGCGCGGTGCGCCTCACGGCCACCCGCATCGCCACCGGCGGCGAGTTGCAGGAACGCGTGGCGGAGTCGGGCGAAGACGACGAGTTCGCGCTGCTCAACCGCGAGATCAACGCCATGCTCGACCGCATCGAGTCGCTGATGGATGGCGTGCGCCACGTCTCGAACACCATCGCCCACAACCTGCGCACGCCGCTCACGCGCATCCTCGTGCGCCTGCGCAACGCCGAAGATGCCGACACCGACCCGGCGCTGCGGCGCGAGGCCATCGCCGGGGCCATCCGCGAGATCGAGGAGCTGACGCTGGTGTTCGAGAAACTGCTGCGAATCGCCGAGGCCGAAGCGGGCGCGCGGCGGCGCAGCTTCACGCCGGTGTCGCTCGACGTGATCGCCACCGACGTGCTGGAACTCTACGAGGCCGTCGCCGAAGAACAAGGCGCCGTGCTGTTGCGCGAGCCGGACGACACCGTGCGCCTGCCCGGGGACCGCGATCTGCTGGCCGGCGCCATCGCGAACCTGCTCGACAACGCGCTCAAGTACGCCGGCCCCGGCGCGGTGGTCCACGTCGGCACGCAAGAGACGCCCGAAGGCGTACGGCTCACCGTGCAGGACAACGGACCCGGCGTGCCCGAGCACGATCTGGCGCGCCTGGGCACGCGCTTTCACCGCTTGAACCGCGACGACACGCCCGGCCATGGCCTCGGCCTGGCCAGCGTGCAGGCCGTGGCCGCCCTGCACGGCGGCCACCTGCGTTTCGAGAATGCGGCGCCCGGCCTGCGCGCCATCATCGAGCTGCCGCAACCCCACCGCTGACGCGATCGGCCCCTGGCCACATTGCCAAACGGCAATGTTTTGGTCACACACGCGCACGCCCCCTCTCCCTACGATCCCTGGCTTCGCCGAGCCATGTCCTGCGCCCGGCGAACAACACAGTTTCAGGAGATGACGGTGAGAATCAAGAGTCAGAGAGACTTCTACTCGGGCGTGCTGTTCAGTGCGTTCGGCGTGGCCTTCGCATGGGGCGCCATGACCTACAACGTGGGCACGGGCGCCCGCATGGGCCCGGGCTATTTCCCGCTCGTGGTGGGCGTGCTGATCGCCATCATGGGCGTGGCCATCACCCTCAAGGCCTTGATGGTCGACACGGTGGACGGCGACCCGATCGGCCGCATCGCGTGGCGCCCGCTGATCTTCATCATCGGCGCCAACCTGGTCTTTGGCGCGCTGCTGGTGGGACTGCCCAGCTGGGGCATCCCCCACATGGGCCTGATCGTCGCGATCTATGCGCTCACCTTCGTCGCCAGCCTGGCGGGCGACCAGTTCAAGTTCAAGGAAGTGTTCGTGCTCGCCACCATCCTGGCGATCGGCAGCTACGTCGCCTTCGAACTCGCGCTCAAGCTGAACTTCCCGATCTGGCCCGCCTTCATCGGCTGACATTCCAGACAACGACCAGAAAAAACCCATGGACCTGATCACCAACCTCTCGATCGGTTTCGGCGTCGCCTTCACGGCGCAGAACCTCGTCTACGCCTTCGTCGGCTGCCTGCTGGGCACCTTGATCGGCGTGCTGCCCGGCATCGGCCCGGTCGCCACCATCGCCATGCTGCTGCCCGCCACGTACGGGCTGCCCCCCGTGGCCGCGCTGATCATGCTGGCCGGCATCTACTACGGCGCGCAGTACGGCGGCTCCACCACCGCCATCCTGGTCAACCTGCCGGGCGAAGCGTCCTCGGTGGTCACCGTGATCGACGGCTACCAGATGGCGCGCAAGGGAAGGGCCGGGCCCGCCCTGGCCGCGGCCGGGCTGGGCTCGTTCTTCGCCGGCTGCGCCGGCACGCTGATCCTCGCCGCCTTCGCGCCGCCCCTGACCGAAGTGGCGCTGAGCTTCGGACCGGCCGAGTACTTCTCGCTCATGGTGCTGGGCCTCATCGGCGCGGTGGTGCTGGCCTCGGGCTCGCTGCTCAAGGCGGTCACCATGATCCTGGTCGGCCTGGCCTTCGGCCTGGTCGGCACCGACGTGAACTCGGGTGTGGCGCGCTTCAGCTTCAACATCCCGGAACTCACCGACGGCATCAGCTTCATCGCGATCGCGATGGGTGTGTTCGGCTACGGCGAAATCATCGCCAATCTGGCCACGCCGTCGGACCAGCGCGAAGTGTTCACCGCCAAGGTCAAGGGCCTGATGCCCACCAAGGAAGACTTCAAGCACATGCTGCCGGCCGTCCTGCGCGGCACGGCGCTGGGTTCGGCGCTGGGCATCCTGCCCGGTGGCGGTGCGCTGATGTCGGCCTTCGCCTCGTACACGATCGAGAAGAAGATCAAGCTCAAGCAAGGCGAAGTGCCGTTCGGCCAGGGCAACATCCGCGGCGTGGCGGGCCCCGAGTCGGCCAACAACGCGGGCGCGCAGACCTCGTTCATTCCGCTGCTCACGCTGGGCATTCCGCCCAACGCGGTGATGGCACTGATGGTGGGCGCGATGACGATCCACAACATCCAGCCCGGCCCGCAGGTCATGACCAGCAACCCGGAACTGTTCTGGGGCCTGATCGCCTCCATGTGGATCGGCAACGCGATGCTGATCATTTTGAACCTGCCGCTGATCGGGATGTGGATCAAGCTGCTGACGATCCCCTACAAGTGGCTGTTCCCGGCCATCGTGCTGTTCTGCGCCGTGGGCGTGTACTCGGAGAACAACAACACCTTCGAGATCTGGATGGTCGCGATCTTCGGCGTCATCGGCTACCTGTTCCACAAACTCAAGTGCGAGCCCGCGCCGCTTCTGCTGGGCCTGATCCTGGGGCCGATGATGGAAGAGTATCTGCGCCGCGCGCTGCTGATCTCGCGCGGCGACTGGAGCGTGCTGGTCACGCGGCCGCTGTCGGCCAGCCTCTTGGCCATCGCCGCGGCGCTGCTGATCGTCGTGCTCCTGCCCTCCATCAAGGCCAAGCGCGAAGAAGCCTTCGTGGAGGAGTGAGCTTCAGTCCTTCTTGACCAGGCGCGCCACCACGTCGCAGAACGCTTCGACCGCGTCGGTCTTGAACACCACCTCGCGCACGCCCGCGGCCTTGGCCTCGACCTGCAGTTCGTCGGTGATGTAGCCCGAGGCCACGGCCACCGGCAACTGCGGGTTGAGCGCGAGCACGGCGCGCGCCACGTCCAGGCCCGACATGCCGGGCATGTTGAAGTCGGTGAGCACGAGGTGAAAGCTGTGCGGCGCCTCGCTCACCGCTTTCACCGCCTCGCGCTGGTCGGTGAACGCCGTCACGCGGTAACCCTTTCGCTCCAGCAGGCGGCGCACGAGGAACACGAGCGTGTCGTCGTCGTCCAGGTACAGGATGTGGCGTTGATCCGCGGGCGGGGCGTCGGCCATGGATGGGTTCTCCGATGTGTGCGCCATGGCGTCTTGTGGCGCACGAACAGCCATTGTGACGGGATCGGAGACCGGCGCAAGCGCGCCGCCGGCGGCCGCCGGGAAGTACAGGGTGAAGGTCGTGCCCTGCCCCGGTTGGCTGCGCACCTCGATCGCGCCGCCGTGCACCTGCACGATGCCCAGCACCACGGGCAGCCCCAGGCCGGTGCCCTGACCCACGGCCTTGGTGGTGAAGAAGGGGTCGAAGATGCGGCTGCGCACCTCCTCGGGCATGCCGCAACCGGTGTCGGTCACCTCCAGGCGCACCGCGCCCACGCCCGCCTCGGCGCAGGCCTTGGCCACCTCGACCGGCAGGCGCGAGTCGTTGCCGGGCAAGCCGTCAAGCAGGCACTCCACGCGGCCTTCGCGCCCGCCCAGGGCATGCACCGCGTTGGTCCCCAGGTTGATCAGCACCTGGCCCAGCTGCGTGGGGTCGGCCAGGATGGCCGGGGTGTCCGGATGGCACTCGTGCAGCAGCTGCACCTGCGACGGCACGGCCGAGCGCATCAGGCTCCAGGTCTCGACCACGATGGCGCTCACGTCGACGCGCACGCGCTCCGCCGGCTGCTGGCGGCTGAAAGCCAGAATCTGCCGCACCAGCTCACGCCCACGGCGCGCGGCGGTGCTGATCTCGTGCAGGCTCTCGCGCGCCGGCGCCTTGGGGGCCATGTCCTGCCGCGCGAGGTCGGCGTTGCCCAGGATCGCGGCCAGGATGTTGTTGAAGTCGTGCGCCACGCCACCGGCCAGCGTGCCCAGCGCTTCCATCTTCTGCGACTGCGCCAGCTGCGCCTGCAAGGCTTTCTGTTTGCTCTGCGCGGTCTTGAGCGAGGTGATGTCGATGAAGCTGAGTACCACATGGCGCAGCCCGCCCTGGGCGTCGTTCTCGGCGTAGCCATTGCACAAGGCCCAGTGCACGTCTCCATCGTCGTCGCCCGCGAACACCGGCACACCGATCACCACGTTCTTCACCGGCATGCCCGTGGCCAGCACGCGCTCGAATGGCAGGTCGTGGCGGCGCATGGCCTGGCCATCTTCGCGCAGCATCTGCGTGCCCAGCCCGTCGGGCAGCGCGAAGCCGGCCTCTTCCGGGCTCAGACCGAAGAAGCGGCGCGCCGCGCTGTTGACGCGGCTGACCGTGTGGTCGGGCCGGTACACCACCACGCCGGCGCTGAGGTTGTCGATCAGCGCGCGCGAATCGGCCTCGCGCACCAGCAGATCCTGGCGCGCCCGATCGGCCTCCAGGCGCAGCCGGTACGCCACGAGTGCGCCAAACAGCACCACGCGCAGCAGCCCGGCGAGCAAGAAGAAAAACAGCGTCACCGGCATGACGTGCGCCAGCGGCATGCCCATCACGGGTGCCGCCACCGCAAACAGCAGCAGGGCGAAAAATTCCGCCACGGTCAGCAGCTTGAGCGCCTGCAGCTCGGGCACGCGCTGCTGCGGATCGGCCCGCACCATGTCGCGAAACGCCAGCACCATCACGGACAGCGCCGTGAACGCCATCAGGCCCTGGCGCACCTGGGGCAGGTCCCAGACACCGATGAAGGCCAGGTGCAACACCACAATGGCGAGCGCGGCCGTCACCACCCGCTCCACGTTGCACTGCAGCTGGAGGTGGCTGCGCAGCCCCATCCACGCAAACACGGGGCTGATGGTCAGCGCGGCATTGCCCAGGCCGCCGAAGAACAGGTCCGGCGGGTCGCTGCGCAGCCACAGGCCGAACGAGCCCGCGATCGACAACAGCGCCGCCAGCGTCCACCAGCCCGGCCCGCCGATGTGGGGGTAGCGCCGCGACAGCCCCAGGAAGGCCAGCGCGATGAGCACGTCAACGCCCAGGCGCATGGCCAGCAAGGTGGGCGTGTCAAACAGCATGGGCGACATCGTGGGCAAGCATGGCGGCCATTGAAGCACAGCGCTTTCGGCCGGTAGCGCGGAAAAAGCATGGCAAAGCGGCGGGATTTCCCCGGACCGGGGGCGCGCAAAGACACCTCGGTGACTGCCCGGGCGGATGCAGTCGCTGTCGGGACAAAGCGCGGCCCCGGCATGGCCAGAGAATGCCGCCCATGGGAACGCTTTATCTTGTGCGCCACGGCCAAGCGTCGTTTGGCGCGGACGACTACGACTGCCTCAGCGACATGGGCCAACGCCAGAGCGTGCAGTTGGGCCGGTACTGGGCGGCGCGCGGCATCGTGTTTGA
Source organism: Hydrogenophaga sp. 2FB (assembly GCF_005503365.1). Classification (GTDB taxonomy): domain Bacteria; phylum Pseudomonadota; class Gammaproteobacteria; order Burkholderiales; family Burkholderiaceae_C; genus Hydrogenophaga. Next base: position 99,761 of record NZ_SCML01000010.1, read on the forward strand.
CGCCTCGATCACCGGAGCGCTGCGCCGCCACACACAAACCTGGGCCGGCATTGCCGACGGCGCGGGCCTGTCGCACCAGCCGCTGGTGCGGCCGGGGCTCAACGAGTACGACAGCGAAGCGGTGATCCGCTCCATCCACCCGAACCCGCTGCCCAAGCCCCGCTCGGCGGCCGAGGCGCCCGAGCTCTACCGCCAGCACTTCCGGCTGCTGCGCGACGGCCTCACGCAGTGGATGGCCGGCACGGTCAGCCCGCAAGGCATGCCGAGCTACAACGAATTCGTGCGCGGCGTGAGGGATGCACTGGACCATGTGCGTGCGAACCACCATGGGCAGAACGTGCTGCTGGTCTCCAGCGGCGGCCCGATCGCCACCGCCGTGGGCCATGTGCTGGGCTTGAGCCCGGAGGCGACGATCGAGTTGAACCTGCGCATCCGCAACAGCGCGGTGACGGAGTTTCAGTTCACCCCGAAGCGCCACACGCTGCTGACCTACAACACGCTGCCGCACCTGGACGGCCACGAGTTCAAGGACTGGTTGACGTACGCGTGAACCTGGAGCCTCAGCGCGAGTAGGCCGTGCGGTCGCTCAGGGTGTCGGGCGGCAGGCGATCGATCTCGGACAGCAGTTGCGCCAGCGCGCGGCCAGCCGCGTCGAGCACGGCGCGGCCCTTCGCGGCGCTGGCGGCCCCCGCATTGCCCACCGCGCCCGTGGCGTTGTAGTCCTGCATCTGCCACGCCAGCTTGGCGCTCTTGCCGTTGCCCAGGATGGGAAATTCGCGCGCGCGCTCCTGCGAGGAGGAGCGGAAGTACTCGGCCTGTTGCATGCGCACGCGCTCGGGCGCGATGGCGAGCATCAGCGAGGTTTCGATCTCGCCGGCGTGGATGCCGAAGCGGTGTTCCTCGGCGCTGAACAGCGCGTTCACGTCCTGCCCGTTCTGATCGTGCAGCGGCAGGTGGAACCAGTTCACGCTGTAGACCAGCATGCCCAGTCGCGCGCGCAGGTCGCGCGCCACCAGGTCGAGCGCGCCCACCTGGCCACCGTGCGCATTGAACAGCACCAGCTTCTTCACACCACTGGCCGCCACGCACTCGGCCAGTTCGGTCCACACGCGCACGAGCGTTTCGACCTTGAGCGTGAGCGTGCCGGCAAAGCGCGTGTGCTCGGGGCTGAAACCCACCGCCTGCGTGGGCAGGAAGAGCGCGGGCAAGTCGGCCGCGATGTGCGGCAGCGCCGCCTGCACCACGCCGTTGACGATGTCGGTGTCGACCGACAGCGGCAGGTGCGGACCATGCTGCTCGGTCGCGGCCACGGGCAGCACGGCGATGGCGCGCGCGAGGTTCAGCGCGGCGAAATCGGCGGTGGAAAGTTCGGACCAGAAGCGGGTGGGCGCGGGCATGCGCGCATCTTAAGCCTCGACCGTAAGATCGACACCATGACCCACGATCTCTTCCGCCAGGACGCCTACCGGCAAACCTGCAGCGCCACCGTGACCGCCATCGACGAACACGGCATCGTGCTCGACCGCACCGTGTTCTACCCGCTGGGCGGCGGCCAGGCGGGCGATGCCGGCACACTGCAACTGGCCGATGGCAGCACCATCGCCATTGCCGACACGCGCAAGGGCAAGGACGCCGAAGGCCGCCCGACCGCGGCCATCGTGCATGTGCCCGCGCCCGGGCAGGAAGCAAGGCTGGCGCACCTCGCGGCGGGGGCACCGGTCACCGCGCACATCGACTGGGCGCGCCGCCACCGGCTGATGCGTTTTCACACCGCCACCCACCTGCTGTGCCACCTCGTGCCCGTGCCTGTGAACGGCTGCTCGATCACGCCGGACTACGCGCGCATGGACCTGCACATGACCGACCCGCTCGACAAGGACGCCCTCACGGAAGGCCTGGCGCGTCTGGTGGCCGCATCGCACCCGCTGACCGTGGGCGCGATCACCGACGCCGAACTCGACGCGAATCCGGCGCTGGTGAAAAGCATGAGCGTGGCACCGCCGCGCGGCAGCGGCACGGTGCGCACCATCCGCATCGGCGACGGGACCACGCTGATCGACCTGCAACCCTGCGGCGGCACGCACGTGGCCAACACGGCCGAGATTGGCCGTGTGGTCGTCACGAAGATCGAGAAGAAGTCGGCCACCACCCGGCGGGTGGTGCTGGGGTTCGCCGAGTAGCCGTAGCGCGCCGCGTTGCAGCGGCGCGTCGGGTATCACCTACTTGTAGATCCAGCGCCGCGACCACGGCAGCTGATGCGCAGGCTGGCCCGCCGCGCGGCAGATCACCTGGTAGATCGACACCTCGTCATGCTCGAAGGCCCAGGCGCAGCCGGCCAGGTAGACGCGCCAGATGCGCCACTTCTTCTCGTCCACCAGCGGCTTGATCTGCGCCGTGCGCGCCTCGAAGGCCTCACTCCACAGTTGCGTCGTGCGCATGTAGTGGCGGCGCAGGCTCTCGACGTCGAACGCTTCCAGACCGCCTTCCTGCATGGTGCGCAGCACGGTGCCGATGTGCGGCAGCTCGCCCTGCGGGAACACGTATTTGTCGATGAAGGCACCGCCGCCGTGGCGGGTCTCGCCATCGTTCGCATCGGTGCTGGTGATGCCGTGGTTCATGGCCCAGCCGTCGGGTTTGAGCAGCGAACGGATGTGCCCGAAATACGCGGTCAGGTGGTTCAGCCCGACGTGTTCGAACATGCCCACGCTGGTGATGCGGTCGAACGGCCCGTCCTTCACGTCGCGGTAGTCCTGCAGGCGGATGTCGATGCGGTCTTCCAGCCCCGCGGCCTTCACGCGCTCGCGCGCCAGCTCGTGCTGGTTCTTCGACAGCGTCACGCCCACGCATTGCGCGCCAAACTTCTGCGCCGCGCGCAACACCAGCGCCCCCCAGCCGCAGCCGATATCGAGCAGGCGCTGGCCCGGCTGGAGCTGGATCTTGGTCAGGATGTGGTCGATCTTCTTGACCTGCGCCTCGTCCAGCGTCTCGTCGCCGTTCTCGAAGTAGCCGCAGGAATAGACCATGCGCTCGTCCAGCCACTGGGCGTAGAACTCGTTCGACACGTCGTAGTGGTACTGGATGGCCTTGCTGTCGCTCTCGCGCGTGTGGCCAAAGCGGCGGCGCAGGCGCCCGAGCACGCCAGCCTCGGGCTGGGCGGTCTCGGCCAGGCGGTGCGCCACGGCCAGGATGTCCTTCATCGAGCCGTCCACGTCGATCAGGCCCTCCACATAGGCCTGGCCCAGGGTGTCCAGCCCCGGGTCGATCAGCAGCGGCAGGGCCGAGGTGTCGCGCACCCGGATCTCCACCTGCGGCGCCTCGAACTCGCCCAGGGACAGCGAGGAAGACCCACGCTCGCCCCAACTCAGGCGAACCGGCAGGTTCACCCGCGACTTGACCCTTTGTGCCCAAGGCAGCAAGGCCTTTTCAACGATCGATCCCATGCACTACCCTCCATGCTGGTCAACCACCCATCGAATTCTCGGTTGTACCTAAACATGAAAGCCCTGTGAAGCCCTGGTGAAATGCGGGCTCCGCGCGCTCGCGCACAGACAAACCGGCCTCACCGATATATTTGAGCGCCCAGGCCCAGGAACTTGGGCCGGCCCGCGCGGCTCTTACCGTGTCCCGGGCGGGTCGCCGCCCTCCCGATGTTCCCCTCCATTTCCCCCATGCCTCTCTTCGCTGTTCCCTCGGTTCGCCACGCCTTTGGCGCTTTGCTGCTGGCTTTGGCACCCTTCTCCTTGCAAGCCCAGGGCTTGCTGGGGGGGGCGCCCGTGTCGGCCACCGTGGTGCAAAGCGACCAGGCGCGCGCCGAACTGCTGGCCCATGCGCCCGAAGGCGCGGGCCCGGGCCAGCCGGTCTGGGTCGGGCTGCAGATCACCCACGCCCCCGAGTGGCACACCTACTGGAAGAACTCAGGCGACTCCGGCCTGCCCACCGAACTGCGCTGGACGCTGCCGCCCGGCGTGACCGCCGGCCCCATCGGCTGGCCAACGCCGCGCAAGTTCCCGATCGGCAACCTGGCCAACTACGGCTACGACGGCACGGTGGTGCTGCCGGTGCCGCTGACGGTGGCGCCGGGCTTCACCGCCAGCCACATCGATGTCCAGCTCGACGCCAGCTGGCTGGTCTGCCGCAAGGAGTGCATTCCGGAAGAAGGCCGCTTCGCGCTGCGCATCCCGGTGCAGGGCTCCACCGCCCTGCACGGCGCGGCGTTCGACGCCAGCTTCAAAGCCGCGCCGACCGCCCAGGCCGCGCTGGACAGCCGCATCGAGCCCGCCCCGGGTGTGTTGAAGGTGTCGCTGGCCGGGCTGCCCAAGACCTGGCGCGACCAGACACTGGAGTTCTTCCCGGAGCTGCCCGGCGTGATCGAGCCGGGCGCGGCCTGGAAACAATCCTGGGCCGGCGAGCGCTGGAGCGCCGAGGTGCCGCTCTCGCCGCACCGCACCGACAGCCCGACCCAGTTCGCGCTGGTGGTGGCCCGGGCCGCCCCCCCGGGCCAGGGCGCAGGCACCACCGGCGTGCGCATCGAGGCGCCGGTGCAAGGCGACTGGCCCGCTGCCGCGCCGCTGCCCGCGGCCGTGCCCGAAGCACTGCAGACCGCGCTCGCCGAGAACGCCGCCAGTGCCGCGAGCGACAAGACCGGCGCCACCCCGCTCACACTGGGCGCGGCCTTGCTCGGAGCGCTGCTCGGCGGCCTGATCCTCAATCTCATGCCCTGCGTGTTCCCGGTGCTGGCGATCAAGGTGACCGCCTTCGCGAAACACGCCGACGACCGCCGCGGCCTGCGCGCCAACGGCCTCGCCTACGCCGCGGGCGTGGTGCTGTCCTTCGTCGCCTTGGGCGCGCTGCTGCTGGCGCTGCGCGCGGCCGGCGAGCAACTGGGCTGGGGCTTTCAACTGCAGAGCCCGGCCGTGGTGGCCGCGTTGGCGGTGCTGTTCACGCTGATCGGCCTGAACCTCGCCGGCCTGTTCGAGTTCGGCCGTGTGCTGCCCAGCGGCCTGGCCAACCTGCAGGCCAAGAGCCCCACGGCCGACGCCTTCCTGACCGGCGTGCTGGCCACGGCCATCGCATCGCCCTGCACCGCGCCGTTCATGGGCGCCTCGCTCGGCCTGGCCGTGGGCCTGCCGTCCACGGAAGCGCTGGCGGTGTTCGCCACCCTCGGCCTGGGCATGGCGCTGCCTTACCTCGTGGCCAGCTGGGTGCCGGCGGTGGCGCGCGCCCTGCCGCGCCCCGGCGCGTGGATGGACACCTTCCGCCGCTTCATGGCCTTCCCGATGTTCGCCACCGTGGTCTGGCTGCTTTGGGTGCTGGGGCAACAAAGCGGCATCGACGGCACGGCCGCGCTGCTCATGCTGCTGGTGGTGCTGGCGCTGCTCGTGTGGTCGCTCGGCCTGCAAGGCAAGAGCCGGCGGGTGCTCGCCACGGCCTCGCTGGCCGGCCTGCTCTGGCTGGGCTGGGCCATCGGCCCGAACGTGCTCCGCCTGCAGACCGACACGCCCGGCCAGGCGGTGGCCACCACGGTGCCCGGTCTGATCTGGCAGGTCTGGAGCCCGCAAGTCCAGGCCGATCTCGTGGCGCAGGGCCGGCCCGTGTTCGTCGACTTCACCGCCGCCTGGTGCGTGACCTGCCAGTACAACAAGCGCACCACGCTGGCCGATGCCACCGTGCTGCAAGACCTGGCCAAAAAGAAGGTGGCGCTGCTGCGCGCCGACTGGACCCGCCGCGACCCCGCCGTGACCGCCGCGCTGGCGCAACTCGGCCGCAACGGCGTGCCGGTGTACGCGATCTACCAGAACGGACAGCCGATCCGCCTGCTGTCCGAAGTGCTGAGTGTCGAAGAGGTTCGTGACGCGCTGGCGGGCTTGTAACCCGTTCAGCGTCCGCATCGAGTCATTGCCCACAGGAGTTCCACCATGCAACGCCGTCCCCTGCTCGCTCTTGCCGTCTTCTCGCCCTTCGGCACCATGCTGGTCACGCCCGCGTTCGCCGCGGTCGGCGTGGGCCAGCCCGCGCCCGACTTCACGCTGTCGGACACGACGGGCAAACCGGTCAGGCTCTCGGACTTCAAGGGCAAGACCGTGGTGCTGGAGTGGAACAACCCGGGCTGCCCCTTCGTGCGCAAGCACTACCAGGGCAACATGCAGGCCCTGCAGAAGGAAGCGACCGGCCAGGGCGTGGTGTGGCTGGCGATCAACTCCACGCGCGACGACAGCGCCGACTACCAGACCCCGCCCCAGCTCGGCCGCTGGATGACCGACAGGGGCGCCAGCCCCACGGCCACACTGATGGACGAAGACGGCAAGGTCGGCGAGGCCTACGCGGCGCGCGTGACGCCGCACATGTACGTCGTGAACGCGCAAGGCGTGCTGGTGTACGCCGGTGGCATCGACAGCATTGCGTCGGCGCGGGTGGACGACATTCCGAAAGCCACCAACTACGTGCGCCAGGGCCTGACCGAACTGCGCGCCGGTAAAGCCATTTCCGTACCCACCAGCCGCGCCTACGGCTGCAGCATCAAGTACAAGAACGGCTCGGCCTGAGCGTCTCGCGGGGGCGCGGGATAATCCCCTCGATACCCCCTCCCCCGTCCCGAGACCGACATGCCCTTTGCCCCCCTGCAGAACGACACTTTTCTGCGCGCCTGCCTGCGCCAAGCCACCGACCACACGCCCGTCTGGCTCATGCGCCAGGCCGGCCGCTACTTGCCCGAGTACCGGGCCACGCGCGCGCAAGCCGGCAGTTTCATGGGGCTGGCGACCAACACCGACTACGCGACCGAGGTGACGCTGCAGCCGCTGGAGCGCTATGCGCTGGACGCGGCCATTCTGTTCAGCGACATCCTCACCGTGCCCGATGCCATGGGCCTGGGCCTGTCGTTCGCCATCGGTGAAGGTCCGAAATTCGCCAAGACCGTGCGCACCGAGTCCGACGTGGAGAAGCTCGCCGTGCCCGACATGGAGAAGCTGCGCTACGTGTTCAACGCAGTCACCTCGATCCGCAAGGCGCTCAACGGCCGCGTGCCGCTGATCGGCTTCTCGGGCAGCCCCTGGACGTTGGCCTGCTACATGGTCGAAGGCGGCGGCAGCGACGACTACCGCGCCGTGAAGTCGCTGATGTACGCGCGGCCCGACCTGATGCACCGCATCCTGGCGATCAACGCCGACGCCGTGGCCGCCTACCTGAACGCTCAGATCGACGCCGGCGCGCAGGCCGTGATGGTGTTCGACAGCTGGGGCGGCGTGCTCGCCGACGGCAAGTTCCAGGACTTCAGCCTGGCCTACACCCGGCGCGTGCTGGCGCAGCTCAAGCGCGAGCACGAAGGCGTGACCATTCCGCGCATCGTCTTCACCAAGGGCGGCGGCCTGTGGCTCGACGACATGAGGACCCTGGACTGCCACGCGCTCGGCCTGGACTGGACGGTGAACCTTGCTCGCGCGCGCGCCCTGGTGGGCGAAGGCCCGAACGGCAAGGCGCTGCAGGGCAACATCGACCCCAACGTGCTGTTCGCGCCGCCCGAGCGCATCGAGGCCGAGGTGGCCGCCGTGCTCGAGAGTTTTGGTGCGCCGCACCAAGGCCCCGGCGTGGGACCGACCCACATCTTCAATCTGGGCCACGGCATCAGCCAGTTCACGCCGCCCGAACACGTGTCGGTGCTCGTGGATGCGGTGCATTCGCATTCCCGCCGGCTGCGTGCGGCGGCCTGAAACGCTCCTTTTTTTGCAGCAGATGCGGCCCTCGGCGCGGTCGACGGCAGGGGCCATAGCACAAAATTCGCATAAAAAGTCACTTGACACGGCTTACTTATGCACAAATCTTGTGTTGCGGTGCGCCATTGGGTGCGCTTCAGACCAAAGCCGGATGATTCCACCATCAACGCCGTAAGTTGTTGATTCATATGGATTTTGGTTTGTGCTTTTTTAGCAGGCAGTTTAAGCAAACCCTTGATTTGCAAGGCTTCCGACCCCGCCGGAGCAAACTATCAACAAAGTTATCCACAGAAAGTCTGGATATGTTCCGATGCCCCGTCAAATCAACGACTTAGCGCGATTTCCGACAGTCCAGCTGAGGATTGGGCGCTAAACATGGCTTTCTGGCCCAGCGTCGTCGTGGCCACCCCGGCCCACAGCGGGGTGGGTGCGACCCTCACCTACCGAAGTGAGTTGTTGCTCGCGTCGGGCACACTGGTGCGGGTGCCGCTGGGTGCGCGAGAGGTCTTGGGCGTGGTGTGGGACTGCCCCACCGAACCACCCCAAGGCCTGACCGAAGCGCAGACCAAAACAGTGGCGGGCGTGCTCGACGGCCTGCCCCCCCTGAATGCGCGCTGGCGGCAACTGGTGCGTTTCGCGGCGCAGTACTACCAGCGCGGCCTGGGCGAGGTGGCGCTGGCCGCGCTGCCGCCCCAGCTGCGCGACCTGGACGCGGTGCAACTGGCGCGCCGGCTGAAGAAGCAGCAGAAACAGCAGGCCGCCAAAGCCGCGCCGGTCGACACCACGGCCTTGGGCCACGACCTGAGCGACGAGCAGCACGAGGCCTTGCGCGCGCTCGAAGCGGCACAGACCCCGGTGCTGCTGTACGGCGCCACCGGCAGCGGCAAGACCGAGGTCTACCTGCAAGCCACCCAGCACGTGCTGCAGGCGCACACCGAGGCGCAGGTGCTGGTGATGGTGCCCGAGATCAACCTCACGCCGCAGCTGGAGGCGCGCTTTCGCGAGCGCTTCGAGCCGCTGTTTGGCGCGGGCGCGCTGGTGTGCCTGCACAGCGGCATGACGCCCGCGCAGCGCCTGGCGGGTTGGCTCGCGGCGCACACCGGCCAGGCGCGCATCGTGCTGGGCACGCGCATGGCGGTGCTGGCGAGTTTGCCGGGGTTGCGGCTGATCGTGGTGGATGAGGAACACGACCCGAGCTACAAGAGCCAGGAAGGGGCGCGGTATTCGGCACGCGATCTGGCGGTGTACCGGGCGAAGGTGGAGACGGAGGCGCTGGTGGCGCAAGCGGCGTTGCTCCGGGCGGGCGCTCTCCCCGACCCTCTCCCGGACGGCGAGGGCGTGGGCGCACCTCGCTGCCGCGTCGTATTGGGTTCGGCCACGCCCTCGCTGGAAACCTGGCACGCAGCGGACCAGGGCCGCTACCTGCGCCTGTCGATGCCCGCGCGCATTGGCGGCGGCGCCTTGCCGCGCCTGCGCCTGGTCGACATGAACCACCAGCCCAAAGGCGCGGTGCTCGCGCCGCCGCTGGTCGCGGCCATGGCCGAGCGCATCGCGCGCGGAGAGCAGTGCATGGTGTTGCTCAACCGGCGCGGCTACGCCCCGGTGCTGGCGTGCCACGACTGCGGCTGGAAGAGCGCCTGCCCGCATTGCAGCGCCTTTCGCGTGTTCCACAAGCTCGACCGCACGCTGCGCTGCCACCACTGCGGCTTCACCGAGCGCGTGCCGCGCGCCTGCCCGGAGTGCGGCAACCTGGACATCGCGCCCGTGGGCCGCGGCACCGAACAACTGGAAGAGCACCTCGCCAGCCTGCTGGTCGACGTGAAACGCCCCGACGGCGGGCCGGCGCGCGTGGCGCGCATGGACGCCGACTCGACCCGCCTCAAGGGCAGCCTGGAACAGCAGCTCGCCACCATGCACAGCGGCGAGGTGGACGTGCTGGTCGGCACGCAGATGATCGCCAAGGGCCACGATTTCCGCCGCATCACGCTGGTGGCCGGCATCAACGCCGACTCGGGCCTGTTCGCCAGCGACTACCGCGCGCCCGAGCGCCTGTTCGCGCTGCTGATGCAGGCCGGTGGCCGGGCCGGGCGCGACGCCGCCTTCGTCACCGAACAAGGCAGCGCGAGCGAACTCTGGGTGCAGACCTGGACGCCCACGCACCCGCTGTTCGCCGCGCTGCGCCAACACGACTTCCCCGCCTTCGCCGCGCAGCAGCTCGCGGAGCGCGAGGGTGCGGGCATGCCGCCCTACGGTCACCAGGCCTTGTTGCGCGCCGACGCACGCACCCAGCAGGCCGCGCAGGCCTACCTGAACGCCGCCGCGCAGGCCGCCGATGGCCTGCCACACCGCGACGAGATCACGCTCTACCCCGCCGTGCCGCTCACGATCCAGCGCGTGGCCAATGTGGAGCGCGCGCAGCTGCTGGTGGAAGCGGTCTCGCGCGGCGCGCTGCAGCGCTTCCTCAACGCCTGGCAACCGGTGCTGCTGGCCTGCCGCAGCCTGCCCGAGGCGCGTGGGCTGGTGCGCTTTGCGGTGGATGTGGACCCGCTGGTGATCTAGAAAACACCCCCGCGGCGCATCGCGCCTCCCCTTCGAGGGGGCAACACCTGGAACCGGCAAAGCCGGAAACGTTGCTGTCTTTGCTTACGCCGCGAGTTCTTCCTGCACAGGCCACAGCTGTTCCAGCGTGTGCACCACGTCGCGCAAGCGAAACGGCTGCAGCAGCAGGCGGCGCACGTCCAGTTCCTTCAGGCGCCTGGCCAGCGCGGCGTCGCAGGTCGCCGCCATCACGGCGACCGGAATGTCGGGTGCGCAGCGGTACTTGCCTTCGCGCACGCGGGCCAGGAGGTCCAGCGCCACCGGGCCTTCGGCCAGCGACATCAGCAAGCCCTGGTCGGCGTTGGTCTTCATCCAGCGTTCGCCCAGCACGATGCTGGTCGTCTGCTGCAGACGCACCAGTTGCAACTCGCGGCAGATCGAGGACACGGAACCGCGCACCAGCCCGTCGGGCTCGATCAGCAGCACCTGCGGGCGCGAAGCCAGCGCGGCGCTCATGAAACCGCCTCCTCACGGCGGAACAGTTCTTCCACCACCAGATCGCGCAGGCCGTTGAGGATCGCCTCGTCGAGACGGTCGAACTCGCGGGGGCGGCGGTCCATGATGCACAGCGTGCCCACGACCTGGCCGTACGGCAGACGCAGCAAAGCCCCAGCGTAAAAACGGATGTAGGGCTGGCCCACCACCATCGGGTTGTCGGCAAATCGCGGGTCCATCAGCGCGTCGGGCACCACCAGCGTCCTGGCCATGGCCACGGCGTGACCGCAGAAGGAAATGTCGCGCGGCGTCTCGTGCATGTCTTCCATGCCGAAGGACGACTTGAACCACTGCCGGTCCTGGTCCACCAGCGACACCAGCGCGATGGGCACGTTGAACTCCTTGGCCGCGAAGGCCGAGATGCGGTCGAAGCGCTCTTCGGGCGGCGTGTCGAGGATCACGAGGTCGCGCAGCGCCCGCAGGCGCTTCGCTTCGTTGTGGGGCAGCGGTGCTTTGATCATGGATGCTCCTGCCAAGATAGCAATATATTGGCGTCGCTACTACATCGGTTGCTATCGAAAAATATTGAGTCCTGCCCAAGGCCCGCGCAAATATAAGCAAACTACGATATAAGGTCGAACACGACTTTCACTGGAGACACCTGTGCCCCGATCCGCCCTTGGCCGCTGCCTGTTCGCGCCCCTGATCGCCCTCGCCGCCACCGCGCTGGCCCAAGCCCCGGATGCCGGCCCGGCCATGCGCGCGCAGGCCGTGGGTCCGCACAGCCATTACGTGGAAGGCCTCACGCAACTGGGTTCACCGAAGAACCAGAACTTCATCAGCAACGCGGGGTTCGTGATCACGCCCGCCGGTGTGGTGGTGATCGACGCGCTGGGCTCGCCGCGCCTGGCCGAGCGGCTCACGCAGGCGATCCGCCAGCTGACGGACAAGCCGGTGACGCACGTGATCCTGACGCACTACCACGCGGACCACATCTACGGCCTGCAGCACTTCAAGCAGCTCGGCGCGCAGATCATTGCGCACGGCGCGTCGCGCGAATACATCCAGTCCGACACCGCGCGCCTGCGCCTGGAAGCCTCGCGCACCGACCTCGCGCCGTGGATCGACGCGGACACACGCATCGTGCCGGCCGATGTCTGGATCGACGGCCCGACCTCGATCAAGGTAGGCGGCGTGGTGTTCGAGCTCGTGCCGGTCGGGCCGTCACACACGCCGGAAGACATCGCCGTGTTCGTGTCATCCGAGAAAGTGCTGTTCGCCGGCGACCTGTTCTTCAACGGCCGCCTGCCCTTCGTGGGCCAGGCCAACAGCCGGCAGTGGATCGAGTCGCTGGACCGCTTGCTGACCTTCGATGCGCGCGCGGTGGTGCCGGGCCACGGCGCGGCATCCACCCAGCCCAAGAAGGACATCGGCATGACGCGCGACTACCTCAAGCACCTGCGCAAAACCATGGGCGACGCGGTGAGCGATTTCGTGCCGTTCGACGAAGCCTATGACAAGACCGATTGGTCCGTCTTCTCGGCCGTCCCCATGTTCGGTCCCGCCAACCGCATGAATGCGTACAACACCTACCTGCTGCTGGAGCAGGAGGCGTTGAAGAAACCTTAGGGACTCTGCACGCCCGACGCATCGGCGCTCAGCAGACGCACCGATTCGAAAAGAGTGGTGACGTGGGCTTTCTCGATGTTGCGCGTGATGAAGACCATGCGCGAGTGGGTGTCGGCGCTCGGCCAGCGGTCCAACCTGACGGGAGGATGAAAAACGTGTCCCACCCCTTGCACGACGACCGGGGCTCCCTCCACGTTCACAATCCCCTTGACCCGCAGCATGTCCTTCCCGCGAAGCCCCACCAGCAGTTCCATCGCCGACGTGAACGAGCTCCAGGAAAACGCGCGGTCGAATCGAAGCACGAACGACTTCACGCCGCGCGTGTGACGCCCCGTTAGACGGCTTCCCAGGTAGTCGGTCTCGTCGGCGCGAGGCGCACCGTCCGCCAGCTCCCCCAAAAAGTGCAGAGTCTGCGGCCCTGCACGCGCACTGTCGAGACCCAGCCCTTTGAGTTCTTGCGGGTGCACCATGCCGTTGTGGCATTCAACGATGTCCGTGCGTGGGTTGATCTCCCGCAGGAGGTTGCGCACGAACTGCACCGAAGCCGCGTCAGCAAGGTCGGTTTTTGTCAGCAGGATGCGATCGGCCAGCGCCACTTGTTGCGTGGCCTCCGTGTGCGCCTCGAGTTGATCTGGCGCGTTGACCGTGTCGACCAGTGTCACCACACCATCAAGCCGGTATCTGGCGCCGAGCATGGAGTCGTTCGCGAGCGTTTGTATGACCGGCCCGGGGTCCGCCATGCCCGTCGTCTCCACGATAACGCGGTCAAAGTCCGGGATTCTTCCGGCGCGCATGTCACCAAAAAGCTCCCGCAGCGTTTCCTGAAGGTCGGTCCTCACGGCGCAGCAAAGACAGCCGTTCTCCAGAAGGCTGACGTTCTCGCTCGACATCCGAACCAGATCGTCGTCAATGCCCACCTCGCCGAGTTCATTGATCACGACCGCCACGCGATCCATGTCCGGGTGCCGCAGCAAGTGGCTGATCAACGTGGTCTTCCCGGCCCCCAGGAAGCCGGTGATCAATGTCACCGGAATTTTGCTGGCAACCGTGTCTCGCTCCATGGCTAGACGGTCATCTCGAGCACGTAGAGTCCGCCGCCGGTGCGGTCCATCGTGTACACATATTTCCGATCGTCCACATACACGTCGTTCAACTGGATGGCACCAGACGGCGCGAGGGCCGGGGTCGCGGGAACGAAGTACGCGACCTCTTCCACCTGGTACGGATTGCTCGTGTCGTACACCCGCACCCCCGCGTTGAAGAAGGTGCCGATGATCAAGTGATCGGACCTGAACGATGTCGGCACGGGCATGTTCTCGTGCAGGTTGTGTGCGCCGAACCGCCCGCCTCGCTTCGCGAAGGTGTCATAGGGTGGCTGAGGGAACGTCCCGATGGGCACGGGGTTGGCGTCCGAGCGGGCATCGACCATCCAGACCAGTTTGGGCCAATCGTTGCCGTCCGGTTGCACGCATTCATCGCTCACCACCCAAAGCCCTCGGCTGAACAGCGGGAGCACCGTGTGCGTGAAGCCGTTGAAGGGTGGCGAGTGGTTCCAGTGCGACACCATCTGAATGTCGGCCGGGTTGGAAATGTCGAGAACAATCGCCCCGCCATCGATGTAGCCCACGTAGGCCCGATCGGGTTTGTCTGGAAACACGTTGGTGTTGTGCGCCCGAAAACCGGTGTCGAACTGGGCGGGCAGGCGCTGTGGCTGAGGTTGCGTGTCCCCCACGCGCGTTCCGGGATACCACCAGCGGCCCTTCTCGCTCGGGTGGCTCGGGTCGGACACGTCGATGATTCTGTAGATCTGATCGTCCTTGGGGTTGTGGGGCTGGAAGTCGTGCGCACCCGATGCCATGTGCACCGTCTTGCCGTCCACAAACCACACCGCATGGACGCCTCGGGAATACGGCCCGGAACAGTCGAAGTGCGAGACGAGCACCGGCTTCTCGGGAACCGTGATGTCGAAGATGTCGATGCCGGCCGGCTGCATGTTGACTTCTTTCGTCTGCCGGGCCACGACCAAGGTGTTGCCTGCCACGTCCAGCGAGTTCGAGCGCATCTTCATATGCGGCAGCTCTGTCTGCACGACCACCTTCAGATTCCGCGGGTCCGTCACATCGACGGCGGTGAAGTCCTTGGGGGCCGCTTCATGGGCCATCCACAGGATTCGACGTCCGTCGTTCGTCAGTTGCATGGCGATGCCTTCGCCCATGCCACCAAATCCATTCATCTCGTGGTGAGCCAGCAGGCGCATGTTGTGCGCCATGTGCTGGTCTGAACGTGCGCGTCCCGCGGCAAAGTCTGAAATTTTCATCTGGGGTTGTTTCTCGGTGGGCTTGGTTGTCTGCGCGGATCTCATTCCGACTTGATGTCGCGTTCCTTGACCAGCTTCCCGAACCGCTCGTACTCGACGCGGACGAACTTGCTGAAGTCGGCTGGCGAGCTTCCGGAGGGCTCCGCACCTTCTTTGGCGAGGCGCTCGATGATGGCCGGCTGCTTCAGCAGCTTTGCGGTCTCTTTGTAGAGTGTGTCGACGATGGCGTCCGGTGTGCTGGCCGGCACGAACAGGCCGAACCAGGAATTGATCGCGTAGCCCTTGAAGCCGGACTCGGCAACAGTGGGCAGTTCCGGCATGGCGGGCGATCGCACCACCGAGGTCACGGCGATGGCGCGCATGCGGCCCGCCTTGATCTGCGGCAACACCGCCACCAAGGGCGCGAACATCATGTCGATCTCGCCGGAGATCAATGCGTTCGCGGCCGGCCCCGCCCCTTTGTAGGGAACATGCACCAGCTTTGCGCCGGTGGCCTGTTCAAACAGTTCGCCAGCGAGGTGGCTGGGGGCGCCCCGCCCGGCCGACCCATAGTTCAGGCCCGTGCCCGTCGCTTTCGCCAGCGCGACCAGCTCGCGAATGTCCTTGGCAGCCAGCTTCGGATTGATCACGATGATGTTGGGCAGCTCGGCCACCAACGTCACCGGCTTCAGGTCTTTCAGCGTGTCGTACGGCAGCCTCTCGTACATGTGCGGGGCCACCGCCATGCTCGTCGATTGGCCAATCAACACGGTATAGCCGTCGCCAGGTGCCTTGGCCGTCATGTCGGCCGCGATCGTGCCGGAGGCGCCCGCGCGGTTGTCGATGACGACGCTCTGCCCCATGGCCTCGGACAGCTTGGGCCCCACGATGCGCGCGAGGAAGTCTGCAGCGCCGCCGGGGGCGGCAGGGACGAGCAAGCGTATCGGCTTGCTCGGGTAGTTGTCTGCGGCCGCAAAGAAAGAGGCCATGGCCAATACCGTGGCCGCCGCACATTTCATGCCTGTTCGTCTGTTCATCGTTGTCTCCTGGTTTTTTGATGTATTCGCGGGTCGAATCTCTGGACAGGGCGAAGCGGGCAATTGGATGACCCCATGGCCGTTCAGGTGAGGCCCGGGATCTCACCACCCATAGCGATTTGCTCTGGGTAGAAGCTCTTCAAGCTGCTTGCGAGGAATTCTAGGAAGGCGGAACAGGAGCGTCCAATACTGAATTCCCCCGCTGCCATATCAACTTGATATCGATAGCGGCCTGCCCGCGACCACCATCCTGCTGCGGGAGCAGCGGCCTTGAAACGCTAGGTGAGCAGCGCCACCGCGCCCGAGAACGTCAGGAACGCGGCTGCGGTGGTCAGCAGGATGATGCGGGCAATGCGCCCGTTGTCCGCCCCAAAGCGTTCGGCCAGCAGCGAGACGTTGCTCGCGCTGGGCAACGCGGCCACCAGCACCATCACGGTCAGCGCGGCAGGCGACAGCGGCATGCCCACGCGCAGGGCGAGCCAGCCCACCGCGAGCACCAGCAACGGGTGCACGAACAGCTTCATCAGCGCGGCGGGCACATAGTCCGACAGGGGCATCGGGTGGTTGGCCGTCATCTGCGCGCGCGCCAGCACCGCGCCGATGGTGAACAGCGCCACCGGCGAGGCCGCATCGGCCAGCAGCCACACGGTCTGCTCCACCGGCTTGGGCAAGCGGAACGCCCAGGCCGAGGCCACGCCGCCCAGCACGATGGCCCATGGCATGGGATTGGCGAGCACGCCCCGCAGCGCCTTGCGCGCCGCATCGAACACGGCCGAGCGGCCGCTGCCCTGCGCGCCGTCCAGCCGCGAGAGCGCGATGCACAGCGAGCTCGTGACCACCATGTCCACCACCATGGTGAGGATGACCGTGCCCGCCGCCGACGCGCCGAGCAAGGCCACGATGAGCGGCACGCCCATGAAGCCCGAGTTGGGAAACGCGGCCACCAGCGCGCCCAGGGATGCGTCGTTCCAGCGAATGCGCGTGTTCAGCGTGAGGGCGATGGTGGCGCCCACCACCACCAGCCCACACAACAGATACAGGCCGGCCACCCGGAAGTCGAGCAGTTGCGCGATCGGCGTGGTCGAGCCGAAGCGGTAGAGCATGCAGGGCAGCGCGAAGAACAGCACAAAACCGTTGAGCCCCGGGATCGCGTCCAGCGGCAGCATGCGCCGGCGCGCGGCCACATACCCGGCCAGCACGAGCGCGAAAAACGGGAAGGTGACCAGGAGGATGGTGAGCACGGGGGCGATTGTGTCAGGCGGCGCACGGGTCTGCCCAAGACCCCCTGCCGGTATGATTCAACGCTTTCGCCCGAAGCCTTTCCGCCCCCATGTCCCACGGCCTGAACATTGCCCAACTCGACGCCGTGAACCACCTGGGCGGGCCCTGCCTGGTGCTCGCGGGCGCGGGGTCGGGCAAGACGCGTGTGATCACGCACAAGATCGGCCGCCTCATCCAGGCCGGCCTCGCGGCCGATCGCATCGCGGCCATCACCTTCACCAACAAGGCCGCCGCCGAAATGCGCGAGCGCGCGGCCCAGCTCGTGGGGCGCGACGCGAAGAAGGTGCTGATCTGCACCTTCCACGCACTCGGCGTGCGCCTGCTGCGCGACGACGGCGAGGTGCTGGGCCTGAAGAAGCAGTTCTCCATCCTCGACACCGACGACATCACCAGCCTGCTCAAGGATTGCGGCGGCACCTCCGACACGAACACCGCGCGCGGCTGGCAATGGGCCATCAGCGCCTTGAAGAGCGCGGGCCTGAATTCGGCGCAGGCGCTGGCGCAAGCGAAAGACGAGAACGAGCGCGTGACGGCGACCATCATGGCGCGCTACGAAGAGCGCCTCACCGCGTACCAGAGCGTCGACTTCGACGACCTCATCAGCCTGCCGCTCAAGCTGTTGAAGGATCACGAAGACGTGCGCCTGCGCTGGCAAAAGAAGATGGGCCATGTGCTGGTGGACGAGTACCAGGACACCAACGCCACGCAGTACGAACTGCTCAAGCTGCTGGTGGGCGAGCGCGCGCGCTTCACCGCCGTGGGCGACGACGACCAGTCCATCTACGGCTGGCGCGGCGCCACGCTGGACAACCTGAAGAAGCTGCCGCAGGACTTCCCCGAACTCAAAGTCATCAAGCTGGAGCAGAACTACCGCTCCACCAGCGCGATCCTGCGGGCGGCCAACAACGTGATCGGGCCCAACCCCAAGCTGTTTCCGAAGACGCTGTGGAGCGACCTCGGCGAAGGCGAGCCGGTGCGCGTGGTCGACGCCGACAACGAAGAGCACGAAGCCGAGCGCGCGGTAGCGCGCATCCAGAGCCTGCGCGCGAGTTCGACGCACAAGGAATGGCGCGACTTCGCCATCCTCTACCGCGCCAACCACATGGCGCGCCCGTTCGAACAATCGCTGCGCCGCGCGCAAATTCCCTACAAGGTCTCGGGCGGTCAGAGCTTCTTCGACAAGGCCGAGATCCGCGACCTCTGCGCCTGGCTGCGCCTGCTGGTCAACAACAACGACGACCCCGCCTTCCTGCGCTCGGCCACCACGCCCAAACGCGGCATCGGCCACACCACGCTGCAGGCGCTCGGCGCTTTTGCCACGCAATACAAGATCAGCCTGTTCGAGGCCTTGTTCGCCAACTCGCTGAGCACCGCCCTGCCCGCGCGCGCCGTGGCCACGCTGCACGAGTTCGGCCGCGCGGTGAACGACCTGGAATACCGCGCACGCCACACCGTCGGCCACGAGGCGGCGCGCACGTTCCTCACCGACTGGATGAAGGACATCGCCTACGAGAAGCACCTGTACGACAGCGAAGACAACGAGAAGGTTGCGGCCGCGCGCTGGACCAACGTGATGGACTTCTGCGACTGGGTGGCCGGGCGCTGCGGCGGCAAGCTCGAAGAGGAGGACGGTGTGCAGACCATGAGCGAACGCAAGACCTTGCTCGAGGTGGTGCAAACCATCGCCCTCATCTCGACCTTGAGCGAACGCGAGAAGGACGAGAACATGGTGACGCTGTCCACGCTGCACGCCTCCAAGGGCCTGGAGTGGCCGCACGTGATGCTGGTCGGCGTGAACGAAGGCCTGTTGCCGTTCAAGATGGACGAGGAGCCCGGCCAGAGCGATGCGCAAGCCGAGGACATGGCGCAGCGCCTGCAGGAAGAGCGCCGCCTGATGTACGTGGGCATCACGCGCGCGCAGCGCACGCTGGCGGTGAGCTGGCTCAAGCGCCGCAAAAAGGGCCGCGAAAGCGTGCCCGGCATTGCCAGCCGCTTCATCAAGGAGATGGCGCTGGACCAGAACACCGTGAAGGAAGATCCGCGCGAGAAACTGCGTGCGCTGCGCGCGGAGTTTGCCCAGCGCGCCACCGATCAAAAGGCCGCCGCAGAGAAAACCGCGCCATGAAAACGCCCCTTCAAGCCCTCGTCCCGTCACTGGCCGCACTCGCGTTGTGCCTGGGCGCGCCGCACGCCAGTGCGCAGACACCGCCTGCGCCGGGGTGTTCACCGGCCGACGAGATGAGCGTCACCCAGCTTTACGGTCTGTGGCAACTCAAACTGTGGCCGGTGGAAGGTGGCCACGAGGCACAACCGGCGTCCAGCGGCGCGGTGCTGTTCGAACGGCATCCAGAACACCCGGGCAGCGTGCGGGGCAACCTGAAGCGCAGCGCGCCCGGCAACGATCGCCAGGCCCTCGTGTCCGGCGACGTCTCCAATGGCGACGAGTTCAATCTGGACGAATCGGCCGATGGCGTGACGATGGACGCGGTCTGGGAAGGCAACGTGACACCCGGTCTGTGTGGCCAGGAGCTGCGCGGTATTCGCCGCCCGGCCGAAGGCCGTGTGTCCAACGACGCGGTGATGAACTTCGTGCTGAAGAAAGCCCCGGGCTGGCGGTGAGCCACCGGACCATCGATGCGATCACGGGTACTCGCTGCGTGCCCCACGTGTGGGGCGTCCAGGTCGGCGGTGACGCCTTTCGTCAGCGCATGCCCGTCGCCTCGGCGAATTGCGCCAACGTCCAGCCTTTCCCGAGCAACAGCATGCGCGTGTGCAAGTCGTCCATGACATCGGGCGGCACCTCGGGCCCCAGGTAGGTCAGTGTCTTGTCACACAGCCGAACGCAGCCCAGTTCGTGCTCGCGCGCCAGCGAGTGCCACAGCGCATGCGCGCCCGGTGACTGGCGCGCACCGCTGACGAAACACAGGCCCGCGCTCAGCGCCCAGCGGTAGATGGCACTGGCGAGGCCGCGCCGCTGGTAAGCCTCGCCAAAGCTGGAATGGGGGGCGCGCACGTGACGGTCGGCCCTGCGTCCCACTTCGATGAGCCGGTTGAACACCGTGTAGCCCGCCAGTCGGCGGTGGCGCACATCTTCCACATACACATAGAACTCGCCGTCCGCTTCGCGGTAGCGCATGACCAGGTCCGGGTCGTTCAACGGAATGGTGGGAATGCCATGCAGGCGGTCTCCCGCCTGGTGGAGGCGGTCGTAGATCGAACCGAACGCGTCCTCCATCGGCTGGCTGGGGCGCTCGACATCGATGCGCAACTCCATCCAGCGGCGCAGCCACGCGGGCGCCGCGAAAGACAAGGGAGGCGAGGAAGCAAGGGTGAGAACCACGGGCGGCTCCAGACGAGCGAACACATGCCCGCAGGGCGGGCGTGAAAAGGCCTCGGTGATGCCCGCGTCGACGAACGGACCACCGCAAGGCCTGGCGGCAGGTGCGTGGAGAAGGTGGTGGGTGCGGGTCGTCGCGGCTAGGCGCGGAACCCGGTGCGCCGGCTGCGTTGACCTGTCACGCTCAGGTCAACGCAAAACGAATGTGCGGCCAGGAGCCCGTGGGCATGGCGGGGCGGCTGGTGACCATCGGTATGAACGGGCGCGCGCAGCCCGGCACCATCATGTCGATGGCGCGGGTTCATCCTGAATGGCACACCTTGCATGAAAGAAACACATCGCCCGGTTGGTTGTCAACGCGGGGATGGTAGCGGCGCATGAATGTCGCACGCGAGGGGTGCGGTATTGCGGTGGACGCAGGCGGGAGGCCCGTCCCGCCGGTGTCCTCAGGCGGCGTTCGCCACCGAACTCATCTGCTTGTTGCCGAACCCCGAGATCCACAGGCTGCACAACTGCTCCGGCACATCGTTGTCGAAGCTCATCAGCGCATCGGAGGGCTGATCGACGGCCGCCGCTTCCAACATGCCACGCACCCACGCGCGTTGCGCGTCATCCACCGGGCGCCCGAGCCGCGCTTCCAGCAGCAACAGCGCCGCTTCCCGCGTGCGCTCGCACCCCAGCACGTGCCAGGCGTAGTCGATCTCGTACCGCTCCACGGCATCCTTCAGGCTCTCGCCATCCAGCCGGGCCTCCTCGGCCACGTGAGCCATCGTGCGGGTCACGAGACCTTGGGTGAACGGTTTCAACCGCTCGGTGTCGAGCGAGAACGCCATATTCTCAATAGCCATGGGA
Organism: Hydrogenophaga sp. 2FB; assembly: GCF_005503365.1. Classification (GTDB taxonomy): domain Bacteria; phylum Pseudomonadota; class Gammaproteobacteria; order Burkholderiales; family Burkholderiaceae_C; genus Hydrogenophaga. Next base: position 120,935 of record NZ_SCML01000010.1, read on the forward strand.
CCTCCAGAAAGGATTGGGGCTTCGCGTCATTCGCGTGGAATGGCAAGCCTGGAAACGAAAAAGCCCATCGCGATGGATGGGCTTTTGCGAAACTTGGTGGCCTGGGGCGGAATCGAACCACCGACACGCGGATTTTCAATCCGCTGCTCTACCAACTGAGCTACCGGGCCGTTTGAGAGAAGCGAGATTGTAGCAGCTTCCAACGCCCCACTTTTCGGGACACCGTCGCTCAGACTGCGTTGCGTTTGCTGCGCGCCAGATCCACGCCGAGTTGCTTGAGTTTGCGGTACAGATGGGTGCGCTCAAGGCCCGTCTTTTCGGCCACGCGGGTCATGGAACCCGACTCCTTGGCAAGGTGGTATTCGAAGTACGCCTTCTCGAATTCGTCGCGCGCTTCGCGCAGCGGGCCCTCGAGATTGAACGACTGCAGGTTCTGCGGGCCCAGGTCGATCACCGGCTCGGGCAGCACACCGCCGGTCATGGCGTGTTCAACCGTGAGTTCGGTCGACAACGCACTCCCCACGCGCAGCAAGGTCGGCGCGGTTTGATGGGTCTTGGCGGGCGTCTTGTTGAGCCCCTGGTCCACCGCCTTGAGCAGCTTGGCCATGGTGATGGGCTTTTCCAGGAAGGCAGCGGCACCGATGCGCGTGGCTTCCACCGCCGTGTCGATCGTGGCGTGGCCGCTCATCATGATCACAGGCATCGACAGCAGTCCGCCGCTGGCCCACTCCTTGAGCAGGGTCACACCGTCGGTGTCGGGCATCCAGATGTCGAGCAACACGAGGTCGGGGCGCAACTGGGCGCGCACGGCGCGTGCCTGCGCGGCGTTTTCAGCGAGCTCGACCGTGTGGCCTTCGTCGTTGAGGATCTCGGAGAGCAAGTCCCGAATCCCCAGTTCATCGTCTACGACCAGAATAGTTGCCATGGCGCGGAATGCTTCTCTCTCGGAACGTGTTGTCAATTAGCAACTGCGAATGATAGCGACACTTGGGCGCCAATCACTTTGCCTTCGGTCAAGCGGTTGCTCAGGTCGACCCGACCGCCGTGTTCGTCCATGATTTTCTTGACCACCGCCAAGCCGAGGCCCGTGCCTTTGACCTTGGTAGTGACGTATGGCTCGAAGGCGCGCTTGAGGATGTGCTCCGCAAAACCCGGGCCTTCGTCAAGCACGGACAGGCGCACCCACTGGCCGGAGTCGGAGCGCCTTGTGCGCAGAACCACCTGCGCGCCGGGTATGCCGGCCATGGCGTCTTGCGCGTTCTGCACCAGGTTGTGCAACGTCTGGCGCACCTGCTGCACGTCGGCCTGGGCCTTGGGCAGGTTGTCGGCGAGATCGAGTTGCACCGGCACCGTGGCGTTGTCGTAGAGCCCGACGATGTCGCGCACCACGGCGTTGAGGTCTGTCGGGGCGAGCCGTGCAGCGGGTAGGCGCGCGTAGTCCCGGAACTCGTTGACCAGGCGCTTCATGGCGTCGACCTGGTCCACGATGGTACGCACCGATTTGTTGAGGATGGCTTGCTCGGGTGGCTGGACCTTGCCGTCGAGTTTCATCGCGAGGCGCTCGGCCGAGAGCTGGATGGGCGTGAGCGGGTTCTTGATTTCGTGCGCAAGGCGGCGCGCCACTTCACCCCAGGCCTTGGCGCGCTGGGCCGAGACCATTTCGGACACATCGTCGAACACCAGCAGGCGTTCGTTGTTGGGCAGCAGCGCGCCGCGCGCGATCAGGGTGATGCCTTGTTCGAAGGGGGTGTTGCCGTCGGCGTTGAGTTCGAACGACTGTTGCCAATACCCGCCTTCGTGTTGCGCCTGGTCCGACAGGAAGCGCTCGAACTGCTGCAGCACGCCAGCGGCAAAGGCCTCGAGGCCGGGCACCAGCGCGAGGGGCTTGCCCAGGTGCAGCGCGAGCGGCGTGTGCAGAATGCGCGCGGCACCGGGGTTCACGCTTTGCACGCTGCCGTCCTCGCTGAGCACGACGACGCCGGCGGTCAGGTTGTCGAGGATGGTTTGCAGGTTGTCGCGCGCGGCGTCGACCTGCTCCATGCTCTGCTGCACGGCGGCGCGCGCGTCCGCCAGGTCTTGCGTCATGTGCGCGAAGGTGCGGGTGAGGCTGGCGAGTTCGTCGCGCGAGGTCAGCGCGGTTTTGGGCGACAGGTTGCCCGCCGCCACCTCGCGCATGCCCTCGGCCAGCACCAGCAGCGGGCGCACCAGCTGGTTGCCCAGCAGCACGGCGAGCAGCACCGCGCCGAACACGGCCAGGAACAACGCGAGCGTGAGCGTGCCGATGTACATGCGGCGCAGGCCTTCGCGGGTGAGCGCACGCTCCTGGTATTCGCGGTTGGCCACCTGCACCGCGAGGGCGTCGGTCACGAGCGCTTCGGGCAACGGCCCTACCACCTGCAGGTAACGCGACTCGGCGTTGAATCCGAAGCTGGGCGGGCTGACCAAGGCCAGCACCTTGATGCGCGGCTGGCTGGCGGCGATCTGCGCCGCGATCTCGCCGCCGCCGCTGTCTTCCTCCAGCCCTTCGATCTGCGCGACCACGCGCGCGCTGCGGACATTGCGCAGTTGCGCGGCGGTGGGGCGCTCGGGGTTGATGTCGAAGCGGGAAGCGCCTGAGCTGCCGAGGGCCTGGCCGCTGCCACTCCAGAGCACGAGGTCGGTCACACCGAGTTGTTCGCGCACGCGCTCCAGGGACAGCACGGCCGCCGAGTTGGGCAGGCGCGAGAGGCCATCGGCGGCGATGCGGGTCTTGCTGCTGAGATCGGCAGCGAGCGTGTCGAGCGTGGTGCGCCCGAGGTTCAGGCCCGCGGCCAGCGCGGACTCCACGCGCACATCGAACCAGCTTTCGATCGAACGCGAGACGAACTGGTAGGACACGGTGTAGATCAGCAGACCGGGCAGGATGCCGACCAGGCCAATGATGGCGGCGAGCTTGATCAGCAGCCGGCTGCCGAACTTGCCGCGTTTGAGGCGCAGGGTCAGGCGCATCGCCAGCCACAGGATGACGAGCAGCAGGAAGGCGGCCACGGCCACGTTGATCACCACGAGCCAGGTGAAGTTCTGTTCGTAGAGCGCGCGGTTGTTGGTGGCCAGCGTGAGCAGGAACAGCAGCACCATGCCCACGCCGGTCATGAACACCAGGCCGGCGCCAATGGCCCAGCGCACGGCGGCGGGTTTCGACTTGGGCGCGGTGGTGTGGACCGGGATCACGATGGGGTCCTGGCCGGATCGGTCGTGTGCGCTAGCCATGGTCACCGATCAGCGTGTGGGCTCACGCGCGGGACCCTCCCCGGTGACCTCGGCGGCGTGAACGCCTGGGGGGTCCGGGGTTTTGTCGGGCTCGGCGCGTTGGGGCACCGGCAGCGTGTGCCGGGACTCGACGGTCCATTCGGGCTGGTTGCCCATGCCGATCTGGAACGGGCGCGGCAGCAGGGAGAGATCCAGGCGGAAGGAGAATTCGACTTCGTGGTCGGCGCCGGGCTCGAGCCGGTTCGCATCGGCCAGCTTCCAGCGCACGACCCGCCCCACCCCGGCCAAGGCTTCGTTCAACGAATCGAAGTTCTGGTGCAGGGCATATTGCAGACCGGCGCCACCCGAGCCGGCCGCGGCGTCGTTGGACAAGCTCACGCGCCAGCGCCGGGTGAGCGGCTGGTAGGCCAGGCGCAGCGTGCGCGTGGCGCTGGCCACGCGTTTGTCGGCCCAGTACCAGCGGGAGCGGTAAATGTCGGCATGCCACACGAAATAGAGGGGAACGGCCTTGTACAAGGCGTCTTCTACCTCGGTGGCGGGTTGCAGCTCCATGCGGGCGGAGAGGAACAGGGCTTCGGGCGTGCGCAGCAGCGTCAGCTGTTGCACCTGGGGCGCCTGCGCATGGGCGGGCCAGAAGGCCAGCAATGACCACATCAACGCCACGCAGAGTGCGCGCCACCAGGTCATGGCGCGGGCCCTGCGGTGGGCGTGGGGCGTCGGATCAAGGTTGGGCCTTGTCGATGCGGGCATAGAAAAAACCGTCGTGTCCACCCGATCGATTGTCGTTGAACTGCCCTGGCGGGGCGGCCAAACCGGGCAGCAAATGCCCTGGTGACAGCCAATGGAGCGCATCACTGTGGCGCCCAAGGAACGCCTGGACCTGTCCGGCCCCCTCGGCCCGGAACACCGAGCAGGTGGCGTACAACAAACGTCCGCCGGGTTTGAGCAGCGGCCACAGCGCTTCGAGCAAGGCGCGCTGGGTGGCCACGAGCGCATCCACGTCGCTGGCGCGGCGCAACCAGCGCACGTCCGGGTGGCGGCGCACGATGCCCGAGGCGGTGCAGGGGGCGTCGAGCAGGATGGCGTCGAACGGTTCGCCATCCCACCAGGCAGCGGGTTTTGCCGCATCGGCGCTGCGCACGTCGGCGCGCAGGCCCAGGCGCCGCAAGGTGTCTTCAATGCGCTCGCAGCGGCTTGGGTCGACATCAATGGCCAGCAGGTTGAGGTCGGCGCGCTCGAGCAGATGCGCGGTCTTGCCGCCGGGGGCGGCGCAGGCGTCGAGCACGCGGTCGGTGGCGGTCCAGGCGCGGTCCTCGAGCAACAGCTCGGCGGCCATCTGGGCGGCGCCGTCCTGCACAGAACAATGGCCGTCGGCAAAACCGGGCAGGCGCTCGACCGGCTGGGGCGCTTCCATCACCAGGCCATCACGGCCGATGGGCGTGGACGCCAGGCCAATCGCCTGCAAGGCTTCCTGGTAGGCGGCGCGGTCCACGCGGCGCCGGTTCACGCGCAAGGCCATCGGGCCCGGCTGGTTGTTGGCATCCAGAATGGCTTGCCAATGATCGGGGTGGTCGCGCTGCAACCGCTCGATCCACCACAGCGGGTGGTTCCAGCGCGCGACCAGATCGGCCTCGATTTCAAGGAGCAGGTCGGCGCTTTCGCGCAGGAAGCGCCGCAGGCAGGCATTGACAAAGGAGGCCTGGCGCTCGGTCTGGCGGTCCTGCCGGGCCGCTTCCACCGCCTGGTTCACCACCGTGTGGGCGGGGTACCGCGGCGCCTGTTCGTTGGCGGGCTCCAGCAACAGCGCCACCGCACTGTTCAACAAGGCCTGCACGGGTGGTGAGGGCTTGCGTTGGGCGAGCAGCTTCACCAGGGCGCGCGCGGTGCCCAGGTGGCGCAGGACGTGAAAGGTCAGCGCCTGCACGCCGGGGCGCAGCGCAGGCGGCAGCGCGGGCAGCACTTCGCTGAGCGAACGGCCTTGCTCGACCGCCAGCACGCAACTGGCGGTGTGGCGCAGTTGGGTGGCCAGGGTGGGGCCC
>NZ_SCML01000110.1 GCF_005503365.1 Hydrogenophaga sp. 2FB
GGGGTCGATTTGTTTTCGTTGTCAAAAGTGACGGTAGGAGATCGAGCACTGGCGTAGGGGTGGCCTGCCAAGCCATTGATTTCATTGGGTTTCCTGTTGATTTTTTTGATCGCCGTTTGAGGGCGCAAAAGCGTGCTCGGTTTCAACCGCCGGTCCCGGTTTTCGGCGTGGTCTGTGACGGCAGGATTTCACTGGCATAACGCTCCACTGGAAAGCGGAATACGCCCCTCAAATTGATACCTTGCAGCCGCGTCGGCGCAATTTTCCCCGTGAGCTCCGCCGGGATGACCTGACGCCGGTTGGCCCAGCGGTCCAGAACGGCCTGCATCTGGGTTGTGTTCCAGGCCATGATGATGTTGGCCAACAGACTCAAGGCGTCAGCCACCGCCTGCATTTCCTCGGCCCGCTTGGCCTGAGCCGGGCTCACTCTGCCGGTATAAATCGCCCGCTTCAAGGCATTGACCGCCTCACCCCGGTTGAGTACCCGACGCAGCTCATTCCTGAAGGCGTCTTTGACAAAGTAGTCGGCCAGGAACGCAGTTCGCAGCAAGCGCCCCAACTGAACACCCGCTTCGTAGATGGGGTCTCCCCGCGCCGCCGATCCAAATCTGGCCAGCGCTGCAACTGCGCTGGCGTTGCCGCTCATCACCGAGGCTGCCAAATGGACCAAGGTGTCCCAGTGCTTCTCAATCAAAGCGGTATCGACGGTAGCCTCGCAAACTGCTGCGATCTCCGGTGGAATGATCGTGCCACGCGGCACGTACAGATGACGCTGCTTCAATTCCTTCAGTCGTGGGCATAGATCGAACCCCAGTAGCCGGGCCAACGCCATGGCAAAGTCGGTGTAGCCGTGGGTGTCCACCGCCAACTGGCTGGTCTCGATGGATTCTTGGCGCACGACACCCTCAATGGCGACCCCTGCCTGGCGCTCATTGAGCACAAAAGGCTGCGCGTAGAAGATCCCCCATCGGTCACGCACATGGGAGTAGATGCCAATCGAGGACGTGTTGCGTCTTGGATCCTGTCGGGCCTGCCACACCCGTTGGGTGGTTTCCATGCTCATCATGTCGGACGACGCCAGGTCCGTGCGACCCCATGTCGCTGCAATGGGGTGCCGTTGCATGAACTCCAGCACCGCGTGGCAGGCTTGACTCAAGCGACGCTCGTCCCCGGCCCAACGCATGGCCTGACGGATGCTGGTGGCAGACAACTGCGGAATCATACGGGCGCATTCGGCCGCCGTCAGACTGGTGCCGTGGGCCATGATGCCGGCGTAGACCATCAGCAGCTCTTCTGTCGAACGTGGCTCGCGGCCAAGCATGATCCAGCTGAAACGTACCTGAGCGTCAACGGCCAGGATCACTTCTGGGAGTTGCACCTCACCGATCCTCAGGTCAAGTTTGGCCCTCAACTTAATCACCTCTGGATCTTCATCCTCTGCCGGCAATACTGAAAGGTGGAGTTCTTCGTCCACGCGCAGCACACCGCTGCGCGCGGCGACGGCCACTGCCTCCACGCCGGCGCGTACCTTGGCCAGCAACGGCTTCAAAAGTGTGGATGCATTGGCTGGCAGTGACAGTCGGGCATAGTGCCGTTTGGCTTCTTCCTGCCAGCGCGCATCAGTGAAGAACAGGCGTGCGCGGCCACGAAAGCTCAGGCTGTGCTCAATCCACACCGAACCGTTGCGCACGGCACGTCGCAATGAAAACAGGGTGGCCACCTCCAAGGCCCGAAACGCGCGCTCCCGGTCGGCACCCGCAATCGCGCCGCTCCAGACCGAACCCAAGCGAGGGGCGCTGACATCAGCAGGTAGTTCGCGAAGTTTGCCCGCGTACAGTTTCGTCAATTGGGCCAAGGCTGTGGTCACCGGGTGCTCGCTATTGGCCTGCCAGGGCAGCTTGGTGATTTCGGCCAGCAAAGAGCGCACGGGACGTATGGCGTCAAACAAACGCTCACGCACCACCGAGGCCCGGCTGGGTGGTTTGCCTTGCTGGCTGGCACTGAGCAGGGCAACAATTCGAGCCCGCAACTCCGCGTCTTGAAGTTCACCCTGGGCGACCAAACCAGCCAGCTCTGCCAGCAATGTCTTGTACAGGTCAGCCCAATTGACCGTCTCCGTGACACCTGCTGCGACCGTGCGCCAAAGATCGGCAACGCGCCGCTGAACCATCAAGATAGCTTGGTCTGTGCTGGTAAACAGGCAGTGCCGTAAAAAGCAGCCAACCTCCACTGTGCGAGCGGGTTCTTTGATCCTGGCCCCCACCGAGGGAGGCCTTGAAGCCAGGCGGCGTGCATAGCGCCGCACAATGAGACCGGACAGGTCGTCCAGGTGTTTGTGGACATTCAGGGCGTACAGCAGTTCGATTCGCTCGAACACCTCGCCAATTTGTTTGGTTGAGTGTTTGGCCGGTGCCGACCACAACCAGCTCTGCTGGGTTTGCCCATCCGGGCGCAATGCGGCCATGGCATCCCGCCAGCGCACCAGTTGTTCGGGCAGCACAGATGCCGCAATCGTTTTGGCTGTTTCTTCTTCGAGTTGTCCCAGCGCCGCTGTGACCAGGACACGGATGTCACGGTCGCGCAGGATCAGGATCTTGCTTTGATACAACCAGCGCCGAGCGAATACGAGCAATTGATCCCGATCGGCGCAGCGGGCCACCTCATCGCGCAGGGTGCGTACCAGGGCGCGACGTTGGTGCTCCGTCATCCAATGAAACCCCAGGACATCACAGGCCAGTTGTTGATGGTCAAAGAGGGTTCGACCGCGAACATACAGGGCTCGCAGGGATGCCAGTTCAACAGCAGTGATGCCGATTTCGTCACCCAGATGGCGCCACAGGGTTGTCGGAACGATGCGCACCGAATTCAGCAGGCGCCCGCTCAAGCGCAAGAAACCTATGTGCAGTGCCAGACCCAGCTTGTGGGCGTTGCTTCGGCGGGCGTTGATGAGCTCGCGCTCAGTACGGCTGTACGTGAAAAACGACTGAAGCTCGAAGGTGCTGATTTCCCTTGGCAGCTCTCGCAGGCCAAGGTAGGTTGTGTGCCAGCTTTGCATCTTGTGTCTCCGGTGATTGGGGCAGACACAATACGCCTGAAAAAGTGAACAGGAAAACCAATGAAATCAAGGGCTTATCAGACCACCCCTACGCCAGTGCTCGATCTCCTACCGTCACTTTTGACAACGAAAACAAATCGACCCC
>NZ_SCML01000111.1 GCF_005503365.1 Hydrogenophaga sp. 2FB
GCGACTTCTTATGCGAAGTCCAGTAGGTGATCAGACCGACGTGGCGAAGGCCGGCTACGCAACCGGCGCCCCGCGTCGTGCCGACTTCGCATAAAAGTGGAGTTCGCCTTATTGCGGTCATGCGAAGCTTCGCATGACCGCAACAACTGGCTGTTTGCCGGCAGCTTGCGCGCAGCCACCGTCATGGGCCTGATCCAGTCGGCGCGTATGAATGAGAAGGACCCCGATTGGCCGTCCAGAATCGAGACGCGGGATGAACGGGTGTTCGACCTGGCGGCGGTGCTCGCCGACGGTACAACCGAATTCATCTGCACCTACGACCTTGGCGATGACTGGCGCCACCGAATCCAGGTCGAGTTGGCCATGGAGCCCAGCGAGAAGAACAGTCGCCTGCTTTGCGTGGCCGGAGCCCACGCCTGTCCACCTGAAGATGTGGGCGGGCCACCGGGTTAAAGCGCCTTCCTGCAAGCCATCGTCGACTCCGTGCATCCGGAGCACTTGGCGATGTGGGCGTGGAACGGCGGGCCGTTCGACCCTGCTGACTTCGACCTCAATACCGAGAACGCCGCGATGCGCAAGTTGCGTCCGTAGAGGACTCGTCAAGATCGGGTGGCCGGACGCTTACCGACGGTGTTCGACGAAGTCAACTCCAGGAAGCAAGCCACTCCTCACCACCATTTCCCGAAGATGACTGATTTGTCATTTTGCGGACTTCGAGTTGTTTGGGTCTACCTCATAAAGTTCATCCCAGTGCCGAAACGGCTACTGTTGCCTCAGTCCTGAGGCTTTGATCCACCAATGAGGTTCTCAATGTCCAAACTCAACACTCTCCGTCAAGCCACCTTCGCCATCGCCATTGCAGCCACGCTGGGTAGCGCTTCTGCCGCTGGCGTAGTCGGGAAGGAGCAATCGCTTATCGGGCAACCTGCACCTGCAGGGGCGTCGGCTCGCGTCATCGACCTGAACTCCACCAAGCACGCCAACATCACTTACGGCGAAACCGTCATCTTTCGCGGAAATGACGGCAACCAGTTTGCTTGGACCTTCAACGGCCTTGGTGGTCGTTCATGGGAGCTGGCCAAGTTCGCGCCTGCAGGCTTCTCTGACAAGCAGTACCGGGTCTATGTGAGCCTCAACCCCCTGTACCGCAAATAGGGGTGGTCTCAGATTCGGTGCAAATGACCCGGTTAGGATGCAAGGGTAAACCCTTGGCTGGCATGCTGGAGCGCTTCAATGCAACGGCGCCTGGTCCTGCTTCGGTCGTGAAAAACCCGCCCAAAAGGGTATGCAGGTCCGCATATTCATGCTGCACGCGAGGACCTGCAGACAGCCCAGTCGCAACAGGAGCAGTTCCGAAAAGACACGACGGAACTGTTGGTCGATCTCAAGACACGTCATCCCCAGGGGGTCGCCAACGCTGGGACACTCGCGAAGCGGTCCAAAACGAAGACCGTGCCCAAACGCTAGTAGCGCAGCAGCACGATACTTTCGCGCTAAGCGTCAACTTGCTATGCGTTCCCTTACCCACGGCATCACGCGCTGCATGATGCACATGCGCTTCGCGCCGGATGGTTGGCGGTCAGACGGTTATGCGGCAGCCGGAACTTTGGCGGTCAGCTCGATGCCCAGGGCTTTCATGACCGCCAGCGTCGTCTTTAGGGTCGGGTTTCCGTTCTCGCTGAAAGAGCGGTAAAGCTGCTCGCGGGAAAGCCCGGTTTGCCCAGCAATCTGGGCCATTCCCTTGGCACGCGCGACGACCCCCAGCGCGTGCGCGATATAGCCCGCGTCATTCGTCTGGAACGCTTCCGCCATGAAGATCGCAATTCCTTCGTCAGAAGTCAGGTCCTCGGCGGGATCATAGGTAGTCAGTTTTTCAGCCATTTCATTCGCTCCATGCTTCAGCCAGGCGCTTTGCAGCCTTGATGTCCTTCGCTTGCGTGCTTTTGTCACCGCCGCACAGCAGGACGATGATCGTGCTTCCTCTCTTCTGGAAGTAGATGCGGTATCCAGGGCCATGGTGAATACGCAATTCGCTGACTCCCTGCCCCACGGGTTCCACGTCGCCCGCAAGACCAAAGGCGAGACGGTCCAGTCGGGACGCCACCAAGATGCGCGCTCGTTCGTCCTTGAGCCGCGTTCGCCATTTCCTGAATGTCTCTGTTTGTTTTAACTCGCTCATCGATAAGCGCACTGTAGTTTATAGACTACTGACTGTCAACCGGGTCTTAGCTGCTGCATCAACCATACGCTGTACAACGTATGAAATGCTTTGAGCACACAGTCCAAGAGGCGTTGGATGGTGGCTACGTCCATACAGTCGCTAAAAACTTAGTTAAATCAAATACTTAGCTGATCTTCTACGGATTTTGCTGGAATCACGGCCGACCCTCTATTTCTAGCCGAGTGTCGCCGGTGTCTGTCAGACGTTAGGTCTTAGGTCCGGCGATGCGCGCTGAAGCAATCTACAGCTGTGCAGTGCTATTGCTGCCTGTCTCGACTCGGATGACGACTACCGATGTGAGATTCACGGACCAGGGGATTCGGCGCAGAAATCGTTGTGCTGCCCAAAAGGGGCCCCCGACGTCCGTACTCGAAATATTGAGTGTTCTCACCGAGTCGATCTAGTCGTTGCTCCTGGCAAGGCTAATAGCGCAAGCAGGGCCATGATGCCCAGACCCGCCGACAGCCAAAGCGCACCCGGTCCCCATCGCACCAGCGCCAATCCGAAAAGAAATGGCGCCAAGGCCTGCGCTACGCGCGCTGGCAACATCAGCCACCCTTGCCGCAGTCCATAGCCCTGAGGCCCGAACAGCACCAGCGGCAGCGTGCCTTTGGCGATGGTGAGAATGCCGTTGCCCGCGCCATGCAAAACGGCGAAGAGAGGTGCCAGCACAGGGCCAGCAATGAGCAAGGCCGCCACGCCCATCGGATGCCCCAACGCCGCGAGTCGCGCGGACAGCAGCGGGTGTACATGCCGTAGGAAGCCGAATTCGAGCAGCCGACCAGCCACTTGTGCCGGACCGATCAGAGCGCCCACGCCCACCGCAACAGCCAGGCTCGCGCCGCTGGCTTGGGGGTCGATTTGTTTTCGTTGTCAAAAGTGACGGTAGGAGATCGAGCACTGGCGTAGGGGTGGCCTGCCAAGCCATTGATTTCATTGGGTTTCCTGTTGATTTTTTTGATCGC
>NZ_SCML01000112.1 GCF_005503365.1 Hydrogenophaga sp. 2FB
CGCCCCGCCTGCGGCGTCACCCCCCCCAAGGGGCAACACCAGCGGCCCGGCGAAGCCGGTTCCGCGGTGCTCTGGACGGGGCACTTCGCTCCGGATGCGCTCGCTTAGCGTTTGCCCATCAGCCCGCCAAGCATGCCCATGAGGTCGGCCGCGTTGCCGCCACCTTGGCCGCCACCGAGCAAGGCGCCCAGGCCACCGAGGCCGCCCAAGGCGTTGTCATCGGGCAGTTGGCCTTTGGGGCTGAGCTGGTCGATCAGGCCGGGCAGCAGGTCGGCCAGCGTGCCCGAGGCTTGCGCCTGGCTGCCACCGAGTTGCGCCGCGATCTGGCCCATCAGGTCCGGGCCGAGCGCGCTGCCGAGTTGTTCGCCCGACACCGGCTGGTTCTCGCCGGTGCCGATCCAGGATTGCACCGCGTCGCCCAGCCCGCCCGACTGCAGCTTGGCCAGCAGGCCCTGCAATCCACCCGAGCTGGCCAGCACGGAACCGACCAGGGCGATCAGCATCTGCGGGTCCAGCCCGCCTGGCATGCCGCCGGTCGACGCGCGCTCCCCTTGCGAAGAGCCCAGGGAGCCGTTGGTGGCGGCGCCGATCAAAGAGTCGAGAAGTCCCATGGTGTGTTTCCTGTTGTGGCGGGCCGGGATGGCCGCGCGGTCAGGCCGGATTGTCTGCCCGCCGACGCACCCAGGCAAGCCAGATCAGCGCCAGTCCGGTGAGCGCCACCGGTGCCAATGAGCCGATGTTGAGCCATTGCCAGCCCTGCGTGGTCACCAGCGCGCCCGACGCGAACGAGGTCAGCGCCATGGTGGCGAACACACAGAAATTGATGAAAGCCTGCGCGCGGTCTTTTTCTTCCGGCCGGTAGGCCTGCAGCGAGAGCGTCGTCGCGCCGGTGAAGAGGAAGTTCCAGCCCACGCCGAGCAGGAACAGCGCGATCAGGAACTGGTGCAGGTCCACGCCCGAGAGCGCCACCCCGATGCAGACGATGTTGAGCAGCACGCCCACGCCCATGATGGGGAGCACGCCGAAGCGCGCGATCAGGTGGCCGGTGAAGAAACCCGGCGCGAACATGCCGATCACATGCCATTCGAGCACCAGCGCGGCGTCGTCGAACGGAAAGCCACACACCTGCATGGCCAGCGGCGTGGCCGCCATCAGCAGGTTCATCACGCCAAAGCTCAGCGCCGCGCCCGCGGTGGCGACGATGAACACCGGCTGGCGCACGATCACCGAGAGCGGCCGGCCACGGCTCGCGCCCGCGACGGCGGGGGGCGCGGGCGGGAAACGCATGAAGGCCATGACCACCATCGACAGCACCGCCACCACGGCCAGCGCCACGTACGCACCCGCGAACGGCACGCCCAGCCAGTCCTTGGTGCGGGCGGCGATGTTGGGCCCGAGCACCGCACCCACCAGCCCGCCCGCCAGCACCAGCGAGATGGCCTTGTCTCGAAACGCCGGCGTGCTCAGCTCGGCGGCGGCGAAGCGGTAGAGCTGGCCATTGGCGCTGTAGTAACCGGCAATCACCGTGGCTGCCACGAGCAGCCAGAAGTTGCGGTCCATCACCGCCCAGGCGCACAACAAGGCCGAGCCCAGGGCGACCAGCAGCCCGATCTGGAACGAGGCCTGTCGCCCCAGCGCGCTTTGCGTGCGCGCCACCAGCGGCGTGGACAGCGCGCCGCCCACCACATAGCCCATCACCGGCAGCGTGGCCATCCAGCCAAAGGGCGCCAGCGCCAGGCCCACGAGGCCGTTGATGGCGATGAACACCACGTTGTTGGTGAGAAACAGGCCTTGCGCGGTGGCCAGCAACCAGAGGTTCTTGTTCATGTGCCGCCGTTTGTACGCGAAACCGGCAGACCCTGCCGTCACGGGGTTGTCATCAAATCGACATGACTGCTTCAAAAATAAGAGCTAATGCATGAACAATGACAGCGTGTTGCCGGGAGAAGGTGCGACGAATGGCCTCAAGTTGGGGGTGCGGACTCCGAAAAGATCTGCGTGGGCGCCGCGGTGGCGCCCACGCATCGACAACAAGGTTTTTCCGATGAACTGGCTATCCCGTATTTCCGTTCGCGCCAAGCTGGCGCTGTTGCTGGCCTTGTGTGCGCTGGGCATTCTCTCGGTCGCTGCCTCGGCGCTCATGAGCCTGCGGCACGCGGTGGCCACGGGGCAGCAACTGGTGCAGACCGAAGTGGCGGCGGTGCGCGCGCTGGGCGATGTGCGGGCCGATGTCGCCAACATGCGCCGGTATGAAAAGGACATGTTCCTCAACCTGGCCGAGGAAGAAGCGCTCACACGCTACTTCCAGTCCTGGCGCGGGCAGGCGGACGCGGGCCTGGCACGGTTGGCGGCGCTCAAGCCCAGCCTGCAAGCCACCGAACAGGCCTCGCTCGACCGCATGGCCGCCGGGCTGGAGAAATACCGCGGCGCTGTCGAGGCCATCCACACCGGCATCACGCGCGGCGAGATCAACGACCCCTGGAGCGCCAACCGCGCGATGGAACCCGCCAAGGGCGACGTGCGCCAGGCCGACGAAGCTTTCCTCGAGATCAGCAACGCGGTCACGGTGCGCGTGGACGGCATGGTCGCGTCGCTGGGCGATCTTCAGCGGCGCTCCACCTGGGTCACGCTGAGCGTGGCCGGCGCGCTGCTGATGCTGGCGCTGGCGCTGGGTGTCGCCATCAGCCTGCGCATCACGCGTCCGCTCGATGCGGCGGCGCGCGCCATCGAGCGGGTGGCCGCGGGCGATCTCACCCACCGTGTGTTGGTGCAGGGCAGCGACGAATCCGCGCGCGTGCTGGCGGGCATCGAGCGCATGCAGAACGCGCTCTCGCTGATCGTGCGCGACATCCGCAGCGGCGTGGGCGCGATGGCCGACGCGAGCAGCGAAATTGCCTCGGGCAACCAGGACCTTAGCGCGCGCACCGAACAAGCGGCGAGCAACCTGCAGGAGACCGCCGCCAGCATGGAGCAACTCACGAGCACCGTGCGCCAGAGCGCCGACGCGGCACGCCAGGCGAACCAGCTGGCCGCGAGTGCGGCGGAGATCGCCGTGCGCGGTGGCGAGGTGGTCGGTCAGGTCGTGACCACGATGGACGAGATCAACCACAGCAGCAA
>NZ_SCML01000113.1 GCF_005503365.1 Hydrogenophaga sp. 2FB
TTTACAAAGCGAACAGGAAAGTCAATGAAATCAACGGTCTACCCAGACCACCCCCGCGCCAGTGCTAGCTTTGCGTACCGTCACTTATTGCACTGAAAACGAGGAGACCCCGAGCTGGGCGACCTGGCCCGCGCCATGGACCGCATGCGCGCGCGGCTGGAGGGGCGCGACTACATCGAGGGCTATGTGCGCGCGCTCACGCACGAGCTCAAAAGCCCCGTGGCCGCCATCCGGGGCGCGGGCGAGCTGCTGCAGGACGAGCTGCCCGCCGTCGACCGCGCCGAGTTTGCGACCCAGGTGGTACAGCAGAGCGAGCGCCTGCAACGCATCATCGACCGGCTGCTGGAGCTGTCCAAGCTGGAGCAGCGCCAGCATGCAGAACCTGCGGCCCACGCACACTTGGGCCACTGCGCCGCACGCGCCCTGCAACAGGCCAGCGCGCTCGCGCATCAGCGGGGGGTGGCGCTGGAGTTGACTGGCGAAGGTACCCAGGGCCCGTGGGAGGAGGAACTGGTCACGCTGGCCATCGGCAACCTGCTTGACAACGCCATCTGCTTTGCCCCTGAGGGCAGCACCATCCGCGTGGAACTGCAGGGTGCGCAGGTGGCCGTGCAAGACCAGGGGCCGGGTGTACCCGACTACGCACTGGTGCGCCTGGGTGAGCGTTTTTTCACCACCGCCCGGCCCGGCGGCGAGCGTACGGGCTCTGGGCTGGGCCTGGCGATTGTGCGGCGCGTGATGACCTTGCACGGGGGCACGCTGCAAGTGCACAACACGGCACCCGGCCTGCGGGTAACGCTGGATTTTCCTGACAAGCTGCGCTGAACCGCGGAGTGCAGGATTCGTTCACGCCTTCTCAGGCGATCAGGCCTCGCCGACGTAAGCCTGCACTTCGATCTCCACCGCGGCCCCCTTGTACAGCGGAGCCTGCACGCATGAGCGCGTGGGCAGGCCTTCGGGGAAATGTTGGGCGTACTCGGCGTTGAAGTCGGCAAAATCGTTGAGATCGGCAAGCCAGATGGTCGCGCGCACCACGTCCCGCATGCCGGAACCCAGTTCTTCGAGCAGGGCCTTGATGCGCTCCAGAACCACGCGCGTCTGCACGCTGACGTCGCCATCGATGATGTTGGCGTTGGCATCCATGGCCAGTTGCCCGGACAGGAACAGAAAGCCGCCGGCCCGGACCGCCTTGGAAAAGGGGACAGGCAAGGGGGTGGGGAAACGCTCAATCGAAGGGTTCATGGTGGGACTTTCAAGGTGTGGGAATGCGGTGGACCACCTGGCCCGCACGGGCACCCGTGTGCAGGCCGTCGGCCCAGGTGATGCTGCCGTTGACAATCACGGATGCAATGCCTTCCGCGGGCAGCGTGGGCGTGGTGTAGTTCGCGGCATCGCGCACGGTGGCGGGGTCAAAAAGCACCACATCGGCCTGCTGGCCGACTGCCAGCGTGCCGCGGCCCGACAGGCCGAAGTTGCGCGCCGTGAGTCCGGTCATCTTCCAGACCGCCGTCTCGAGCGGGAACAGGCCCACATCGCGGCTGTAGTGGCCCAGCACCCGGGGGAAAGTGCCCCACAGGCGGGGGTGCGGCTTGTCGCCCAGCGGAATGCCATCGGAGCCGATCATGGTCTCGTCAAACGCCATGATGCGCTGGACATCGTTCTCGTCCATCTGGAAGTAAATCGCACTTCCGGGCTGGAGGCGGCGCGCGGCCTCGTCCTTGGCCACACCCCATTCGGCAGCGATGTCCGCCAGATCACGGCCGGCGCACTCGGGGTGCGGCTCGCTCGATGCGATCAGCACCCGACCGTCCAGCATGCCCTTGTCGGTGCGGATCATGGTGGAGCCGGCGGTGTAGGGGTAGCAGTCGAGCGAAATGCACTGGTGCTTCATCGCTTCTGCGATGAACGGCAGCGTCACCGCGGAGCGTCCGAAGTTTTGGCTGTTTTGCAGCTTGTGGTGGGACACGACCACCGGAATGTCGAGCGCCCGGCCGATATGGAAGGTTTCTTCCAGCGAGTCCATCACATGGTCGGCCTCGTCCCGCATGTGCGTGACATACAGCGACTTGCGCTGCGTGAGGGGGCGGCCAATCTCGATCACCTCCTCGGTGGTGGCGGCCATGGCGGGTGGATAGAACATGCCCGTGGACAGACCGATGGCGCCGGCCTCCAGCGCCTCTTCGACCATGGCGCGCATGCGCTCGATCTCATCGGCCGTGGCCGGGCGTCCCAACTCAGGCATCACGACCGCGCGCAGGGTGGAATGCCCCACCATGGCCGCAACATTGAGGGCGGCCGGCGTGCGGCGCAGCGCTTCGACATAGGCCTTGAAGGTCGTGAACCGGTCGGTGGCCGGGCTGTCGAGCAGGCTCAGCGGCATGGGCAGGTCCATGTCTTCGCGCAAAGGCGCCGCGCTGATGCCGCAGTTGCCTGTCACCACCGTCGTCACGCCCTGGGACACCTTGCAGCTCATATCCGGCTGGGAGAGCAGCGCCTGGTCGTCGTGCGTGTGGGCGTCGATGAAGCCCGGCGCCACGATGAGGCCGGAGGCGTCCACCGTGCGGCGTGCCGGCTGGCCGCGCAGAGCACCGATGGCCACGATCTTGTCGCCGCGGATGCCCACGTCGGCATCAAAACGGGGCGCCTTGGTGCCATCGATCACGGTACCGCCAAGGATGAGAAGGTCAAAGTAGGGCTCAGTGGCCGTCAAGGAGGTCATAGGGCAAAGGGGGTTGCACAAGGCTCAGGGGTGGGTCAATTCAGCGGAAATGGCAAGCCAAGCGGTGTTCTCCGGCCGCGTTCTCGGTGGGGCGCACCGACAGCTCGGGCCGATGGGTGGCGCACAGGTCTGTGGCCATCGGGCAGCGCGTATGAAAACGGCAGCCGCTCGGA
>NZ_SCML01000114.1 GCF_005503365.1 Hydrogenophaga sp. 2FB
GAGATCACGGCGGCCTCGGGCGAGCAGAGCGACGGCATCGGGCAGGTCAACGTGGCGGTGACCCAGCTGGACCAGATGACGCAGCAGAACGCGGCACTGGTGGAGGAGAGCGCGGCGGCCGCCGCCAGCCTCAAGGACCAGGCCACCCGATTGGCGGGCGTGGTGCGCGCGTTCCGTCTGTCGGACACGCAGGGCAAGGCCCTCGCCTGAGCGCGCGGGACGACCCGCGCCGCAGGGGTTTTTGGGGGCCGCGCGCCAGCGCACAAAGCGCGGCGCGTGCCTATACTGGCTCCCCTGGCTCCCCTGGCCACCGGTCTGGAGGCGTTTGTGCTCCCCGGCCGTTGGCGCCCCACCGCCCGCGCACCCGGAGACCGCCGCCATGAACGCCCGCCTGCCCTCCCACCTGCTCGACCCCTCGGCCGTGCAGTCCCATGTCGACGCCGCGTGGTCGCGGACCATCGTGCCCGAGCTGCAGCGCTACATCGAGGTGCCGGCCAAGTCGCCCGCGTTCGATGCCGACTGGGCCGCGCACGGCCTGCTGGAGCGTGTGCTGCAAAACGCGGCCGACTGGGTGCGCGCGCAGAACGTGCCCGACCTGCAGCTCGAGGTGGTGCGCCTCAACGACGCGCAGGGCAAAGCCCGCACCCCCGTGCTGTTCTTCGACGTGCCGGCCAGCGCCGGGAAAGACGGCACGCCCGCGCCCGCTTCGGGCCAGACCGTGCTGATGTACGGCCACCTCGACAAACAACCCGAATTCACCGGCTGGCGCAACGACCTCGGGCCGTGGACGCCCAAGGTCGACGACGGCAAGCTCTATGGCCGTGGCGGCGCCGACGACGGCTACGCGGTCTACGCCAGCATCGCCGCGCTGCAGGCGCTCAAGGCCCAGGGCGCGGCGCACCCGCGCATCGTGGGCCTGATCGAAACCTGCGAAGAAAGCGGCTCGTACGACCTGCTGCCCTATGTGGACGCGCTGCGCACCCGCCTGGGCGACGTGGGCCTGGTGATCTGCCTGGACAGCGGCGCCGGCAACTACGACCAGCTCTGGCTCACCACCAGCCTGCGCGGCATGGCCAGCGGCGTGCTCAAGGTCGAGATCCTCACCGAAGGCATTCACTCGGGCGACGCCTCGGGCCTGGTGCCGTCGAGCTTTCGCATCATGCGGCAGGTGCTGGACCGGCTCGAAGACAGCGCCACCGGCCGCTTGCTGCCCGCCAGCTTCCACTGCGAGATCCCGGCCGAGCGCATCGAGCAGGCACGCGTCACCGCCGCCATCCTCGGCGACGAGATCCACAAGCGCTTTCCCTGGGCGCACCACGACTGCGGCGGCGCCACCGTGTTCGCGCTGCCCACCACCACCGACCCGGTCGAGGGCCTGCTCAACCGCACCTGGCGGCCCACGCTCTCGGTGACGGGCGCCGACGGTTTTCCCGAGATGCGCAACGCCGGCAACGTGCTGCGGCCCTACACCGCATTCAAGCTCAGCCTGCGCCTGCCGCCGCTGGTGGACGCACCCACCGCGGTGCAGCAGCTCAAGGCCTTGCTGGAAGACAACGCGCCCTACCAGGCCAAGGTGACTTTTGAGGGCGAAGGCGCGGCCAGTGGCTGGAACGCACCCACCACCGAGCCGTGGTTCGAGCAGGCCTTGCAGGACGCGTCACAGGCGCACTTCCAGGCCGGCTGCGGCACCATCGGCCAGGGCGGCACGATCCCGCTGATGAACATGCTCAGCAAAGGCTTCCCGACCGCGCAGATGATGGTCTGCGGCGTGCTCGGCCCCAAGAGCAATGCGCACGGCCCGAACGAGTTCCTGCACCTGGACTACGCGCGCCGGCTCACGGCCACCGTGGCCCAGGTGGTGGCCCGCATGCCCTGAAGCGGGTCGCCGCCACCATGACCGACACCACCCAGGCGCCCTTCACCCTGCGCGACGGCCTGAACCTGGCCGTGTTCGACTGGCCCCTGCCATCGCGCTACCGCCCGCGCGCGGTGGTGCTCATCGTGCATGGCCTGGGCGAGCACGCCTGGCGCTACGACCCGGTGGCGCACCGGCTCAACGAATGGGGCTTTTGCGTGCGCGCCTTCGACCAGCGCGGCCATGGCGAATCGGGTGGCGCGCGCGGTGTGCTGCCCGACGACGACTGCCTGCTCGACGATCTGGCCGAGGTGGTGGACGACACGCGCAAGCACATTGCCGAGCCCTGGGCCTGTCCGCTGATCCTGTTGGGGCACAGCATGGGTGGGCTGATCGCTTCGACCTTCGTGAAGCGCAACATCGCGCCGGTCGACGCGCTGGTGCTGTCATCGCCCGCGCTGGACGCGGGCATTGGCAAGGTGCAGAAGAAGCTGATCGACCTGCTCTACCGTTTCGCGCCCAACCGCACCATCTCCAACGGCCTGGATGCGAGCAAGATCTCGCACAACGCGGCGGTGGTCGAGGCGTACAAAAGGGACCCCTTGGTGCACGACCGCATCAGCGCGCGGCTGGCGCGCTTCATCGACCAGAACGGCCCAGGCGTGGTGGCCGCCGCGCCGCGCTGGCGCGTGCCCACGCTGCTGATGTACGCGGGCGCCGACCACCTGGTGAAACCCGCCGGCAGCCGCGCCTTCGCCGCTGCCG
This sequence comes from Hydrogenophaga sp. 2FB, assembly GCF_005503365.1. Lineage (GTDB taxonomy): Bacteria > Pseudomonadota > Gammaproteobacteria > Burkholderiales > Burkholderiaceae_C > Hydrogenophaga. Next base: position 2,621 of record NZ_SCML01000114.1, read on the forward strand.
CGCCGCGCAACGCGGTGCACAGCCAGGCCTTTGATGGCCTGTACCACGAGATCTTCAACGAGACCGATCCGTCGCGCGTGTTCGGCACGCTCAAAGCCTGGCTCGACATGCAGGCCCCGGCGGGGGCATAAGGCTCCCCCCGCCC
>NZ_SCML01000115.1 GCF_005503365.1 Hydrogenophaga sp. 2FB
TCGTTTAGGTTTGTTCGACACCTGCCCGCGAGCCTCACACACCACGATGCGCCAGGATGAAGGGCGGGTGTTGAACAAGCCTCGAGGGAGGAAACCGCGGCGAACGCGACGGTGCCCGCTCACGCTATGGCGATTGCATGCGTGCGGTGGCGCGGTGATGGTGCTTTTGGATGGCGCGCTGCCTCCCAACGACCGGGCTCATACGGACAAGGAGGCGCAAGGTCGTCATCGACGAGGCCTTGTGCGGGCGCGGACGTGAGTGTGTAGAGCGCCGAACACGAGCTGACCGTGCCGACGTTTGAAGCGTCAACAAACATGGGTTGCCGAGGCAGCGAGGAACGTTCATGGCGGCGCCTGAAGAGGTGGCGCACGGATCGTCTCGCCGCGCGTGAAGGTCAGCACGATGGTCATCGCGTGGCCGCAGTGCGGGCAGACGAAGGTTGGGCGCACGGTGTCCTGCGGATCGTCGCAGGGTGGCAGAACCTGTGGATCCTGCAGAGGCACTTGCAGCAGCTGGCGTGCGAGGGCCAGGCAGGCTGCTCGGTTGCAATTGGCCAGCAGCCCGTAGTGGCGGATGCGGTGGAAGCCACCAGGCAGCACGTGCAACAGAAAGCGGCGCATGAACTCGCCGGTATCGAGCGTCATCGTCTTGTGGCGTGTCTTGCCTTGGACTCGGCCCTTGTCACGGTAGTCCTTCCACCGGAAGGTCACGCCGCGCTCATCAAGTGCCACGAGTCGGCTGTTGGAGATGGCCACCCGGTGCGTGTAGCGCGACAGGTACGCCAGCACCGCCTGGGGTCCGGCGAACGGGCGCTTGGCGTAGACCACCCACTCGCATTGGCGCAGCGGTGCCAGCCAGCGGGCAAACGCCGCAGCGTCCGCCAGCGGCGCGTGTTCACCGAAGAATTGCAACCGGGCATCACGGTGCGCCTGTTGCAGCGCTTCGAGGAAGCGCCGGCGGAACAACCGGGAGAGCACGCGCACCGGCAGGAAGAACCCGCGCCGGCAGGCGATCCAGTGTTCGCCGTCGCTCGCCAGGCCGCCACCGGGGACGATGCCGTGCACGTGCGGGTGGTGTGTGAGCGCCGAGCCCCAAGTATGCAGCACCAGCGTTACACCCAGTCGAGCGCCCAGGTGCTTCGCATCGCCACCGATGGTCAGAAGAGTCTCAGCGGCGATGTCGAACAGCAAGCCATAGACCACCGCCTTGTTGCAGTACGCGATCTCGGCGATGGGTGCTGGCAACGTGAAGACCACGTGGAAGTACTCCACCGGCAGCAGGTCGGCGTTGCGCGCCTGGAGCCAACGCCGGGCCGCGTTGGCCTGGCACTTCGGGCAATGCCGGTTGCGGCAGGAGTTGTATGCGATCTGATCGGTGCCACACCCCTCGCAGCGCAAGACATGACCACCCAATGCCGCGCTGCGGCACTGCTCGATGGCCGACATGACCTTGAGTTGGGCCAGGCTCAGGTGGCCACGCTGAGCATGGCGCCAGGCGGGCCCATGAATGCGGAAGATGTCGGCGACTTCCAGGGCTGCGCGCCCCATGACCGCAGAGACTGCAGACTCACGACGAGGGCAGCGTCTCCAGTGGGCTGATCACCGCGCGCAGCACTTCGGTGGCCACGTGGGTGTACAGCGCGGTGGTCTCCAGCCGCTTGTGGCCCAGCAGCACCTGAATCACGCGGATGTCGACCTTCTGCTCCAGCAGGTGAGTCGCAAAGCTGTGGCGCAGCGTGTGCATCGACACGCGCTTGTCGATCTGGGCGGCGTCGGCCGCCAGGTGGATCGCGCGGTTGAGCTGCCGGGTGGACAGTGAGTCCATGGGGTTGAGCCCCGGAAACAGCCAGCCATTGGGCAGGATCTTGCCTTGCGCGTGACCCACCCGCCACCATGCCCGCAGCCGCTCGAGCAGCACGGGCGAGAGCATGGCGTAACGGTCCTTGCCCCCCTTGCCTTGCTCCACACGCAGCGTCATGCGCTCACTGTCGATATCGGTGACCTTCAACGCGCAGACTTCGCTGACGCGCAGTCCGGCCCCATAGGCCACGGACAGCGCCGCCTGGTACTTGGGGTTCGGTGCAGCAGCGATCAGACGGGCGACCTCGTCGCAGCTCAGCACAACGGGCAGCGGGCGTGGCTGGTGCACAGGTTGCACCTTGACCAGCAGCTCGGCGTGGCCCAGCGTCACATCGAAGAAGAACTTCAGGCCACTGAGCGTGGAGTTGATGGTCGGCGGTGCCGTGCCGGTCTCGACCATGTGCAGCTGGAAGGCCCGAAGGTCCTCGGCGGTGGCGGTGTCCGGCGATCGCTTGAGATAGGCGGCGAGCCTGCGAACGGCGCGGATGTAGTGGATCTGGGTCTTGCCGTTGAACTTGCGCATCCGCATGTCGTCGATCATGCGCTGGCGCAACGGGGAGACGGAGGGCGTCAATGAGTTCATGGTTCAACTCCTGTCGAAGAGCGAGGCGGATTGCCTCACCCGTCAACATGGCAGAACCAGCGGTGGAACGAATAACCACGATGCTGCCGGAGCGATTACCGCGAAAGCGGTTTAGTCC
>NZ_SCML01000116.1 GCF_005503365.1 Hydrogenophaga sp. 2FB
GTAAGCGTCCAGCCATCCCATCTTGAATCTGCGTTAGGCGCATAGGACGCTCGTGTCCACCTTCAACTTTTTGGTGGACACGTGAGCACTATTCCTGAACAAGCCGTCGGCACACGCCGACGCCGTCGTACACACAGCGACGAATTCAAAGCCAACGCGGTAGCCTCGTGCATGCAGCCAGGGATGTCGATGGCTGCAGTGGCGATGGCCCATGGCATCAACGCCAACCTGCTGCGCCGCTGGGTTCGAGAAGCCGAGCTGGGCCGTGGCGCAGTAGCCCTACCGCCGCAGGCAACCTCCCAGGCTCCAGCGAAGACGACGGCGCCAGCCTTCGTCCCGATGCAGTTGCCCGCCCCAGGCGCTGCGCCCGCCATCCGCATCGAACTGCGCCGCGGCGCCACCGCGATCAACGTGAGCTGGCCCGTCGAGGCCGCCGATGCGTGCGCGGCCTGGATGCGCGAGCTGTTACGGTGATCCGCATCGACGCCATGTGGCTGTGCGTAGAGCCGCTGGACATGCGTGCCGGCGCAGACCGGCTGCTCGCCCGAGTGGTCGATGTGTTCGGCGCTGCCCAGGCACACCACGGTTACCTGTTCGCCAACACGCGCTGCACACGCATGAAGCTGCTGGTGCACGATGGCTTTGGCGTTTGGTGCGCCGTGCGGCGCCTGAACCAGGGCCGCTTCGTGTGGCCCACTACGGCGAGCGTGCTGCCCGCACTCACCCAGGCACAGTTTGACGCCCTCGTGCTCGGCCTGCCGTGGCAGCGCCTGGAGCACATGCAGCTCATCACGCACGTGTGAGCCTGCGCCCGGCGCGCAACCTGGGAAGGTGCGCGCGCCGGGCAATCCGTTGATTCCCCGATGCCGCATGCACGGCTGCCCCAGACAATGGCGGCATGCTCGATGTGACCACGCTCAATGCCCAGGACCTCAAAGGCCTGAGCAAGAGCGCAGTCACCGAGTTGGCAACCGCGCTGCTGGCACAGCTGAGCGCACAAGGTGAGCAACTGAGCGCCCAGCAGAGCGCACTGCTTGCCAAGGACGAGCACCTTGCCCAGCGCGATCGCGAGATAAAGTTCAAGGACGCCAAGATCGAGCGCATCACCTTCGAGCTCGCACGCCTGAAGGCCTGGAAGTTCGGGGCCAAGACAGAGCGGATGAATGCCGAACAGCGGCAGATGTTCGAAGAGACAGCGGCCGAGGATGAGGCCAGCCTGCAGGCCCAACTACAAGCCCTGCAGGGGACATCCGAGCCAAGCATCTCGCCCCCGGCAGACAAGCGCCAGCCTCGCCGCCAACCCCTGCCCGAGCAGTTGCGCCGCGTCGAGCATCGCCACGAACCTGAGAACACCACGTGCCCCTCGCCAGGCTGCGGGCAAGCGATGGTGCGCATCGGAGAAGACGTGAGCGAGCGGCTCGATATCGTGCCGGCCGAGTTCTTCGTGCACCGCCATGTGCGTGGCAAATGGGCTTGCAAGTGCTGCCAGGTGCTGGTGCAGGAGCCGGTGGTACCCCAGATCATCGACAAGGGCATGCCGGCCTCAGGTCTGCTGGCACACACCCTGGTGAGTCGCTTCGTGGACCACCTGCCGTACTACCGACAAGAGCAGATCAACGCCCGCTCGGGCGTGCACACGCCGCGCTCGACGTTGGCGGCATGGTCCGGCGCGGCAGGCGCCAGCCTGCTGCCGTTGTACGACGCGCACCGCGCGTTCGTGCTCGGGGCCCAGGTGCTGCACGCCGATGAGACGCCGGTGAGGATGCTCGACCCCGGCGCGGGCAAGACCGCCAAAGCCTACATCTGGGCGTATGCCCGAGGCGAGCACGACCCCACGCCCGGGGTGATCTACGACTTCTGCGCGGGCCGTGGCGCGAAGTACCCGATGGCGTTCCTCCAAGGGTGGAGCGGCACGGTCATCTGTGACGATTACAAAGGTTACGACGCGGTGTTCCGGGCCGCGGGCCGCACCGAGGCTGGTTGCCTGGCGCACGCGCGGCGCAAGTTCGATGAGCTGGCCAAGGCCCATGCCAGCCCTGTGGCGGCGCAGGCCATCCAGCGCATCGCTGGGCTGTACCGCATCGAGCAGGAAGCGAGCACCATGACGGCGGCGGACCGGTTGGCGTTCAGGAGATCGCACGCGCAGCCGCTGTGGGACGAGTTGCATGTGTGGCTGCGCCTGGAGAGAACGCGCGTGGCCGACGGAGGTGGCATCGCTGCTGCGCTGGACTACAGCCTCAAGCGTTGGGATGCATTGGGCCGCTTCCTGCACGATGGTGAGGTCAGCATCGACAACAACCACATCGAGCGCCTGATGCGCCCATGGGCGATGGGAAGAAATAAGGCGAACTCCACTTTTATGCGAAGTCGGCACGACGC
>NZ_SCML01000117.1 GCF_005503365.1 Hydrogenophaga sp. 2FB
AAAGCTAGCACTGGCGCGGAGGTGGTGTTGGTAGATCGTTGATTTCATTGACTTTCCTGTTCACTTTCAAATCTGCGATTCGTGGCGTCAAACCGTGGTCGGTTTCATCCATTGGTGCCAGTTATCGATGCATTTGGCCGCGAAGGCAGGATTTGGTCAGCATAGCGGTCAACCGGGAAGCGAAACACACCCCGCAAGTTGATGCTCTCCAGCCTGGTGGGCGCAATCTTCCCGATCAGTTCCGGTGGAATGACCTGGCGGCGGTTCGACCAGCGATCCAGGACCGCCTGCATCTGTGAGGTATTCCACGCCATCACGATGTTGGCCATCAGGCTCAACGCATCGGCCACAGCCTGCATTTCATCGACACGTTTGGCCTGCGCCGGGCTGATCCGGCCGGTATAAATGGCGCGCTTGAGGGCGTTAACAGCCTCGCCCCGATTGAGCACCCGGCGCAACTCGTTCCTGAAAGCGTCCTTGACAAAGTAGTCAGCCAAAAACGCCGTACGCAGCAACCGCCCCAATTGCACGCCAGCCTCATAGATTGGATCGCCCTGGGCGGCAGAACCGAACCGCGCAAGAGCTGCCACCGCACTGGCATGTCCGCTCATGACCGAGGCTGCCAGGTGCACCAGACTATCCCAATGCTTTTCGATCAAAGCGACGTCGACATTGGCTTCGCACACCGCAGCGATTTCTGCGGGCACTTTGGTGCCGCGTGGCACAAAGAGGTGGCGCTGTTTGAGTTCCTTCAACCGCGGGCAAAGATCAAAACCAAGCAAACGGGCATGTGACATGGCAAAGTCGGTGTAGCCATGGGTATCCACAGCAAGCTGGCTGGTCTCCAGCTTTTCTTGGCGGATGACACCTTCAATGGCCACGCCCGCCTGGCGCTCATTGAGCACAAAGGGCTGCGCATGGAAGATGCCCCACCGGTCTTTTACATGGGAGTAGATTCCAATGGAAGGTGTGTTGCGCCGAGGATCAAGCCGGGCTTGCCACACCCGTTTGGTGGTCTCCATGCTCATCATGTCAGAAGATGCCAAATCGGACCGCCCCCAGGTGGCGGCAATCGGGTGTCGCTGCATGAATTCCAGCACAGCCTGGCAGGCCTGGCTCAGACGCCGTTCGTCCCGCGCCCAGCGCATGGCCTGGCGAATGCTGGTGGCAGACAATTGCGGAATCATGCGCGCGCATTCGACCGCAGTCAGACTGGTGCCGTGGGCCATGATGCCGGCATAGACCATCAGCAGCTCGTCGGTAGAGCGCGGCTCACGTCCGAGCATGATCCAGCTAAAGCGCACCTGGGCGTCAACGGCCAGAATCACTTCCGGCAATTGAACCTCACCGATGCGGTGATCCAAAGCCGCGCGCAGCTTGGTCACTTCTGGGTCTTCGTCCTCTGCGGGCAATGGCGACAAATGGAGTTCATCATCCACGCGCAGTACGCCACTGCGGGCTGCAGCGGCCACCGCATCGACACCGGCAGTTACTCTGGCCAGCAAAGGCTTCAAGAAAGTGGCAGCCTTGCTGGGTAACGATAGACGGGCATAGTGTTTCTTGGACTCTGCCTGCCAACGCTCGTCCGTGAAGAACAAGCGCGCACGACCCCGAAAGCTCAGGCTGTGCTCAATCCAGACCGAGCCATTGCGCACCGCGCGGCGCAGGGCAAACAGGGTGGCCACCTCCAACGCCTGAAACGCCCGTTCCCGGTCTGGGCTGGAGATCGAAACCTGCCAGATCATTCCCAGACTTGGTGCCACCACTTCAACTGGCAGCTTTCTGGATCCTTTGAGATATAAAGCTTGCAGCTTGGCAAGGTACTCGATGGCAGGATGCTCGCCGGTGGCCTGCCAGGGCAGCTTTGCAATGGCGACGAGCAACGACCGCACGGGGCGAATTCCATCAATCAATCCCTCGCGGACCAGGGAGGCCCTGCTCGGTGGTTTGCGTTTCTGGGTTTCGGTGATCAAGGCTTCAAGACGGGCACGCAACTCAGCATCTGGCACCGCACCTTGCGCGCTCAAGGCAACAAGTTCGCCGAGCAGCGTTTTGTACATTGCGGCCCAATTGACGGTAGCGGGGACATCGGCGGCAGCCTGACGCCACAGATCGGCGATCCGGCGCTGCACCATAAGGATCAACTGGTCTGTGGTGGTGAACAGGCAATACCGAAGAAAGCATGCGACCTCCACGGTGCGCGCTGGCTCTTTGATCTTGGCTCCGGCTGAGGGCGGCCTGGAGACAAGTCGGCGCGCGTAGCGGCGCAAGATGAGATCGGGGATGTCTGCCAGGTGCTTATGAACGTCCAGCGTGTAAAGCAGGTCGATGCGCTCCAGTACCTCGCTGATTTGG
>NZ_SCML01000118.1 GCF_005503365.1 Hydrogenophaga sp. 2FB
GTCACCGGATTTGAAGGGTTGGCCAAAGGTCACCGGGACGCTGGCTTGCGCACTGCCTGTGGTTACTTGCACGCAGGTGATGGCCTGAGCGGCGCAGGACAGTCCACCTGCGCTGGGAGCCGGTGCCGGTGCCGGTGCCGGTGCCGGTGCCGGTGCTGGTGCCGGTGCTGGTGCTGGTGCCGGTGCTGGTGCCGGTGCTGGTGCCGGTGCTGGTGCCGGTGCTGGTGCTGGTGCCGGTGCTGGTGCCGGTGCCGGTGCCGGTGCTGGTGCTGGTGCTGGTGCAGGAGCAGGAGCAGGAGCAGGAGCAGGAGCAGGAGCAGGAGCAGGAGCAGGAGCAGGAGCAGGAGCAGGAGCAGGAGCAGGAGCAGGAGCAGGAGCAGGCGCTGGTGCAGGTGCAGGTGCAGGTGCAGGTGCAGGTGCAGGTGCAGGTGCTGGCGCCGGAGGACGAGGCGCCGGAGCCGGCGCAGCGGCGAGCACTTCGCAGGTCTTGGTCATGCCGCGCGCTGGATCGGTGCCGAAATAGCCCTTCGTGCACAGCCCACCGGTGCGCACCGTCTTGTAGGCCCAGCGGTTGCCTGCGCCGAAGCGCACGTTCTTGGTACCCGACACCCAAAAGATCCGGCCCTCGTTGGCAACCTTGCTCCATTGCGTGCTGCTGGTCTGCGCTTGGGCCGGTGCTGCGACCAACATCGAGAACATCACCGCGCAAGCTGCGAGCACGGCGGCATGCGAGGCGTGCGCAGAAAAAGGTGTGTGTTGCGACATGAAAAACCTTCTAAAGCGTGAAAAAAAAGTGACCCCGCCGGACGCATGGACTACCCATGCGTTCTCGGCTTCGCCACCAGGGTCTTTAGGGTGCGGCTTGCAAGGCGCCGACTTTGCGGCTACCCGGTAGCCCGCGCAGGATGTACGGTGCGGGCGCATCACGCGTGTAGCTGGCGTCCGGCACCACCGACAGGCCGATCAGAGCCTGCAGCGTTGCGTTTGGCCAGAAGTTTGGTGTGGCGATGTTGCTCGCCCCGGGGATGTTGCTGGCGACCGAGGTGACGTTGTTCAACTGCGTGGCGTTGCCGGCCGCATAACCACCGGTGATCTGCGTCGGGCTGCCCGTGCCGGCAAACAGGTTGGCCGTGAGCTTGACCGAAGTGGCTCCACTGGCGACCGACAGGAAGGCGCCACCCGAGCGCGTGATGACCACGGTGTTGTGCGCCAGTTCCAGGGTCTTGGTGGCGTTGGACAGGCCTTCGGCGCCGTAGGAGATGGCGTTCGGGTTGTCGGCATTCGGCCCTTTGTGGAACATGTTGCCGCGCAGGACCACCTTACCGCCGTTGGGGAAGTCGGCCAGGTAGCTCGATGTGCCCGTGGGGCCGTCCATGAAGTAGCTGTTCTCGATCACCGACTCGCGCGCACGGCTCTTGAAGTTGTGCCCGATCTTTGCTTCGTGGAAGTAGCTCGAGTTCACCGTGATCCGGTCGATCTGGTTCACGTAGATGTTGTGCGTGTAGCCATCGCCAATGCCGTTGCGCGCGAACTCCGAACGGTCGATCGCGATCGTGGTCGCGCCGGCCGCAGCCAGGATGCCGTTCTGGTTGTCGTAGAAGCCGCTGTTGATGATCTTCATGTTCACACCGGGTTCGACACGGATACCGGCGCCGTTCTGGTCGGGCACCGTGGCGTTGCGGAACTCGACGCTGTCGATCGTGATGCTGGGGCTGGAGACCACCCACAGGCCCTTGCCCTGCACGTTGCGGCCATCGGCAAACAGGCGCGCACGCCCGCCCACGCCGCAGATGGTGATGTTGCTCGCCTTCCAGGTCGCAGCGTCACCGCGGTAATCGCCCGCGGCGATCTTGATCACATCGCCCGACTGCGCCACCGCAGCCGCCGCGCTCGGTACGGCATAGGTCTTTCCAGGACCCACTTGCAGCACACGGCCCGTCGCCGCGTCGCAGGCCGTACCGGAGGGTGCCGGTGCTGGGGCTGGGGCTGGGGCTGGTGCTGGGGCTGGTGCTGGTGCTGGTGCTGGTGCTGGTGCTGGAGCTGGAGCTGGAGCTGGTGCCGGTGCCGGTGCCGGTGCTGGTGCTGGTGCTGGTGC
>NZ_SCML01000119.1 GCF_005503365.1 Hydrogenophaga sp. 2FB
TGTGTGACTCAGAGGCTCTGAGCAAATCGGCTGACGGCGGTTTCGCGGATGTCGAGCAGTTCGCTGCTCAGCCGAGTGCCGGAGGCCACTTCTATGGCGTAGCCATACAGGGCGTCACCGATATCGGCAATTCGCTCCCCGCGTTCGAGGATGCCGCTTGCATCGAAATCGATGTTGTCGGCCATGGATACCAAGGTGTTGCGGTTGCCGCAGACCTTCACGGTCGGCGAGACCATGCTGCCGATCGGGTTGCCCACGCCGGTGCCAAAGAAGGTCAGTTGGCAACCGCCTGCAGCCATCGCCGTCAGGTTCTCGACGGCAGCCGCAGGGGCGTCCATGAAATGGAGGCCTTTCTTTTGTGGCGCTTCTCCGTAACCCAGCACGCCCACCAGCGGCGTGGTGCCTGCCTTGGCCATCGCCCCGAGCGCCTTTTCCTCTACGGTGGTCAACCCCCCGCGCTTGTTGTCCGGAGCCGGCTGCGAAGCGCTCACGTTCACGCCCCGTGCAATGGCCATGTTTTCCATCTTTCTTACCGCCGACACAAACGCTTCCTTTACTGTGTCATCGACGGCGCGCGCGGCAAACAGGTGGTCCGCACCGATGAACTCGGAGGTCTCGGAAATAATGACCGTGCCGCCCTCGGCGATCAGCCGGTCGGCCATGCGCCCGATCGTGGGATTGCAACTGAGCCCTGAAGTCGTATCGGAGCCGCCACACTCCACGCCCACCACCAGTTCGGAGACCGGGAAGGCTTCTCGCCTGGCGCGCGAGGCGGCCAGGGAAAGGCGCAGGGCCTTGCGCGAGCCCTCGGCGATGCAATTGATGGTGCCGTTGGGCTGCATGTAGATCGTCTCCACGGGCTTACCCGTGCTGCGCACACGCCGGGCGACCTCATCGGTCGACGACTCCTCGAGCCCGACGACCAGGACAGCCGCGATGTTGGGGTTGCGTCCCAGAGCCGCCAGCGTCTCCAGCGCAAACATCCGGTCCGCGCCGAACTGGCCGCGCACGAACAGCGTCGTCACGGGAATGCAGCCCTGGACTGTCTGCGCAATCGTGCGAGTCACCGGATTGCAGTTGTCCATGACGGATACCACTGCGACCCAGTTACGCACGCCCACGGCACCGTTGTCGCGCCGATAGCCAAGAAAAGTCATTGTCATGTTCTTACCTCTTTCCCAAATCGCCGCGGCCGCGCGCCGATTCCACGTTGTGTAAATGGGTGTGCTCACCAACCTGAAGGGCCTGGCTGGCGCGCCCGATGATTTCGCCGTACTTCACGATTTGCGCGCTTTGCGCGGTGGCTGCGATGCAGACCTTGTGTCCAAAGGGCACATCCTGTAGCAGCGTTACCTCGCCTGAGGCTTCTCCCTGCAGTACGCAGGCGTCCCCGGCGCTCCCCGGGTCCAGCAAAGTGGCGACGTTGTCAGTCGCGTCAAGCACGATGGCACGTGGCATCGAATACTCCTATGTAGGTTATGTCGAATGCAAATGTAGGCATCGGTCTGGTGCTTGTCAAGAGAGCTCGCAAAAAATTACAGGGTCTTGTGAGGTATCTCGATAAATGCTCTGACCCTATAAGGGTTAAGGAGGCATCACTGCAACATGGTTTGCGGCTTCCGATCTGGAAATTAAAGTAATTCCATAGGTCATACTCCTATGTATGTTTATGTTGACTTGGAAAAAGAATGGGAATATTCTTGCGGCCACGAACGAGGGCAGCAGCCCTCGTGGACGGGAACA
>NZ_SCML01000011.1 GCF_005503365.1 Hydrogenophaga sp. 2FB
TGACGATCTCAGAGGAGCCGGAAATCCCTACTTCCGCGCGGTACTGAATCGGGTACAGGGTCAGGAGCCGGAAATCCCTACTTCCGCGCGGTACTGAATCGGGTACAGGGTCAGGCAAGGGGGCCTGCTTCATACTTGTGTTACCTGTTAAAGGTGCAGAGGGCGTGACTTCGAGCATTCCCAGCGATGGAAAGGCCCAAACGGCGCCAGAATAAATGGCTATGGAGCCTGCTCACCAGGTTTGTAGTTGCGTTGCGATCGGCCTATGCGCGTGAAGTGCTGCCTGGATCGAGTCCGTGTAGCTGAGCCTCAGAGTTGACCCAGATCGGGTCTATGCATCACTTGTTGTAACGGCGAAGTGATGCGGCTTCGCTTCTGTTGAGCTGTGGGATTTTGAATCCTTACCACTCGGTGGCTTGGGCACCGTCAACTTCCAAGAATGGCATAAGTCGGGATGCAGTTGCTAAAGATTGCCTGGATGTCAGGACACACGCATCAGGACACTCAGTGCGCGACTGACATACGAGTTGTGAGTGGCCACCATCATGTCCGCGAATGGAAGCCGTCCGTCCCAGCCGGGTAGGGATTCGATGTAGGACCTCAACCCGTTGAACTGTGGACGCCAACTGCCATTGACCGTTTCTGCGTCGTGACGGCATTCCCGGTACAGCTCCTCCAGCCCTCGTCCTGAGAGCGCCAGTACGAGGACCGCGAAAGTGAATGGCTTGCCCAGGCCATTGCGCCTGAAACTTAGCGCCTCGACGATGGCTTGCAGCGCCTGCTCACCTTGGGGGTTCGGGTCGGTCGGCTCTGCTCCCGCATTCAGCAGTTGAATCTGTTCCCCCATCGCGGCACAGATGACCGCCGCGTCGGCTTCCTCACGCAGCATGGAGAGAAGCGGGTTGCCCTGGCTCGATGCCTCTGTGGGGTTTGGGGTCCTTGATCCGGACGAGCACAGGCGCGGCTGAATGAACCGCAGCATCGACATCAGGTCCAGCATGCGCCGACTCTCCCAGAGCTGTGAGAGCGCGGGCTCATCGAGCGTGGCCAGCCGATGTGGGACCTGCGAATACTCTTTTGCCAAGCCCGCGGCGACGAAATCATCCTGGGTGAACTTGTACCGCTGAAGACCGATATGGCGCACACGCGCCCCAGCGTTGCTGAGGAGCTTGGGCATACATTGAGCGACCGTACGAGCCAGCGCGAGCAGTTCTTCACCGTCCTCCTCCCTTTCGGGCATCCCGACCCAAGAAGCGCAGACTTCATCGATCAGGCCGCTCAGGAGTCTTGCCATGCCGAGCAGTGCCCCATGCTGCCCGCGCATCTCGGTGGCCTCGCTCTGCAATGTGTAGTAGGCCGCAGCAAAGCCGGCAGCCGTTAGAACCAGCACGAAAAAGACGACGGCATACATGCCTTGAGAGGATTCGAACATGGAGACTCCAAGTGCACCAGGCGAGGGGCCCGAGATGATTTAAGGAGCCGCAACCCAACGCTGCCCTCCCCAAGGGATATCCGAATTTCCAGCCAATGCGCTGACGTTTGTTCCGAGACTTCCAATGCTGGCCAGAGAAAGGGTGCGGGTCAGGCAATTGAGCCATGCGATGATGCCCACACCCCGGAAGTCGATCACATTCTTCGGGACTGCAAACGGCACCTGCAAGGCAACCTGAACTTGTTTGATCGCCAAGTAGACGCCGACCATACGGTTGTGACGCGTCCACGAAATTTCTTGAAAGCTTGTATTGTCAGAAATATCGGCCGATGAACATCAAACTTGATGGGGCCTGCTATTTCTTGCGCGCTGCTGCGCATTGTTGTGAGCAGGTTGGTGTGGACTCCGCCTGGGTGCTTGCCAACCGCATCTCTGATGCCTCACGTAGGCGAGCCGCATTGCACTGCCTGTCCAGCCATGGCGGCGCAGTCTCGTTTCGTCGTTGGAGATGGGCACCCTAACGCCGGCAGGCCCAGGATGTCAGGCTTTCGAAGGAGGCTCGGAACGAGCTTGAAACACGGAGCGTCGAATCGCATCCGACACGAATTTCACCCCGCGGGACAAGCTTGACCAGAAGTCATGAATTGCCTCGCGGCGCAGTTGCAGGGGTATTGTCGAACGCTTACCGCCATGTAGTCTGAATGTGTGGCTTGCAACCGCAAGGTGCCCGCGGACCGACCGTTGCCTTACCTCCCTTGTCCCCCGTTCAGTCACATCAAAAAACCTACCATGATCAAGCGAGTTTTCGTGCTTGCGCTAGCCGCTGCTGCGATGATGCCCGCCGCCCACGCCAGGGATGTCGGTGTGACCGTGGAATTCAGTCAGCCAGGTGTGTTCGGTCGCATTGACATCGGCCGCGTTGCGCGACCAACGGTGATCATTCGGCAGCCGCTGATCATCGAGTCGCGGGCAGTGTTCGTCCAGCCGCAACCGATTTACATGTGGGTGCCTTCAGGGCACCGGAAAAACTGGCGGAAGTACTGCCGCGAGTACGATGCTTGCGGTGTGCCCGTGTACTTCGTGCGCCACGATTGGTACGACAAGCACGTGCGTTATCGCGACGATGACGATGATGATGATGACGACCGCCGTCGCAGTAAGGGGAAAAGGGAGTATCGAGACGCAGACTGCAGAGTGGAGATCGAAGTCGAGCGCGGCAGATATTCAAAAGAAGTCGAGTGCGAGCGGTGACCGACTCGTGATGGCGAACCAGGCCGACTTTCCCGTGCGCTCCATGTGCCGCGTGCTCGATGTCTACGCCAGCAGGTTCTGCACTTGGCGTGAACGCGCTTCGTCCCAGCGCAGCATTTGATGACCGCGCGCATCCGCCAGATTCACAAGGACTCCTACGAGACCTACCGCATGTCGCAGGTGTGCGCCGAGTTCATCGAGCAAGGCGTGTGCATCAGCCGCCAGCGCGCTTCTTGGTCAACACCTTCCGTTGACAGCCAGTACAAGGCCCTGTGCTCTGTCGCTGACTACTTTTCCTGTCCATTGCCGCAAGCCATCCTGCACGACCCGACGTGCTGACGTGCGAAGCGCCCATGCGACAGCCTACTTTGCGAGTTGCCTCCGCGCGAGAGGTGTAAAAAGCTCGTTGCGTGCCGCCTCGGTGATCGCCGTCACGCATGGGTGCGTGATTCGACGCTCGACAGAAATCGCGAAAAATTCCTCCACAACCTCGGGCGTCGCGCCGAGCGCGCGCACGCCGTATTGCTTCTCGATGTCCCGCTCGAGCACGGTGGGAGCGACGAATATGCCCAGGCCTCGGCGCCCGAACTCCTTTGCAAGGGCGCTGTCGTCGAACTCGCCGACGACCCGGGGGTGCAGTGAGCGCGCCTGCAGCCAAGACCGCAATCGCTGTCCGACTGCCGATTCCTCGGCAGGCATGAGAAGAGGCGCGCCGTCGAGGCAGGTCGGAAACTGACCCTTGCAAGATTCGAGCAGCGACGGTGCCGCGAAGAAGCTGACGCCGCAGTTACCCAGCTTGTGGTTGAAGGCGCGCACGCTCACGGCGGAAGGGATCGGCGCATCGGAGATTACGAGGTCCAGTCGGTGCAGGGCCAGCTCGCCCAGCAGCGTGTCCAGCTTCCACTCGCGGCAGACGATGCGAATCGGCTCCGGTAACTGCGTGGCCGGCTCGATCAGTCGGCATGCGATCGTCTTCGGCACGGCATCGGCCACGCCGACGCGGAACTCCAGCAGCCTGCCCTTGCGGGGGTAGTCGCGCACGGCCTCCTTGAGCTCGGCGCCGATCGAGAAGATGTTCTCGGCGTAGCCCAGCACCATGCGCCCGGCTTCGGTCAGCACCAAGCCGCGCCCGCTCTTGGCAAACAGAGGCGTGCCCAGCGCCTCCTCGAGCAACTGGATTTGCCCGCTGATGGTCTGTGGCGACAGGTGCAACTGTTCGCTGGCGCGCAGCACACCTCCAAGCTTGGCCACCTGATGGAAGTAGTGGAGGTGTTTGTAGTTCATGAGTGCCGCAGTCGAAAACTGCGGGAGAGGTCGGCCAAATTGTATGGTTTTTCGGTACGATTGAAGTAGAACAATCTGCTTTTCGCGGACGACGTCCGGCCCTAGATTCTGTGTATCGCCACTGACGGCGAAACAAAAGGTGCACAGTGGTTGTCGACATTCACGGTCAAGGGTTCACAGTGACGCAGGCGCTGGGCGGGCACGTCCGAAGTCAGCTGGGCTTCGTCCTCAGCCACTACGGCGACCGCATCCGGCCGGTCTCGGTCCGTATCGGTGACGAGAAGGGGTCGTGCGGCGGGGTGGACATGCACTGCCGCATCCAGTTCCACCTGCTCGAAGCGTCCGACGCCGTGGTCGAGAGCGTCGGCGCCGATATGTACGTCGCCATCGACCGTGCCGCAGACCGCGTCGGCCGGCTGGCCGTCAAGCACCTCGATCGCACCCACCCCTTCCCGCGAAGACACCGCATGAGCGAGCCGGGCCGTCCCGAGACCGAATGCCGCTGGCGAAGCCGATTTTTCCACAGTGAGTATCCCGCCCGCCTGGACTGCCGCCATCGGTCAAGTCCGGGCACTTTTCAACCGTTTCTGGAGTCATCAACATGATCACACTCCTACTGCCCTGCGACGGTTCGACCAACGCTCTGCTGGCGGTGCGGCACGCCATCGACAGGTTTCACCGCGGCGACGTGCAACTGGTTCACCTGCTGAATGTGCAGCCGCCCTTTTCAGCTTATGTGGCGCGTTACGTCAGCCGGGAACTGCGCGCCGATTTTCACCGCGAAGACGCCGCCAAAGCGCTCACCGAGGCGCGGCAACTGCTCGACGCAACTGGTATTGCCTACCGCGTGCATGTGGAGGTTGGCGACAAGGCGCGCTGTATCGCTGACGCGGCACGCTTACTGCGCTGCGACCGTATTGTGATCGGCACGGCGCGCAAAAGCGTGCTCGTGCGCGCCGTCGAGAATTCACTCACCAACCGGCTGCTCGACCACTGCTCAGTGCCGATCGAGGTGATCGTCGGCGCCCCGGCCGGCGTGCTCGCGCGGGTCGGCATCCCGGCCAGCTTGGGGGTTGGCATGGCTTTGTTATGGGTGAGCGGGCCATGAGCGCGCAGCGCCGTATCCCAGCGGCCCCGGTCGCTTCGGCCCTGTTGCCGCGCCGCTTGCTTGGCACTGTTCCACTACCCACAGTGACCGCCGGCGCCGGGGGTGGGCGACAGTGCTACACGCCGACGTTGCCAGCGACGCCCTACATTCCGCGCCACGGGTCTTTTTTTATTGATTCTTCCGCAATCTCTCTGCGCGAACCCTCCCATGAGAACCCGTGCCCGCACACGTCCGGATTTCGACGTCCAGCTTCTGGTGCTGGGATAGCTGCCTCTGGCGGCACCCTGGCTGCCCCTCCGAACGGAGCGCCAACATGAACGCCCCCAACCCGCTGCTCCGCGCGTATCCCCTCAACAGTGCCGAGGCCGCGGCACGGATCGTTGCGCTCGCGCTGATCGCCAACGGCCGCATAGAGACGGTCGAGACTGCGGCGCTTGACGCGCTCAAGGCCCGTGAACGGCTCGGCCTGACCCGGCAGCAGTGGCATGGCGTGATCCACGACCTGTGCGCGGACTTGCTGGGTCCGACCCGCTGCGGCAACAAAGTACGCATCCCAAGCGAACTGCTGGACCGCATGCTGGACGAAGTCGTCGACGACGGAATGCGGCGCCTCGTGCTGCGCCTGTGTACAGCCGTCGCTCAAGCCGACTGCCAGATCGACGATGGCGAGCGGTTCGTGCTGATGGCCGCGATCGATCGTTGGAGTCTGCATCCCGACGACCACGATCTGCTCGAACCCATGTTGTACGGCTCGGACTTCCAGGTGCATTCGCGCGCTCACCCTGAGACCACTGCTCCTCGAGAATGAAGATCGGACGAGAACCCATCGTGACATCCTGTCCCCAAGCGCCGCCGTATCGCGTGCGGATCCCATCTGCGCCGGTAGACCGCCGACATAGCAGCGCACCGGTTCTATTGGGCTCGCCCGACAGTGAAAAGGCACTCGCAAGCGCGGTTAGCTTGCAGTTTCGCCGCCCGCCGGCGGGGGCGATGTTCTTTGATGAAGGCATGCCAGGGCTGGCGCCGCTCCACGTCATGCCCACTGCCATTTTGAAATCCTACCGAACCTACGCCGACGGCGGTGAACGCGTGCTCGGCTATGGTCCTCTCCGCCTGGGCAGGTACGCGTCGGGGGCGGCAACACATGAGCCGGCGAGCGTAGCAGTCGAGTTCAGGCGCACTCGCTCCCTGTGGCGATGGTCGCACTGTACGTCGATCAACGGTCATTCGAGCGTCCAGATAAAGCTCGCGATGCGCCGACGCGCTATTGCACCGCTGGTAAGCGTAGAGCGCGAGACGGTGAGACGGCCCATCGCGGCGTTGGCAGCGCGCGGAGGCCCGGCAGTGACCGGTTGCCCCATGGACATCATCGGCGTCGCCGCGCTGCAGGGCGCGTGGCGTTCCCCCGTAACATCCCAACCCCCAGCGAAACGGAGCGCCGATGCTGCAAGGCTGCACCGCGTTCCCGCCTTGCCATGAACATAGACTCCTTCGCCACTGGCCCGATGTGGGCCGGTTTCATTGTCTTCGTGCTCGCGATGCTGGCGCTGGACCTGTTCGTCCTCGGCGGCAACAAGGCGCACCGGGTCTCCGTCAAGGAGGCCGGCAGTTGGGTAGCGGCCTGGGTCACGCTGGCCTTCACGTTTGCGGCGCTGATGTGGTGGTACCTGGACGCCAACGTTGGCCGCGAGATGGCCGACCGCAAGACGCTCGAGTTCATCACCGGCTACCTGATCGAACAGACGCTGTCAGTCGACAACATGTTCGTCTTCGTGATGATCTTCAGCTACTTCGCCGTGCCGCCGGAGTTACAGCGGCGCGTTCTGCTGTACGGGGTGCTGGGTGCGATCGTCATGCGCGCCGGCATGATCCTGGCCGGCGTCTGGCTGGTGAGCGAGTTCGCTTGGATCCTTTACGTGTTCGGTGTGTTCTTGATCGTGACCGGTATCAAAATGCTGGTTTTCGCCGATAAGCAGCCCGACCTGGAAAAGAACCCACTGCTGCGCTGGCTGCGCGCTCACATGCGCATCACGCCGGTGTTCCACGGCGAAAAGTTCTTCGTGCGCATCAACGGTGTTCGCTGGGCCACACCGATGTTCCTGGTGCTGGTGATGATCGAGGTCAGCGATCTGGTGTTTGCCGTCGACAGCATCCCGGCCATCTTCGCGGTCACCACCGACCCGTTCATCGTCTTCACGTCCAACATCTTCGCCATCATGGGGTTGCGGGCGCTGTACTTCTTGCTCGCCGACATGGCCGAGCGCTTCCACCTGCTCAAGTACGGCCTGGCGCTGGTCCTGGTATTCATCGGTGGCAAGATGCTCGCGGCGCCCTGGTTCCACATGCCGGTGCAGTGGTCGCTGGCCATCGTCGGCTCGGTGATTCTGGTCTCCATTCTGCTCAGCCTCAAATTCTCTGCCCGTAAACCCGACCGCCCGGCGACATGACAAACACCACGCCCACTGCGATCCCCGCCCCGGACCGAATGGCCCGTGACGAACACGGCCGCCTGGTGTACGCCAGTTGGGGCACAGCCCAGCAGGCTCATGCCGACCGCTGGCTCGTCGCCGTTGACGGCTCGGAAGGGTCCTTGCGCGCCGCATCGATGGCGGCGCGGCTGATTGCCGCTGAAGCGCGCGCCGAGGTCGACCTGGTGCACGTCCATCCCTGGCTGGTCAAGGAAGCTGCCGAGGCGGAGTTCGCGCGGCGCTGCTGGCACGCCTCCGCCGCCGCGCGCGCTCTCATGGATGAGATGGGCATTGCGTGGCGGCTGCACGCACGCATGGGAGATGCGGCCGAGGAGATCGACGCGTTGGCGCGGGAACTCGGCAGCCAGGGTATTGCCATCGGCTCGCACGGCTTGACTGCCACCGAGTCGCTCTTGCTCGGCTCGGTGGCCTACAAGGTCGTGCACCTCGCCATGGTGCCGGTACTGATCGTGCGCTGAACCGACCCGGACTGATCGCCGCACGATGCCGCACTTCGAGCCCGTTATCCTGTTCTTCCTGCTGGGCGCGCTGGCCGGTTTTTTGCGTTCGGACCTGCGCATTCCCGGTGTCCTCTACGAGTCGTTGAGCATCTTCTTGCTGCTGGCCATCGGCCTGAAGGGCGGGGTGGAACTGGCGCGCTACCCGCTTGCCACCGTCGCGCTTCCCGCGCTGGTGGTGGTCGCCGTAGGGGCGCTGATCCCGCTGGTGGCTTACCCGGTGCTGCGCCGCTTCGGCCGTTTGCCGCGAGCCGATGCGGGGTCGATCGCCGGCCACTACGGATCGGTGAGCGTGGTCACTTTCGCGGTTGGAACAACCTACCTGGCTCGCCTCGGCCATGAGGGCGAAGGTTACATGACGGTGATGCTCGTGCTGCTTGAGTTCCCGGCGCTGGTGATCGGCGTCCTGCTGGCACGGCGCGGCGAGCCCGGCACACCTTGGGGAAAGGTGCTTCATGAGGTGCTCGCTGGCAAGAGCATCGTGCTGCTGTTGGGAGGACTGGCCATCGGCTGGTTCGCAGGCCCCGGCGGCATCGAGCCACTGGATCGCCTGTTCTTCGACCTGTTCAAGGGCGTGCTCGCGTTTTTCCTTCTCGAAATGGGCCTGGTGGCGGCGAGCCGCTTCGGCGAACTGCGCCGCGCCGGGCCATTCCTGCTCGTCTTCGCTACCGTCATGCCGCTCTTCTCCGCCGGCCTGGGCCTGGCCACCGGCGCGTTGCTGGGTCTGTCCGTCGGTGGCGTGACGCTCTTGGCCACGCTGTACGCCAGTGCGTCCTACATCGCAGCGCCTGCGGCCATGCGGCTGGCAGTTCCACAAGCCAATCCGGCCCTGTCGATCGGCGCGGCGCTGGGCATCACTTTTCCGTTCAACCTGCTGGTCGGCATCCCGCTGTATCACCGGCTCGCGCAGCAAGTCGTACAGTGAGTATGTAATGCAATTACCGGAAACAGGCATGATCAAACTGCTGACCGTCGTGTGCGAGGCCGCGCTTGAGACCACGCTTCTGCGCGACCTCGAGTCGCTGGATGCGCGAGGCTACACGGTGACCGACGCGCGCGGCAAGGGCAGTCGGGGCCGGCGTGACGCCACCTGGGGCCCGCACGCCAACATCCGGATTGAGGTGCTGTGCAACGCGCAGACCGCCAGCGCCATCTGCAAGGCGTTGCGCGAGCGTTACTACGACAACTACTCGATGGTCCTGTTCGTGGCTGATGTCGAGGTGCTGCGGCCGGAGAAATTCTGACCCAAAAATGTCCCGAAAGCCCACTATGCCCATCGCCGGGAAGGCCCGACTGGCCGTCGCCGCGCTGCTCGAGCTGGCGCAGGAGCCGGGCCTTCAACCATTGCCCATGTTCAGTGCACGCTTGCGTGTGTCCGTGTCCTGCCTCGAACTCCTGTTGTCGCGGCTGCGGCGAGGCGGGTTGGTTCGCAGCACACGCGGCCCGGCGGCGTGCGCATGGCGTCTTCTGGTATGAATTCGAGCAGTCGGCGGTGCGTTTCCTGTCGTCGGTTTCGTTGTGCGGCTTCTTCGATACCCACCGACGTGGCGGACGGGCGGATGATGCTGCCGACTGAACGATCCCAAACCACCCAAACCACCTACAACGGAGAATCCCCATGCGCATCCTCATGCCCGTCGACGCCAGCAGCTTCAGCAAGGCCGCCGTCGCTTTCGTCACCTCGCGCTCCACTCTCCTCGAGGAGCCGACCGACGTGGAACTGGTCAACATCCAGTACCACGTCCCATTGCGCGTTTCCCGTGCCTTGAGCAAGGAGGTGGTGCGGAACTACTATGAGACGGAGGCGGCCCGGGCTTTAAAATCCGCTACAGCCGCGCTCAAGCGTGCAGGGGCGACAACGACGGCACGGTACGTCGTCGGCAACGTGGTCCATAAACTGGCGGCGATCGTCGCCAACGATCCGGCTGACCTGATCGTGATGGGCTCTCACGGCGCCACCGGCCTGAAGCTGCTGCTGCTCGGCTCTGTTGCCAGCACTGTGGCCGTCTCAAGTACCAAGCCGCTGCTTATAGTGCGGGAGGGTGCCGTACCGCGCAAGGATTCGCTCAAGCTCGGCATCGCGCTCGATGGCAGCCCGTATGGGCTGGCGGCAGCGCGTTTCGTGGCCAGACACCGCAAGCTGTTCGGCCCGGCTCCCGCGATCTCGCTGATCCACATGGCCCCTGAACTGACGAAGATCGTTGTGCCGGGCTGGTTGGAGCGCGCGGTCGAGACCGGCATCAAGCCGGAACAGATCGAGGCGATGCACAAGGCCGCCTTCGAAAGCGTGTTCGCGCCGGTGCGCGAAGTACTGGACGGCGCCGGACTGGCATCGAAGGAAGTCCGGCTCATCGGCCGTGTGCCCGGCGACGAGATCGCGGCGCACGCCACGAAGAGCCGGCTGGACCTGCTGGTCATGGGCTCGCTGGGGTTCGGCGCCAGCCGGCACACGGCCATGGGCTCCGTGGCCGCGCGAGTCGCCTCGCGCTGCCGCACGGCGCTGCTGCTGGTGCGCGAGAAGTAGCGCGACAGGGCCGGGTGCAAAGCCCGGCCCGGAGCGCACTCAGTTGGCGCGGTACGGCAGCGACGAGTGGTGCACGACGATGCGCAGCTTGCCGCTGTCGTCCTTAAGGAACTTCCAGGTCTTGTCCACGGTGGTGACCTTGCCGTCCTTGTCGGTGATCGACACGTTGCCCATCGAGGTGGCGACGTCGCCGGCGATGAAGATCGCCGCGTTGGTCACGTCCACCTTGCGCCAGCCCTTGAGGGCGAAGCCGGTATCCTTGGGGAAGCTGGCATCGCCGCCGACGAAGTAGGCCAGTGCGCCAGAACGCGTGGTGCGGAAAGTCTGCGGCGCCTCGGTCAGCGTCGGCTTGAACAGCACCGGGCCGAACTGGTAGCCGTAGGCTCCGTCGATCACCTGCTCGGCCAGCCGGCGCCCGGCGGCAGCTCCCTGGCGCTCGTGCGTGGTGCTGATCGCCACCAGGGCGTCACCCCAGGCGCGTTGCGCGGCCAGGACTTCGGTTTCGGTGATCGACTTGTTGACTACTGGGGCTTGCGCGGCGGCGGTGCCTAGTACAAGCATGAGGGTAGAGGTGAGGGCGGCGGAACGGAACTTCATGATGTGCACTCCGGTGCGTTGTGGTTGGAGAAGGTATTGCACCGCGGCGTGATGAACCCGACCTGAACTGCGGATGACGGAGGGCTGAACGGAACATGAACGCCGCATGAACGCTAGCGCAGCGCAACGCTGGAGGTCTGTTTCCTCGGCGACAATGACACATGTTCAGAACCAAGCTCACGTTGGCCCTGGCCGGGCTCGGGTTGGCCTCGGCCCTGCAAGGCGCGGTGGCCCTCTGGCGGCTCGGTGAGGCCGACCACCAGGTGCAGCGCGGGCGTGTGGCCAGCGATATCCACGTGGCCTTCGTCGAATTGTCGGTGGCCAAGCAGCGGCTGCGGTCCTGGGCCGCGCAGCGGGAGGCCAATGCGGGTGCCGACCCGGCCCAGCGCGAGCTGCTGCTGGCCGACATGCGCCAGACGCTCGGCAGGCTCGATGGCCTGACGCGGCAGACGTCGGGATCGCCGGCAGCCGGCAGTGCTGCGGCGCAAGTGTCGCAGCGCGCCGACGTGCTGGCGCGCCTGCAGAAGGCCGTGGACGCGCTTGAGATCGCGAGCCGCGACATCCGGCCCTTGGAAGCGGACGCCGATGCGCGCCCCGCCTGGCAGGCGCTGTCCGATCGTTTCGACCGCCCGGATGGGGATGACCTTCGCACGCTCCTGAACGACAGCATGCAGCGCGAAGCCGCCGCGGTGGCGCGTGAACGCAAGGCGGCCGACGCTTCGCTCGCGCAGGCGCGCGGGCTGTGGGCAGGCGCCTCCGCAGCGCTCTGCCTGGCCGCGCTGTTGCTGGCCGGCTACTTCGGGCGTGCGCTGCGCGCCCCGCTCGCGGCATTGCGCGACGGCGTGAACGCGCTGCATCGGGGCGACCTGTCGCACCGCATCGCCATCGACAGCCGGGACGAATTCGGCGACGTGGCACGCAGCATGAACGCGATGGCCTCCGAGCTGGCGCAGCACCGCGAGCGCGAGACGCAGGCCCGGCAGCGCCTGGAGCAGTTGGTGCAGGCCCGCACCACCGAGCTGAGCGCGGCGCTGGCGGCGCTGCAGCAGGTCGACCAGCGCCGGCGGCAGCTGTTCGCCGACGTCAGCCACGAACTGCGCACGCCGGCCACGGCGATCCGCGGCGAGGCCCAGGTGGCCTTGCGCGGCCGCGACAAGCCGATCGAGGAGTACAAGGACTCGTTGCGCCGCGTCGCCGACACCGCCGCACAGCTCGGCCAGGTGATCGACGACCTGTTGGTCGTCGCGCGGGAGGACATCGACGCGCTCGCCGTCCGGCGCGAGCCCATCGACCTGCGCGATCCCATCGCTGCCGCGCTGGAGCAGGCGCGTGGGCTGGCGGGTTCGCAGCAGGTGCGCGTGGAATCGGCGCCTCCGCCGGTGCATGCCATGCCCGTGCTGGGCGACGCGCCGCGCTTGCAGCAACTGCTTGCCGTGCTGCTGGACAACGCGGTGCGCTACTCGCGGCCCGGCGGCATGGTGCGGCTGCAGGTCGAGCCGCTGCAGCCGCAGGATCAGCCGCCGCAGTGGGACCTGCGGGTTGAGGACCGAGGCATCGGCATCGCTGCCGACGAGCTGCCGCAGGTGTTCGAACGCCACTTCCGGGGCGCGCAGGCGCGGCGCCACTTCGCGGGCGGCTGCGGCCTGGGCCTGTCCATCGCCACCTCCCTGGCCCGCGCGCACGGTGGCGAGATCACGCTCGAGAGCACGCCCGGCGGTGGTACCACGGCCCGCGTTCGGCTGCCGCAGTGGTTGGGGGACCCTTCGGCGAGCCCGATGACAGCATGAACATCCTGGTGATCGAAGACGACGCACGCATCGTCAGCTTCCTGCAGCGCGGCCTGCGCGCGGAGGGGCACGCCGTGCAGGTGGCGCGCGACGGTCCGGGCGGTCTGGCCCTGGCCCGCGACGCCGCGCGCGAGCTGCGTCAGGGTGGCCCCTCCTGCGTCGTGCTGCTGGACGTGATGCTGCCGGGCCTGGATGGCGTGGAGGTGTGCCGCACCTTGCGGGCGGAGAACAACCCCTTGCCGATCCTGATGCTGACGGCGCTGGGCGAGGTCGACGAGCGCGTGGCCGGCCTGCGGGCGGGCGCCGACGACTACCTGCCCAAGCCTTTTGACTTCGACGAGTTGCTAGCGCGCATCGACGCACTGGCGCGGCGCGCGCGTACGCCGCCCGGCGAGCGGCCCTCGCAGCTCGTCGTCGACGACCTCGTGTTCGACCGCGACTCGAAGAAGGTCAGCCGCGGCGGCAACGCCATCGGGCTGACGGCGCGCGAACTCGCGTTGCTGGAGCTGCTGATGTCGGCGCCCGGACGCCTGTTCAGCCGTGAGCGCATTCTGGCCGGCGCCTGGGGCGTGAACGAGGATCCGCTGACGAACGTCGTGGACGTCTACGTGCGACGCCTGCGCGCCAAGATCGACCTCGGCGGCTGCAGGCCCCTGATCCACACGCAACGTGGGCTCGGCTATCGCCTGGAGGCATCCGCCGACTGATCGGCCCAGGGCGCTGCACGCGGCCCCGGCCGACCGAGCAGCGCGCGGTCTCGGGCACCGCTCACGGATTGCACTCGTCGCAACGCTGGGGATCGGCGAACAGGGCATCGGTGCGCTCGCGGGTCGCGCGATGGGCGCAGCTCACGCAACCGTGCACGTCGGCCCGGGTCTGACGGGTTGGAGCGCCGCAGTCGCGGCACGGCAGTCCGGCGATACGTTCGACGAGCCAGAACCCGGGGGCTCCGCAGGACGGGCAACGGGACAGAACTCTGGTGGCCAAGTCGCGCGCGGCGAGTTGGATCATGTCCATGCGTGTGGGATTGGCGTGCGCCCGCAGGTCGGTCTCCAGGAAGACCCGGCCGCCGGCCGCCTCGGATTGTGCCTAGGGGAAGGCCGCTTCCAGGTCCGCCCAGCCGGCGATCCCTTTGCGGTGGCGCGGGTCGTTCTCCCCCTCGGGACGCACAACAAGGTGGTGGGCGGGAAACCCGACTTGGCGGGCGAAGGCCTCGGCCGCAGCCCACTCGCCGGCCAGGAGGTGTGCATGGTTCGCCCGGCCTTGGGAGAAGCCGACGATCTCGATCCCTGACTCGTCATCCAGGAAGACGAGAAGCTCGACGTTCCATGGGATCACGCCGAGCATCGGGTCGGGGCCGAAGGAGCCCTCACTGGCGAGCCCGAGCGGCACTCCGGCCAGCTCTATCCCGATGCGGGCCTTCTTGCGAGCGGCATCGAGCTGGGTTCCGGCGCGGGGGATGCTGCGCGTGAACGTACCCAGCCGATCGGTATCGTAGCCACGGACCCGTTCCACGAGACAGCCGAGGGCCGGCTCGATCACCGGCGCGATCACCCGTTCCTTGCCGTGCTGCGTGAGCAGTGCGACGTGTCGGCCCGCATAGGGCGTGTCGGGTGGCGGGCCATCCGTCATCGCACGTTCACGCGTGGTCGATGGCGCGCGGTGGCAGGACACGGTCGCCGTCGACGGCGAAGCAAACCGCAGGGCGCACCAGACCGGGATAACGCGCCTCGAGAAGCCGCAGTTCGGCGCGTTCGCGACCCTCGCTTGCATCGCCATTGAACACGGGGACGAAGCGCGATGCAGACCCTGCGACGCCTCTCGCACCATCGCCAACACAGTCGCGCAATGCGGCCACCAAGTCGACGCGCGAGACGGTGCGTGCCGAGGCCTCCAGCCAGTACAGCATCCAAATGCCTTCGATCCCCGTTGCTTCCGTGATGCGAACGCTGCGCGATGCGCCGGCGGCATCTGGCAGAACCAAGGCGAGAGGCAGGTTCGCCGTTGCGGTTTCGTCGATCCAGATGCCCTGGATGACTTCCAGCGCTGCGGCAGGTGAGCGTCGGCGAAGCGTGGACAGGTAGGCCGCGGCTTCCCTGCCGGCGCGTTCCAGGTCCGCAAGCCGCCGGACCAGCAAGAACGCGCAACAGGGCTCGTTTGACATCGTTTGCTCCTTTCTGGGACGCTGGCGGGGCGCCGTGGCCGGGGCGTGCGGGAAGCGATGGCGCTGCCGACCCGAGCTCACGCTCCAGTCGGCGGGAACCTGCGATACCAGGCGCCGTAGACCCAGCAGACGGCGCAGAAGGAAAGTGCCCACTCTGCGGTCGCGAACACGATCAACGCGAGGGCAGGCACGACCCAGAGGCCGCTGCCCGCGGCATAGAGGCCCAACGAGATCGAGCTGGCGAAGAACAGCATCTTGTTGGCGAACATCTTGGCGCCTGCATTTTCCTTCCGCCCGGACCACCCGACACGGGCGAGCGCGGCCTTCCACAGCAGGTGTGACGGGCAGCGGTGGTGTCCGATGAACCCGCGCACGGCGCCTTGCAGGATCAGGAGTCCCAGCAGCCACGGCGACACGAGCAGGGCCAGGACGCAGACGAGCGTGCTGACCAAGGCCTCGAGGCGAATGACGTTGGACCAGACTTGGGGGATGTCAAAGCGAAGCAAGGTGACCTCTTGGCAGTACGTACCGGCGGGATTCTCCAGGCGTGCGCGTACAAGTAAAGTCGATTATTCCTGAGTGATCATCCGGAAAAATCGTTGCATTGAGGCAAACGGTCGGCCCCACGCAGCGCCGTCAACGCCTTGCCGGCTGGCACACTGGCGAGCGTTGCCATCCGACTTGGACCCGCCATGGAAAAGAAGCAGACTTGGACCATCGTCTACTGGGTCATCGCCCTGATGCTGCTCGTCACGCTGCAGGACCTGTGGCAGTCCGCGACGCAGGTCGAGGCCGTGCCCTACAGCGAGTTCGAGAAGGCCCTCGAGGAGGGCCGCATCGCCAAGGTCACCATCTCCGACAACCGCATCACCGGGCAGTTGAAGCAGCCCGAGGGCCGCAAGACCACACTGGTGGCCAACCGCGTGGAGCCCGCGCTGGCCGAGCGGCTGGAGCGCTGGGAAGTGCCGTACACGCGCGTCGTGCAGAGCACGCTGCTGCGCGACCTGATGTCGTGGGTGATCCCGGCGCTGGTGTTCTTCGGCCTGTGGATCTTCCTGATGCGCCGTTTCGCCGACAAGCAGGGCATGGGCGGCTTCATGTCGATCGGCAAGAGCAAGGCCAAGGTCTACATCCAGACCGACACCGGCGTGACCTTCGCCGACGTGGCCGGCGTCGACGAGGCGCGCCAGGAACTCGAGGAGGTGGTCGACTTCCTGCGCCACCCGCAGGAGTACGGGCGGCTGGGCGCGCACATCCCCAAGGGCGTGCTGCTGGTCGGCCCGCCGGGCACCGGCAAGACGCTGCTGGCCAAGGCGGTGGCCGGCGAGGCGAAGGTGCCGTTCTTCTCGATCTCGGGCAGCGAGTTCGTCGAGATGTTCGTCGGCGTCGGCGCGGCGCGCGTGCGCGACCTGTTCGAGCAGGCCCGCGCCAAGGCGCCGGCGATCATCTTCATCGACGAGCTGGACGCGCTGGGCCGCGCGCGCGGCGCCTTCCCTGGCATGGGCGGCCACGACGAGAAGGAGCAGACGCTGAACCAGCTGCTGGTCGAGATGGACGGCTTCGACGCGTCGGTCGGCCTGATCATCCTGGCGGCGACCAACCGGCCCGAGATCCTCGACCCGGCGCTGCTGCGCGCCGGGCGCTTCGACCGCCAGGTGCTCGTTGACCGGCCGGACAAGATCGGGCGGCTGGACATCCTGCGCGTGCACGTGCGCAAGGTGAAGCTGGACCCGGGGCTGCATCTCGACGAAGTGGCTGCGCTGACGCCGGGCTTCACCGGCGCCGACCTCGCCAACCTCGTCAACGAGGCCACGCTGGCGGCCACGCGGCGCAAGGCCGATCTGGTGACGCTGGCCGACTTCACGCTCGCGGTCGAGCGCATCGTCGCCGGCCTGGAGCGGCGCAACCGCGTGCTCAACCCCGAGGAGCGCAAGACCGTGGCCTACCACGAGATGGGCCATGCGCTGGTGGCGCTGGCGCTGCCGGGCAGCGACGCCGTGCACAAGGTGTCGATCATCCCGCGCGGCATCGGCGCGCTCGGCTACACCATCCAGCGCCCCACCGAAGACCGCTACCTGATGACGCGGCGCGAGCTCGAGCGCAAGATCGCCGTGCTGCTGGGCGGCCGCGCGGCCGAGAAGCTGGTCTTCGGCGAGTTGTCCACCGGCGCCGCCGACGACCTGGCCAAGGCCAGCAACATCGCGCGCGACATGGTCAGCCGCTACGGCATGGACGAGGGCCTGGGTTATGTCGCGCTCGAGGCGCAGCGCTCGACCATGCTCGACGTGCCGGCCGCGTTCGCTCAGAGCGGCCCGGCCGTGTCGGAAGACACGCGCCGGCGCATCGACGAGGCGATCCGCACCCTCGTGATGGAGGGCTTCGCTCGCGCCACCGCGATCCTCGACCTCAACCGCGAGGTGCTCGAACGCAGCGCCCGCGCGCTGCTGGAGCAGGAGACGCTGGACGAGCCGGCGATCCGCAAGCTGACCACGGACCTGAAGACGGCCTGACCCGTGCACGCGGCAGCGTCGATCGTGATAGGCCCTTCATGGCGCACCTGACGCAGATCCTGCTGTTGCTGGCGGTGGCGGTGGCGGTCGTGCTCGCCTGCCAGCGGCTGCAGGTTCCCACCAGCCTGGGCTACCTGCTCGTCGGCGTGATCCTCGGGCCGCACACCGTGGGTCCGACCATTCATGTGCCGGAGTTCGAGGCGCTGGCCGAGTTCGGCGTGGTGTTCCTGTTGTTCACGATCGGCCTGAATTTCTCGCTGCCGCAGCTGAACGCGCTGCGCCACCAGGTGCTGGGCCTGGGCACCGGGCAGGTCGCGCTCACCACGGCCGCGGTGGGCATCGCGGCCTGGCTGGCCGGCGTGCCCGGTGCGGCGGCCTTCGTCATCGGCGCGGCCTTCGCGCAGTCCTCGACGACCATCATCGCCAGCCTGCTCAAGGAGCGCGGCGAAGACAACGCGCCGCACGGCCGCCTCGGGCTGGCGATGTCGGTGTTCCAGGACGTCACCGCGGTGCCGTTCCTGGTGATCATTCCGGCGCTGGGCGTGGCGGTGGCCGCCGACGTGCTGGCGCTCGAGCTGGCCTGGGCGCTGGCCAAGGGTGCGCTGGCCTTTGCGCTGGTCTTCCTCGCCGGCCGCTGGCTGCTGCGGCCGCTGATGCACCACGTGGCCGAGCGGCGCTCGGCCGAGATGTTCACGCTGACCGTGCTGCTGATCGCGCTGCTCGCGGCCTGGGCGACCGACGGCCTGGGCCTGTCGCTGGCGTTCGGCGGTTTCCTGGCCGGCATGATCCTCGGCGAGACCGAGTTCCGGCACCAGGTCGAGGCGGCGATCCGGCCTTTCCGCGACGTGCTGCTGGGCCTGTTCTTCGTCGGCATCGGCATGCGCTTCGACCCCGTGGCGGTCTGGCCCGTGCTGCACTGGGCGCTGCTGGGCGCGCTGGTGATCCTGCTGGCCAAGACGCTCATCGTCGCGGCGATGATGCGCCGCATCGGGCTGGCGCCGCGGCTGGCCTGGCGCACCAGCCTGCTGCTGGCGGTGGGCGGCGAGTTCGGGCTGGCGCTGCTGGCCATCGCACTGGACGCGCGAGCCATTGACGCGCGGCTGGGCCAGATCGCGATCAGCGCTATCTTGCTGGCGATGGTGGCCGGCGCCGTGGTGATCCGCTTCAACAGCGCGATCGCGGGCCTTCTTGCGAGGTCGGCAGGGCCGGCGCAAGCAGCGCCCGGCGCGCCGCAGGCCGAGTTGCCTTTGCCCGGAGCCGCCGACGCGTCCGCGCCCGTGGTGATCGGCGGCTACGGCCGTGTCGGGCACACCGTGGCAGTGCTGCTGCAGGCCAGCGGCGTGCCGTTCGTCGCCTTCGACACCGACCCCAAGCGTGTCGCGCAGGGCCGCGCCGACGGGCATGCGGTGGGCTACGGCGACATCGCCGACCCGGACCTGCTGGCGGCCATCCACGTCGAGCGCGCGGCGCTGGTGATCCTCACCGTCGACGAGGCGGCCACGGCGCTCAAGGCCATGAGCCTGCTACGCAAGGCCTGCCCGCAGGTGCCAGTAATCGCACGCGCGCGCAGTCTGGACGAGAGTGGCCAGCTGGTGGCGGCCGGCGCAGCCCATGCCCATCCCGAGGCGATCGAGGCCAGTCTGCGACTCGGGGCGACGGCACTGCACATGCTGCACGTCGCGCCGGGGGACATCGAACAGATCGTCCAGGGCGTGAGGAACAGGGGCTACCGGCCGGTGGCCGAGACCGAACCCGATCGCTGAGGACCGAGGCCTTGAGGCGTCGCGACTGACCAGCAACAAGGCCGCAACCGGCGACGCCGTTATGCTGTCCACAACGAGAGCACCATGGGAACACGCGACATGCACACCCTGACCACGATTCTGGCCCCGACCGACTTCTCCGCGCCGTCGCGCCACGCCGCCGAGCGTGCGGCGCGACTGGCGCGCGACCATGGGGCGCGGTTGCACCTGATCCACGTCTTGCACGCCGGTGCGCTCGACCGCCTGCGCGGCCTGCTGGGCACGGACGTCGGCGTCGAGGCCGAGCTGATCCTCGATGCCAACCGGCAGATCGAGGCGCTGGCGGCGGACCTGCACGACGAGCGCGGCCCCGAGATCGAGACCAGCCTGCGCAACGGTTCGGTGCTGACCGAGGTGGGCGCGCAGGGCGATGCGATCGTCGCCGACCTGGTCGTGCTCGGCGCGCGCGGCGCAGGCTTCGTGCGCCGCATCGCGCTGGGCACGACCGCCGAGCGGCTGCTGCGCACGACGCGGCGGCCGCTGCTCGTCGTCAAGCAGAAGGCCCACGAACGGTATCGGCGCGTGCTCGTGCCGGTGGACTTTTCCGCTTCGTCTGCGGCCGCGATCGTGTTGGCGCGACGCGTCGCGCCGGGCGCGCATCTCGTGCTGCTGCACGCCTGGGAGGTGCCGTTCGAGAGCCGCATGCGCTTGGCCGGCGTCGACACGCAGCGCATCGAGCAATACCGGACGCAGGCGCGGCAGTCCGCTCACCAGCGCCTGCACGAAGCGGCGGCTGCGGCTGGCCTGCGGCCCGGCCAGTGGCAGCCCTGCCTGGTCATGCAGGATGCATCGCTGGCGATCGTCGAGCAGGAGCAGGAGACCGACTGCGACCTGATCGTCATCGGTAAGCAGGGGCAGGGCGTTGTCGTGGACTTCCTGCTCGGCAGCGTGACCAAGCATGTGCTCGCGGAGTCCGCCGGCGACGTGCTGGTGTCCACCGCGCGCGACGCGTGATCGCTGCGCCCGGCCCGGCCGCGCGCACGCTGGGCTGTGTGGTCTTGGCAGGTGCGGTGCACGCCGTCGCGCCGCACCCCGACGCCCTGAGTGCCGGGCTGGCGCTGTTCGCGCTGATCGGCTCGCTGTGGATGACGCAGGCGCTGCACCTGAGCGTCACCGCGCTGCTCGTGCCGCTGCTGGCGGTGCTGGCCGGATTGCTGACCGTGCCGGCCGCGCTGGCGTCTTTCGCGCATCCGGTGATCTTCCTGTTCCTGGGCGGGTTTGCGCTGGCAGCGGCGTTGCAGCACCAGGGATTGGACCGGGCGCTCGCGGGCGCCGTGCTGCGGCACGCGCGCGGTCGGCGCGAGGTGGCAGTGCTGTTGTTGTTCGCGCTGACGGCCGCGCTGTCGCTGTGGATCAGCAACACGGCGGCAGCGGCGATGATGGTGCCGCTGGCGCTGGGTCTGTTGCGCGGCGCAGGTGATGCACAGGGGGAGGGGCAGGGCGAAGAGCCCGGTGAGGGGCAGGGTTCAGAGGTCGGCTCCCGCGAGCGCGCCTTCGTGCTGTTGGGCGTGGCCTACAGCGCCAGCATCGGCGGCATCGGCACGCTCGTCGGCAGCCCGCCCAATGCCATTGCTGCGGCGCACGCCGGCATCTCGTTCGCGCAGTGGCTGCGCATCGGCCTGCCGGCGGTGGCACTGCTGCTGCCGCTGACGGTCGGTGTGCTGTACCTGGTGCTGCGCCCGCGCCTGGCAGGCCGGACGGTGCTGCATGACGAGCCGCTGGTCTGGACGCGCGGTCGGCGCCTGACCGTCGGCGTGTTCGCGTTCGCCGGCGCCGGATGGATCTTCGCCGGGCCACTGGCGCGCGCGTTGGGCATCACCACCGACATCGACAGCATCGTCGCGCTGGCCGCCATGGTGGCACTGGTGGCCGGCGGTGCGATCGACTGGCCGCAACTCGAACGCCGCGTGCACTGGGGCGTGCTGCTGCTGTTCGGCGGCGGGCTGGCGCTCGGCCGCGTGATAGATTCCAGTGGCGCCAGCCGATTTCTCGCCGATGCGCTGGTACAGGCGTTGCACGGCGCGCCGCCGTTGCTGGTGTTGCTGGGCGTGGTGGCCTTCGTCGTCTTCTTGACCGAGCTGGTGAGCAACACTGCGGTGGCGGCCCTGCTCGTGCCGGTCTTCCTCGTGGTCGGCGAGGCGCTCAGGCTGCCTGGCGCGCTGCTGGCGTCGGCCATCGCGGTGGCCGCTTCCTGCGCTTTCATGCTGCCGGTGGCGACGCCACCGAACGCCATCGTCTTCGGCACCGATCAGGTATCGCAGGCAACGATGATGCGCTGCGGGCTGGTGCTGAACCTGGTGTGCATCGCCGTCATTGCCGCCGTCGCGAGTGCGGCTTTCGGGTGATCGTGCGCGCATTGGGGCACCGGGCGCGGCCAGTGCGAGCCGCTGCGCTGCGAGCCGCACAGGCTCGCAGCGAGAACGTTGACGAGCATCAACCGGCGCTCGGCTGGGTCGCCGAGGATGGGAACGAACCCGCCGCGAGCGCGTCCAAACAATGTCTGCGCACCATTGCTTGCCGGCATGGGTCGCCGCACGATCGGGCTTGCGGCCGCGAAGAAACTAGGAGGGGCCAGAGATCAACAGGCGAGCGCCGCGCGGCGGAACGCAACGCAAACGGCCTTCGTTGACGGATGCGCATACCCTGGTCGCGCCTTCGCCATTCTTGGCCGCTCCGCGCGGCCGGCGCGCGCGATACCTGGGAGTACCGAGTGCCCACCGAACTGAAGAATCAGGTCATTGCCGTGTCTCGATCTGCCACCGCTTCCACCGCTGCCACGCCCCGCGGCGGCGTCCGCATCTTTGCCCCCGGCATCTCGCACCCCGCCGATGGCGTGGCGTTCCTGCGTGAATTCCTGTTGCGCCCAGGTACCGTCGCTTCCGTCGCGCCGAGTTCGGTTTACCTCGAGCAGCGCGTGGTGCGGGCTGCCGCGCTGACCGATGCGCGCGTCGTCGTCGAACTCGGCCCCGGCACGGGCGGTGCGACTCGCGCCCTGCTGCGGGCCATGCCGCCGCTGGCAATCGAGTCGAACCCGCGCTTCTGCGCACGGCTGCGGCAGCGCGTCGCCGACCCGCGGCTCGTCGTGCAGGAGGGCAGTACCGTCGATTTGCTGGCACACCTCGAACACTGGCAGATGCCGGCTCCTGATGTGGTGGTCTCCGGCATTCCGTTCTTGACGCTGCCGGTCGACGCGGCACAACGTGTGGCCGCGTCGATCGATGCCTGCCTTGCAACGGGCGGTCGCTTCGTCGCCTACCAGTTGCACGCCCACGTGGCAGCCTGTGCCGAGCTGCACCTGGGCGCGCCACGGGTCGACTGGGAGTGGCGCAACCTGCCGCCGATGCGTGTCTTCCGCTGGGTCAAGCCGTGACCTTGAGGCCGATGGAAGCGACGCCACGCGAGCAGTGGTCGGGCCACACGGCGTTCGCGCTGGCCACGGTCGCCAGCGCGGTCGGTCTCGGCAACATCTGGCGCTTTGCCTACGGCGCCGGCGCATTTCTGCTGGCCCACCTGGCGGCGGTGGCCATTCTCGGGCTGCCTCTGATGCTGGCCGAGTTCGCACTCGGCCGCCGCGCACGCGCGGACGTCGTGTCGGCGTATGGGCTCGGGATGCGCTCGCCGCGCTGGGCCTGGGCTGGCTGGCCGTGACGACCACCCTTGCGATCCTGAGCTTTTGCGCGGTGATCGCCGGCTGGGTCTGGCGCTACTTCGGTACCTATCTCGGCAGCCACCTCGGCGGTGCCGCAGTAGGCTGCGGGCGCCAGGCGGTCGCCGATCAATTCGTGCGCTTCCTGGCCTCGCCTCAGACGATGCTCTGGCAACTGCTGGTGCTCGGGCTGGCCATCGCGGTCTTCGTCGCTGGTGTGCGCAACGGCATCGAGCGCGTGGCGCGGATCGTGATGCCGCTGGTGCGGCCACCGTGAGCGCGCTGGCGGCCTACGACCTGACGCTCGGCGGCACGCAAGAGGCCATGGCCTTCCTCTTCGCCCCGGACTTGACGGCGCTAGCGCGTCCGAAAGTATGGTTGGCGGCGTTAGGGCAGGCGTTCTTCTCGCTCGGCGTGGGCGTCGGCACGCTGACGACCTGCGGCAGCTACGTGCCGGGCGAGGCCCGGCTGGCGCGTTCGGCGCTGCTGGTGGCGGCGCTCGACACGGGCTTTGCGTTGACGGCGGGCCTGGCTATATTTCCGGCCGTGTTCGCCTTCGGGCTCGATCTGGCCCAGGGGCCGGCGCTGGCCTTCGTCAAGCTGCCGCAGGTGTTCGCGGTGATGCCGGGCGGCGCCTCGGTCGGACTGGCCTTCTTTGCCCTGCTGGCCTTCGCCGCGCTGTCGCTGACAATCGCGCTCATCGAGGTGGCCGTTTCCGCGCTGATGAAGGCACGCGGCTGGTCGCGCCGGCACGCCGCGCTCGTCGTGAGCACCATGGCCTTTGTCGCCGGCGTTCCCTCGGCATTGTCGGGCGGTGCGCTCCAGGCCTGGCGCCCGTTCGGCTTCGGCGTGCTGGAGGCGGTCGACCGCTTCGCTTCGAACCTGCTGCTGCCGGCCAGCGGTCTGTGCCGGGCGCTGGCCGTCGGGAGGGCCTGGCGCGGGATGCTGCGTTGGGCCGTGCCGGCGGTGCTCGCGGCAGTATTTGCCGGCAGCGCGCTGATCGGCTGATGTGCTGAGGCCCCGCGTCGCTCGTGGTGATCTGCGCGGCACCGGCCCCGGCTGATTCTGCTGCAGCCTTGCGCCGGTCATCCGGGCCGACCCTGTCATAAGTCCGCCTGGGATGCCGGATCGTCCCGTCGCCCCGCTGTGGCCGGTGGCCCTGCTCGTGGCGCTGGCCTTGACCGGCATTGCCGTGCAGGCGTTCGAGCTCGTCGACGCCCGTGCGTTGCTGGACTGGGCGCGCGGGCTGGCGGCGCACTGGTGGTTTGCCGTGGCGCTGGTTCTGCTGCAGGTCGTGCTTTTCACGTTTGCGCTGCCGGGCTCGGCCGTGCGCTGGCTGGTCGCGCCGCTGTATTCGCCCACCGCGGCTGCGCTGATCCTGACGGCTGGAGGCTGTATCGGCGTGCTCGGTGCGTATGCGTTCGCGCGCCGCCTCACCGGGGCGGCGATGGCACGGCTGCAGGCCAGCCGAGGCTACCGGCTGATGCAGCACGAGGGAGGCTTCCTGCTTCAATGCGCTTTGCGCTTTGCGCCCGGGTTTCCGCACTCGGTGCTCAACTACGGCGCGGGCACGCTGCGGCTGCCGCTGGTGCCATTCCTGGTCTCGACGGTGATCGGTTTTGCCCTCAAGGCCTGGCTGTACAGCCAGGCCATTCACGCGGCACTGGCGGCCGGTCGAGTGGCCGATCTGTTCAGCACCCAGACCCTGTGGCCACTTCTCGCCGCCGTCGCCATCGCGCTGGCGGCTCGGGCGTGGGCCAGGCGTCGGCGCTGATGTCGCGACTTCGGCGTTGCTGCCCGGCGGCGTCGCTTCAGCCAGTCCGCAAGGCGGCCAGGCGAGGCCACAGTTCCATCAGTTCCACCACGAGCACGATGGCCCAGGCCAGGATCGCGATGCCGGTGGCGGCGGCCGCGACGTCCTTGATGATGCCGATCTTGTCGTTGTGGCGCGTTTCGACGAAGTCGCACAGCGCCTCGATCGCGGTGTTGAAGATCTCCGCCGCCAGCACGACGCCGGTGGCCAGCAGGATGACCGCGGCGTCCACCCAGGCGCGCAGCCACAGCGCCAGGCCCAGCACCAACAGCGACAACACGGCCTTGTAGAGCACGCTGAAGTCGTTCAACACCGCATAGCGCAGGCCGGCGAGGACCACCGCGAGCTTGCGCAGCGGGTGCCAGCCGGGCTCGCCGGTGCCGAGAAACTTGTTCCTCATGGGGTTCTCCAGGCCGGGGCGCCGCGGTCCGCTCCGGCTTCAGTGCGCCGGTGTCCTGCGGCGCAGCAGAACCGCCACCAGCGTGATCACCGTCAGCGGCAGCACGAAGCCGGTCATCGCCAGCGTGTAGGTGCGCAGTGCGTCGTGCTGCTGCGCGGCGAGGATCAGGTAGGCCACGTAGCCGACGTAGTACAGCACGAAGACCGCGCCCTCCCAGCGCGCGATCTCGCGGCCGGTCAGGAACACCGGCACGCAGGCCAACGCCACGGCCAGCATGACCCAGATGTCGAAGGCCTGCACCGAAGGCGGAACGATCAGTCCGGCGTCGCCCGCGGCCAGCCCCGCGAGGCCCACGCAGCCCAGGATGTTGAAGGTGTTGCTGCCGATGACGTTGCCGACCGCGATGTCGCGCTCGCCCTTGATCGCGGCGGCAATTGAAGTGGCCACTTCGGGCAGCGAGGTGCCGGCGGCGACGATGGTCAGGCCGATCACCAGGTCGCTGACGCCCATTGCCTTGGCGAAGGTCACCGCGGCCTCGACCAGCCATTGCGCGCCCAGCACCAGAGCGGCGAGGCCTGCCAGCACGAGGCCGATCTGCACGAGCGGCGGACGGTCCCAGGTGGTTGTCACCGCGGGCGCGAGCGCTTCGGTGTATTCATCCTGCGCGGCGCGGGTCTGGCGCCGCGACTGCACCACCAGGAAGACGGTGTAGCCGATGAGCAGCGCCAGCAGCAGCGCCGCATCCAGCAGGCCGATCCGCCCGTCGAGCGACAGCAGCAGCAGCAGCAGCGAGGCACCGATCATGATCGGAACCTCCTGGCGGATGAGCTGAATGTTCACGACCAGCGGCACGATCAGCGCGCTGACACCGAGAATGAACAGGACGTTGAAGACGTTGCTGCCTACGACGTTGCCGATCGCGATGTCGACCCGCCCATCCAGCACGGCGCCCACCGACACGGCCACTTCCGGGGCGCTGGTGCCGAAGGCGACGACGGTCAGTCCGACGACGAGTGGCGAGATGCCAAAGGACAACGCCAGCTTCGACGCGCCGCGCACCAGCAGGCCGGCACCTACGACCAACGCGAGCAGGCCGCCCACGAACATCAAGAACTGCATATCCACTCCTATCGTTGTTCACCGCACGTTCGCTGTGTTTGGTTCATGCCATGCCATGCCAAGGATGTCCATTTGCGGCGTCGTCGTACGCTCCAAGCAGTGTAGCTGACCGCGTGCGTCAGTCCTGCCGACGCGTCGGCAGGGCCTCGCCGTCGGCCGCCCCACTGCACCACTGCGCAAGCAGGATGGCGAGGATCACCCGCACAACGAACGGCACCAGCAGGAATGGGATCTTCGACACCCCGCTGATGACCCAAGGGCGCACGAGGTTGTCGATCCAGCTCACCGCCAGCGCGCATCACAGTCGCAGGCCAACGCCTGCGGCCGTGCCGCCGCCTGCCAGCAGCCACACGCCGATCGAGCCCCAGAACAGGGGTGCTGCTGCGCCTGCCACCTAGGAACCGAGCCCGGCCATTGCACACTGAACGACCCCAGTTTTGTACAGCAGCAGCGGTACATGCCGGCGCAGCGGCAGCGTCTGCGGGCCCCCGTCATCGATGATCTCGGCGAGCCGCTGCGCCCTCCAGCGTTCGGCATCGTCAAGCGGCAGTACGGCCAGCTCATGTGCGCGCTCGACGCGGATGCAGCCCTCGCTGTAGGCGCGTGCTGGGCGCTTGAACAGCTCGCGCGCCGACGTGTCGTGCAGGAACACCAGGTGTCCATTGGGGCCATGAAGCGGATGCGGCCGAGCGCGTTGGCCGGGCCGCTGGCCTGCACAACGCGGTAGGGGAGACGCCGGGGCGCTTGCGCACGGCGTCCCAGTCGACGCCGGCCAACGCGGTCGATCAGCCGCATGCACTGGCGCGCGAGGTAGCCGCGGTCTCTTAGCACGCGCGGCAGAACGTCTTTGCGCAGGATGGCCAGCGGCACGGCCCACTCCGGATTGAGTACGAGGTATTCCATCGTCGAGCGGAATTCGGGCGAGCGCCGGTATAGATGGCCGACGACCTCGCGCGAACGCCAGGCCTTGCGGCCGTCGAGCCACA
Source organism: Hydrogenophaga sp. 2FB (assembly GCF_005503365.1). Lineage (GTDB taxonomy): Bacteria > Pseudomonadota > Gammaproteobacteria > Burkholderiales > Burkholderiaceae_C > Hydrogenophaga. Next base: position 27,410 of record NZ_SCML01000011.1, read on the forward strand.
GCCCAGTCTCGAAACCGGCTATGTCGACCAGCAGTTGGCCGCTGACGAGGGCACGCCCCACCCTGCGCAGCCGTTCGAGGTTGACGCGAATCTGGTCAATTCGCGCGGACACCAGCGCGTTCAGCGCCGCCAGCACAGCGTCCGTCGTCGAAGCGGGCGATACCTGGCGGACCAGCCGTAGCAGGTCGCGCGGTGTCTTGGCCACGGTGAGGGCGTTCTCGTCGAGCCGCACACCGAACTCCTGGCCGACGCGGGTGATGAGCTCCTCTGCGCCAGGCTGCCCAAGCCTCCAGTCGCGCTCGAGCGAGCTGTCTAGGCCCAGTGCGGCTGCACGCGGCGACGCCTGCCGCAGTTCGGCGGGCACCGTAACCACCGCGTGCAACATGCTTTGCACCGTGTCGTCCTGCGTAGAGTGGGTATCCACGCTGACGGCATGCATTGGGTCTTTGGGTGACAAGGGTTCAGGGACCATGGGCGCCGTGCAGCACAGATTCAACCCGTTGCCCCTGGCGTGTGTCAATTCGCGGTCGGCGGCATCGGAGCAGGCCGCAGCGCAGCTGGCGGACCGGGATGTCGCACTGTGCCCAGAGGTAGTTTCTTGGCGAGTATGCCGGTTGTGATGGTCTGCGCCGCGCGCACCGCTACCCCTGGACCGCGTACTCGTGGCTCCACGCAGACATGGTAGGTCTTGGACAGGTGAAATCGGTCGATTGAGGCTTAGAAGCGTCCCTGACCGTACGGTGACGGGGCGAAGGTGATCGGCCGACCCTGGTCGTCGCGCTCGCGCTGGCAGCGATCGCGGCCACCAGGTGCTGCGCGCCATCGCGCGAGATGTCTAGGGTGGCCTCCGCGCGCCGGCGAACTGCCGCTTGGGCGCGCTCTGCAGGGCAACAATGTGCAGCACGCCGGGACTGGGCCACAACAACGCGTATAGGCCAACCCACTGACATGGATCGACCGCCTGGTAGTAGGTGCGATCACCCGAGGCGACCTCGAAATGATCCTCCTCGTGAAACTTCCGCCGGGCAGGCCGGGCGTCGGCGTCAATCACGGCGGCCGGTATCATCAGGTCGCTGTGCCGGCCATGCGACGCCATGCGGATCGCAACGGTATCGGTCGCCGCTTCAGCGGCCATGTCCGAGGTGATCCAGCGCAACAACATCCGCCCGGGCTGAACCGGCCCTAGCTAGGGCAATGCCCAGTGGCCACGCGCCAGGGATTGGCGCGTGCGCATGGCAGGTTGCGGGGCGGTGGGCGGGAGCAAGGAGGGTGACAGGGCACCCATTGTGGGGCGGACCGACCACGACACGGTTTTAGAACTTGTCCGGGTTGACGCGAGTCAATGTCTTATTGGTGGCAGACGTTGACAATGGAGGTTCCCCAACCACCAAAGCCCTTGCATGGGCAGGAGGTGACCATGACCCAGAAAATGAAGGCGGCGATGTTCGTCGAACCTGGTCGCATCGTGCTCGACGATAAGCCGGTCCCCGACGTGGGTCCGTTGGACGCGCTGCTGCGCGTGACCACGACCACGATCTGCGGTACCGACGTGCACATCCTCAAGGGCGAGTACCCGGTGGCGCGCGGCCTGACCGTGGGTCATGAGCCGGTGGGCGTGATCGAGAAGCTCGGCTCGGCGGTCAAAGGCTACTGCGAGGGCCAGCGCGTGATCGCCGGTGCCATCACCCCCAGCGGCTGGAGCAACGCCTGCCTGTGCGGCTGCGGCGCGCAGGACGGCGCCGGCACCGCGCATGGCTGGAAGCCGCTGGGCGGCTGGCGCCTGGGCAACACCATCGACGGCTGCCAGGCCGAATACGTGCTGGTGCCCGATGCGATGGTCAACCTCGCGCCCGTTCCCGACGAACTCAGCGACGAGCAGGTGCTGATGTGCCCCGACATCATGTCCACCGGTTTCGGCGGCGCCGAGCGCGGCGGCATCCGCATCGGCGACACGGTGGCGGTCTTCGCCCAGGGGCCGATCGGGCTGTGCGCCACCGCCGGCGCCAAGCTCAGCGGCGCGACGACGGTGATCGGCGTCGACCGCCTGGCCTCGCGGCTGGAAATCGCGCGCCGCATGGGCGCCGACCACGTCATCGACAGCAGCCGCGTCGACCCGGTCGAAGAGATCCTGCGCCTGACCGGCGGGCGCGGCGTCGATGTCGCGATCGAGGCGCTGGGCATCCAGGCCACCTTCGAGGCTTGCCTGCGCGTGTTGCGCCCGGGCGGCACGCTGTCCAGCCTGGGCGTCTATTCGGGCGACCTGACGATTCCGCTCGGCGCGTTCGCCGCCGGGCTGGGCGACCACCAGATCGTGACGACGCTGTGCCCCGGCGGCAAGGAACGCATGCGCCGGCTGATGGCGGTGATCCAGGCCGGCCGGGTCGATCTCGGGCCGATGGTGACGCACCGCTTCAAGCTCGACGACATCGAGCGCGCCTACGACCTGTTCGGGCACCAGCGCGACGGCGTGCTCAAGGTGGCCATCACGCCATGAGGAGACGCCCCTGCGAGGCGGTGCGGCCGCCGCGTGCCCCTGCGCGCCTCTTGTCGATGGCCCTGGCCGCGCTGCTGAGCGCGTCGCTGGCCGGCTGCGCGTCGCTGCTGCCTCGGGGCTCGAGTGAACAGCCCTCGGGCTTCGACAGTTTCGAGTCGGCGCAGCGTGCGCTCGAGCAGGTGCTGCCGTTCCGCACCACCGTCGCCGAACTCGCGGGGCTGGGCTTCGACCCGGAGGGTGGGCGCAACGTCACGCGGGTGCCGTACCCTGAGGTCGTGACGCGGCTCGCGCCGCATCCCGGCGTGCCGCTGGAGACGCTGGACGAGGGTGTGCGCGCCTGCGTGGCCGCGCAGGCGCAATGCCGGGCCTACGTCTTCCATCTGGGCGGGCAGACGCAACGCCGCGAGGGCTCGTTCTGGCTCGACTTCTTCAACTTCAAGCGCACCACGGCCGTGGCCGGCTGGCGTTTCGACGGACTGGTCGTGGTGCGCGGCGAACTGGTCGTCTTCCGCAACTTCGGTGGCGAGGCGCGCATCGACCGCACCGAGCGGCAGGTCAATCCGCTGGGTCCGCTGCAGCGCGCCGGCGACGCCGTCGGTGCGCGCATACTCAACTGAGCGTTCCCATCGACTCCACAACTCGAAAGCAAGCCATCATGCCCACCGAATCCCCCGATCGCGCCGTAGCCCCCCGTCGCAGCCCCTGGCCGCACGTCTTCGTCTGGCTGTCCATGTTGCTGCTGCTCCTGCTGTGGTCGCTGCTGGCCTGGGCGGCCCATGCCCTGGCCGACTGGTCCGGGTGGTCGGCCTGGGCCACGGGGGGTGGCGCAGGTACCGCTGGCTGGCAGGTTTGGATCGGCGCCCTCGAACTGCCGGCCTGGCTGGCACCCTGGCTGCCCGCGCAGTCGCTGGAAGCGGTCAAGGCGATGCTCGCGGCGTCCGCGCCAATGATCGAGTGGGCGGTTGCCAGCGCACCTGCGCTGATGGCCTGGCTGCCGACGCTGGTGCTCGTCTTTTGGGGGGTCGGCGCGGTACTGTTGGTGTTGGCCGGCGTTGCGCTCAGCGTGGCCGTCGGCATCTGGCGCCGGCGCGTGCAGCCGGCGCTGGCGGGCACGCGCTGACCGAAGCGGCGAGCGCGTCGGAAGGCCGGCTTCGTGCCGCTGCGCCGCGCCGGTGCCCTACGCCGACGCGATCAACAGCACGACCATGGCGGCGCCGAGAAGGGCCAGCGCGAGGCCGCTGCCGCCAGCCAGCGCAGATTCGGCGCGGCCCAACCAGGGCCATGACGGCACGGTGGCGTGCGCCACGGGCTCGGCGCCGTGCTCGGCGTGCCCCGCCGCCGCCCCATGCCCGTCCTGCTTCGACCCGGCGAGGGCTCTGGCCAGCGCCAGCAGCGGCACCACCAGGTCCCCCGGCGGCACCGCGAGCGAATCGGCGCTTGGGCTTCTGCGGCGCCATGCCGAGAGCAGCAGCGCCAGGCTGACGCCCAGTACGATTGGCCAGCTCGCGGCCGCCCAGCCGCCGGCCGTGGAGGGCAGCAGTTCGCGCGTTTCTCCGATCACCAACCATCCGGCCGCGCTGGCGGCCACCAGCAGCGCCCAACCGGCCCACATGGCAAGGTTCGGCGGGTGCGCGGCGTGGTTTCCCGCGTCGCGCTTCAGCAGCCAGATCGTGCGCAGCATCACCAGGGTCGTGCCGGCAGCGGCCAGGCTCAAGGCCATGCCGAGCCAGGCCCAGGTCTCGGGCAGCGCAGCCTTGAGCGCCGCCTTGGCCGCGTAGCCGCTGGTCAGCGGCGCGCCGGCCAGGGCCAGCGCCGGCAGCGCCAAGCCCAGCATCCACAGCGCACGTGCGCGCGCCGTCGCTGCGCCAACCAGGCTGACGCCCAGGAACAGCGCCGCCTTCGCAAAAGCGTGGTGGAACGCATACAGCGTGGCCGCGGCCACTGCCGCCGGGGCCGCAGCAGGCACGGCCAGCGACAAACCGACGGCCACCGTGACGAAGCCCATCTGGCTGATGCTCGAATAGGCCAGCGCCGCCTTGGCATGTTGCTGCATCGCGCCCACCAGCGCTGCGGCGAACGCGGCCACCAGTCCGAGCACGACCAGCGCCTCGCCCCAGGCCGGCGCCGCCAGCGAGGCGCTGCCCGGCACGCCCAGCGGCAGCAGGCGCAGCCAGCCCAACAGGCCGGCCTTGATCATCGCGCCCGACAGCACGGCGCTGGCCGGCGTCGGCGCCACCGGGTGCGCCAGCGGCAGCCACACGTGCAGCGGCAGCGCACCGACCTTGATCCCGAAGCCCACAAGCGTGAGGCCGATCACCGCATCGCGCCACGGCGACACCGCTAGCGCCGGGCCGATGTCTGCGAAGTTCAGGCTGCCCGCAGCTTGCCAGGCCAGCGCGATGGCGGCGAACAGCGCCAGTTCGCCCAGCACCACCAGCGCCAGGTAGACGCGGCCCGCATGCAGGGCCTCGGGCGTGCGCGAGTGCACCACCAGCCCGTAGGAAGCGAAGCTCATCAGGGCGAAGAAGACATAGAAGCTCGCCGCGTCCTGCGCCAGCACGAGGCCGAAGTTGCCCGCCATTGCCGCGCACCAGAACAGCCAGAAGCTGTTGCGCCGCGGGTCGTCGTGCAGATAGCCCAGCGCATGCACGCCGCCGGCCAGCCACAGCGCCGAGGTGAAGAGCAGGAAGATGCGCCCGGTGCCGTCCAGCCCGAAGCGCGCACCGAGGAACAGCCACGGCAGGTCGACGGCACCCGGCGCTGCGAACAGCGCCACGCCCAGGGCGGGCAGCGCCGCCAGCGGCAGCAGCAGGCGCAGGCGGTTCAGCCGGCGCAGCGCCGGCAGCAGGAGCAGCATGGCGGCCAGCGGCACGAGCGCCGGGGCCAGCCAGGTCAGCGCACCGCCGGTCGCAGCGATGAAGGCGTCAGACGCCATCGCGTCAGCCACCGCCGTACTCCCGGCGAATGATCAGATACGCCCAGTCGAGCGGGCTCCACGGCGTCGCCGCCAGCACGCCCACGCCCACCGAGAACAGCGCCGTCAGCAGCACCGGCACCAGCAGCATCGGCTTGGCGTCGCGGCCGCGACCGTCCTCGTGCGGCCAGGGGCCGTTCTGGGGGCGGAACCAGGCGCGGTGCAACACCGGCAGGAAGTACATCGCATTGAGCAGGCTCGAGACGGCGAGCACGCCGATGGCCCACCATTGGCCCGCCTGCGCCGCGCCGGCGCCAAGGTAGAGCTTGCTGACGAAGCCGGCCACCGGCGGCACACCGATCATGCCGAGCGCGCCGACTGTGAAGGCGGCGGTGGTCAGCGGCATGCGCCGGCCGATGCCGTCCATCTCGCTGACGTGGTGCACGCCGAGCGTCTCGGCATAGTTGCCTGCGCTGAAGAACAGGGTGATCTTCATCAGCCCCTGGTGCACCAGGTGCACCAGCGCGCCTGTCGTCGCCACCGGCCCGAGCAGCGCCGTGCCGAGCACGATGTAGGAGACTTGGCTCACGGTGGAGTAGGCCAGGCGCTTCTTCAACTCGTCCTGCATCAGCGCGCGCAGCGATCCGTAGATGATCGTCACTGCGGCCACCATGGCCAGCGGCGTCAGCACGCCGAGTGTCGCGGCGAATTCGATGCCGAACATCTCGTAGACCACGCGCACGATGGCGAAGGCCCCCGCCTTGACCACCGCCACCGCGTGCAGCAGGGCCGACACCGGCGCCGGCGCGACCATTGCCTGCGGCAACCAGCCGTGCAGCGGCACCAGCGCGGCCTTGACGCCGAAGCCGGTCACCAGGGCGGCAAAGAGCAGCACCAGGGCCGTGGCATGGTCGGCGCCGAAAGGTTTCAGGTAGCCGCCGCCGACGAAGTCCTGCGGCCCGGTAAGCACCTGGCTGGCGGCCACCGCCAGCAGCAGCAGCGCGCCGGCCGGCACGGTGTAGAAGAGGTAGGTGCGCCCGGCCGCCAGCGCAGCCGGGGTGCCGCGGTGGATGACCAGCGGATAGGTCACCAGCGTGAGGATCTCGTAGAACACGAACAGCGTGAACAGGTTGCCTGCTAACGCGATGCCCGCGGTGGCCGAGACGCACAGGCTGAAGAAGCCGAAGAAGCGGCTGCGGTGCGGCGAATCTTCGAGGTAGCCGATCGCATAGACCGTGGTCAGCAGCCACAGCAGGGCCGATAGGGTCATGAAAAGCAGGCTCAGTTCGTCGGCGCGCAGCACCAGGTCCAGCCCGGGCAACACCGTCATGCGCGCTTCGTACTCGTGGAAGCGGCCGATGTTCCAGAGCATCATGCCGACCAGGCCCAGCTTGGCGAAGGCGCCCGCCAGGTTCAGCGTGGCGCGCAGCCCGCGCCGGTCTTCGGGCAGCAGGAAGATGACCAGCCCTGGCAGCAGCGAACTCGCCACCACCGCCAGCGGCACCCAGGCCTGCGCGCTCACGGCAGGGCCCCGACCGCGAGCAGGCGGCGCAGTGGTTCGCCTGCGGCAACCAGGGCCACGGCCACCAGAGCCAGGGCCAGGGCCGCCAGTTGCGGGGCCGCCGGCACCTCTGCCGAGGCCTTGTCGGCGGGGGCATCGGCGAAGGCCCGAGACAGGGCGTGGAACAGGAACGCGGCCGACAGCAGGCTGCCGGCCAGCACCACCGCCACGGCCCACCAGGCACCGGCGCGCACCGCGGCTTCGACCAGCGCGAACTTGCCGACGAAGCCGCCCGTGGGCGGCAGACCGACCAAGCTGAGCGCGGCCAGCGCGAAGGCGGTGGCGGTGATCGGCAGCCGCGAGCCGAAGCCTGCCATCGCGTCGATGCGGTCATGCCCGTAGGCGGCCAGCAGCGAGCCGGCGCACATGAACATCGAGGCCTTGGCCGCCGCATGGCTGGCCGCGAGCAGCACGGCGGCATGCATCGCCCCACCTGCCGAGCCCCCCGCCACCGCCAACGGCAGCGCGATCATCAAGTAGCCCAGTTGAGCCACGGTGGAGTAGGCGATCATGGCCTTGAGGCGCGCCTGGCGCAGCGCCTGCACGCCGCCCCAAAGCACGGCGAGCGCGCCCAGCGCACCCAGCAACGCGGGCACCACGCCAGCGCCCGGCAGGGGACCGAACAGGTCCAGCCACAGCCGCGCGAGCAGGTAGAAGCCGGCCTTGACGACCAGGGCCGACAACGCTGCCGACACCGGCGCCGGCGCCGAGCCGTGCGCCGGCGGCAGCCAGAAGTGAAGCGGGAAGATCGCGGTCTTGACGAGTAACCCGGCGGTCATCAGCGCCGCGGCCAGCCACACCGACAGGCCGGGCTGCAGGCTCTGGCGCAACTGCAGCAGGTCCATCGTCTGGTGCGCCGCGTACAACAGCTCGACGCCCAGAATGTAGAGCATGGAGCCCAGCAGCGCGAACAGCAGGTAGCGCAGTGCGGCGGCGGCCGCACCCGCGCCGGCCAGCGCCACCAGTGCCACCGCGGCCAGCCCGAGCAGTTCCAGCGTGACGTAGAGGTTGAACAGGTCGCCCGACAGGTACAGCGCGTTGAGCGCGCCCCAGGCCAGCAGCCACACCGGCCAGAACAGCCACTGGGTCGAGGCCGACGCCGGCGGCGCGACTTCGCCGGCCGGCCCGGGCGGGCCGGCGGTGAGGGCGTTTGGGTCGTGGTGGGCGTGGTGGCCAGCGGCACCGAAGTAGCGCCACGCGAAGACCGAGATGCCCGCGCCGATCACCGCGGTTATCAGCAGCATCGCTGCGGCCAGACCGTCGGCGCGCAACTCGATCCCCAGCGGCACTGCCCAGCCGCCGACCGCGACGTGCTGCATGCCACCCGTCATCACCTCCGCCGCCAGTGCGAACGCTGCCGCGACACCGAGCGCGCTCGTCAGCAGGCTGGCGGCCGCGGCGCCACGCTGGCCGGCCAGCAGCGCCGCCACCGCACCGGCCAACGGCACGACGAGCACTGTCACGAGCGATGCGCTGCCGGTCATGGCGAAGCGTCGTCGCGGTCTTCGGGCAGGCGCGGGCTGCCCTCGTGCACATGCATGCGCCGCAGCAGCGCCAGCGCCAGCGCGGTGGCGCTGACGGCGACGACGATGCCGGTCAGCACCATAGCGTGCGGCACCGGGTCGGGGCGGGTGGCGATATCGGTGGTACGCGAGGCCAGGGCGACCAGCATCATGAACACGCCCGAGCCCAGCACGTTCAGGCCGAGCAGGCGGCGCAGCACATGGCGCGCCGCCAGCGCCGCATACAGCCCCATCGCCACCAGCGCGATGCCGGCCAGGCCGTACAGCAGCGCCAGGCTCACGGTGCCGCCCCCGGGTCGGGGGCGCCGGGCACAGCACTCGGGTCAGCGGCAGTGTTCGGGGCGTTGGCGTCGTTCAGCGCTCGCTCGCGGCCGACGAACAGCGCCACCATGATGAGCGCAATCGACAGCATGGCGGCGGCCTCGATCACCAGGATGATGGCGCCGGCGTATTCGGGTGGAAAGGTCAAAAAGCCACCGCCGAGCAGGGCCGTCGCCACGCCGGCCGCCAGAAAAACCGCAAAGCCGAGCACGACGATCGCCCGCACCGCCCGGCTCGGGCCGAGCGAGAGCGGCCGCGCCAGGTGCCACAGCACGCCACCGGCGGCCAGCAGCGCCGCGCCCTGGAAGGCGCCTCCAGGTGCGTGCGCGCCGACCCACAGCAGGTAGCCGGCCACGATCACTGTCAGCGGCAGCAGCACGCGCAGCAGCAGCCCGAGCATAGGGTCAGCGGCAGGGCGCGGCAGCGCCGGCTCGGCTTCGAGGATCCACACGCCCAGCACGGCCAGCATCAGCACGCCGACCTCGAGCAGGGTATCGTAGCCGCGGTAGTTGAGCAGGGTGGCCGTCACCGGGTTGCTGACGCCGCTGGCCGGCAGCTGCTGCAGCGCCGGCTCGGCCAGGCCCGGCCAGCGCTCCGGCAGGGCCAGCGCCGAGGCCACCAGCAGCGCGGCCAGGCCGAGTGCCGCCAGCGCGATGCCGGCGCGCGCCGGCGTCAGGCCGAGCGGCCGCGCTTCGTCGGCGGCGCCCGAGCGGCCCAGCCGCGCCAGCGTATCGAGCAGCAGCGCGCCCGCCAGGCCAGCGCCGATCGCGGCTTCGGCCAGCGCGACATCGGGCGCGCCCAGCCGCACCCAGGCCAGCGACAGCAGCAGCCCGAAGACGATGAACTGCACGACGGCCTTGAACAGGTCGGCGCTGGCCAGTGCGCGCCAGCCCAGCCAGAGCAGCAGGACCACGAGCACGGCGTCGAAGACCTGCACCTCAGCGGCCATCGTCGCCTCCGGCGGCCGGCGCGCCGCCGTCCGCGCGCGCCGCCGAAGCCGTGGCCGAGCGTGCTACCAGGTAGCAGGCCACCGAGCTGGCGAACAGCACCAGCAGCCAGACCAGCAGCAGCTTAAGTACCTCCTGCGCATTGGCCGCCTGCAACATCAGGCCGGCCACGAGGAAGCCCAGGCCGAGGTTGTCGGCCTTGGTCAGCGCATGCAGCCGCGACAACAGGTCGGGCAGCCGCAGCACGCCGACGCTGCCGGCCAGGAAAAACAGTGCGCCGGCGCCGATCAGCGTCAGCGACAGTCCTTCACGCCAGGGGATGCCGGTCATGCTTGCGGCCCCTGTACCGGCCCGTTGACCGGGGTCGGGCCGGTGTCTGGTGGCGACGCCGGTATCGCCTCGGGTGGCGTCACGCCAATGCGCCGCACGAACACCGCACTGGCCACGCTGGCCAGCAGCGCCAACACCAGGGCCACGTCGAGCAGGGCGGGGGCGTCCGTCGCGCGCGCCAGCAGCAGCAGCACGGCCACGACGCCGGTGCCCAGCAACTGCGCGGCCAGCATGCGGTCGCCGTTGGACGGGCCACGTTCCACGCGCAGGAGGCCGAGCGCGATCGTCGCCAGCACCAGCGCGGCCATGATCCACAGTGCGGCGGCCATCCGCTCAGCCCTGACCGGGCGCTCCGGGCGCCACAGCGGGCAGTGCGAGCGAGAACAGGCCGGCGACGGCATCTTCGAGCGCTGCCAGTTCGGCGGCCACCGGCGCGCCGGTGTCGAGGGCGTGAATCAGCAGATCCCGCCCACCGACGTTTGCCACCAGCGTGCCCGGCAGCAGGCTCACGCAGAGCGCGAATAGCGAGCGTGCCGGTCCGTCCTCGGGCAGCCGCCAGAGGTACTGCACCAGGCCCGGTGCGACGCGCGGGTGCGACGCGCTGACGCGCCGAGCCACGTCCACACCACCGCGCAGTGACTCGCGCAGGAAGAAGGCCGCGAAGCGCAGCGCACCCGACAGGCTCAGGCCCCATGGCCCTCGCGGGGCCAGGGGCGTGAGCAGTGCCGCTGCCACGATCGTCGGAACACCGACGATCCAGGACGACGCCGTGCCGCCCGCCACGACCCACCAGAGCAGCGCCAGAGCAGCGAGGCGCCCGATCCATTGACTAGGCCGCGCCGATGCGGCCGTCGCCGGATCGGCGCTGAGGTTAGAGGATGCGTGCATGTGTTGTTCTTGCGTCCCGTGGCCGGGGTCGGGTTCGCGCCCGGGCGGGATCAGTCCGCCCGCTCCACAGGGACCACGGGCCGACACGTTGACATCAACGGCGACGTACCCTCGGTTCCGGAAGTCCAACTAAGAATAGCACGGCACCATGTCGACTCTGCGCCGCCAGGGTCGGGAGCGACCGACTGGGGCCAAGCGAGCCTAGCCGCAGAATGCCTCCAGCATGGAACCCTTGTCGGCCGCAATGGAGATCACTCGGGCGCTGCATCGCCAAGGTGGTTGAATGACCCCCTGCCGCGTGACGCCCGCGTCCGCCGCAGCGCGCTGCGCGGTCGGCACACCTAGCGCTACAACGGCCTGCGCCACGTGCTGCGGGCGAGCACGGGTGCGGTGCCGGTGCGACGGGCTTGTACGCGCGCTGCCGCGCTCAATCGGGACGTCTCAGGCGATGTAGCGGCGGTGTTCGTGCTGACCATCGCACGCGCTGGCTTCACCCGAGACCCCGCCGGTGCCGCGCGCGGCTACCGCCACACGTTCCTGGAGGTCGGGATGACCGGCGAGCGCCTGTACCTGAAGGCCGGCGCGCTCGGGCTGGGCGTGTGTGCAGTGGGCACCTTCTACGACGACGAGGCGGCCGCGCTGGTCGGCATCGACCCTACGCCAGAATGGCCGGTGCACTTCGTTACCCTGGGCTGGCCGGCGTGAAATCGACCACCCCTCCCCGCTGCGCGGGCACTCCCCCGTGGGGAGGCTCAGGCCGACGCTTGGGAGCGGCCCGGCGCTGGCCTGAGCACGCGCCAGATGTCCTTGAAGACCGCTTGTTCGACCTTGGCACGTTCCGCGCCCGGGCATGTGACGCGCACGACGAGAACCAACTGCCTAGGATCGGAGAAGTCCCAGGATACCCTGTTCCGGCCCGAAGGGTAGGCGATGAAGCTCTCGGCAGAGATCTTGCGGAAGTGGGCCAAGGCTTCGTCGCGCCAGGCGCTGGTGGCCTGATCGGCCGCCGCCAGGGCAGCCTCTTCGATTCGGTCCAGGTCGGACCCACTGCCTCTGGGAATGGGCATGCGGATGAGGTGCAGGGCGTACTCGCCGGTGGGTGAGTTGTTCTTCAGGGGAATGGTCAGCAGCAGCCCGTTTGGAAACTCGGCCGTCTTGCCCGTAACCTGCCCGGCGTGGTCCAGCTCGACCAGGGTGGTGGCAAACATGTCGATGTCGACGACCCGTCCGTGCAGCTGGTTGAACTCGATGAGATCGCCCACCTTGAAGGGTTGAACCAGGGTGACGTACAAGTAGCCCAGCACGCACATCACCAGGTCCTTGCTGACGATCAGCAGCGCACCGGCGACGGCCGCCACCGACAAAGCGAAGCCGGCGATCGTCGACGCCCAGACCGAGATGATGAGCAGCAGCACCAGGAACCAGATGACGTTGCGTGCCCACACCAGGTGCATGCGCCGCTTCTCGGCGGAGATTTCGCCGCGGGCCAGATAGCGGGCCCAGAGGTGAGACAGCGCCAGCCCGAGGCCGATCAGGATGGCGGTGGCAATGACCTTTTCCCATTGACCGGGAATGGCAGCGAACAGTTTTTCGAGGGTCGGGCTGGACATCGTGTAGCGTCGGCAGTTATCGAGGAGGCAGGCCAGGGGGCGTAATCGGCGCCCTGTCGATCCATGTGCTTCAGCCCCGAACCATGCACTGGGCGAGTCTGCCGCAAGTCAAGCGGACTTCACGATCAGCGTCGCGCGAATATTGTGCCAGCTTCGGGCTGCACGAGTCCTGGGGACGTCAGTCGGCAACGAGCAAGTGGATCAGCGTGCTACGTTTGAGAATCGCCGTGACCGCAGCGCGTGCGCCGCACAGACCGGTGAAGACTCTGAGAAGCACGCCTTCGCGCTTCTCGATGCTCAGGCGCCGGGCGTGCAAAGCCACCCCGGCGAGAGTCGCGGTCATGGCGAAGAGGAGGGTGCTTGTGTCCATGGACGAGGCCCGCGATCGGTATGGGCGCTGCGCAATGTGGGAAGCGCCACTGAGCCGGCCGATTGCACCTGGTCAGGCTGCGAGCCCGAGCCGCCGCCGCGACGGTGCCACACCGCGATGAGAAGGTGGGCGCCGGCACCCAGCGCCACGAGCAAGACGCGCCCGATGCCCCAGACCACCCAGGTCCCGCCGTCAAACCGTTGGCCAGCGCGGGCGCCGCCTGAAGCAGGCTGTCGACGAGGGGCCCGATGCCCGACAACTGCGAGGTAGGCCCCGAGGTACTTGCGTGCGCGGTAGGTGTACATGGCCATGGCCAGGCACATGCGCTTGTCGGTGACACAACTTCACTGGTCCAGGCCGAGGCGGCGCACGATCAGTTTCTCCACCTCGAGCACCAGGAGCACCAGGGCACCGACGGCGATGATCTGCGCGCCCACCTGGAGCGACAGCGCGCTGGTGTTGAACAGGGTCTGCATGAACGGTGCGTAGGTGAACACGAGTTGCAGCAGGAAGACGCCGGATACGGCGGCCAGCACTCGTGGCGTGCCCTGCACGCCGGTCCAGGTGAACGACGGCGACTTCAGGTAGCGCACGCTGAACAGGTAAAACACCTCCATCGCCACCAGGGTGTTGACGGCCACGGTGCGGGCTTCCTCGATGGCCGCGCCGCGCGCCAGTGACAGCTCGAACATGCCGAAGATGCCCAGCATGAACAGCGTCGAGACGAACACGATGCGCCAGATCACGAAGCCCGACAGCATGGGCTCGTCGGGCCGGCGCGGCGGCCGCGTCATCACGTCGGCCTCGGTCGGTTCGAAGGCCAGCACCATGGCCAGGCCGATCGAGCTGACCATGTTCACCCACAGGATCTGCGCTGGCAGGATTGGCAGGGCGATGCCCAGCAGCACGGCCAGCAGCAGTGTCAGCGACTCGCCGCCGTTGACGGGCAGCAGGAAGGTCACCGTCTTGCGCAGGTTGGTGTAGACGGTGCGGCCTTCTTCGACCGCATGCGCGATGGAGGCGAAGTTGTCGTCGGCCAGCACGATGGAGCCTGCCTGCTTGGCGGCCTCGGTGCCCTTCATGCCCATCGCCACGCCGACATCGGCTTGCTTCAGCGCCGGAGCGTCGTTGACGCCGTCGCCGGTCATGGCCACCACCTGGCCCTCGGCCTGCAGGGCACGCACCAGGCGCAGCTTGTGCTCGGGGCTGGCACGGGCGAAGACGGTCGTCTCGATCGCCATGCGGCGCAGCGCCAGGTCGTCGCAGGCCTCGACCTCGGCGCCGGTGGCGGCTTTCACGTCGCCGCCGCCCAGGCCGATCTGGCGCGCGATCGCGCTGGCCGTCACGGCGTGGTCGCCGGTGATCATCTTCACCTCGATGCCGGCGGCGCGGCACTGCGCCACGGCGCGGATCGCCTCGTCGCGCGGCGGGTCGATGATGCCCACCAGGCCGAGCAGGGTCAGCCCCTGTTGCACGTCGCCAAGCACCAAGCGTGCGTGGCCCGACGGCAGAACGCGCCGCGCCAGCGCCAGCACGCGCCGGCCCGCAGCGGCTTGCTCTTCGACCCGGGTGTGCCAGGCGGCGGCGTCGAAGGCTTGTTCGCGGCCCTGGTCATCGAACTGCGCCGCGCACATGGTGAACACCCGTTCGGGGGCCCCCTTGACGAACACCACGTTGCCTGCACCCGGGGTTGTACCTGGGGCATGCAGCGTGGCCATGTAGCGGTGCTCCGACTCGAACGGGATCACGTCCAGCCGCGGCTGCTGCGCCGCCAGCGCGGCGAGGTCGAAGCCGGCCTTGCGCGCCAGCGTCAGCAGCGCGCCTTCGGTGGGGTCGCCGGTCACGCTCCACTGCCCGGCACCGCCAGCGGCGCCGGCCTGCTCGCGCAAGCTGGCGTCGTTGCACAGCGCGCCGGCCTGCGCCAGGTCGCGCACCGCAGGCGGCCAGTCGGCGCACGGGCCGTCGGCCGTCTCCAGTCCGCCGTGCGGGGCATAGCCCGCGCCCTGCACGCGGTAGTTGCGTTCGGCCAGCACCACCTGCTGCACGGTCATCTCATTGCGGGTGAGGGTGCCGGTCTTGTCCGAGCAGATCACGGTCACCGAGCCCAGCGTCTCGACGGCCGGCAGGCGGCGGATCACCGCATGGCGCCTGGCCATGCGCTGCACTCCGATGGCCAGCGTGATGGTCATGATTGCGGGCAGTCCCTCGGGTATGGCGGCCACCGCCAGACCCACCGCAGCCATGAACATGTCGATGGCGGCGTAGTCGCGCACCAGCGTGCCAAAGCCGAACAGCAGCGCCGCCGTCGCCATGATCACCAAGCTCAGCACGCGGCCGAAATCGCTCATCTTGCGCAGCAGCGGGGTGGTGACGGCCTGCACCTCCTCCAGCAGGCGCCCGATACGGCCGATCTCGGTGCGCGCACCGGTGGCCACCACCACGGCGCGGGCCTGGCCCTGGGTGACCATGGTCGCGGCGTAGGCCATGCCCAAGCGGTCGCCGATGGGCGCCGCCTCGTCCACCTCAGCGGTGTCCTTGTCCACGGGCACCGACTCGCCCGTCAGCGCGGCCTCGTCGATGCGCAGGTTGCGCGCCTGCAGCAGCCGCAGGTCGGCCGGCACGCGGTCGCCCGAGGCGAGCAGAACGATGTCCCCGGGCACCAGGTCGGTGGCGTCGATGTCGTGCTGCGCGCCGTCGCGCAGCACCAGTGCGCGCGGCGAGAGCATGCGGCGGATGGCTTGCAGCGCGCGTTCGGCCTTGCCTTCCTGCACGAAGCCGATCACGGCGTTGAGCACCACCACTGCGACTATGACCCCGGTGTCGACCCAATGCCCCAGCAAGGCGGTAATGCTGGCTGCGCCCAGCAGCAGGTAGATCAGCAGGTTGTGGAACTGCAGTGCCAGGCGCCACATGGGGTGGGTCGGTTTCACCTCGGCCAGGCGGTTGGGCCCGTGCTCGGCCCGGCGGCGCGCCACGGCGGCTGCCGCCAGCCCGGCCGTCGCATCGGTTTGCAGGCGCTCCAGCACCTGCATGGCGTCCAGGGCATGCCAAGCAGCGTCGGGTTTCGGGGCAGGCGGGGTCATGTGGGCAATCCGGAATTCATCGGCAGCGTCATCGCTACATTGGACTGTACCCGCCCATGCGCACCTTGATAGCCGGCAATTCATGCTGATCGCCCACACGTTCGGCGCGCACATCGGCCTGTTCCAACTGGGCAGGTGGTTGTGGACCAATGGGCTGCGGTTGCCCGCAGGCCTGCCTTTGCGGGAGATGCTGGCGCACTCCTGCGGTGGAGCCGCTCCATCTTGGTACTGACCTAAGCCCGGCGTCCGTGATGACTGCAGCCGCGCTCTGTCAGCAGGCGCAGCGCAAGTGCACTGCAGCCGCGCGCGATCGGATTCCCGAAGCGGCCCTGACGAACGGCCTGCCCATCGACTGGTCCTCTGGGTCGTCGCCGATCGAACTGCCGCGGCATTCCGGCGTTATCACGCGACGCATCGCAGCCGTCGACCTTCCGCAGCAGAGGCCCGGACCGTGAGGTCGGGTGCCACCGCCTGGGGCCTCGGGCGCTGAGTTCGATGGGGTGCGCCTTCCAACTGGCAGGTGCTGCACGCCAGGGCCGCGAGGCGGTCCATGTCGAGGATTGCGATGGCGCGGTTTTCGACACGCACGCACTCCCGCAGCGAGCTTGAACCGAAGGAACGACTGACCGTCTCATGCGCGATGCCCAGGTAGCGGGCGATGTCACGCCGACCCATGGGCAGGTGGAAGAGGCGCGGTGATTGCCCCCGGGCGGCCATGTGCAGCGACTGCTGCATGAGAAAGCGGGCCATGCGCACCTCGGCAGCCATGGGAGCCATCAGCGCGATCTGTTCGTCGCGCCGTGACAACTGGCGGCTGAGCGCGAAGTGCAAGGCGCGATCGAACCCTCTGATGCGTTGGCCGAGCGCGGACAGATCCCGGACCGGTACCGCGTAGACGGTCACATCCTCGAGCGCGATCGCAGAGGTCGGATGTGCACCCACGCAAAGGGCATCGAAGCCGAGCAGTTCGGCACGGCCAGCGAACCCGAGCACATGCTCGGCGCCGTCTTCGGCGATGCGATGGCTCTTGAAGTGGCCGGTGCCCACGACATAGATCGACTCCGCGCGTGCGCCCTCGTGAAACAGCGTGTGGCCGGTGTGCAGCTGACGCATCAGGACCGGAGTTGACTCCGCGGCCCTCGAGTCGCTGGGTTCA
Organism: Hydrogenophaga sp. 2FB; assembly: GCF_005503365.1. Classification (GTDB taxonomy): domain Bacteria; phylum Pseudomonadota; class Gammaproteobacteria; order Burkholderiales; family Burkholderiaceae_C; genus Hydrogenophaga. The sequence continues at coordinate 44,607 of NZ_SCML01000011.1, forward strand.
TCACCCAGCAGCCTCAGCAGGTCTGCCACGGTGCTTCGCACGCCCGTGCCTGCGCACCCAGGTAAGGCGAAAACGTCGCTCGTCAGGTGCTCCTCGCGCGCTTGTTGACAGGGGTTCATCATCCATCTCCCGAAGTTTCAATCGAACGGCCCTTGCGAACTGCCCTTGTATGGGCCGTCAGACCCGGCGGGTGCTGCGGGCCGTCACCTGGAAGTCGAGCCCGTACAGCAGGGGTTCCAGCAGTTCATGCTCATCGGGGTGCAGACCCCAATGGTCGATGGCGGCCAGCACGACGATGGACTCACCGTCGTCGATCTTGCCGTCCGCATTGACGACCGCTGTACACAGGCGCAGCACCAGGCGTTGCAGTGCCACGTCGTCGATAGCGGCGAGCATCTGTTCGATCATCCGGCCGTCGATCCGGCAGTCTGTGCCATGGGCGGCCGACCACAGCAGGTCGATGCACAACTCGTGGACGACGTCGTGCCATTCCAGGCGCGTCAGGCCCAGTTGTTCGTGGACCCGCATCGCTTCGAGCACGGCCACCTCGGAAGGCTTGACCTCGCCGTTCGAGATGAGTGCCAAGGCAACGAAATTGGCCGCGGCCTGTGGGCTGTTGCGGGGATAACGGCGCGTCGAGGAAGAATGCTTGTTCATGGTTGACCCTTCTGGTTGATCAGAGTTGGCTCCTTGCCCTATGGCCGGGCCGGGCCGGGCGTGCCTGGCACGGAGTCAGTCACGAGCCGAGTTTTTTCAGCGTGGCCTGGATGCCCGCGGCCTTGGCCGCCTCGCGGAACGTCTCGGTCGTGGGCAACAGGGGTTTGGGACTGGTGTCTTCCAGGAACAGCGCAGGCATCGCCTGTTGGGCCCGTGCTTGGGTCTGTGCCTGGGCGCTCGCGATCGAGCCGAACAGCCAGATGGTGATGGCCAGGAGCAGCCAGCCGGCGGTGTACAGGACGGGCTTTCGGAGCGAGCGGACCGAGGTTTGGGTTTTCATTGAAATTTCCTTGGAGTTGCAGAGAAGAAACTGAAGATGCTGTCGAGGATAGATATCCGGTGGCGAGGAATCCTGGGGGGGCTGCGTGGGCCCCGGCCCGACCTCGCGGGCAAGTCGCCTGAGTTCGTGTCGCGTTGTGCCTCCGGAGTCGGGGGGGCGGAGTCGCTGAACTCGCTGGCGACGTGACGCACGCTGTATTGCGAAGTGGGCGATCCGTCGGATGGGACAAGGACTCCCGGCATGGTGTTCATCCCTTCGGACAATGCCGGACCATCTGTCTCGGTGAGGCGCCGATCAGCAAGTCCGGTGGTTGATGTTCATCATCCCAGATGCTCGTCCTCGGGCAGCTGAGACCCCCGGGGCCGCCGCGCCTTGAACTCAGCGACGCGGGTTGCATGCCCCACAGCGCGAGCGCCGCCCCGAGCACCACCGACTCGCCCTCTGCAACGCGGCCGTCTGCCTCGATCACTGCGACGCAAAGGCACAGCACCGTGCGGCGCAGCCCGGGATCGGCGATCTCGGCCATCCGCTCGGCCAGCGAACGAGGGTCGACCTGACACGCGTCCGCCCAGGTCAGCTGCGCCGCTGAAAGCAATTCCTTCCAGCAGTCATGCACGACGACATGGAACTGCTCGGTTTCAAGCCCGAGTTGCGCGTGCGCGTCGAGTCGATCGAGCACGCCGACTTCGGCCATGCAAATGCCACCGTCGGCCAGCATGGCCAGCGCGACGATGCTGGCAGCCGCCTGCGGGCTGTTGGTCGGGTAGGGTTGCATGGCCCAATGTTCCTTGGATTGGCGTTGCTGCGGTCAGTCGAAGATCTCGCTCAACCACGATTTCTTGCGGTTGCTGCGTGGGTCTCGACCACGGTGTTGGTCGGAATCGGCAAAGTCGGGCCGCGATCGCCCGGCGCCGATCCGATCGGCCACCGGCGCCGCCGTCGCGGCGCGTTCGATCAGCTTGTCGAGCTCGCCGCGATCGAGCCACACGCCCCGGCACTGCGGGCAGTAGTCGATCTCGACGCCTTGGCGGTCTGTCATCACGAGGGTGGAGTCGGGGCAGTTCGGGCATTTCATGGTGTGCACCTCAATCGTTGTTGTTGCCGAAGCCGATCAACGCCAGCAGGCTGCTGAACAGGTTGTAGATCGACACGTACAGGCTGACCGTGGCCATGATGTAGTTCGTCTCGCCGCCGTTGACGATACGGCTGGTTTCGAACAGGATCAGGCCACCCATGAGCAAAACGAACGCCGCCGAGACGGTGAGCGACAGAGCAGGCACCTGGAAGTAGATGGCGCCCAGCCCGGCCAAGAAGGCGACGAGGATGCCGGCCAGCAGGAACCCGCTCATGAAGCTGAAGTCCTTGCGCGTGTTCAGGGCGTAGGCGGAAAGGCCGACGAAGATGATAGCCGTGCCGCCCATGGCCATCATCACCACCTGGTGTCCGTTGGGCATGGCCAGGTAATGGCTGACGATGGGGCCCAGCGTGTATCCCATGAAGCCGGTGAGCCCGAAGACGGCCGCCAGTCCCCAGGCGCTGTTGCGCAGCTTCGTGGTCGCGTACAACAGGCCGAAGAAGCCGAGCAGGGTGAGCACGATGCCGGGATGCGGCAACTTCAGCGCGGCACTGGTGGCCGCGATGGCGGCACTGAAGAACAGCGTCGCCGACAACAGGCCATAGGTGTTGCGCAGGACGCGGTTGGTGCTCAGCGTGCCTGGTGCGCCGGTCTGGGCAACCACCACCGGCAAGGTCCGCTCGGTTGTCATGCTCGTTCTCCTTCCGGATGTGCGGGGTGGGGTGTCGGGGCAAGTTCCTCTGGCGCGATGAGGTGGGCGTCGGCACGACCGGGCCGCCGATCGATGCGTGAGCGGTCGAGATGCTTGACCACCACGCGACCCAAGCGGTCCGCCGCGCGATCAATGACGGTGTAGAGGTCGGCTCCGAGTTCGTCGATGACCGCCACCGGTGCGTCCAGCAGATGCACCTGGATGCGACAGAACTTGTCGACGCCGCCTCGTGGGCCGTTCTCGTCGCCGATACGTACCACGACGCGCTGGATGCGGTCGCTGTGCCGGGTCAGCACGAAGCGCAACCGACGCTTGGCGTGATCGGCCAGTGCGCTGGTCAGTGGGAATCCCTGGCTGTGGATATCGACGTTCATGCGTTTCCTTTTCCGGTCACCCGATGGGGCGACATGGAAAATGTAGGGGCCTTTAGGAGAAAGAAAAAGCAGATAGATCTAGAATGTTTATTCGTAAAAGTCGGATGGTTGAAGCACCGGACGGGCCCGTTTTGCACCGCACAAGCGGGTTGGGACAGGCCGGTGGCTTGGGTGGCAACCCCGTGGTGGGCCTCTGCAGTAATCGGCAGGTGGGCGGCGGCGAAACCAGCGAGCCCGCATTTCTCGCAAGCACCCGGTTCGGCCGCGGGCTCGCGTGCAAAGTAACAGTCGTGACGACGTGTGGACACCCCGGAGCGAACCGGGTCCGTCAGCGCAGGGGCCCGCTTCCCGGTGGGGCGGCCGGCCCCCCGCGTCAGAATGGTTGTTGATCCTTCATGGAACAACCCCGGGAGCGGCGATGAAGCGCAGTCAGCGGATCATGTTCCGGGCCTCATACCCTTGGATCAACTGGCCCCGAGGGCGGCGCCGGTGGCCGCAGTGAGGGGTCCAGCTTCAGCGCCGCCTTGATCAACAGGTGGGCTGACACCGGGGCGGTCATGAAGAGGAAAAGGGCGATCAGCAACTCATGCAGGCTGGCCGTGCCCTGCGCCACGCTGAACCACAGCGACGAGGCGATCAGCACGCAGCCCACGCCCAGCGTCGTCGCCTTGGTGGGGCCGTGCAGGCGCTTCAGAAAGTCGGACAACTTGGCCAGCCCCCAGGAGCCGATCAGCGCAAATGCTGCGCCGATCACCACCAGGGCGGCCAGGAGTCCATCGAGCCACAGAGGCAGGTTGGTCACGGCTTCACTCCACGATATCGCCACGCAACAAGTACTTGGACAGCACGACGGTGCTGGCGAAGCCCAGCATCGCTATGAGCAGCGCGGCTTCAAAGTACAGCGGCGTGTCGCGTTGAATGCCGAGCAGCACAAGCAGCGCGATCGTGTTGATGTACAGCGTGTCGAGCGCCAGGATGCGGTCGACCAGCGACGGCCCTTTCAGCAGCCGCCAGGCGTTCAATGCCATTGCGAAGACGAAGGCCGCCATGGCCCAGGGCAGGACGGTGGCGAGCAGGTTCATCGGGCACTCCCTTCGAAGATGTCTTGCAGCGGCGCTTCGTAACGCGCCTTGATACCGGCGATCAGCGCCGCTTCGTCGTCGACGTTGAGCACATGGATCAACAGGTGACGCTGGTCTTCTGTCAGCTCCGACGACAACGTGCCCGGGGTCATCGTGATGATGCCGGCCAGCGCCACGATGCCGTGCGGGTCGGTGATCGACAAGGGCAGCCAGACGAAGGCCGGCTGGATCGCCGCCTCGCGGCCCAGGATGCGTCGGGCGACTTCGATGTTGGAGGTGACGATGTCCCACAGCACGACCCCGCCCAGCCGGACGATCTTCAACGGGTGCCGCAATGAGCCCTTGTTGGGACGCAAGGCCTCGGTGAACCAGGGAATCACCAGGGCCAGCAGGGCGCCGAGCGCCAGCTGGCCGAGCGACCACGACTGGTTCAGCAGCGGCCAGACGAGGAACAGCATGACGCTGAGCAGCGGGGCGGGGAGCAGTCGCTTCATGGCTTGCCCCCGCGCTCGCGCATCTCGCGCCGCACGTCGTTCGCAGCGGGCACCGGCTGCGCCCCGAGCACGGCGCGCAGATAGGCCTGGCGTTCGAACAACTGTGCCGCCGTGGCTTGCGTGTAGCGCGACAAGGGCCCTGCGGCCAGGCTGCAGGCGAGCATGGCCGCGAGCAGCAGCACCAGGGCCAGGCCGTGGCCGGCGTGCGGCGGCAGCGCGCCGGTTTCGATGGGGGATGATGCCTGCGCCGGCGTGGCCGGCGCCGGGCTCCAGAACAGCACCGAGCCGCTGCGCGCCAGGGCCACCATCACCAACAAGCTGCCGGCCAGCACGGCGGCGATGGTCCAGGCCCCCCAGACGGTCGGGCCAGCGGCCTGCAGCAGCAGCGCCTTGCCCATGAAACCGGCCAGAGGCGGCATGCCGGCAGCAGCCACGGCGCAGACGAGGAACGTCACGCCCAGGCGATGGCGGGAGCCGTCGAACGGCCCGGCGCGCAAGGTGTCGGCTGACTGTCCGCGCGCGTAGGCGATGCGGTCGACCAGCAGAAACAGGGTCGCCGCCACCAGCGTGCTGTTGACCATGTAGAACAGGCCAGCCGCCACGGTGGCGGGCTGCGCCAGGCCGACCGCCAGCAGCAGCGTGCCGGCCGAGCCGATGACCAGGTAGCCGATCTGCGTGCGCAGTTGCTGCGCCGCCAGCGCGCCGATCGCTGCCAGCGCGATGGTCGCCAGCGCCAGCGCAGGCAGCCACGGCCCGGCCACCCCGGCCGTCGGGCCACCGTCCTCGCCGAAGATCAGCGTGCTGACGCGCAACACGCTGTACACGCCCACCTTGGTCATCACTGCGAACAGCGCCGCTGCCGGGGCACACGCCGCGCCGTAGGTCGCCGGCAGCCAGAAATACAGCGGCAGCAGCGCGGCCTTGACGAAGAACACCACCAGCAGCAGCAAGGCCGCGCTCTGCAGCAGCAGCCCCCGATCCGCCGGCAGATGGGCCATGCGCTGTGCCATGTCGGCCATGTTCAGCGTGCCGGTCAGTCCGTACAGCAGGCTCACGGCGATCAGGAACAGCGCCGCGCCGGCGAGGTTGAAGCCGACATAGTGCAGCGACGCCCTCAGCCGCGCCAAGCCCGCCCCGTGCAGCAACAGGCCATAGGACGAGATCAGCAGGACTTCGAAGAACACGAACAGGTTGAACAGGTCGGCGGTCAGGAAAGCGCCGTTCAGGCCCATCAGCTGAAACTGGAACAGGGCGTGGAAGTGCGGGCCGCGCCGGTCATCACCGCCGCGGGCGTAGAGCAGGGCCGCCAGTGCGACGCCGGCGGTCAGCGTCAGCATCAGCGCCGACAACCGGTCCAGCACCAGCGAGATGCCGAAGGGCGCCGCCCAGTTGCCCACCAGGTAGGCCTGGACGCCGCCGCGATCGGCTTGCACCAGCAGGGCGATCGCCACGGCCAGCAGGGCGGCGGTGGCGACGCCGCTGATGCGTGCAGCCAGCGCCGGGGCACGGCCGCCGATCAGCACCAAAGTGGCGCCGCACATCAGCGGCAAGACGACCGGCGCGATGATCCAGTGGTTCATGGCCGCCCTTCGTGTGCCGCCGGCTCGTCCGTTTGCGGCTCGGCACCATCGACGTGGTCGGAATCGGTCTGGGCCCGGGTGCGCAGCGCGATCACCAGCATCACGGCCGTCAACGCAAAGCCGATCACGATGGCGGTCAGCACCAGGGCCTGCGGCAAGGGGTCGGCATAGTTGGCCAGCGTGGCGGCGCGCTGGCCATCGACGATGGGCGCGGCATTGATCCTGATGCGCCCCATCAGGAAGATGAACAGGTTGACCGCATAGCCGAGCAAGGTCAGGCCGAGGATCAGGTCGAAGGTGCGCGCGCGCAGCATCAGGTAGACGCCGCCGGCGGTGAGCGTGCCCACCATGATGGCCAGCATCGCGGCCATCATGGCTTCACCCCCGCAGCACCGGCCGCGCTCAGCTGCCCCAGCGACACCAGCGCCGTCATCGTCGCGCCGACCACGGTGAGAAAGACCCCCAGGTCGAACAAGGCCGCGCTGGCCAGCGGCACCGCACCGACCAGCGGCCACAGCGGGTAGTCGTAGCTGCTGGTCAGGAACGGCGCGCCGAAGAACCAACTGCCCAGGCCGGTGGCCCCGGCCACCAGCAGCCCGGCGCCGATCCAGGGCTGGTAGTCGGTGTTCATGCGCCCGGACACGAAACCCTGGCCATTGGCGACGAACTGCATCACCAGGGCGATCGCCAGCACCAGACCAGCGATGAAACCGCCGCCCGGCAGGTTGTGCCCACGCAGGAACAGGTACGCGGAGACCATGGCCGCCAGCGGCAGCAACAGGCGCACGATCAGCGCCAGCATCAGCGGGTGGCGGTCTTCCGCGCGCAGGGCCCGCGGCGGCACGGCGGCGAGGTGGGTCGGGCGCCAACCGGACAGCAGCGCCTGGATGATCAGCCCCGCCACGCCCAGCACGGTGATCTCGCCCAGCGTGTCGTAGCCGCGGTAGTCGACCAGGATCACGTTCACCGTGTTGGCGCCGCCGCCCAGCGACTGGGTGGTCGCCAGGAAGTACGGCGAGATCGGCTCGAACGGCCGCGCCAGCACCGCCCACACCAGCGCCGCGACGCCGCCGCCTGCCGCCAGCGCGACCAGCGCATCGCGAGCGCGCCGCAGCCCTTGGCCGCGCGGCGCCGCAGGCGACTCGGCCGGCAGCCAGTGCAGCGCCAGCATCATTAGAATGATGGTCGCCACCTCCACCAGCAACTGCGTCAGCGCCAGATCGGGCGCCGAGAAATACACGAAGGCCAGGCTCACCACCAGCCCTACCGCGCCCAGCAGCAACAGCGCCAGCAGCCGTTGGCGGTGGAACCGCACCGTGGCCAACGTTGTCGCCAGGCCGATGACCCAGGCGACGATGAAGCCGAAGCTCACCGGTGGGCCGTCGGGCATGTCCACGGCCGTCTGCGTGCCGCCCAGCGCGAAGGGAAGCGCCCCCGCGATGAGCGAAACCACCACCAGCACCAGCAGGTAGCGCTGCAACGAGTCGTTCTGCAGCTCGCCGGTGACGCGCCGTGCCAGCGCCCGGCCGCGATCCAGCGCCAGCGCGAACAGATCGCGCCCGCCGGCCTTCGGCGTCGCGGGCGCTCGCTCCAGCGTGTGCAGGTTGACGCGCCGCTGCAGCACGAAGTACAGCGCCACACCGCCCACCAGCGCCAGCGCGCTCATGCCCAGCGCGAGATTCAGGCCGTGCCAAATCGCCAGCGTGTAGGCCGGCAGCGTGCCCTCGAACCCACCGAACAGGGCGGCATTGGCGCCGACGGCCAGCAGCGGGCCGATGGACAGCGCGGGCATCAGGCCGACCACCAGGCACAGCACGACCAGGACCTCGACCGGCACGCGCATGAAACGCGGCGGCTCGTGGGGTGTCTTGCTCAATCCGACCGGTTCGCCGTTGAAGAACACGTCATGGATGAAACGCAGGCTGTAGGCCACGCTGAACATCGCCGCCAGCGTCGCGCCGGCCGGCAGCAGCCATTGCATGAGGGCTGTGCTCTGTTTGGCCGCCGCTTCGGCGAAGAACATCTCCTTGCTCAGGAAGCCGTTGAGCAGCGGCACGCCCGCCATCGCCCCCGCAGCGACCATGGCCAGCGCGCCGGTCCACGGCATGCTCTTCCACAGGCCGTTGAGCCGGCGCATGTCGCGGGTGCCGGTCTCGTGGTCGATGATGCCAGCGGCCATGAACAGCGAGGCCTTGAAGGTGGCGTGGTTGAGGATGTGGAACACACCCGCCACAACGGCCAGCGGCTCGTCCAGTCCGAACAGCAACGTGATCAGGCCGAGGTGGCTTATCGTGGAATAGGCCAGCAGCCCCTTCAGGTCGTGCTGGAACAGTGCCAAGTAGGCGCCCAGCAGCAGCGTGGCCAGGCCCGTCAGCGAGACGATCCAGAACCACGGCTCGCTGCCACCCAGTGCCGGGTACAGGCGCGCCAGCAGGAACACGCCGGCCTTCACCATCGTGGCCGAATGCAGGTAGGCCGACACCGGCGTCGGCGCGGCCATGGCGTGCGGCAGCCAGAAATGGAACGGGAACTGCGCGCTCTTCGTGAAGCAGCCAAGCAGCACCAGCACCAGCGCCGGCAGGTACATCGGGTGCGCGCGCAGCAGGTCGCCGGACTTCAGTACCACGTCGAGATCGGTCGAGCCGACGATGTGCCCGATCAGCAGCACGCCGGCCAGCAGGCACAGCCCGCCCGCACCGGTCACGGTCAGCGCCATGCGTGCACCTTCGCGGGCGTCGGTGCGATGCTGCCAGTAGCCGATCAGCAGGAACGACGACAGGCTCGTCAGTTCCCAGAACACCACCAGCAGGATCAGGTTGTCGGCCAGCACCACGCCCAGCATGGAGCCCATGAACAACATCAGGAACAGAAAGAATCGGGCCGGGGGATCTTCCGCGGCGAGGTAGTAGGCGGCGTACAGCACCACCAGCGCACCGATGCCGGTGATCAACAGCGTGAACAGCCACGCCAGCCCGTCCATGCGAAAGCCGAACTTAAGGCCCAGCGTCGGCAGCCAGTCGACGGACCAGCGCAGCACCTCGCCGCCGAACACGGCCGGCGCGGCCGCGAGCATCGCAATGAACACGAGCAAGGTCACGGCGCCCGCCAGCCACGCGGCCGTTCGCCGCTGGCGGTTGTCGACGCCGGCGATCAGCGCGGCGCCCGCAAAGGGTGTCAGCGCCAGCCAGGGCAGCAGCGCGCCGCTGCTCATGGGCTACAAGTGACCGCTGGCGGGGCCGGCTGCAGGATATCCAGGACCAAGGTCACTGCGGCGAGCGGCAGCATGAAACTCAGCGTGACCCAGCTGTCGAAGGTGTTGCTGCCGATCACATTGCCGGTGGCGATGCTGGTGCGCCCCTCCATCGCGGTGCCCAACGACACTGGGAGTCTCGGCCCGCTGGTGCCCAGGGCGACGATGGTCAGGCTCACCACCACCACCAGCTGCGAGATTCCGAACGAGAGCACCAGTCGCGACGCACCGCGCGCCAGCAGGTCGGCGCCGACCACCAGCGCCGCCAGCCTACCGAAGAGAATCTGAATCTGGATCATCATGTTGAAGCGATAGGCTGACGCCGCTCGGAGCGGCCGTCTCGATTATGTGGCATGGTAGCTGGTCACCTTGAATCCGCAGAACCACTCTCCCGTCGCCCTGCACACGGCTCGTGCGACCTGAGTGCCATCGAAGAAAAGGCCTTGCACCCAAATCGCGTTGCTGCCTCTGGTCGCCGGGCTGGCCGGGTTCGGCGTGGTGCAGGTGCTTGACCAGATCGATGTGCTGTCGCAGATCGAATTCATGGTACTGCTGTTTGTAGTCGGCCCCAAGCTCGGCCTGCACCCTCGCCACATCGGGCCGGTGGCGTTGGCCACCTGCTTGGAACACGGGCCTTCACCATCGCCCGACTGGTCTGCGTTGATGCGACCCGAGGGCCCTGCCCCAGGCCTTCGTGGTGCTGCCCGAAGTGTTCGCGTCGACATCGGGTGTGCCTGGCTCGGGACCGCGCTCTTCACGCTGTTGGTCATTGCCGCGCTGACTGTCGGCGGAGTCGCTGTAGGAGGCGCCCGCTGCCTTTGCGCTATACCGCCGGGGCTGGTCGCGTATGCGCGCCAGCCCGAGTCTGGGCAAGTTCTGGCACGGAGCGCGCGCTAAACCGTACGCTCGCCCGTCGCCGTGGTGCTGGTGTGCAGCGCATGGCAGGCGTGACCGGGCCGATCGGTCGATCGGTACCGCCATGCAGTGGCTCGATCAAGCGCTGGTCTGCGTGAGCGCCTTGCCTGAAAGTGAATCGGCAGGTACCTGCTGCAACCGCGCGTCGACCTCCGCCTCGGCTTTCAACCAGCCTTCGAGTTCGTGCCCGTAGACACAGCCGCGCGCTTCGAGTTGCGCGTAGGCAGCCTGGCGAATCGCCTGTTGACGCGGATCGTCCGGAGCAACCTGCGTCACATCGACGGCTTCTTGCTGTGCAGAACTCGGCTCGGGCCCGGCACGGGTGCACGCGGTTTCGCTGAGTTGTGCTGGCATAGTCGGATCTCCTGGCTGAAAGTAGGCTCGCTGCAGAGGCATCGCGACGCCGCTACCGCAGGCCTGAATATAGGCGCATCCGGGTGGGTACCGTTGCGCTGCGTCAATTCATGTGAGTTGGGTGAACATTTCCTCCAGGCGCTGCCGCGACCAGTCCGGACGGCTGAGACCAGTGCCTCGATCGCGCCGGCCGGTTCTTGACCGGAGCGGCGTTGGGAATCGACCTGCCGTTCAGTATCGCTCGCTCGCTCGCGGAGGGACCTGTGTTCAGTCCGCAGCTGGGGCATCGATTGATGCCTGCCAACGGTGTCGAGATGGAATGCCTGAACATCGCTGGTGCTGGTTCGCATGCTGCGGCATGACCGGGACTGTCACCGGGAGACGTTGCACCATGACGACACTTCGCAGCATTGTGGCGGCGACCGACTTCTCGCCGGCCTCGGACGCTGTCGTACACCGCGCGGCGCAACTGGCGGCGACGCATCGCGTTTCGCTGTGCCTGCTGCTTGCCTTCGACATCGGTGCCTGGCAAATCCTGAAGGGCGTCCTCTGCGGCGTCGGACCACCGCCAAAGGTGATCAACGCGTATGTCGACTCGCATGCAGGCGCCCTCGTCGTGATCGGCTCGCGTGTCGAACCCGCACTTTCGGGCCGAAGCACCACCGCTTTGATGTTTGTACGCAGGCCGCCATGCGCGATCCTGATCGTGCGTGTGGGCGATGACCAGCCTTGCGACGAGATGCTGTCGGTCGTCAACCTGTGCGAAGATTTCATTTGGACCGCGTCCCTTGCCGTCAATCTGTTGCCGGCCACGCACCTTCACCTGCTGTATTCGCTGGACGCGGCATCGGGCAGCGCTGGGTGGGGCGGTCTCTGCGGCGAACCTTTGCGCCTGATGCCGGAATCGCTACATACCCAGGCGGAAGGCGGGTTGCAGCGGTTCGCGCAGCGCCTGTCCACTCGCTGCCGGCGCGGGCGATCCTGGTCGCTGCCGCGAAAATAAGCGCGGATAGTGTGGTCGCGGGCCACCATGGCCTGTGCACAGCCACCGACCAAGACCTCGGCAGCATGACTCCGAAAGTGATCGACGCTGCGCTTAGCGATGTGCTTGTGGTGCGATGAGGTGCGCGCAACCTGCGTTCGCGGCCGGGACCTCGGCTTCATGGGCCTGCGCCAAAGGGGGGGGCGGACTTCCGACAAGCTGCTGGAAGCGGTACAGAGGTTGGTGCACGCCAAGCAGGGGATTTTGTTGCGCTACCTCAACACGCTGACCGCGATGGCCGGGGAAAAACCTCGACGCTCGTCTCCTCTTGCCCATCGACCTGATTTCGTCGGTGATTGACGGTCTGATGTAGGTTCGCAAGTCAGGAGATCCAGGCTGACCCGGAATCCGCAAGAGGGCTGCGCCGCCGCGTGCAGTAGCATTCCCACATGACATCGCGCCGAATCAGGCACATTGACCTCGCGCTGCAGGGCGGCGGCGCCCATGGCGCGTTTACGTGGGGCGTGCTGGATCGCCTGCTCGAGGACGAGCGCATCGAGATCGACGCCATCAGCGGCACCAGCGCCGGGGCGATGAATGCGGTGGTGCTGGCCGACGGGCTGATGACCGGGGGACGCGAGGGCGCGCGCGAGGCTCTGCGGCGCTTCTGGAGCCGGGTCAGCAATGCGTCCGGGCGCGGCCCGATGGTGCCCCAGGCGCTGGGTGCGTTCTTCGGCAACTGGTCGCTCGAGGGCTCACCGCTGGGCATGTACCTGGACTGGGTCGGCCGCTCGCTGTCGCCGCACCAGATGAACCCGCTCGACATCAACCCATTGCGCGACATCCTGGCGGCCGAGGTCGATTTCGAGCGCGTGCGCGGCTGCAGCAAGGTGCGCCTGTTCGTTTCCGCCACCAACGTGCGCACCGGCGCGCTGAAGGAATTCCGGCAGTCCGAGTTGTCGGCCAACGCCGTGATGGCGTCGGCCTGCTTGCCGCTGCTGTTCCGCGCCGTCGAGATCGACGGCGAGGCCTATTGGGACGGCGGCTACCTCGGCAACCCGTCGCTGCTGCCGCTGATTTCAGAGAGCCCGGCCCACGACCTGGTGCTGGTGCAGATCAACCCGTCGCGGCGCGAGGCGCTGCCGACCACTGCCGCGGACATTCTCGACCGTCTGAATGAGATCACCTTCAACAGCAGCCTGGTCAAGGAACTGCGCTCGGTGGCATTGCTGCAGCAACTGTTGCGCCTGGAAGGCGTGCCGCCCGGTGCGGGCCGAGCGTCGCTGTTCACGCAGGTCTCTGCACTTCGCATGCACCGCATCGAGGCCGAGGCCGAACTGGGCGGCCTCGGTACTGCGAGCAAGCTCAATGCGGGGTGGCCGTTCCTGACGCGGCTGCACCGCATCGGCCATCGCGCTGCGCAGGCCTGGCTCGAAACCAACTTCACCCACTTAGGGCGCCGCTCCACCCTGGCGCTGGAACCCTTCCTGACATGACACTTCTCACTTGTTGCACTGTGCCCGCGAGAGTCTCGCCATGCTGAGCATTGCGGGCATCCTGCTGTCGCTGGCGCTGTTGATGTGGCTGGCCTATCGCGGCATCGGCGTGCTCATCCTGGCCCCGTTGATGGCCCTGCTGGCGGTACTGTTCAGCCCCGACGCGCCGCTGCTGGCCAGTTACACGCAGGTCTTCATGAAGGCGCTCGGTAGCTTCATCGCGCTGTTCTTTCCGCTGTTCCTGCTGGGCGCGGTGTTTGGCAAACTGATGGAAGACTCGGGCGCGGCGCGCGTGATCGCCTCGCGCATCGTCGACTGGCTGGGCGCAGGCCGCGCCGTGCTGGCTATCGTGCTCGCCTGCGCGGTGCTCACCTATGGCGGCGTGTCGCTGTTCGTGGTGGCCTTCGCGGTGTACCCGATCGCGGTCGAACTGTTCCGCGCCGTCGACGTGCCCAAACGGCTGATCCCGGCCACCATCGCGTTGGGCGCGTTCACCTTCACCATGACGGCACTGCCCGGCACCCCGGCGATCCAGAACGCGATTCCGATGCCGTACTTCGGCACCACGCCGTTCGCTGCGCCCGGGCTCGGGCTCATTGGCGGCGCGGTGATGGGGGTGCTCGGGGCGCTGTGGCTGCTGCGGCGTGCGCGCCAGGCGGCGGCCGCCGGGGAGGGCTATGGCGCGGACCCCGATGGCCGGGCCCTGCTGGCGCGCAGCGTGCGCCCGCACGCCCAGGGCGAGGGTTACGACGTGGCCGAACTGGGGCCGCAGGGCGGGGCCACGCCACCGGCGCCGCCGCCGAGCTTCGGCGTGGCCATCGCACCCATCGTGGCCGTGGTGGCGCTGAACTGGGTGTTCAGCGCCCACATCCTGCCGGGCCTGGACAGCAGCTACCTGGCCACGGCCCTGTACGGCGCCACGCGCCTGGACGCGGTGCTGGGTACCTGGGCCATCATCGCGGCGCTCGCACTGGCCAACCTGCTGCTGATCGTGCTGGCGCGGCGCAGCCTGCCCACGCTCAAGGCCACGCTGGACGCCGGGGCCAGCGCCTCGGTGCTGCCGATTTTCAACACGGCGTCGCAGGTCGGCTACGGCGCGGTGATCGCCTCGCTGGCCGGTTTTGCGCTGATCCGCGACGCGGTGCTGAGCATCGCGCCCGGCAATCCGCTGGTGTCGCTGTCGGTCGCCGTCAATCTGCTGGCCGGCATCACCGGCTCGGCCTCCGGCGGCATGAGCATCGCGTTGCAGACGCTCGGCAGCACCTACCTCGAGATGGGGCGCGCCGCCGGCATCTCGCCCGAGTTGCTGCACCGTGTGACGTCGATAGCCACCGGCGGCCTCGACTCCCTGCCGCACAACGGCGCCGTCATCACGCTGCTGGCCATCTGCAAGCTGACGCACCGCCAGTCCTATTTCGACATCTTCGTGGTGGCGGTGCTGATCCCGCTGCTGGCGCTGGCCGCGGTCGTCGTGCTGGGCACCAACTTCGGGTCGTTCTGAAGCCGCGGCATGGTCGTCTGTCGGCGGGCTGCGGCTCGCCACTTGCGCAGCCCGCGCTTTCGTTGTCGCACTATCCGTACGGCCCCGCTCGATGATCCTCGCATCGAGATGCAGGCTCGATTGCACCAGAGCAACGAAAGACATGCAGAACACCCGCAAACTCGACCCGCGGACGGTACACGTTGCATGGGCCATGCGCACGGGATCCGGATCGAAGCCCACCCGAGGAGCCCCATGCAACGTTTTGTCCCGAGACCCGGTCCATCGGCCTATGCCTGCGGCCCTGGGGCTGTTGGCCTACGCAATCGAGGCCCAGCCGGGGTGAACTCAAGTTCGGTGCAGACCTGCACCGACAGTCCGAATGTAAGACGGCAAACCCTTCAGACCTTCACGCCGCCGAATCTTGCTCTTCTGGAACGTCCATGTAAGACCTTCCACACGCTCGTTTCTGCGGGTTTTTACATGAGTCCCTGCCTGCCCTCAATCCGGCCCTGTCCATCGGCGCGGCGCTGGGCGTCACGTTTCCGTTCAACCTGCTGATCGGCATTCCGCTGTATCACCGGCTCGCGCAGCAAGCAATACATTGAGCACGTAATGCAACTACCGGAGACAGGCATGATCAAACTGCTGACCGTCGTGTGCGAGGCCGCGCTTGAGACCACGCTTCTGCGCTACCTCGAGTCGCTGGATGCGCGAGGCTACACGGTGACCGACGCGCGCGGCAAGGGCAGTCGGGGCCGGCGTGACGCCACCTGGGGCCCGCACGCCAACATCCGCGTGGAGGTGCTTGGCACTGCCGAGACGGCGCTCGCCATCAGCGCTGCGCGAGCGCACTAAGACAACGAATCGATAATCCGGCTAGTGGCCGACGTCGAGGTGCTGCGGCCCGAGAAGTTCTAAGCGCTCTATTTCATCAAAGTAACCAAAGGAGTCCGGATGCGTATCCTAATGCCCGTCGATAGCAGTGAGTACAGCAAGGCAGCCGTCGCGTTCGTCGCGACGCGCACCACCCTGTTGGAGAACCCCACCGAAGTTGAACTGCTCAACATCCAGTATCCGGTGCCATCACGCGCCGCGCGTGCATTGGGGCGCGAAATGGTGCAGTCATACCACGAATCAGAAGCGGCGAAGGCGCTAAAGACTTCGGCGGCGGCGCTGAAGCGCGCTGGTGCGAACGCTGCTGGACGGTACGTTGTTGGTACCGTGGCGCACGAACTGGCGTCGATCGTTGCCAACGACCGGGCCGATCTGATCGTTATGGGTTCGCACGGCGACACGGGGCTTAAGAAGCTGCTACTCGGCTCGGTGGCAAGCGCTGTGGCCGTCTCATGCACCAAGCCACTGCTCATCCTGCGCGGGGCTCAGATCCCCAAGCGGGATTCGCTGAAAGTCGGCATTGCGCTGGACGGCAGCCCCTACGGCCTAGCCGTCGCGCGCTTCGTGGCCAGGAACCGGGACCTGTTCGGCGCGTCGCCTTCGGTGAGCCTTATTCACGTCGTTCCCGACCTGACGAAGATCGTTGTGCCGGGCTGGATTGAACGCGAGGTGTCGACCGGCATCAAGCCAGAGCAGGTCGAGGCCATGCAGAATGCGGCGTTCGAGAACGTGTTTAAGCCGGCCCATGAGCTTCTTGCCAGAGCCGGCATCACGGCCGCCGAAGTTCGCTTGGTCGGGCAGGTGCCCGGCGATGCGATCGCTATGCATGTCACGAAGAGCAGGCTGGACCTGCTGGCGATGGGGTCGCTCGGCTTCGGAGCAGCCCGGCAAGCCCTCATGGGCTCGGTCGCGACCCGCGTGGCGTCGCGTTGTCGGACCGCGCTGCTGCTGGTGCGGGAGAAGTAGAGACCCGCGCAGCTGCTCGGGTACAGGGCCGTCGGCTGGATACCGTCTTCGCCCGATCCGCACAATTTGGTTCGCTGCGCGTCAGCACGGCGTGCTTGAGCGGTTCGGTCCATCGATGATCGCACTGAAAACGGTGGGCCGCAGCAGCGTCATGTGCCTGCTGCGGTCACAGGCTGCCGGTTCAATACTTTGCTTCTCTTGTTTGGAGCCCCTACATGACTGAATCGAACGTGTCCACGACGTCCACTTGGCACGCCCTGGATGCTCCGACCGTTGTCGCACGAGTCGCAACGACGCGCAGCGCGGCGTGTCAGCGAAAGAGGCACGTGGCCGACTTGCGCAACTTGGCCCCAATTGCCCGCCCTTGACCAGTCTGACGGCCTCCAGCTTGAACTCCGGCGTGTACTTTGCCCTGCGGCGCTTGTCGTCTTGCTTGCTCATCTCTCGTGCTCCATATCTTGACGTCTCCCCCGAACTCCGGATTTTTCAAAACTAGAGGTACGGTTGCTTTCCGGCAAGCCCGAAGGGGCGCAAGGAGAAGCAATGAAGAGGTCGAGATTTTCAGAGGAGCAGATCGCGTATGCGCTGCGACTGGCTGAGTCGGGCACACCGGTTGTCGACGTGTGTCGCCGGCTCGGCCTCGCCGATGCCGGCGCGGCAGCCGTCACCGGAGCGGAGGTCGAGGCCTGCGACGACGCCAGTCTGCGCGAACTGGCCGTACGTGTGACGGCCTTCGCACGCGCCAATCCCGAGCACATGCTGCGCTGGGTGCGCGCGCTGCAAGCCGAGGGGCAGATCGTCGCGATGACCGGCGACGGCGTCAACGAAGCGAGAGCTGGGCGATGCGGTTCTCGACGGAAGAATGGCATAGGAAGGAGTGGGCATTTGACGAACCTGCTCCCGATCACGGTCGATCATCGCTTTGCTCTTAACAATCCCACCTTGGTGAGAGCGCTTTCTAAAACATCAATCTCCAGCGCCAACTGGCCGATCCTGACGTGCATTGGGGCAAGATCGACCGGCGCAACGACGGGGGACAGTCGGTCACCCGCTGCCGCCGATGTATTTCTGCATGGCCTCCGCTTCCGACAGAACCTCCTCCAGACGCAGCTGAAGCAGGTCATGGACGGTCACCATGCCGACCAGCGTACCGTTGGTCAGCACCGGTACGTGGTGCACATGCCTGGTCATCATGAGCGCCATGATGCCCACCGCTCGATCTTGTGGAGCGCAGGTCAAAACTTTTGCGGTCATCAGATCCCGTACGGACTTATTCAACAGGTCGGGGCCGATGCTTTTCAATCCACGTACGATGTCGCGCACGGAAATGATGCCTTCTATGGTTCTGCCGTCGCTGCTCACCACCAGGGCGCCCCCGTCTTCGAGCCCGGGGGACTGCAATGCCGCAGCGATCGTGGTGTCAGGTGTGATGGTCGAAGCGGTGCGCTTCGGCTGCCTGTCGAGAATGCGCTGAACAGTCATGTCGAACTCCTTGTGGTGGATGGGCGGTGCCGGCACAGCCGGCGGGTAGGGTGGCTGTGAAGGTCCAACAGGCTATTTTTGTTCACCTGAGTTGAGTTTGAGTGAGCGGGAATCACCACACCCCCGGAACCCTCAATGAACTCAACCAAATGAACATCTATAAGAATGCCCGACTTACGCTGGCGCGTCGAATCTAAATGGTTCGAGACATCACGATGAGCGCGCCCACGGCGCGTAAGTGTCTGGGCTGCTTCCTGGCCCTGGGCCAAGAAGGCCTGGTTGACGCGTCCTCGTGCCCGTCTCACGTATCTCGCGCCATCGAACCCGCCAAGGGCCTGACCCTGGTAGAGCTGCGCCGCAAGTGGCTCGTCCCATGCGAGAAGACGCGCAACGCGGTGCAGGTCCTGAGCAACGCGCACGCCTACTACGGCAATCTGGGGGGGCGCAGTCAGCGCCTGCTCACCACAACGGAGTAGCCTTCTGTTTACGAGACTCTGCGTTGGCCTTCAAAGAGCGGGGCATTCGCCACCGGTTCACTAAACCCTTCCGACCGCAGACCATCAGCATGGTCGAGTATTTCATTCAGTCGACCCGGCGCGAGTGGACCTATTGCTTCACGTACCAGAACTCCAGCGAGAGAACAGCCGCGTTCGACGACTGGAATCACCTCTACAACTGGCATCAGCTCATCAAGGTATCGGTGGCGTCGCTCCCATGTCCCGGCTCTCTCGCTCAAGAAGACCTCTTGACTCTTCGCAGCTGGCGGGGCCACCGGGCTGAGACGGCAGTCCCCGGCCACGGAGCAATCCGGTCTTGAGCGAGACTACCGATCATCGGGCCGTTCGAGAGCCCGGCACGGCCCCAGCACCGTCATGCTGAAGACCGCGCGCTGCAGGTCTTGCCGGCTACCGAGCAGCAAGGTGGCCCGGCCGGCGGTCGACGTCGTCTCCATGGCGGCGGGTGCCCCGAGCCACGAGGCGCGGCCGGGCAGGGCCGGCGAAGCTGCAGGGGTGGACTGCGCGCTCCTTGGGCTGTCCGCCAGCGGCGCTTCTTGCTCGGCGGTTTCCGGCGGGAGCGGTGCTTGCCGGGGTTCCGCATCGGGCGTCGGCAGCAGACCAAACCGCTTCATCACGTACTGAAAAAGCAGGATGGCGGCAAAGACCAGCCCATAGATCAGTTCTGCAGGTATGTCCATCGCAGTCGCGCTCGTCACTTTCTGGCGCTGGCCGCCGGATCGCCGCCGTTGCCGGCGATCTCGTGGCGCATCACCGTATCGGCCTGCAGGTTCTTCATGCGGTAGTAGTCCATGATGCCCAGGTTGCCCTGTCGAAAGGCTTCGGCCATCGCACGCGGCACCTCGGCTTCGGCCTCCACCACGCGCGCACGCATCTCCTGCTCCAGCGCGACGGCCATGGCCCGGCGCTCTTCGGCCTTGGCCTGCGCGATCTGCTTGTCGGCGTTGGCCTGGTCGATCTGCAGCTTGGCGCCGATGTTCTCGCCCACGGTCACGTCTGCGACGTCGATCGACAGGATTTCGTAGGCCGTGCCCGCGTCCAAGCCCTTGCTCAGCACATGCTTGGAGATGTGATCCGGACTCTCGAGCACGCTCTTGTGGCTGGCCGACGATCCGATGGTGCTGACCATGCCTTCACCGACCCGCGCGATGATTGTCTCTTCGCCGGCGCCGCCCACCAGGCGGTCGATGTTTGTGCGCACCGTGACCAGGCACACCGCGATCAGCTGGATGCCGTCTTTGGCCACAGCCGCGATCTTGGGCGTCTGGATCACCTTGGGCAGGACCGACATTTGCACCGCTTCGAGCACGTTGCGCCCGGCCAGATCGATGGCCGCGGCGCGCTTGAAGGGCAAGGGAATGGCGGCCTTGTCGGCCGAGATCATGGCGTTGACCACCCTGACGACGTTGCCGCCCGCGAGAAAGTGGGCTTCCAGGTCGTTGATGGAGATGTCCAGACCGGCCTTCACCGCGCTGATCCGCGCCGTGACTACAGTGCCGGGTGGAACGCGGCGCAGGCGCATTGCGATGAGCGTAAACATTCCCACGTAGGCGCCGGAAGCCCATGCGGCGATCCACAGTGGTATCGGCACCAGATACAGCAGCAGGGCCAGCCCCGCCGCCACTGCGATGAGCAAGCCGAAACCGCCCATCAAGCCCGTCATGACTTCGTTCATTCGTCAGCCCTGTTTGTTGATGTGCAATACAAACCGCGCGACGAGTCGGCTGTCGTCGCGGCGTGCCACCACGTTGATCGGGTCACCCTCGACGAGGCGTACCACAGACCGAAAAGGCCGAGCAGCGTGATGAAGAGCCCGGGATGCGACAGCTGCGACGCGAGGCTCGCCGTTGTGCCCGCAGCGATGAAAGACAGCGTCACGAACAGTGGCCGGACGGTGTTGCGTTGTGCGCCATCGATGTATAGCGCTCTGCTCGCTGCAGACTGAGCGACGGCCTGCGGGAATGCCTGTTTCGATCTCAAGTATTTTCTCCTTTGAATTGAGTTGGGTAGGTTGCATCGTCGAACGCATGTGGCGGCGGCTGCGTCACCTTGTTATGCGCAGTGCGCCGGCCCATTCGCGACTGGTCCAGATGCTTGACCACCGCACGGCCCGCTCGATCTGTCGCCCGTTCAATCACGTCGTACAGATCGGTACCGATGTCCCTGACGAAGGCGACATGTGCATCGACCAAGTAAACCTGGATCTGGCAAAACTTATCGACGCCACCGCGCGGGCCGTTCTCGTCACCAAGTCGCACGGCAACGCGCTGCACCCGGTCACTGTGGCGGGTCAACACGAACCGCAGGCGGCGATCGGCGTGATCGATCAACGCGGGCGTGGCCGGAAACCCCATACTTTGAACACTGACTCTCATGCGCACCTCTATGGTTGATTGCCGCAGCGACCTGCTTAATCTAGTGGCTGCGGTCACATGTGTAAACTCGAAAGATATGGACTAAAGGTTCGAAAAAATAGGATGGTTGGACCGTGAACTACAAACACCTCCACTACTTCATGCAGGTGGCAAAGTTGGGCAGTGTGACGCGCGCAAGCGAGCAACTGCACCTGACGCCGCAGACCATCAGCGGGCAGATCCAGCTGCTCGAAGAGGCCATGGGCAGCGCGCTGCTTGCAAAGAGCGGGCGCAGCCTAGTGCTCACTGATGCGGGCCGCCTTGTGCTGGGCTATGCCGAAGAGATCTTCTCGATGGGGGCCGAACTCAGCGAGGCGGTGCGCGAGCACAAGGCAAAGGTGCGTCTGCTGGAGTTCAAGGTCGGGGTGGTCGACGCGGTGCCCAAAGCCATTGCGTACCGGCTGCTGGAGCCGGCGACCCAGTTGCCGCAGCGGGTGCGCATCGTGTGCCGTGAAGGCAAACTCGAAGGTCTGCTGGCAGCGCTGGCCATGCACCGGCTCGACCTCGTGATTTCCGACACTCCGATGCCGACATCGATCAGCGTCAAGGCCTTCAATCATCAGCTCGGCGCCTCGGGGGTCAGCTTTTTCGCGGCGCCTGCGTTGGTCGAGACATTCGAAGGACCTTTCCCGCGCTGTCTCGACGGTGCCCGAATGCTCATGCCGGGCGACGACTCGGCGGTTGGGCGGCGACTGCGTGCGTGGTTTCAGGAGCGCTCGTTGCAGCCGCTGGTCGTCGGCGAGTTCGACGACAGCGCGCTGGCCAAAGAGTTCGGTCGCCGCGGCGCGGGAGTTTTCGTTGCTCCCACGGTGCTGGCGAAGGAAATCGAGAGGCAGTTCGGTGTCAAGGACGTGGGCGCTGCAGCCGAAGTCTTGGCCGAGTTCTTCGCTATCTCTGTCGAGCGGCGCGTCACGCATCCTTGTGTCGTCGCGATCACTCAGGCAGCGAGAAACGAGTTGTTCGCGCCGCCCGCCAACGCTAGGCGCACGCGCCGACTGGCATCGCTTTGACATGACGCATGACACGATTCAGGCCTTCGCTCGCCTGAGCGGTGCCGGCCGTCCCGTTGATGGTCTGCAGACTCCCGGGGTGACTTTGCTGCGCCGGTCCTGGTCGTTTGGCTGGGTGACGTTCGAGGTCCTGACAATCAAGCCAGCCACATGGCCGCACCCGCCAGCGTGCCAGCCGCACCGAATGCCGCCAGCAACTTGGCGTCACGCTGGTTGTCGTTCGCATATTCGCGCCAGGCACCCAGCAAGACGACGCCCCCTAGTAGCGCGACCAGGAATGCGAAGTCAGACACGTTCGACGCCCCGTAAGGAGGGCTGCGTCCGCAGCATCTCGAGATGCAGGCCCCATTGCTCAACCGCCTCGACGAGCACGATCGACTCGCCTTCGGCGACATGCCCGTCCGCCTCGACCACCGCGACGCACAGGCGCAGCACCTTGAGGCGCAGTTCCGGATCATCGATTTCGGCCATCAGCTGGGAGAGCGTTCGAGGATCCACTTCGCACGAGTCCGCGCGCCTCAAATGCGCCGCCAAGAGCAGATCCTCGCAGACGGTATGCACGATTATCTGCAACTCCTCGGACTGAATTCCGAGTTGTTCGTTGGCGCCAAGCCTGTCGAGGACGTCAAGCTCCGCCTTGCTCAGGCTGCCGTCGGCCAGCAAGGCCAGCGCGACGATGCGGGCAGCTGCCTGCGGGCTGTTGTTCGGATAGGAACGCATGATCTGTACTCTTTGCAAACAAGTTGACCGGATTGGCCGAAGATGGCATTTTTCCACCCGTCGTGCCGAGGCACTGAAAGGCACTTGCAAGCCTCTGACCGCTTGCGTCATCTTTTTCAGGCCTTCTTTCACCTTGTTCAGCGATCAAAGCCGATCGCACGCTGGCCGGAACGCTCGTGGTCGTGCGTGCGCCGCCAAATGCGCACCAACGCCCGGGCGGCGCGCGCGAGCGCGCCCTCGAGAGCGGAACGCCAATCGCGCGCCATCGATGTGATCACCACGGTGCCGGAGCTGTCGGTTTTCAGTTCCACTTGGCAACGTTTGTCCACGCCACCGCGCGGACCGTTGATGTCCGACAGTTGCACTTTGGCGCGCGGTACGAGCCAGGCGAGGCGGCGCATCACGAAGCGCACGCGACGCACCGCGAGTTCGCGCAACTGCGCACCTTCCGGATCGCGGGACTCAAAGAGCACATGCATGACTGATCTCCATCGGTTGAAACATGGCCCAACGATAGGGTGTCGCGGACTTTCGGAAAATCAGGAAATTGCAGAGCGAAAGGTCCGATAAATCTGACTAAACGCCCAACCTGCACCTGCGGGCCTACGGGCCTGTGGGTAGCTCTCCGACTGCCGCTTTGCAGCCTTGATCACGAGCAGCCGTCAACGATCGGACGGTGCGCCGGTCTGACCTGCACGAACAGCCGGTGTCGGGGCCAGGCGCCTTTGCGCCAGCGGAACGGGGGGCCTGCCATGTTGAAGATCCTGGGTGCAATGCTGCGGGTGGCCATCATTGACCGTGATCGTGGGCACGAGGCCCCTCCGACCATCGCCTGCGCCTGCGCCTGGGTCGCGTCCGGCTGCACCGTTTAGACCGTGGCCGTTCAATCGCGACCATGGTGGGCGATAGCGCGGCGGAGAACAACCCATGCGGGCTGATGACGCCTTGGTCGGAGTTCCCGCGCGGGATTGCTCGCACGCCCGGGTTGGGCGCGTTGGCGATGACGGTCAGGCCGCCGCTGGTCAGCGCGCCTGCGACGAGTGGATACTTGAATCGATCGTTCTTTTCATGCACGAGCGAGCCCATGATGATCACGCTGGCCGTGATGGCCATCGGCAACTTCTAGGCGTTCATCCTGCACGACATGAAGCGCAGCGAGGATGGCTTGGAAACCAACTACATCACGGCCACGCAAAAGATTGACAGTCGACTTCGCGCTCAGCAACTGCGGTAACACGGGCTTGCCCGATGTGGTGATCGGCAAGAATACGGTCTTGTGGCGGACGGCGATGGACAATCGAGGCGTGTTGCCTGACCGCCTCCAGGCTGGCATGACCCGGCCGGGACAAGGCGCGTGTCCACGTCACCGAGCGAGGCATCACGCGAATCACGCCCGCGATGCTGGGACAGACCCTGCGAGTGGTGGGGCGCAGCGGAGCTGAGGGTGAACCCCGGTGGGGGTGGTACCAACCCACCCGTTCGGCCACATTTGCAGAAATCAACCAGGAGTTGAGTCATGAAGATCCTTGTACCTGTCGATGGCTCCGAACGGGCGTTGGACGCCGTGCGCCATGCCTTGCGACTGAAGCGTGAAGGCCTGAATGCGACCTTCGTGCTGGCCACCGTTCAGGAGCCGACCTATCTGTACGAATTGATGCTCGCTCCCGACGCCGACGTGCTGGAACGGGTCAGCGGCGCGGTGGGCTCGCGTGCGCTGGAGGGCGCCGAAGCGCTCTTCAACGCGGCTGGCGTGAGCTTCGAGCGCGAGATCGGATCAGGCGACCCGGCGCAGACGCTGGTCGAGCTGGCCGAGCGCCTTGCTTGTGACGCCATCATTCTGGGTTCCAGAGGCCTGGGCACCCTGCGCGGTGCGTTGTTTGGCTCGGTGTCGCAGGCGGTTCTTCACGCCGCCAAGGTTCCTGTGACGATCATCAGGCACACCGAATCGGATGCCGCTGATTGATGGGGTGCTGCCACGAGTGGAACATGACATGAAGAAGAATCATCCACCCTTCCACCAGATCGAACTGCGCGTCGTCGAACTGCCCGAGTTGTTCAACTCGATGGATCCGACGCCGTTTCATCACCGCGACCTCGACACCGATGCGGAGAAGTTCCTGGAAAGCTGGGCGCTGGAGTTCCCGCAGGCCAGCCACTTTCGCATCATCGTCCACATCGAAAAGATGCCACCAGAGGATCCTGCTCCACTGGTTGCCGAGGCGATCCACAATCACTTCGAATACAAGTCGGTGCTGGCCAAACGGACATTGCGCCGGCTTCTGCTGGAGGGGCGCACCAGCCTGCTGATCGGCATCGGCTTCTTGGCGCTTTGCCTGATTGCCGCCGATCTCCTGTCCAGCTTTGCCAGCAACACCTTCCTCAAGTTGCTGAAGGAGAGCTTGCTCATCGGCGGCTGGGTCGCCATGTGGAGCCCGCTCCAGATTTTCCTTTACGGGTGGTGGCCCATCGCTCGAAAGGTCAGGATCTACCGCAACCTGGCAGGCGCAAGCGTCCACGTCACACCGGTGAAGTCGTAGCCCGTCCATCCTGCTCAAGCCCACAATCCCAGCGGAGGGTCGGCAATGACGACCCTCATGATCTCTGCTGGTGCGGTACGAAAAGTTGGACCGCAGTTTCATGGCACCGCACCACCTCGCTGCCGACATCATCGCGTTCCGAAAAGTGCAGCTATCCATAAACATTACTTATGGACAAGTTCTAAGTTCCAAAAAGAGACTGTCTAGATCGGCCGGCGCCTCGTCAAGCGTGATGCTGGGCACTAAAGTGATGCCGGTGTGGCCGCGCACCGGGTCTGGTGGGACTTTTTATGCTTGCTCGTCCTGCTTCTTCACGCCAAACGGATAGGCGCCGCCTGGCGTGCCTCTGGGCGGGATCTTGAGAGACAGGATGAACCGCCCCGGGGCGGTTCATTTGGCATCCGCTAATTTTTCCGCCAGGGCCTGTGGGCAGTCCAATGATGCCAAATGGACGATGACGTCCATACGTACGCAAGCCACGGCTGAAATGGCCCAAAACCAACATCACATTGGATAATCCACTATTACCCAGTGTGATATTTACTAAGATCTATGATTTATTGACCTCTTAAATAGTATGTAATATCATGGTACATACTACAGTACGAAATAACGAGGTGAACCATGGCCCGAGCCGGAATCTACAAGTCTGAAGTGCTGCGTGCCCGCGATAAATTGCTGGCCGCAGGGCGCAATCCGTCCATCGATGCGGTGCGCGAAGAGCTGGGCAGCGGCTCCAAAACCACGATCCATCGCTACCTGAAGGAGATCGAGGAAGAGGAAGGGCCAGCCACCGGCAGCCGCGTAGCCGTCAGCGAGGCAATCCAGGACCTGGTGGGTCGCCTAGCCGCCCGCGTCAATGAAGAAGCGGAAGAGCGGGTCACCACGGCGCAGGCCAAGCACGCCGAGCAGCTGAGCCAACAGCAGCAAGCCGTCGCGGCCCTGAAATCCGAGGCGCTGGCCACGCGCCAGCAGCTGGAGCAAACCCAGCGGGCCCTGGCCGACGAAAAAAACGCTCACGGCAAAACCAGCGAAGCTCTGAGCCGCAAGACCCTGGAAAACACTCAGCTCGTCCAGCAGGTGGCCGACCTGCAGGAGCGCCTCGCGGCCGAAGAGCGCCATCGCCAATCCCTGGAAGAAAAGCACAAGCACGCGCGCCAGGCGCTGGAGCATTTCCGGGAATCCACAAAGGAGCAGCGCGACCAGGACCAGCGCAAGCACGAACAGCAGGT
Source organism: Hydrogenophaga sp. 2FB (assembly GCF_005503365.1). Taxonomy (GTDB): domain Bacteria; phylum Pseudomonadota; class Gammaproteobacteria; order Burkholderiales; family Burkholderiaceae_C; genus Hydrogenophaga. The sequence goes on from NZ_SCML01000011.1 coordinate 71,171, forward strand.
GCAGTACCTGCAGGCCGAGTTGCGCACCGTGAACGAGACCTTGGCCACCAAGCAGCAGGAAGCCGTCCATACCCTTCAGGAAAACGCACGCCTCCTGGGCGATTTGTCGCGCGCCCAGGGCGATCTGCACCAGGCTCAGGAAGAGGTGCGAGGCCTGCGGCCGCTCAAGGATGAACTGGGGTTTGCGCAAAGGCGCTCCGAGGAATTGGGCCGGCGCCTGGTTGAGCAGGACGCGGCCGTCCAGCAGCTCAGCACTTCCAAAGAGCAGTTGCAGGCCAAGGTCGACGAGCTGCTTTCCGCCAAACAACAGCTGGAACTGGCGCTGGCGACGGCCAGGTCATCCGTCACGGCCCAGGAGCAGGTCGTGGCCAGCATGCTTGAGCGCTTCAGTACGCCGGCGACTGGCCCTAATTTGGTTGCGAACCCGGTTGAAGAGGCCGGTCGTCCAGGGAAGAGAGAGTCGAAAAAGTCAACGGGGACAGGCACTTAAGCCTGTTTCTGCTGGGTTTTACATGAATCCCTGCCGACCCTCTGGTACTTCCTGCGCGAGATGGACTTCGAGAACATCGCGGAAAACGCCGCCATCAACCAGCGCATTGCCGAGGCCGCCGCGGCCATGACGGATACCACCGTCACCCGGACCATCGTGGGCGCAGCCGCGCCGCGCTATTTCAACAAGCCGGTGGCCGAAGCGATGCAGCGCAACATCGAGCAGGTGGGCCTGCCCGAATGGACGGCCGACGAGCAGACCTTTGCCAAAGCCGTGCAGAACCTGGTGAGCAGCAAGCCCGACGGGCTGAACCTTCAGCATGCGGCCCTGTCGGCGCCTGCGTCGCCTCCCCGCAGCGGCGGCTCCGACGACATTGGCGATGTCTCCTGGGTGGTACCCACCGTCACGCTGTACTACCCGTCCAACATCCCGAACATTCCGAGCCACCACTGGGCCAGCGCAATCGCCATGGCCACACCGATCGCGCATAAGGGGATCGTCGCCGGCGCCAAAGTGACGGCCATGACCGCGGTGGACCTGCTGACCCGACCGGGGCTGGTGCAGCAGGCCGATCGCTACTTCAAGGACGTGCAGCTCAAGGCACAGCAGTACGTGCCCTTGATCGGCAAGGACGACAAGCCCCAGGTGCGCATGAACCGCGAGACGATGGAACGGTTTCGCCCGGAGATGCGCAAGTACTACTACGACGCGAAGAAATACGACACCTACCTGGAGCAACTGGGGGTGAAGTTTCCGGGGCTGGTGAAGCCCGCGCCGCCGAAAGAGTAGGCGTTGCGGGCCGATCCATCTGGCGCCATCAGGATGCCCTGGCCTGTCTCCATTCACGCGGACTCATGCCGAAGTTCAGCTGAAACCAGCGCGTGAACGACGCCTGGCGGGAGTACCCCGTCAGCGATGCAACCTGACCGATCGAGTACCGGTGGTTGTTCATGTACCGCAGCACCAGATTTTTTCTGACGTTGTCCAGCAGCGCTGAAAAACTGGTGCCATTCTGGTCCAGCTGGCGCTGCAGGGTGCGGGTGCTCAGGTGCATCTGCTCGGCCACGCGCTCGATGCTCGCCTGCTCAATCGGCATCAGCAGATAAATGATTCTTCGCACTTCCTGCAGCAGCGCGTTGTCGCCAAACGCGCGTAGCGGCATGGCGACGCTTTCTGCGTAGCGCACCAGTTCAGGATCGGCAGCGGGGTTCGGTACGTTCAGGTCGCTGCTGCGCATCACCAGGCCGTTGAACTCGCTTCCATAGTTCAGCCGACAACCAAAGAACTTCTTGTGCAGCGACAGGGTCTGGGGCGCGGCGTGCATGAAGTGCAGCTCGCGCGGACACCAGGCGTCCCCCAGCACAGACCGGCTCAGCCGGACCAGATTGCCCGCGACCAATTCGCACGATTGCCGTTGCGGAATATGGGCGTCAACGAGCAGTTCAAACCGCAGGATGGTCAACTCGCCCGCTGGCTCCAGCGAGAGCGCCAAAGCGTCGTTGAGCAGCTGGCGGTACTGGATCGCGCTGAGCCACATCTCGCGCAAGCACTGCTTGTGTCGCATGAGCACACCCAGCACGCCGAAGTCGAACATGTGTCGGCTCTGCGCCATCTGCACGCCGAAGGCCGCGCAGGCCGACGCCGTGGATGCCAGCTCCAGCAGGCGGCACAAGGTTTCCGCGGAGATGTGGCGCTCGGCGTCGACCAGCGATCCGGCATCCAGCCCGACCTGTTCCAGCAAGGCGTGGGAGTTCAGGCCATGCCTGTTGCAGACGTCCAGAAACCCGTTCAGGGTCACCGTTCTGACCAGCGTGTCCATGGTGGCGCGAAATGCAAAGAAGTTGGCGTGAAAAGAGAAGTATGTTACTGCGCTTCCTCTACATTCCTCCTTCTCGGCACCTGGCCCTTCGCGCCGCATGTCGCCACTGGATCGAATCCCCCTATGACAACGATGAACCACCGTCTGGATGTGCCGCCCCGCGCCATGCACGTCGACTTCCACCTGGACCTGATCTGCCCCTGGTGCTGGATCGGGTTGCGGAATGTGCGCACGGCGTGGAATGCCATGCGCGCGCTGCGCCCGGACCTGCCCATGGCGCTGAGCTGGCGTGCGAACACCTTGCTGCCGCACATCCCCGAGCAGGGCGTTCCCTACCAGCCTTTCTACGTTGCGCGCCTGGGCAGCGAGGACGCGGTGGCGGCGCGCCGCGCGCAGATCCAGGTGGTGGCGCAGTCGGTGGATCTGACGTTGAACTTCGGCGCCATCACGACGTTTCCCAACACCCAACGGGTTTGTGCGGTGGTCAATCTCGCGCAAGAACAACTGGCGACCGAGGCGATGTTTGATTTTGTCGAATCCATCTTCTCGGCCTTTTTTGCGCAAGGCAGGGATATCGGATCGGTCGATACCCTGCAGTCGCTCGCACAGGCGGCGGGTCTCGACTGGGACGCGGCGCGCCTGGACGCCGAGCCGCTGCATCGGCGGCAGAGCAACGCCAGCGGCGTGCCCCATGTCGTGATCGACGATCAATGGTCCATGACCGGCGCAAGGCCAGCGGCAGAGCTGCTGCAGCTCATGCTCCACAGCGCCGATGCGGCCACGTCCCATGCCTGAGCCATCGCTGATCGCCGCGGGTGCGTTGCAAGACCTGCCACCCGGTTCGCGCAAGCTCGTCTTCCGGCCAGGCCAGGAGTCGATCGTTGTGCTCAACGTCAACGGGCAATTCTTTGCCCTCGAGAACAGCTGCCCGCATGCGGGTGCGTCCATCGCCAGCGGGGCTTGCCAGGGCCATGTCCTGAGCTGCCCGGCGCATGGGCTGAAATTCAACATTCAAAACGGCCAGTGCACCGCTTCGCCGGATTTGCGCATCCCCATCTATGACGTCGTCGTGCAGGACGAAAGCCTGTGGCTTCGTGCGAACGAACCCGCCGGCGATCCCTCCACGCGCTGACGCGACCCCATGACATCCATCGACAACCTGCTCACGCCGACACCCTCGGCCTGTACCTGTCCCTTGCTCATCCAGCCGTTGCTGGGGAGGGAGGCGGCGTGATGGTGCAACGACGAATCGTGCTCCCTTTGCTCGCGCTGTTGTGGATCTCGCCCGCGCGCGCGTCGCTGCTCGAAGGTGGCGCGCTGGATACGGCCGCCAACGTCATCTCGTGGATCGCCATCTTGGTCGTGCCGATGGTGCTGATCAGCGGGTTCTGGTGGCTGCACATCATGCCGGAGAAGGTCGCGGAGAATCGCAAGCACCCGCAGCTGGCCGCGATCAAGATCATCTGCCTGCTCTCGCTGGTGTTCGGTGGTTTGCTCTGGCCTTTCGCGTGGATATGGGCCTACACGCGACCGGTGTTGCACAAGCTCGCGTATGGCACCGACACGCTCGACGAGCACGGCCACGGCGGCGATGCCGTCGGTCTTGAACCCACGCCAGAGGAGCCTCCGCAGGTGACACCCGAACCTGTGCCGGCCACCGAAGACACCGATGGGCTGCGGCGCCACATCCAGTCGCTCGAATTGCAGCTCGCCGCCGCGAACGCGCAGGCACAAGGCCATGGCGCAGGCGCTGAAGAAAGCAACTGATGGAAATCCTTCTCCTCCTCATCTACGCCGGCATCGCCTGGCTGATCTTCTTCAAGTTCAAGCTGCTGCCCTGGAACTTTGTCAGCCAGGTGATCGTGATCACCTTGCCGATCATTGGCCTGGCCGCGACGATCCTGATGCTCAACGTGGTGGCGCCGTCCTCGGCCGATGTGCGCGTGATCAACTACGTGGTGCAGGTCACGCCGCGCGTCACCGGCCGCGTGATCGATGTGCCGATCGAACCGAACCGCCCGATCAAGAAGGGCGATGTCCTCTTCCGCATCGATCCGGAGCCGTTCGAGCAGAAGCTACTGGCACTGGAATCGAAACGGCCCGAACTCGAGGCGAAGATCGACAGTGCGCAGGCCTACCAGCGTGAACTCGATGCGCAACTGAAAGGCGCACGCTCCGCGCGCGATGCGTCCGCCGCCAGGCTGGCGCTCGCCGTCAAGCGCGAAGGGCAGGCGCAGGAACTGTTGAACACAGGTGCGGGCGCCCGGTACGACCACGAGCAGGCACAGGCGGACGTCGTGGGCCTGCGCGCCGACCTCGCGAAGGCGACGGCGCAAGTCGAACAGGTGCAGCAGAAACTCTCGGCGCGCACGCCGGCCGGTGACTTGTCGGAAGTCGCGCAGGCGCGCGCCGCGCTGAAACAACTCACGGCGCAGATCGACTACGCGAAATGGGAGCTCGACCAGACTGTGTTCCACGCGCCCGCCGATGGCACCGTGACGAACCTGCAGTTGCGCCCGGGCTCGTACGCCGCGCAGCTGCCGATGGTGCCGGTGATGTCCTTCGTCGAGAACGAGCAGTGGATCCTGGCGATGTATTCGCAGAACGAGTTGCGCAACATCAAGCCGGGCGACCAGGCCGAGATCGCGTTGAAGACCTTCCCGAACCGCATCATCAAGGCGGAGGTGGATTCGATCATCTGGTCGTCGGGTACCGGGCAGTTGCCGCTGTCGGGCAGCGTGCCGCAGACGGGTTCCGCACCCATCCCGCCGGGCCGCTTCGCGGTGCGCCTGAAGGTGGTGGGGGACGACGAGGATGCCTTCCTGCCGATGGGCGCGCAGGGCGTTGGCGCCGTGTACACGCAACGGGGCCAGATGCTGCACCTCATCCGCAAGGTGGTCCTGCGCGTGGGCAGCAAGCTCGACCTGTTCGTGTTGAAGTTGCACTGAGGCCGACACCATGCCGTTTCTTCGCACTTCACTTTCACGTGCCATCTCGCTCGGGTTGGTGGCCGCGTTGCTCGCCGGTTGCGCGACGTTGCCGGAGCCGACACCGGCCGACACGCGCGCCGAAGCGCTCGGCCATGTGCAGGTGCCTCAGACCTGGGCGGTGCCGGTGAGCGCAGCGCCGGTGGACGCCGGATGGCTCGCGACCTTCGGCGATCCGCAGCTCGATGCGCTGGTTCGCGAGGCCCTCGCGCACAGTCCCGACCTCGCGATCGCGGCCGCGCGCGTGGAGCAAGCCGCCGCACAGGTGGACCTCGCCAACGCCCAGCTCAAACCCGCCATCGGCCTGCTTGGGCGCGCGGGATCCAGATCCGTCGCCGATCTCGTCTCGACGCTCAACGGCGCCATGCTGCGCCTGACCTGGGAAGTCGACCTGTGGGGCCGCCTGCGCTACCAGCGCAACGCGGCCATCGCACAGCGCGATGCCAGCAGCGCCGACTTCCGCGCTGCGCAGCAGTCGCTGGCGGCGTCGGTCGCTCGCGCCTGGTTTGTCGCGACGGAAACGGCACAACAGGTGCGGATCGCGCAACGGATGGAGGCTGACGCACAGCGCCTGGTCGGCCTGAGCCGCGACCGGCTGCGCGTCGGCGCGGGCACCGAGATCGAGCTGATGAGCGCCCGCACGAACCATGCGAGCTACCGCGACGCCCTGCAACAGGTGGAGCTCGCGCACCGCAGTGCGTTGCGCGCCGTGGAGATTCTGGTCGGCCACTATCCCGCCGCCGCGATCGCGCCGCGAACCGCGCTGGCACCGTTCCCCGGCCCCGCGCCCGCCGGCATGCCTCTGGATGCGCTCGATCGCCGGCCCGACATGGTGGCGGCGCAACGCCGTGTGGCCGCGGCCTTCGATCTGGTGGGCGAAGCGAAGGCGTCGTTCTGGCCTTCGCTGTCGCTGTCCGCGGGGCACGGCCGCGTATCGCGCGACGCGATCGAGATCCAGAAAAGCCTGGATCGCACGACGTCCAGCGCCAGTGCCACCGCCACCGTGCCGCTGTACACGGGTGGCCGTCTCACCGGCAACGTGCGCCTGCGCACCGCGGAACAGCGCGCGGCGGTTGCGAACTATGCGGGTCTTGCACTGCGGGCGCTCAACGATGTCGAAACCGCGCTCGATGCGGAAGCCAGCCTGGCCGCGCGGGAAGCGTTGCTGCGCGCCGCGGCCGAGGACAGCCGCCGCGCCGCAGCGCTGACGGAGGACGCCTACCGCATCGGCAAGTCCGACCTGCGCGAGGTGACGGATCGCCAGCTCTCCGCGGATGCCGCTGAAGTTGCCTTGCTGGCGGTGCGGCGCGAGCGCCTGGTGCGCCGCGTCGACCTGCACCTGGCGCTCGGCGGTGACTTCATCGCCGGGTCGTAGACGGCACGCAGGATGGGCTCAGAACGCCACCGCGTTCTGGCCCTTCAACTGCAGCATGGCGCGCGTGTCGTCGGGCGTTGCGACCTCCAGATTGAGCGACTGGAGCACCGTGACGATGCGCTCGACCTGCTGCGCATTGCTGGTGGCCAGTTGGCCGGGACCGTCCCACAGCGAATCTTCCAGGCCGACCCGCACATTGCCGCCCATGGTGGCCGACAGGGTGGCCAGCGGGACCTGGCTGCGGCCCGCGCCGAGCACGGACCAGAAGTAGTCCTGGCCAAACAGGCGCTCGGCCGTGCGGCGCATGTGCATCACGTCTTCCGGATGGGTGCCGATGCCACCGAGCAGCCCGAACACGGACTGGATGAAGAACGGTGGCTTCAGAATGCCGCGGTCAACGAAATGCGCCGCCGTGTAGAGATGGCTCGTGTCGTAACACTCGATCTCGAATCGCGTGCCGTTGTCCGCGCACGATTCGAGGATGTAGCGGATCTCCTTGAAGGTGTTGCGAAAGACGCGGTCTTCGGAACCTTCGAGGTACGGGCGCTCCCAGTCGTACTTGAATGCTTTCTGGCGCGCGAGCATGGGATAGAGGCCGAAGTTCATCGAGCCCATGTTGAGCGAGGCCACCTCCGGCTTGAGCTGGAGCGCGGGTTGTAGCCGTTCCTCCACCAGCATGTGGGGCGCGCCGCCGGTCGTGATGTTGATGACGACGTCCGAGCGCTGCGCGATCTGCGGCAGGAACTGGCGGAAAAGATCCGGTGCCTGCGAAGGGCGCCCATCGGCAGGGTCGCGCGCATGCAGGTGCACGATGGACGCACCCGCTTGCGCGGCGGCGACGGCTTCGTCCTCGATCTGCCGGGGTGTGATGGGCAGGTACGGGGACATGGATGGCGTGTGAATGCCACCGGTGATCGCGCAGGTCACGATCACTTTCTTTTGTGGTGCGGCCATGGGAAAGCTATTTCTTTTGTTGGGGCTGGGCTTCGAAGCGGGCCACTTCCTCCAGCAACATCGGCGCGCCCATGCTGTTGGCGTGCAGGCCCAGCACGCTCACGCCCTGCAGCACCGCGGCGATTTCCTCTTTGGTCGCGCCGAGTTCCAGCGCGCGGCGAATGTGGCGCCGGGTGCCCGGGCCGTACATGTGCGTGCAGGAAGCGTCTACCGCAATGGAGATGAACTCCCAGACCTTGGGCTCGATCAATCCCTTGCGCATCGGATGCATCGCCATGTCCAGGAATTTCTCGGTCCACAGGGGGTCGAGTTCGGTGAAGCCGTCCCATTCGGGATTCCAGTAGCCGCTGGCCCGCAGCGTGTCGCTGACGGGCGTTGCGCCCTCGGTCTTTTGATCGCTCATGCCGGGCTTACTGCGGTTTGTAGTTGATGGAGCGCAGCATCTGGCCGGTGTGCTCGTTGTCTTGTTTCAGCGCCTTTTCCAGATCGGGGATGGTTTGCGACGGATTGCCGGCATCCATGCCGAGTGCGGCGAGTTGGCTCTTCACCGATGGCGTCGAGATGGCCTTGAGCAGTTCCTGGCGGAATTTGTCGCGGATCTCCAGTGGCACGTCGGGCGTGGACCAGATCGTGGTACCCATGATCTGGCTCAGCTCGGGGAAGCCCGCTTCGGCCAGCGTGGGCACATCGGGCAGGTAGGGCGAGCGTTTCGCCGACGTGACGGCCAGCGCGCGCACCTTGCTGTTCTTGATCAAGGGCAGCGAGGTGCCCATGCCGTCAAACATGAACTGGACCTGCCCACCCATCAGGTCCTGCAAGGCGGGTGGTGAGCCCTTGTAGCCCACGTGCTCCATGCTCAGCCCCGCGGCCTTGCTGAACTGCATGCCCTTGAGGTGCGACAGCGTGCCCGGGCTGTAGGACGCGTAGGACGTCTTGGCGGGGCGCGCTTTGACGTACGCCACCATCTCGGTGATGTTCGCGAGCGGCAGGCCGGGATCTGCCACCAGCACCAGCGCCACGCTGGCCACCTCGGCGACCGGGGCCAGGTCCTTGAAAGGGTCGAACCGGAACTTGTAGCTGTGCGGGTTTTCCGTCACCAGGGAGTTGGGCGACAACACGAAGGTATAGCCGTCGCGCGGCGCGCCCAGCATGGTTTCCACCGCGATGATGCCGCCCGCGCCGGGCTTGTTTTCGACCAGGACCGTCTGGTTCGTGCTCTTGCGAACGCTCTCCGCGACAGTGCGCGCGATCATGTCGGACGCCCCGCCGGCCGGTGCGGGAACGAGAATCCGGATGGGCCGGTTGGGCCAGGCGCTTTGCGCAGCCACGTGGGCGCAGGGGAGGACGGCCAGCAATGCCAGAAGACATGTGCGGCGCGAGAAGGAAGAAGCGTTGAAGTTCATGTTGCTATCCAGATGACGTCAATGATGGGCAGCGGACGGGATCCACTCAGGCGACCTTGCGCAGATAACCTTGCTGGCCACCATTGCGGTTCGGTGCAAAGCCGTTCTGTTCCAGCGTTTCTTCCGCGGTGTCGTAGAACACGCCGATCTTGCAGATCTCACGTGCCTGCTGTGGCGTGGCGATCGGACGGCTGAACTCCTTGGCCATGCGCACGAGTTGCTCGATCTGCGCCACCGTCCCCATCTTCTCGGTGCGCGTCTGGTTCCAGAGATTGTCTTCCGTGCCGCAGCGCACATGCAGGCCCATGGCGATGCCCATGGCGTTGATGGGCAACACGTTGAGCACCGAGCTTTCCACCGTCAGCACGGCGCCATCGGGAACGGCGCGCACGAAGTGGGCCAGGCTGTAGATGTTGGGCGCATCCATGCCGCCGCCGATCGCCACCCAGTTCAGCACCAGCGGGCCCTTGTAGATGCCACGGCGCATCAGGCGTTCCACCGATTCGAAGCTGTTGATGTTGTAGCACTGGAAGGCGCTTTGAATGCCGGCTTCGCTCAGGCGGCGGATGTGCTCCTCGGCCCAGCCCGGCTGCGCGGGCACGGTCATTTCCTTGTAGGCGTTGAACACGGCCGGGTCTTCCATGGAGGTGCCGACGATGTCGCGCGCATCGAACTGCTCCAGGATGTTCATCTGCGAGGTGTTGATCGTGACCGTGACCTGATCGGGCTTGGGGTCCAGCTCGGCCAGCATGTGGCGCGTGTCGTCGCTCAGCCACTTGGCGGCGGCGCCGTCGGTTTCCGGCGCAAAGCTGATGGAGCCACCCACCTGAATGATCATCTCGGGCACGCGGGCGCGCACCCCGGCAATCAGTTCGTTGAACTTCGACAGGCGCTTGCTGCCGCGACCATCGAGCTCGCGCACATGCAGGTGCAGCACCTGGGCGCCGGCGTTGTAGCAGTCCACCGCCTTCTGGATCTGCTCTTCCATGGTGACGGCGATTTCGCCGGGGAAATCGTCCGGCATCCACGAGGGCGCATAGGGCGCCGCCGTGATGATCAGCGGTTGTTGGTTCTCGGGAAACAGGTGGCCGTCGAGGAAGTTCATGGTGTGCCTTTCAACTTTCAATTCAGTGTTTGCGGGCTGTCGAGGCTCCAGATGAGCCTTTCTGCGGTGCTGAATTTAGGCACTCCGACCGTTTGATGTTTGACGTTTCGGGACGTTGACTTATCCTGTTGGGACACCTAGGGAAAACCTTATGCCCGTCCTGATGCGCAGCGCCAGCCTGACCCACTACGCCGACCTGGCATCCAGCGTCGGCCTGGTGCCGCACGAGATGCTGGCCGCGGTGGGCCTGCCGCTCTCGTGCCTGGACAGCACGGAGTTGCGCATTCCCGCCACTGCGGTCATGCGCTTGATGGAGCTGTCGGCGGAGCGCTCGGGGGAGGAAGCCTTCGGTCTGCGCCTGTCGGTCACGCGGCGCTTGTCGTCCTTCGGGGTCGTCGGCATGCTGGCGCGCGATGAGCCCACGTTGCGCCAGGTGCTGGACACGCTCACCCGGTATCTGTACCTGCACAACGAAAGCCTGAGCACCAGGATTCACGAGGACGGTGGCATTGCCGTGATCGAGCAGATGCTGTTGCCCTCGGTCGGTGCCGGGCGGCAATCGGTGGAGTTGGCGCTGGGCGCGCTCTATCACACCCTGTGCCTCGCGCTGGGCAAGACGTGGCAACCCCGCCGCGTGAGCTTCATGCACCCTGCGCCCGCCGATCTTTCCTGGCACCGCAGCATCCTGGGCAGCAACTTCCTGTTTTCGCAGGACCACAACGGCATTGCCCTGCTGTCGGCGGAGCTGGATGCGCCGCTGCACTTCGCCGACCCCGCGATGCGTCAGCAAGTGCGCAAGCTGATGCACGACGATCTGTCGGGGCACCCCTTCACGTTTCGGGAGGAGGTGGAGCAGCTCATCATGGCCTTGCTGCCCACCGGCCGCTGCGGTGCGGACCAGGTGGCCATGCACCTGGGCGTGGACCGGCGCACCGTGCACCGCAGGCTGTCCGCGCATGGCACGACGTTCACACAATTGCTGGACGACATCCGACTCGAACAAGCCCAGCGCCTGCTGGGCTACGGCGACCGCAAGCTCACCGACATCGCCCCCTTGTTGGGATTCAGCAGCCTGAGTGCGTTCTCTCGCTGGAAGCGCGGCTATCCGATGGATGCCCGTGCGAAGAAACAAAAAAGCCCCGATTCCATAGGGAAGCGAGGCTCTTAGGTGGTCGTCAGCGACCCAGTCAATGGCGGAGAGGGCGGGATTCGAACCCGCGGTGGGGATTAGCCCACACACGCTTTCCAGGCGTGCGACTTAAACCACTCATCCACCTCTCCGCGAAGCCTGCGATTGTAGCAGGCCAATCTGTGTATTCAGCCTGGCATCAAGCGCTTTTGCCCGTGCCGACCATCTTCATGGCGGACGCGATGAGCGCGGACACCTCGGTCATGTTGCTCGGCACGATCAGCGTGGTGGTCGCATCGGCCGCGACCTTGCTGTAGGCGTCCACAGCCTTCTCCGCCACTTTGAGTTGCACGGCTTCCTGGCCGCCGGGCTGGCGGATCGCATCGGCCACCTTGCGAATGGCCTCGGCCGTGGCTTCGGCCACCGCCAGAATGGCCGATGCTTCACCTTGCGCGTTGTTGATCTCGGCTTGCTTCTCACCCTCGGAGCGGGCGATGAAGGCCTCGCGCTCGCCGGTGGCGATGTTGATCTGCTCCTGGCGGCGGCCTTCCGACGCGGCGATCAGCGCACGCTTCTCGCGCTCGGCAGTGATCTGCGCCTGCATGGCCAGCAAGATTTCCTTCGGCGGCGTCAGGTCCTTGATTTCATAGCGCAGCACCTTCACGCCCCAGTTCAAAGCGGCTTCGTCGATGGCATGCACGATCTGCGCGTTGATGATGTCGCGCTCTTCGAAGGTCTTGTCGAGTTCGAGCTTGCCGATGACCGATCGCAACGAGGTCTGGGCCAGCTGGGTCACGGCGACGATGTAGTTGGACGAGCCGTAGCTGGCGCGCATCGGGTCCGTCACCTGGAAGTACAGGATGCCGTCGACTTGCAGCTGCGTGTTGTCGCGCGTGATGCAGACCTGGCTGGGCACGTCCAGCGGGATTTCTTTCAGGCTGTGCTTGTACGCGACTTTGTCGATGAAGGGCACCAGGAAGTTCAGGCCGGGCGCCAGCGAGGCGTGGTACTTGCCCAGCCGCTCCACCACCCAGGCGTTCTGCTGCGGCACCACCTTGACAGAGCGGGTGATGAATATGACGGCGATGATGAACAGAACAATGGCAATTTCCATGGCGATGGCGTCTCAGTGAGGTTGCAGAAGAGGGTGAGGGTAGCGCACGCGCACGCGCTCAAACTTTGTCGACCAGCAGCCGGTTGCCCACGAGCTCGGCCACGCGATAGCTGCCCGGCGTGGGCGCGTTGCCCGGCCGCTGGATGACGGTCCATTGCGCGCCGCGGTATTTCACGGTGGCCGTGCCATCGGCCTGCCACTCGTCGATCTGCAGGATCTCGCCCACATCCAGGTTGACGCTGCGCAGGGAGCGCACGGACGGGTCCCCCGCGCGCCGCCGCTTGATGAGGTGCCAGCCGATCACCGAGGCCGACCCGACCATTGCCGCCACGACGAGCTGCACCGTCGTGTCCGCGCCGGCGTGCGCCGCGAGCGCGGCAGCCACCATGCCGACCGCGAGCATGAGCAGGTAGAAGGTGCCGGTGAAAAGCTCCACCGCCACCGCCGCACCGGCCAACAGCCACCACAAGGTTGATTCCGCCATGAATGAATGCTCCTGACTCGGGAACGAAAAAGAGGGAGGGGGACCCTATGGGGTCAAGCCGGTCGATTGTCTGGCTTGCGCCACATTCTGCGACAAAAGCCTGGCACGTTCCGCAGGGTGCCACTCGATTTCCGTACACTTCGCGCCTGCTTTGCCATCGATGGGGCCTCGTGCTCCCGATACCCTTCCCCCGTAGCCGGCGTTGTGCGGCTGGAGAACCACATGAAATTCCGCTTTCCCATCGTCATCATCGATGAGGACTTCCGCTCCGAGAACACGTCGGGTCTGGGCATTCGCGCGCTGGCGCAGGCGATCGAGGCCGAGGGCTTCGAGGTGGTGGGTGTGACGAGTTACGGCGACATGAGCCAGTTCGCGCAGCAGCAGAGCCGGGCGAGCGCATTCATCCTGTCGATCGACGACGAAGAATTCAGCTCGGGCGAGGACATGGACCCGGTGGTGCTGAACCTGCGCAGCTTCATCGACGAGGTGCGGCGCAAGAACGCGGATGTGCCGATCTACATCTACGGCGAAACCAAGACCAGCCGGCACCTGCCCAACGACGTGCTGCGCGAGCTGCATGGCTTCATCCACATGTTCGAGGACACGCCGGAGTTCGTGGCGCGCCACATCATCCGCGAGGCCAAAAGTTACCTCGAAGGCATTCAGCCACCGTTCTTCAAGGCGCTGCTGGACTACGCGGAAGACGGTTCGTACTCCTGGCATTGCCCCGGCCACTCCGGTGGCGTGGCGTTTCTGAAGAGCCCGGTGGGGCAGATGTTCCACCAGTTCTTCGGTGAAAACATGCTGCGCGCCGACGTGTGCAACGCGGTGGAAGAACTCGGCCAGCTGCTGGACCACAACGGCGCGATCGGCGCCAGCGAGCGCAACGCGGCGCGCATCTTCAACGCCGACCACTGCTTCTTCGTCACCAACGGCACCAGCACCAGCAACAAGATGGTGTGGCACCACACGGTGGCGCCGGGCGACGTGGTGGTGGTGGACCGCAACTGCCACAAGTCCATCCTGCACAGCATCATCATGACGGGCGCAATCCCCGTTTTCCTGAAGCCCACGCGCAACCACTACGGCATCATCGGCCCGATCCCGCAAAGCGAGTTCGAGATCGAAGCGATCCAGGCCAAGATCCGCGCCAACCCTCTGCTGGCCGGCGTGGACGCCACGACCGTGAAGCCGCGCGTGTTGACGCTGACGCAGTCCACCTACGACGGTGTGCTCTACAACACCGAGGCCATCAAGAGCATGCTCGACGGCTATGTGGCCAACCTGCACTTCGACGAAGCCTGGCTGCCGCACGCGGCCTTCCACCCGTTCTACGGCAACTTCCACGCCATGGGCAAGAAGCGCGCGCGGCCGATGGAGTCGGTGGTGTACGCCACGCAGTCGATCCACAAGCTGCTCGCGGGCATCAGCCAGGCCAGCCACGTGCTGGTGCAGGACTCGCAGAACGTCAAGCTCGACAGGCACCTCTTCAATGAGGCCTACCTGATGCACACCAGCACCAGCCCGCAGTACGCGATCATCGCGAGCTGCGACGTGGCCGCGGCCATGATGGAGCCGCCCGGCGGCCGCGCGCTGGTGGAAGAGAGCATCTTCGAGGCGCTCGATTTCCGCCGCGCCATGCGCAAGGTGGAGGCCGAGTTCGGCGAGGACGACTGGTGGTTCAAGGTCTGGGGCCCGGACGACCTGGCCGACGAGGGCATGGGCGAGGCCGGGGATTGGGTGCTCAAGCAGAAGGACGTGTCCTTCAACGACAAGGACTGGCACGGCTTTGGCGACATGGCGCCGGGCTTCAACATGCTCGACCCGATCAAGGCGACCATCGTCACGCCGGGCCTGAACCTGGACGGCCGCTTCGAGACCGATGGCATTCCCGCGTCCATCGTCACCAAGTTCCTCGCCGAGCACGGCGTGGTGGTGGAGAAGACCGGCCTCTACAGCTTCTTCATCATGTTCACCATCGGCATCACCAAGGGCCGCTGGAACACGCTGTTGACCGCGCTGCAGCAGTTCAAGGACGACTACGCCAAGAACCAGCCGATGTGGCGCATCCTGCCGGAGTTCTGCCAGAAGCACCCGCGCTACGAGCAGATGGGCCTGCGCGACCTGTGCCAGCACGTGCACGAGCTGTATGCGCGCTACGACATCGCGCGCCTGACCACCGAGATGTACCTGAGCGACCTCACGCCCGCGATGAAGCCGACCGACGCATTCGCGCACATCGCGCAGCGCACCACCGAGCGGGTGCCGATCGACGACCTGGAAGGCCGCATCACCACGAGCCTGGTCACGCCGTACCCACCGGGCATTCCGCTGCTGATCCCGGGCGAGGTGTTCAACAAGAAGATCGTCGACTACCTGAAGTTCGCGCGCGAATTCAACCTGCAGTGCCCGGGCTTCGAGACCGACATCCACGGCCTGGTGGAAGTGGTGGGTGACGACGGTCGCAAGCGCTTCTTCGCCGACTGCGTGAAGGTCTGAGACCTTCGCCGCGCTTCAAAAGCGCGGTAGGTCCGGCCGCACCCGCACGAAGCTGGCGAAACGCGGCACGCCGCTGGTGTTGATGCCTCGGAATCGATAGGTCACCCACTCGCCCACGGCGGGTGGCTGTTCGCGCTGCGCATCGGTGAAACCGGTGCCCAGGCGAAAGCGCTGACCCTTGGGTGTCTCAACCAGCAGAGCACCCATGCGACCTGCATGGCGGCCTTGGCCGGGCAGGTGTGCGATCACACGGGCTTCGGCATCTTCGTGCGTCTTGACCTTGAGCAGGTCGTCGCTGCGGATCGCCCGGTAGGGCGCATCGCCACGGTGGAGCATCAAGCCTTCACCACCGTCCTTCACCATGCGGTCAAGGTGCGCCATGAGCACGGCGTGGTTCGGCACGCGTTCCTGGGGCACGGCACGCACCCAGGGCTGATCGATGCGCGACACCAGGCCGTGGTAGGCCGTGATGCGGTCGGAGAATGCGCCCGGGTGGCCGGGCAGGTCGAACACCATGAAGCGGATACGACGCCAGGCGTCTTCGTTGGGCGTTTGTTGGCGCACGGTAGACAGGGCGTCTTCGAAGCGGCCTCGGCCGGCCCAGAGTTCGCCATCCATGGCCTCCGCGGGCCAACCCGCGGTGAACCAGGCGGGCGGCACGATGGTCTCGCCGCCACGGGTGCGCAACCGCTGACCGTCCCAGAACGCGCGCAGGCCGTCGTATTTTTCGCTGAGCCAATACGCGCCCAGCGGGATGCCGGGGCGGTAGACGCCGGCCAGCATCAACGCGGGCGCACCGTCCGCCCACGTTGGAACAGGCAGAGCGGTCAGCAGCAGGGCCGCTCCGAGCCCGGTGAACAATTTGCGTCGTTGCAAAGCACACCACCCAGGCCACGTCAGCGGCGCCGGGATCTCCTTGAAAAAAGAAAAATCAGCGCATGGCCTGGCTGTCGAGGCTCACGCCCGTGGTCTGGGCGTAGCCGCCGTCCACATACGTGATCTCCGCCGACACGCCCGACGCCAGGTCGGACAGCAGGAACGCCGCCACGTTGCCCACTTCTTCGATCGTGATGTTGCGGCGAATGGGTGCCGCGCTGGCCACGAGGTTGAGCAGCTTGCTGAAGTCCTTGATGCCGCTGGCCGCGAGCGTCTTGATCGGGCCGGCGCTGATGCCGTTGACGCGCATGCCCTTGGGGCCGAGCGATTCGGCCAGGTAACGCACCGACGCTTCCAGGCTGGCCTTGGCCAGGCCCATGGTGTTGTAGTTCGGCACGGCGCGGATCGCGCCCATGTAGCTCAGCGTGAGCAACGCGGCCTTGTCGTTCAGGTAGGGCAGGGCCGCCTTGGCCATACCCGGGAAGCTGTAGGCGCTGATGTCGTGCGCGATGCGGAAGGCTTCGCGCGAGAGGCCTTCGAGGAAGTCGCCGGTGATAGCCTCGCGCGGCGCGAAGCCGATGCTGTGCACGAAGCCGTCGAACTTGGGCCAGGTCTGCGACAGGTCGGCGAACATCTTGTCGATCTGCGCATCGTCGCTCACGTCGCAATCGAAGAGCAGCGATGAATTGAAGTCGGCCGCGAACTCGGTGATGCGGTCCTTGAAGCGGTCGCCGACGTAGCTGAACGCGAGCTCCGCACCCTGTTGGTGGCAGGCCTTGGCAATGCCGTAAGCGATGGAACGGTTGGACAGCACGCCCGTGATCAGCAATTTCTTGCCAGCAAGAAAACCCATTTTCAATCTCCAGAGAAAAATCCAGCAGAATTGTCTCATGCGTGTCATCCGTCCTCGCCCCCTCAGCCGCCTCGCCATGTTGTGCGCGGCCCTGGCGTTGGTGGTGTGGAGCCCGGCGAGTTGGGCGGTGCACGGGTATGCGCTGTGGGGCGATCTCAAGTACCCCGACGGTTTCGCGCATTTCGACTACGTGAACCCGCAGGCGCCCCAGGGCGGCGAGCTGCGGCTGGTGAGCAACCAGCGGGTCTCCACCTTCGACAAGTACAACCCGTTCACCATCCGCGGTTCGGCGCCGGCCTACCTGGCCGCGCTGATGTTCGACACCTTGTTGACGCCTTCGCTGGACGAGACGGCTTCGGCGTATGGCTTGCTGGCGAACGATGTCACCGTGGCGGCCGATGGACTGTCGGCCACCTTCAAGCTCCGGCCCGAAGCGCGCTTTCACAATGGCGACCCCGTGCTGGCCGCGGACGTGCGCCACAGCTTTGACACCTTGATGAGTCCGCAGACCATGCCGGGCTACAAGACCTTGCTGGACGATGTGGCCGGGCTGGACGTGATCGACGAGCGCACCGTGCGCTTCCGCTTCAAGCGGCCCAACCGCGAACTGCCCCTGACGGTTGGCACCATTCCCGTGTTCAGCCGGAAGTGGGGCGTGGTGGACGGCAAGCCCAAGCCGTTTGACCAGGTCATCATGGACATCCCCATCGGCAGCGGGCGCTACAAGATCGGGCCCGTCTCCTTCGGCCGCGACATCACCTACGTGCGCGACCCGAACTACTGGGCGCGAAACCTCAACGTCAAGCGCGGCACCGACAACTTCGACCGCATCACGGTCAAGATCTACAAGGACAACACCGCGCGGCTGGAAGGCTTCAAGGCCGGCGAATACGACCTGATGCAGGTGTTCTCCGCGGGCGATTGGGCGCGCCGCGTCAGCGGTAAGCGCTTCGACAGCGGCGAACTGGTCAAGGGCGAATTTGCCCACCGCCTGCCTTCGGGCTTTCAGAGCTATGTGCTGAACACGCGCAACCCCAAGCTGGCCGACGTGCGCGTGCGCGAAGCCCTGGGCCTGGCGATGGATTACGAGTGGATGAACCGGCAGATGTTCTACAACTCGTACCACCGTGTGAACGGCTTGTTCGGCAACACCGACTGCGAGACGCAGGGCACCCCCTCGCCCGAAGAGCTGGCGCTGCTCGAACCCTGGCGCGGCAAGGTGCCCGACGCCGTGTTCGGCCCGATGACCGTGCCGCCGCGCACCGACGGCGATTCTTCCCTGCGCGCGAACCTGCGCCGCGCCCGCGCGCTGTTGCAGGAGGCGGGCTGGGTGTACCGCGATGGCGCGCTGCGCAACGCGCAAGGCCAGCCCTTTGTGCTGGAGTACCTCGACAGCCGCGAGGGCGGCGTTCGCTCCGTCGCGCCCTGGATCCGCAACCTGGAGAAGCTGGGCATCCGCCTGAACTTCCGTTCGGTGGACTACGCGCTCTACCAGCAGCGCGTGGACCGCTTCGACTACGAAATGATCTCCATTGCCTTCCCCGGCACCAACAACCCCGGGCAGGAATACCTCGACATCTTCGGCAGCAAGGCGGCCGATGTGGAGGGCTCGGGCAACTTCGCGGGCGTCAAGAGCCCGGCGGTGGACGCGCTCATCCGCCGCATGACCAGCGCGCGCGACAAGGCCGAACTGCTGCCCGCCTGCCACGCGCTGGAACGCGTGATCGCACACAGCCACTACCTGATCCCGCAGTGGACGGTCAACGAGCACCGCATGGCGTACAACGCCACGCGCCTGGACAAACCGGCGCAGATGCCGCCCTACACCCAGGCCGAAACCTGGGCCATCAGCACCTGGTGGGCAAAAAGGTAACGAACATGTGGGTCTACATCCTCAAGCGCTTGCTGCTCATGTTGCCCACCCTGTTTGGCGTGCTGCTGCTCACCTTCGTGGTGATCCAGTTCGTGCCCGGTGGTCCGGTGGAGCAGTACCTGGCCGATGCACGCGCCGGGGCGGGGCCGGGCGGTACCGAAGGCAGTGGCATGACCTACCGCGGTGCGCAGGGCGTGGACGCGCAGCGGCTGGAGCAGATCAAGGCGCTCTACGGCTTCGACAAGCCAGCGCACGTGCGCTTCG
Source organism: Hydrogenophaga sp. 2FB (assembly GCF_005503365.1). Taxonomy (GTDB): domain Bacteria; phylum Pseudomonadota; class Gammaproteobacteria; order Burkholderiales; family Burkholderiaceae_C; genus Hydrogenophaga. Next base: position 90,396 of record NZ_SCML01000011.1, read on the forward strand.
TGGACATGCTGAGCCGTTTCGCGCGCTTCGACCTGGGCAACAGCTTCTTCCAGAACAAGCCGGTGAGCGAACTCATCATGGAAAAGCTGCCCGTATCCATCACGTTGGGCCTGTGGACCTTCCTCATCAGCTACGGCGTGGCGGTGCCGCTGGGCGTGGCCAAGGCGGTGCGGGCGGGCTCGAAGTTCGACTTTGTCACCACGTTGCTGGTGCTGGTGGGCTACGCCATCCCCGGTTTCGTGCTCGGCGTGGCGCTGCTCGTGATCTTTGGCGGGCAGCTGCAGTGGTTCCCCTTGCGCGGCCTGACGTCATCCAACTGGGATGAGCTGAGCTGGGGCGCGCGCATCGCAGACTACCTCTGGCACATCACCTTGCCCGTCACGGCGATGGTGCTGGGCAGCTTCGCTGTCACCGCCATGCTGACCAAGAACGCGTTCCTGGAGGAAATCCGCAAGCAGTACGTGATGACCGCGCGCGCCAAAGGCCTGGACGAGCGGCAGGTGCTGTGGAAACACGTTTTTCGCAACGCGCTCATCCCCATCATCACCGGCTTTCCGTCGGCCTTCATCGGCGCGTTCTTCACCGGCGCGCTGCTGATCGAAACCCTGTTCTCGCTCGATGGCCTGGGCCTGTTGAGCTACGAGAGCGTGATCCGGCGCGACTACCCGGTGGTCATGGGCACGCTGTTCCTGTTCACCTTGATCGGCCTGGTGACCAAGCTCATCTCCGATCTTTGCTACGTGTGGGTCGACCCCCGCGTGAAGTTCGACTGATGGCGCCGCAGCACCCCTCACTCAGCCCGGGCCGCCGCGCCTGGCAGCGCTTCAAGCGCAACCGCCTGGGCTACTGGAGCCTCATCATCTTCTGCACGCTGGTGGTGGCCAGCCTGTTCGCCGAGGTGCTCTCCAACGACCGGCCCCTGGTCGTGCGCTACGAGGGCAAGACCTATTTCCCCATCGTCCAGGACTATCCGGAGACGGCGTTCGGCGGCGACTTCGAAACGCCCACCGACTACCTCGACCCGTTCATCCGCGAACAGATCACCCGCGGTGACAACTGGGCGCTCTACGCACCCAACCCCTACGGCGCGCAGACCATCAACTACTTCGCCGAGAAGCCCAACCCCTCGGCGCCCACCCGGGCCAACTGGTTCGGTACCGACGACCGCGGCCGCGACCTGCTGGCGCAGTTGATCTATGGATTCCGCGTCAGTGCGCTGTTCGCGCTGGCACTCACGGCCATCGGCGTGGTGCTGGGCATCGTCACCGGGGCCATTCAGGGCTTCTTCGGCGGCAAGACCGATCTGGCCTTCCAGCGCTTCATCGAAATCTGGAGCTCCATGCCCGAGCTCTACCTGCTCATCATCTTCTCGGCCGTGTTCTCGCCCAGCATTGGTTTGTTGCTGATCCTGCTCAGCCTGTTTGGCTGGATGGGCCTGTCCGACTACGTCCGCGCCGAATTCCTGCGCAACCGCCAGCTCGACTACGTGCGCGCGGCGCGGGCCATGGGCCTGTCAAACGGGCAGATCATCTGGCGCCATGTGCTGCCCAACAGCCTCACCCCCGTCGTGACCTTCCTGCCGTTTCGCATGAGCGCGGCCATCCTGGCGCTGACCTCCCTCGACTTTCTGGGCCTGGGCGTGCCGCCGGGCACGCCGTCACTGGGCGAGTTGCTCAGCCAGGGCAAGAACAGCATCGACGCGTGGTGGATTTCGCTCTCCACCTTTGCGGTGCTCGTCATCACGCTGCTGTTGCTCACCTTCATGGGCGACGCCTTGCGCGACGCGCTCGACCCCCGGAAGGCGGATCAATGACCGCGCCCACGTTGCTCGACGTCAAAGGCTTGCGCGTGTCGTTCGGCGGCCAGGAGGTCGTGCACGGCATCGATTTTTCGATTCGGGCCGGCGAGAAGCTCGCGCTGGTGGGCGAATCCGGTTCGGGCAAGACCGTCTCGGCGCTGTCGTTGCTGCGCCTGGTGCACAACGCCGAGGTGTCGGGCACCGCGCTGCTGAATGGCCGCGACCTGCTCGCGCTGACCGAGCGGCAACTGCGCGGCGTGCGCGGCGACGACGTGGCCTTCGTGTTCCAGGAGCCCATGAGCGCGCTCAACCCGCTCTACACCGTGGGCGATCAGATCCGCGAGGTGCTGCAACTCAAGAAAGGCCTCACGCCCCGGCAGGCCAGCACCTCGGCCATCGAGCTGCTGGCGTCCACCGGCATTCCCGAGCCCGCGCGGCGCGCCAACGCCTTCCCGCACCAGCTGAGCGGTGGCCAGCGCCAGCGCGCCATGATCGCCATGGCCCTGGCCAGCGCGCCCAAGCTGCTGATCGCCGATGAGCCCACCACCGCGCTCGACGTGAGCCTGCGCGAGCAAATCCTCGACTTGCTGACCGACCTGCAGCGCCAGCACGGCATGGCGGTGCTGCTGATCACGCACGACCTGAACCTCGTGCGCCGTTTTGCGGACCGCGTGGCGGTCATGGAGCGAGGGCATCTGGTGGAGCAGGGCGAGGTGGGCGACGTGTTTGCCGCGCCGCGGCACGCCTACACCCGCATGCTGCTGGCCAGCAAGCCCTCGCGCGACGTGGTCGAACCGGTGAGCCGCCCGGATGCCGTGCCCGTGTTGCAGACACAGGGCTTGCGCGTGGGCTATCCGGTGCGCCTGCCAGGTTTTCGCGGCTGGTTCAAGAAGGGCGAGTTCGTGGCCGTGCAGGGCGCGGACATGTCCATTGCCCCGGGACACACGCTGGGCGTGATCGGTGAATCCGGCTCTGGAAAATCCACCCTCGCGCTGGCCACGTTGGGCCTTCTGCCGCACCAGGGCAGCTTGCAAGTGGGCGGCACCGACTGGAAACAGGCGAAGCACAGCGGACAGGAAAAAGCCTTGCGCCAGCGCATCCAGGTGGTGTTCCAGGACCCGTTTTCCTCGCTCTCACCCCGCATGACCGTCGAGCAGATCGTGGGGGAAGGGCTGCGGGTGCACCAGCCCGGCCTCTCGGTGGCGCAGCGGCGCGAGCGCGTGGTGACGGCCCTGGCCGACGTGGGCCTGGTGGACGATCCATCCCGTGGCGGCGACTGGTTGCAGCGCTACCCGCATGAATTCTCCGGCGGGCAGCGCCAGCGGCTGGCGATCGCCCGCGCGCTCATCGTCAACCCCGAGCTGCTGGTGCTCGACGAGCCCACCAGCGCGCTGGACGTGACGGTGCAGAAACAGGTGCTGGCGCTGTTGCAGCGCCTGCAGCGCGAGCGGGGCCTGAGCTACCTGCTCATCACCCACGACGTGGACGTGATCCAGGCCATGGCGCATGACGTGCTCGTGATGAAAGACGGCGATGTAGTCGAAAGTGGCACTGTGCAGCGGGTTTTGCACGCGCCGCAACACCCCTATACCCGCGCACTGGTGCAGGCCGCTGGCTGAGAGCGCAAAGCATTCCGGATGCTTGAAAGCGAGATGTAAACGGGTTACAATCCTTGCTTCACGACCAAATGGGCGGGTTCTCACCGGCCCATTTTTTTTGGCCGAACGATTTTGGCCCTGCGGATAACCACAGGGCAATACGACCACACGAACCCTGGGCAGACACCGCGCAGCATGGCTTGGCAAGACACCGTAGAGCAAACCGTTACCGGACTGGGTTTTGACCTGGTGGAGCTCGAACGCTCCGCCGGCGGGTTGCTGCGGATCACGATCGACTTGCCGTGGCAAGCACCGCAAGCCGGCCAGCCCTTGCCCCCGGAGCAGTTCGTGACGGTGGAAGATTGCGAAAAGATCACGCGGCAGTTGCAGTACCTGCTGGAAGTGGAAGGTCTGGAATACCGGCGCCTCGAAGTGGGCTCCCCCGGTATCGACCGACCACTCAAGCGCGAGATCGACTACGTGCGGTTCGAGGGCCACGTGGTGGACCTGACCTTGAAGGCGCCGATTGGTGTCACGGGTTCCGATGTGGCGGCCAACCGCAAGAAATTTCGCGGCACGCTCGAACGTGCCGCCGATGGTGTGCAGTGGCAGGTGGTGTGGAGCGATGCGCCCGAGCCCAAGCCAGGGCAACGGGTGAGCAAGAAGCGCGCACCGGTACCCATGCAGGCCATGACTTTTTCGCTGGACGACATCCAGCAGGCGCGCCTGGCGCCGATTGTGAATTTCAAGGGGCGTCAGGCCCCGGGTGCAGGTGCTGCGCCCAGCGATGAATGAGAAAAAACGTTGTGATTACGGACAAGCTATTCGGAAAGGTGGGCGAGTGAAATGAACCGCGAAATGTTGATGTTGATCGATGCGATTTCACGCGAGAAGAACGTCGAGCGCGACGTCGTGCTCGGTGCTGTTGAACTCGCGTTGGCCTCGGCCACCAAGAAGCTCTACAAGGGTGAAGTCGACATCCGTGTCGCGATGGACCCTGATACCGGCGCCTACGAAACCTTCCGCCGCTGGCTTGTCGTACCCGACGAGGCCGGTCTGCAGAACCCCGATGCCGAAGAAATGCTCAGCGATGCGCGCGACGAACTCGCCGACATCGAAGAGGGCGACTACATCGAGAAGCCGGTGGAGAGCGTGCCGATCGGCCGCATCGGCGCCATGGCCGCCAAGCAGGTCATCCTGCAGAAGATCCGCGACGCCGAGCGCGAAATGCTGCTCAACGACTTCATGTCGCGTGGCGACAAGATCTTCGTCGGCACCGTCAAGCGCATGGACAAGGGCGACCTGATCGTCGAGAGCGGCCGCGTTGAAGGCCGCTTGAAGCGTGGCGAAATGATCCCCAAGGAAAACTTCCGCACGGGTGATCGCGTGCGCGCCATCATCATGGAAGTGGACCTGTCGCTGCGCGGCGCGCCCATCCTGTTGTCGCGTTCCGCCCCCGCTTTCATGATCGAACTCTTCCGCCAGGAAGTGCCCGAGATCGAACAAGGCCTGCTCGAGATCAAGACCTGCGCCCGTGACCCCGGTTCACGCGCCAAGATCGCCGTGCACAGCTACGACAAGCGCATCGACCCCATCGGTACCTGCGTCGGCGTGCGTGGCTCGCGCGTCAACGGCGTGACCAACGAACTCGCCGGTGAGCGCGTGGACATCGTGCTGTGGTCGGAAGACCCGGCGCAGTTCGTCATCGGCGCGCTGGCTCCGGCCAACGTGGTTTCGATCGTGGTGGACGAAGAGCGGCATGCCATGGACGTGGTGGTGGACGAGGAAAACCTCGCCATCGCGATCGGCCGTGGCGGCCAGAACGTGCGCCTGGCCTCCGAGTTGACCGGCTGGCGCATCAACATCATGACCGCCGACGAGTCGGCGCAGAAACAGGCCGAAGAGGCCGACGGCATTCGCAAGGTGTTCATGGCCAAGCTGGACGTGGACCAGGAAATCGCCGACATCCTGATCGAGGAAGGCTTCACCAGCCTCGAAGAAGTGGCCTATGTGCCGCTGCAGGAAATGCTTGAAATCGAGTCATTTGACGAAGACACCGTCAACGAGCTGCGCACCCGCGCCAAGGATGCCTTGCTGACGATGGAAATCGCCCGGGAAGAAAGCGTCGAGGAAGTTTCGCAAGACCTGCGCGACCTCGAAGGCGTGACCCCCGAGCTGATCGCCAAGTTGGCCGATGCCGGCGTCCACACCCGCGACGAGTTGGCCGACCTGGCCACCGACGAGCTCACCGACATCACCGCACAGACGCCTGAAGAGGCCACGGCGCTGATCATGCTGGCACGCGCGCACTGGTTTACCGGTGACGAAGCGCAATCCACCAACTGACCAGCGGAGGCCCACGCGGAGAAAAGAACCCATGACCAGTACCACCGTCGCCGAATTGGCTGCCGAGCTGAACAAACCCACCACCGTCTTGCTGGAGCAACTCTCCGCTGCGGGAGTGCCCAAGACATCCGGGACCGATCGCGTCACCGAAACCGACAAGCAGTCGTTGCTCGGCCACCTCAAGGCCAGCCACGGCACGGCCGGTGGTGAGCGCAAGAAGATCACCCTCGTCAAGAAATCGACCTCCGAGATCAAGCAGGCCGATGCGACCGGGCGCGCGCGCACGATCCAGGTGGAAGTGCGCAAGAAGCGCACCTTCGTCAAGCGCGACGACGAGGTGGCGGTGCCCGAAGTGGAAGCAGAACCTGTCGCACCGGCTGCGCCCTTGATCGACGCCGAAGAACTGGCTCGCCGCGAGGAATCCGCGCGCCGCCAGGCCGAATTGCTGCGCCGCCAGGAAGAAGAGCTGACCGAAAAGCGCAAGGCCCGCGAGGCCGAAGAGGCTCGCGAAGCCCAGGCCCAGGCAAAGGCGGAGCAGGAACGCGCGGCGGCAGAAGAACGTGCCGCCAAGGAAGCCGCCGCAGCACAAGAGGCCGCAGCGCCGGAGAATGCCGCCGAAGCCGCTGCCGTCAAGGCCGGCAAGGACGCCGAGGCCAAAACCGCCTCGCTCGAGCGCGAGTCCGCCGCCCGTGCCGCCGCCGACAAGATCGCGGAAGCCAAGAAGGCGGAAGATCTGCGCGCGCAGGATCTGAACGAGCGCCGCCGCAAGGCCGAGGCAGAAGCCGCCAACATTCGCGCCATGATGGCCGCGCCAGCGAAGACGCTGGTGGCCAAGAAGCCCGAGCCCGCACCCAGTGCGGACCCGAAGGCCGGCATCAAGGGCACCTTGCACAAGCCAGCGGGTACGCCGGGCAAGGCAGCACCCGTCGCCGCACCGGGCGTTGCCGGTGCCGCGGGCAAGAAGGAAGTCAAATCCGAAAACCTGTCCTCCACCTGGAAGGACGACGCGGCCAAGAAGAAGGAAATCAAGACCCGTGGCGATACCAGCGCCGGGCGTTCTTCCAACTGGCGTGGTGGCCCGCGCGGCCGCCGCAATGACCGCGATTCGCGCGACAGCGGTTCGGGTAACTTCGTGGCGCCGACCGAGTTCAAGGTGATCGAGGTCCATGTGCCCGAAACGATCACCGTGGCCGAACTGGCGCACAAGATGAGTCTGAAGTCCTCGGAAGTCATCAAGCAGTTGATGAAGCTGGGTCAGATGGTCACCATCAACCAGCCGCTGGACCAGGACACCGCCATGATCGTGGTGGAAGAACTGGGCCACCAGGCCATCGTGGCCGCGCTGGACGATCCGGAAGCCTTCACCGACGAAGAAGCGTCCCAGACCGACGCCGAAGCGCTGCCCCGCGCGCCGGTGGTCACGGTCATGGGTCACGTCGACCACGGCAAGACCTCGTTGCTGGATTACATCCGCCGTGCCAAGGTGGCGGCGGGCGAAGCCGGCGGCATCACGCAGCACATCGGGGCGTACCACGTGGAAACCCCGCGCGGTGTGGTCTCCTTCCTCGACACCCCGGGCCACGAGGCGTTCACCGCCATGCGTGCCCGTGGCGCCCAGGCCACCGACATCGTGATCCTGGTCTGCGCGGCAGACGATGGCGTCATGCCGCAGACCAAGGAAGCCATCAAGCACGCGAAAGCGGCGGGTGTGCCGATGGTGGTGGCGATCACCAAGATCGACAAGCCTGGTATCAATATCGAGAAGGTGCGTTCCGAGCTGGTCGCCGAAGAAGTCGTGCCCGAAGAATTCGGTGGCGACACCCCATTCGTGGGCGTGTCGGCCAAGACCGGCGAAGGTGTCGACGCACTGCTCGAGCAGGTGCTGCTGCAGGCCGAAGTGCTGGAGCTCAAGGCGCCCGTGGATGCCATGGCCAAGGGCCTGGTGATCGAAGCGCGTCTGGACAAGGGTCGCGGTGCGGTGGCCACGGTGCTGGTGCAGAGCGGTACGCTCAAGACCGGCGACGTGATCCTGGTCGGTCAGACCTCGGGCCGCGTGCGCGCCATGCTGGACGAAAACGGCAAGACGATCAAGTCGGCCGGTCCGTCCATCCCGGTGGAAATCCAGGGCTTGGCCGAAGTGCCTCAAGCCGGTGACGACTTCATGGTGATGACCGACGAGCGCCGTGCGCGCGAAATCGCGACCTACCGTGCCGGCAAGTTCCGCAACACCAAGCTGGCCAAGCAACAGGCCGCCAAGCTGGAGAACATGTTCTCCGACATGACGGCAGGCGAAGTCAAGCTGCTGCCCATCATCGTCAAGGCCGACGTGCAAGGTTCGCAGGAAGCGCTCGCCCAGTCGTTGCTCAAGCTGTCGACCGACGAGGTCAAGGTGCAACTGGTGTTCGCCGGTGTCGGCGGCATCAGCGAGTCGGACGTCAACCTGGCGATCGCCTCCAAGGCCGTGGTCATAGGCTTCAACGTGCGAGCCGACGTGGGCGCGCGCAAGCTGGCCGAAGGCAACGACGTGGATCTGCGTTACTACAACATCATCTACGACGCCGTGGACGAGTTGAAGGCGGCCATGTCCGGCATGTTGGCGCCAGAGAAACGTGAAGAGGTCATCGGCGCGGCCGAGATCCGCACGGTGTTCGTGGCCTCCAAGATCGGCACGGTGGCGGGTTGTATGGTCACCTCCGGCATGGTCACCCGCAGTGCGCATTTCCGCCTGCTGCGCGACAACGTGGTGATTTACACCGGCGAGATCGACACACTCAAGCGCCTCAAGGACGACGTGCGCGAAGTCAAGGAAGGCTTCGAGTGCGGTATCAAGCTGAAGAACTACAACGACATCAAAGAAGGCGACCAGCTCGAATTCTTCGAAGTCAAGGAAGTGGCGCGTACGCTGTAAACCACCATGCCCCGCAAAGCATCATCCACCCCCAACCGCGGTTTCCGCGTGGCCGACCAGATCCAGCGTGATCTGGCCGAGCTGATCGCGCGCGAGCTCAAGGACCCGCGGGTGGGCATGGTGACGATCAATGCGGTGGAGGTGACGCCGGACTACGCGCACGCCAAGGTGTTCTTCAGCCTGCTCACGGGCAACCCCGACGAGACCCTTCAGGGTCTCAACGCGGCGGCCGGCTTCCTGCGCAGCGGCTTGTTCAAGCGTCTGCACATCCACACCGTGCCGACATTGCACTTCCTGTTCGACCGCACCACCGAGCGCGCGGCCGACATGAACGCCTTGATTTCCAAGGCCGTCGCTTCACGTTCCAAAGACGAGGACTGAAGATGCACGCGCCACGCACCAGGGTGCAACGGCGCCCTGTGCATGGGGTGTTGTTGCTCGACAAGCCGCTGGGTCTCTCCAGCAACCAGGCCTTGCAAAAAGCCAAGTGGTTGTTGCGCGCCGAAAAGGCGGGCCACACAGGCACGCTCGATCCGTTGGCCACCGGTGTGTTACCGCTGTGCTTCGGTGCCGCCACCAAGTTCAGCCAGATCCACCTGGACGCGGACAAGACCTACGAAACCACGGTGCGCCTGGGCGTGAAGACGAGCACCGCCGATGCCGAGGGTGATGTGATCGAGGTGCGCCCTGTGGTCTGCAGCGTGGGGCAGGTGGTCGAGGTGCTCGACCGCTTCATGGGCCCCATCGCTCAAGTGCCGCCCATGCACAGTGCCTTGAAGAAGGACGGCAAGGCGCTCTACGAATACGCGCGCGACGGCGAAACGGTGGAGCGCGAGGCGCGCCACGTTGTCATCCACGATCTGGAGTTGCTCGACATGCAGTTGCAGGGCGACGAGCCGCATCTGCGCCTTCGGGTGCGCTGCAGCAAGGGCACCTACATCCGCACGCTGGGCGAAGACATCGGCGAAGCCCTGGGCTGCGGCGGTCATCTCACCATGCTGCGCCGCACCGCCACGGGCCCGTTCGATGTGTCGCAATGCATCGCACTCGACGCGCTCGAAGCCCTGGACGAGAACGATCGCCTGGGACGGCTGCTGCCGGTGCAGGCACTGCTGGACGGTCACGACGCCGTCACCCTCGACGCCGACCATGCCGGACGGTTTCTCAGCGGCTTGCGCCGCCGGGGCGATTGGGCGGACAGCGCGCGCGTGGCGGTGTTTGGCCCGGTTCCGACCGGCGCCCACGACCCGCCCACATCACCGCCTGTGCTGCTCGGCAGCGCACACACCGTGGCAGGTGAACTCATCCCGGGGCGGCTGCTGAGCCCCATCGAAATACAGCAAATCCTGGAAACCTCACCGGAACTCGCATCATGAGCAAACAAATCCGCAACATCGCCATCATTGCCCACGTTGACCATGGCAAAACCACCATGGTGGACCAACTGCTTCGCCAGTCGGGCACGTTCGCCGAACACGAAAAAGTGGTCGACACGGTGATGGACAACAACGCGATCGAGCGCGAGCGCGGCATCACCATCCTGGCCAAGAACTGCGCCGTGAGCTGGGAAGGCACGCACATCAACATCGTGGACACCCCGGGCCACGCGGACTTCGGCGGCGAGGTGGAGCGCGCGCTGTCCATGGTGGATGGCGTGGTGCTGCTGATCGATGCGCAAGAAGGCCCGATGCCGCAGACGCGCTTCGTGACCAAGAAGGCGCTGGCGCTGGGCTTGAAGCCCATCGTGGTGGTCAACAAGGTCGACAAGCCGGGTGCCAACCCCGACAAGGTGATCAACGCCGCTTTCGATCTGTTCGACAAGCTCGGCGCGAACGACGAGCAGCTGGATTTCCCCGTGGTGTACGCCTCGGGCATCAACGGCTGGACCTCGTTGGTCGAGGGCGCGCCGGGCGAGCAGTGGGGCCCCGACATGTCGGCCCTGTTCAACACCGTGCTCAAGCACGTGCCGGCGCAAACCGGTGACCCGGCCGCACCGCTGCAACTGCAGATCTCCGCACTCGACTTCTCCACCTTCGTGGGCCGCATCGGCGTGGGCCGCATCAGCGCTGGCGTCGTCAAGCCCGGCATGGACGTGGCGGTGATGGAAGGAGCCGATGGCAAGACCATCAAGGGCCGCGTCAACCAGGTGCTGACGTTCCAGGGCCTGGACCGCGTGCAAGTGACGGAGGCCGGCCCCGGTGACATCGTGCTGATCAACGGCATTGCCGACATCGGCATTGGCGTGACCATCACCGATCCGCTCAACCCGGCGCCGCTGCCCATGCTCAAGATCGACGAGCCGACGCTGACCATGAACTTCTGCGTCAACACCAGCCCCCTGGCCGGCCGCGAAGGCAAGTACGTCACCAGCCGCCAGGTCTGGGACCGCCTGCAGAAAGAACTGCAGAGCAACGTGGCGCTGCGCGTCAAGGAAACCAGCGAAGACGGCATTTTCGAAGTGATGGGCCGTGGTGAATTGCACCTGACCATCCTGCTGGAAAACATGCGCCGTGAAGGCTACGAGCTGGCGGTGTCCAAGCCGCGCGTGGTGTTCCGCGAGATCAACGGCGAGCGCCACGAGCCGATCGAAATGGTGACGGCCGACATCGAAGAGCAGCACCAGGGCGGCGTGATGCAGGCGCTGGGCGAACGCAAGGGCGAGCTGGTCAACATGGAACCCGATGGCCGTGGTCGTGTGCGCCTCGAGTACCGCATTCCGGCCCGTGGCCTGATCGGTTTCACCAACGAATTCCTGAACCTGACGCGCGGTTCGGGCCTGATCGCCAATATCTTTGACGGCTACGAGCCGCACAAGGGTGACATCGCCAGCCGCAAGAACGGCGTGCTGATCTCCATGGACGACGGTGAAATCTTCACCTACGCCCTGGGCAAGCTCGACGATCGCGGCCGCATGTTCGTGCGCGCCGGCGACCCGGTGTACGAAGGCATGATCGTCGGCATCCACAACCGCGACAACGACCTGGTGGTGAACGCCACCCGCACCAAGCAGCTGACCAACTTCCGTGTGAGCGGCAAGGAAGACGCGATCAAGATCACGCCGCCGATCGAGTGCACGCTGGAGTATGGTGTGGAGTTCATCGAGGACGACGAGCTGGTGGAAATCACCCCCAAGAGCATCCGCCTGCGCAAGCGCCACCTGAAGGAACACGACCGCAAGCGCGCCAGCCGCGATAGCTGATCCCGCGTCACAGGCCGCTGTTCTCCAGAACGCGGCCTTTTTTACGAATCAGACCATGCCCTTTCGTGTTCTCAGCCGCCTGACGCACACCCAGGCGGTGTTCATGATGATTGCGGTGACCCTGATGTGGTCGATCGCGGGGGTGGTCTCACGCCAGCTGGAATCGGCCGCGCGCTTTGAGGTGACCTTCTGGCGCAGCGCGTTCACCGCGCTCTCGCTGCTGGTCATCCTGCCGTGGTGGCGCGCCGCGGACCGCGCATCGGGGCACATCGCCAATGATCCGGCACAGGGCATGCTGGAGCGCCACTGGGGCATCCTGGCGCGCTCGAAGGCATTCTGGATTGCCGGCGTGTGCTGGAGCGTGATGTTCACCGCCTTCATGCTGGCGTTGACGTTCACCACGGTGGCGAACGTGCTGATCATCATGGCGGTGGGCCCGTTGTTCACGGCGCTGGTCGCGCGCGTGGTCATCGGCCAGCGGCTCGCGCTGCGCACCTGGTTGGCCATCCTGGCGGCTGGCGCGGGTATCGTCTACATGTACGGCAGTCAGTTCCTGCAGGCCTTTACCGACCCCGGCCAGCAAGCGAGCGGTCTCGTCGTCGGTTCGCTGGCGGCGTTGTGCGTGCCCGTGGCGGGCGCGGTCAACTGGACCGTGTTGCAGCGTGGCCAGACCCATGGCGAGAAGATCGACCTCGTGCCTTCGGTGCTGCTGGGCGGCATTCTCTCGTCGCTGATGACCTTGCCCCTGGCCTTGCCGTTCCATGCCACGGGCGCCGACATCGCCTGGCTGGCCTTGCTGGGGGCGGTCCAACTGGCCATTCCCTGCGCACTGGCCGTGGTCTGCGCCCGTTCGCTCAAGGCACCCGAGGTCTCGTTGCTGGCATTGCTCGAAGTGATCTTCGGCATCTTGCTGGTGTGGCTGGGCGCGGGCGAAGAGCCCGGCCGCGAAGTGCTTGCAGGCGGCTCGTTGGTGATCGGCGCCCTCGTGCTCAACGAACTGCTGGGCTGGCGATCGCGTGTCGGCACACCGCGTATCCAGACGATAGACAAACGGCCACAATGACCGATTCAACCGGAAGAAAAAAGATGAATGCGACAGTCTCTGAAGACATCCATGTGAAAGCTGAAATCCGGGGGCGCGTCGGGTGCATCACGCTCAACCGCCCGAAGGCACTCAACGCGCTCTCGCTAGCGATGATCCGCGACATCACGCAGACTTTGCTGGCCTGGAAGGACGACCACACGGTGCTCGCGGTGGTGGTGCGCGGCATGGGCAAGGAAGGACCCTTCGGCGCGTTCTGCGCGGGCGGCGACATCCGTTTCTTCCATCAGGCTGCGCTGGCGGGCAACCCCGAGCTCGACGACTTCTTCACCGAGGAGTACGCGCTCAACCACCTGGTCCACACCTACCCCAAACCCTACATCGCGCTCATGGACGGCATCGTCATGGGCGGCGGCATGGGTATCAGCCAGGGCGCGAGCCTGCGCATCGTCACCGAGCGCAGCAAGCTGGCCATGCCGGAGACGAACATCGGCCTGTTCCCCGACGTGGGCGGCGGCTACTTCCTGAGCCGTTGCCGGGGGCATCTGGGTGAGTACCTGGCGCTGACTGGCCTCGTGTTGAGCGGGCAAGACGCCATGGCGGCGGGGCTGGCCGACGGCTATATCGACTCGGGCCGCCTGCCGGGGCTGTGGACCTCGCTCGAAAAGACCCCCTTCGAGAACGGCGCCTCCGTCGAGCGCTGGTGCGCGAGCCACCTGAGCACCGCGGCCACGCCCGTGCCATGGCCTGCGAAGGAAGTGGATCGCGTGTTCAGCCAACCCGATATGCAACACGTGATGGGCACACTCGAAAACACCGACAGCGATTGGGCGCGCAGCACCGCCGCCACGCTGCGCCAGCGCTCACCGCTGATGCTGCATGTGGTGCTGGAGCAGATCCGACGCGCACGCGGCATGGGCCTGGCCGATGACCTGCGCATGGAGCGCGACATGGTGTACCGCTGTTTCCACCTGCGCCCCGGTGCGGCCAGCGAAACGGTGGAGGGCATTCGCGCCCTGGCGGTGGACAAGGACCATGCGCCGAAGTGGAACCCAAGCCGCATCGAAGACGTGAAGCCCGCCAACGTGGCGGCCTTTTTCGAGAGTCCCTGGACGGCGGACACGCACCCGCTGAAAGCGCTGGGCTGACACGGCCTCGCTTGATGGGGCGCGGTGCTGGCGCTCAGAGCTGCCGGTACACCGCCTCGGCCAAGGCCATGAGGGCATCGCGGCTCAGCGGGCCGCTGAGCGCGTAGCCGAAACCCTGGTCTACCCAGTAGAAGCCGGGCACCGGGCCTTCCTGGGCAAAGCGAAAGGCGGTTTCCCCACTGGGGGCGACCTGCCCGGGTGTGGGGGACAACGCACCCAGGTACAGCGTGATGCGAACACCCTGGGTGTTCTCGAACATGAACTGCGCACGCGCGCCCGCATCGCCTGGCAGCAGCCGGCCTCCAACGAGTTCGTAGCCCAGGGCATCCAGTCGCGGCACCTTGAGCGGTTTGCCGGTGCGGCGCGAGAGCCACTGCACCAGGTGTTCCTGTTCCAGCGCACCGACTTCCACCGGATGCCGTTTCTCGGGGGAGTACACCGCGTGCGCCACCGCCGCATCGCGCGCGAAGGCGGGCAGGGTGGCGAGTTGGCGGGTGCCCATCGTGGTGTTGCCCGGCCATTGCTGGTGCGACAACCAGCCCGCACCGAAGGCGAGCACGATACCTGCCGCCATGCCGCCCCAGCGCCACCAGCCCGCCACGCGTGCCTGCGCATCGTCAGCGCGGTTCACCGCTTCCAACAAGGAAGAGGGCAATGGCTCGTGCAGCACGCCGGCATGCAGCTGTCGAATGGCCTCTCGCTGAGCCTGCCATTGGGCCAGGCGCTCGCGGCCGGGCGGGTCACCCTGCAAGCGCTGCAGCAGGGCATCTCGCTCGGCGCCAAGCACCTCGCCATCGAGCAGGCGATGGAGATCTGTGTCGGTGAGGGGCAGGGTGTTGGGCGTGTCCATGGTCTTGCGGGTGGTGCTATTTCAACCGCCTCAGGTGGGTGGGGACGCAGGCATCGGGCGGTGGCGCGTTCGTGGCCGTTGCATTCATCAATGTCTGCAGACGGGTGCGGGCGCGTGAGAGCCGGGACATGACGGTGCCGACGGGGGTGCCCGTGATGCGGGCCACCTGGTCGTAGCTCATGTCCTCCAGGCTCACCAGCAGCAGCACGGCGCGCTGTTCCTCGGGCAAGCGCAGCAGGCAGCGTTGCAGATCCAGCACCAGATCCTGCGCGCTATCGGGCGCCACCAGCTCGGCCGCCACGTCTTCCGGATCCACCTGGGTGCCGCTGCCCGAGCGGCGCTGCGTCTGGCGCAGGCCGCTCACGTGCAGGTTGTGCATGAGGGTGAACAACCAGGCGCGCAAGTCCGTCCCCACCGTCCAGAGCCGCCACTTGCTGCAGGCGCGCTCCAGCGTGTCCTGCACCAGGTCGTCGGCGGCCCAGGGGTCGCCGGTCAGCGCCCGTGCATAGCGGCGCAAACCGGGCATCTGGTCGATGAGCTCGGACCGCTTCATGACCCTGTGTGGCTGCAGCGATGTGCGCTCATGCCGGGGCGATCAGGGCTTGGCCACGCGCCACACGTTGTTCACGCCGTCGCCGGTCTTGTCGCCGGGCTTGGTGTCCTTGGCCCAGTAGTACAGCGGCTTGCCCTTCAGCGCCCATTGCTTCTGGCCATCATCGCGTGTGATGACGGTGTAGTCACCGTGTCCCCTGTCATTGCCCATGGCCATCAATGGCGGCCAGTTCGTGGCGCAGGGGCCATTGCAGACCGATTTGCCACTGCCCGCGGCGTCACGGTCAAAGGTGTAGAGCGTCATCCGGTTGGGGCCGACCAGCACGCCATCGCTGGTCATCGCGGGCGGCGGGGTCGATGACATCGAGGCGCAACCGCCCAGCAGCGCGGCTGCCAGGGTCAGGGGGATCAGGAATTTCATGGCGTTCTCTCCGTTGGGTGATGAGCAGACAGTCTCTGCACAGGGATGAACGCCGGCGGGGCGTGGTTTATTCCCGCGCCTCGAAAAAAATTCAGCGGTTGCGCGACTTCATCACCCGCTCGACTTCGCGCTGGCCTTCGCGGTCCTTGATGGTGTTGCGCTTGTCGTGTTCGGCCTTGCCCTTGCCCAATGCGATCTCGCACTTCACGTTGCGGCCCTTCCAGTGCAGGTTCAGCGGCACCAGTGTGTAGCCCTTTTGCTCGACCTTGCCGATGAGGCGGCGAATCTGTTCCTTGTGCAGCAACAGCTTCTTGGTGCGCACGGCATCCGGGCTGATGTGGGAGGAGGCCGTGTGCAGCGGGTTGATCTGGCAGCCGATGAGGAACATCTCGCCTTCGCGGATCACCACGTAGCCGTCGGTGAGTTGCACCTTGCCTTCGCGCAAGGCCTTGACCTCCCAGCCTTCCAGCACAACGCCCGCCTCGAAGCGTTCCTCGATCGCGTAGTTGAAGAGGGCTTTCTTGTTGTCGGCAATGCGGCTGTCGCCGCTGCCTTTCGCTGGGGATTCTTTGCTGCTTTTGGTGGCCATGAAGGGGCAAGGTGCGGCCGTTTGAGGCCAATACAATGGATCGGATTGTATGAAAACCATTCACAAGTCCGTCCTGCTCTGGCACAGCGCGCACGAAATGTTTGCGCTCGTCACCGATATCGAGCGCTATCCGCAGTTTCTGCCGTGGTGCGACCACGGCGAGGTGCTGGAGCGCATGCACGATGGCGTGGTGGCTCGGGTGGGCATTGCCATCAGCGGTCTGCGCCAGAACTTCACCACGCGCAACACGCACGAGACCGATCGCAAGGTCTTCATGAAGCTCGTCGACGGGCCGTTCTCCACACTCGACGGCGTCTGGGCATTCACCCCATTGGGGGATGGCAAGCAGCGCGCCTGCAAGGTGGAGTTTCAGCTGCGTTACGGCTTCGCCAGCTCAACACTCGCCGCACTGGTCGGGCCGGTGTTCGACAAGATCGCCGGCAGCCTGGTGGACGCTTTCGTGAAGCGGGCCGATCAGGTCTACGGCGTGGACTGAGCACAGCCAGCATGAAGATCACCCTCATGTACGCCTCTGCGCCACGCGAGGTGCACGAAGTGGCGCTGACGGTGACCGACGCCTGCACGCTGCGCAGCGCATTGGAGCAGGCGGGTTGGCTGCAACGCTTTCCCGAGATCGAGGCCGAATCGCTGGCGGTGGGTGTCTGGGGCCGCAAGGCCGGATGGGACCGCGTGCTGCGCGAGGACGACCGTGTGGAGGTGGTGCGTGGACTGCGCGTCGATCCGAAAGTGGCCCGGCGCGAGCGATTTGCCGGTCAGGGCGCACGTTCCACGGGTTTGTTTGCCCGGCGTCGACCGGGCTCCAAAGCGGGTTACTGAGCGGCGGGCTTGGGCAAGGGGCCGCAGTCGCTGCGGACGACCCCGTCGATGCGGCGGCCCTCGCTGGCGCGGGCCTTGTCGTCCATGATCTCTCGCTCACCCTTGGCGTTGGTGACGGCAAGGCGAATGCCCGAATCGATGGCGCCTTTGGCCTTGCGGGCGCGCTCGCAATTCTCGGCGCGAGCCTGGGCCACGCGTTGTTCCTCTGCCTTCTTGCTGGCTTCTTCGGCCTGCTCGGCCTGCTTCTTTTTGGCTTCCAGTTCCTTGTCGACGGTGGGCAACTTCGGCGCTGCCGCAGCGGCTTTTTCTGCCGCCGCTGCCGGTGGGACGGCTGGTGCCATGGCCGTCGGCGCAGGGGATGCGCCCGGTCGCTTGAGGATGTCCTTGTCGGGCACGCTGGCGGGTGGTGCGGTGTCACTGAACACCTTGCGGCCGGTGCTGTCGACCCACTGCCATTGGGCGAGTGCGGCCGTGCTCGCGGACAGCAGGAAACCGATCAGCGCGGCGGTGCGCCAGAGCGTGGAGAGGGTTGATTTTTGAGGCATTTTGCGAGTGTAGCGACGGGTCTGCACACGAGAAGCGGCATCCGCATGGATGGGCGCACAAGCTGAGGGAGCGGTCGCTTTTCCAGCGCCAGCGGTACGCCGCGAGAGAGCCCATGCGCGGGTTTGTCCCAAGAACGCCCGGCTACAATCGACCCTTTTGGAGCTTTACCCCATGCGCCTCCTCGGCAAAGCGCTCACCTTCGACGACGTGTTGCTGGTGCCAGCGTACTCCCAGGTCCTGCCCAAGGACGCCTCGCTTGCCACCCAGTTCTCCCGCAACATCAAGCTGAATCTGCCCCTGGTCTCCGCGGCCATGGACACCGTCACCGAGGCCCGACTGGCCATCGCCATCGCCCAGGAAGGCGGCATCGGCATCATCCACAAGAACCTCACCGCGCAGGAACAGGCGGCTCACGTGGCCAAGGTCAAGCGCTATGAATCGGGCGTGTTGCGTGATCCGGTCGTGATTTCTCCGCAGACCACGATCCGCGAGGTCATGAAGCTCTCGGACGACCTGGGTATCTCGGGCTTCCCCGTGGTGGATGCGGGCAAAGTGGTCGGCATCGTCACCGGCCGCGATCTGCGCTTCGAAACCCGGTACGACCTGCCGGTGAGCGAGATCATGACGCCGCGCGATCGCCTGATCACCGTGCCCGACGGCACCACACCGGCCGAGGCCAAGACGCTGCTGAACAAGCACAAGCTGGAGCGCCTGCTGCTGGTGAACGACGCCTTCGAGCTCAAGGGTCTGATCACGGTCAAGGACATCACCAAGCAGCTCAACTTTCCCAATGCGGCGCGCGACGCCGCTGGCCGTTTGCGCGTGGGCGCGGCGGTGGGCGTGGGCGAGGGCACCGAGGAGCGCGTCGAGGCACTGGTGAAAGCCGGGGTCGACGCCATCGTGGTGGACACCGCGCACGGCCACAGCAAGGGCGTGATCGACCGCGTGCGCTGGGTCAAGCAGAACTACCCGCAGATCGACGTGATCGGCGGCAACATCGCCACCGGCGCCGCCGCCTTGGCGCTGGTAGAGGCGGGTGCCGACGCGGTCAAGGTCGGCATCGGCCCCGGCTCGATCTGCACCACCCGCATCGTCGCGGGTGTGGGCGTGCCCCAGATCATGGCCATCGACAACGTGGCCAGCGCGCTGCGGGGCACGGGCGTGCCGATGATCGCCGACGGCGGCATTCGCTACAGCGGTGACATCGCCAAGGCCATCGCGGCCGGCGCCAACACCGTCATGATGGGCGGCATCTTTGCCGGCACCGAAGAGGCGCCGGGCGAGATCGTGCTGTTCCAGGGCCGCAGCTACAAGAGCTACCGTGGCATGGGCTCCATCGGGGCGATGCAGCAGGGCAGTGCCGACCGCTACTTCCAGGAAAGCAGCACCGGCAACCCCAACGCCGACAAGCTGGTGCCCGAGGGCATTGAAGGCCGTGTGCCTTACAAGGGCTCGGTGGTCTCCATCATTTTCCAGATGGCAGGCGGTCTGCGCGCGGCCATGGGCTACTGCGGTTGCCCCAGCATCGAGGACATGCGCGACAAGGCCGAGTTCGTCGAGATTACCTCGGCGGGCATCCGCGAAAGCCATGTGCACGACGTGCAGATCACAAAGGAAGCACCCAACTACCGGGCGGACTGATCAGGTCCACCCCGCAGGCCGTCCGCGAGACGGCCTTTTTCTTTTTCTCGCCGCAACCCTCCACACCCCATGCAGCACCAGAAAATCCTCATCCTCGATTTCGGTTCCCAGGTCACCCAACTGATCGCCCGCCGCGTGCGCGAGGCCCATGTGTACTGCGAAGTGCACCCCTGCGATGTCAGCAGCGAATGGGTGCGCGAATTCGCCGCCGACGGCCAGCTCAAGGGTGTGATCCTCTCGGGCAGCCACGCCAGCGTGTACGAGGTCGATGACAAGGCGCCCGACGCGGTGTACGAGCTGGGCGTTCCGGTGCTGGGCATCTGCTACGGCATGCAGACCATGGCGCAGCAGCTGGGCGGCAAGGTGGAAGGCTCGCACACGCGCGAGTTCGGCTACGCCGAGGTGCGCGCTCGCGGCCACACGGCCTTGCTCAAGAACATCGCCGACTTCACCACCCCCGAAGGCCACGGCATGCTCAAGGTGTGGATGAGCCATGGCGACAAGGTCACCGAGCTGCCCCCGGGCTTCAAGCTCATGGCCAGCACCGACTCGTGCCCCATCGCCGGTATGGCCGACGAAGCGCGCCGCTTCTACGCTGTGCAGTTCCACCCCGAGGTCACGCACACGGTGCAGGGCAGGGCGTTGCTGGAGCGTTTCGTGCTCGAGATCTGCGACACCAACCCGGACTGGGTGATGCGCGACCACATCGCCGAAGCCGTCGAGAAGATCCGCCAGCAAGTGGGCGACGAAGAGGTCATCCTGGGCCTGTCGGGCGGCGTCGATTCGTCCGTGGCCGCGGCCCTGATCCACCGTGCCATCGGCGACCAGCTCACCTGCGTGTTCGTCGACCACGGCCTGCTGCGCCTGAACGAGGGCGACATGGTGATGGACATGTTCGTCGGCAAATTGCACGCCAAGGTGATCCGCGTGGACGCGGCCGACCAGTTCCTCGGCCACCTCGCCGGCGTGAGCGAGCCGGAGGCCAAACGCAAGATCATCGGCCGGGAATTCGTCGAAGTTTTCAAGGCCGAAGCCGCCAAACTGACTTCAAGTGGTGCATCAACAAAAGGTGCCAAGTGGTTGGCACAAGGAACAATTTACCCTGACGTGATCGAATCCGGTGGCGCCAAGAGCAAGAAAGCCGTCACGATCAAGAGCCACCACAACGTGGGCGGCTTGCCCGAGCAGTTGGGCTTGAAATTGCTCGAACCGCTGCGCGATCTGTTCAAGGACGAGGTGCGTGAACTGGGCGTGGCGCTCGGTCTGCCGCACGACATGGTCTACCGCCACCCGTTCCCGGGCCCGGGCCTGGGCGTGCGCATTCTGGGCGAAGTGAAAAAGGAATACGCCGACCTGCTGCGCCGCGCCGACGCGATCTTCATCGAGGAACTGCGCTCCACGATCGATCCGCACAGCGGCAAGACCTGGTACGACCTCACCAGCCAGGCCTTCACCGTGTTCCTGCCGGTCAAGAGCGTGGGCGTGATGGGCGACGGCCGCACCTACGACTACGTGGTGGCCCTGCGCGCGGTGCAGACCAGCGACTTCATGACCGCCGATTGGGCCGAGCTGCCGTATGCGCTGCTCAAGAAGGTCAGCAGCCGCATCATCAACGAGGTGCGCGGCATCAACCGGGTAACGTATGACGTGAGTTCGAAACCGCCAGCCACCATCGAGTGGGAGTGAAAACAGGTTCTTCGGTGATGCGGCCGCAAGGGTGCGGCCGTCACGCAACGTTACATCGGCGTCGCTCGAATCGGCGCGCGATCCCTCCACAATCCTCGCTTTGCCTCTCATGATCGTCGTGCAAACCAATCGTTTTTTCTTCCTCTGGGCCGCCTTCGCCCTCGCTGCCGGGGCCTTCGTGCCGTCATCGGCACCCTACGCCGCCCAACCCCATAACGCCAAGCCTGCGGCCCAGAAGAAAGCCGCCGCACCTGCGCAGGCGCCTGTCACCGCGCAATCCACGGTCGCTGGCGGACCACCGATGCTGGCCGCCAAGGCATGGCTGGTGATGGACTTCGACTCCGGCGAAGTGCTCGCCTCGAACAACCCCGATGAAGCGTTGCCGCCGGCGTCGCTGACCAAGATGATGACCAGCTTCCTGGTCGAACAGGCGCTGCGCACGGGCAAGCTCAAGAAGGACGATCTTGTTTCGGTCAGCCAGAACGCCTGGTGCCGAGGCTCGAGCAGCGAGTCGTGCATGTACCTGCCGCTCAATGGCCAGGCCACGGTGATCGATATCCTGCGCGGCATCATCATCCAGTCGGGCAACGATGCATCCAAGGCGATTGCCGAGCACATGGCCGGCACCGAAGAGAATTTCGCCAAGCTCATGAACGCCGAAGCCCAGCGGCTTGGCATGACCAACACGCGTTTCGTGAACGCGACGGGGCTGCCGGACCCGGCGCACAAGACGTCTGCGCGCGACCTCGCGATTCTCGCGCGCGCCATCATCCACGACAGCTCCGAGTTCTATCCGATCTACGCCGAGCGCGAGTTCAAATACAACAACATCAACCAGGGCAACCGCAACGCCTTGCTCTATACCGATCCCTCCGTCGATGGGCTGAAAACCGGCCACACCCAGGAAGCGGGCTACTGCCTCGTCACCTCGGCCAAGCGCAACGGGATGCGTTTCATCACCGTGATTCTCAACACCCAAAGCATGCAGGCGCGTGCCGACCAGACGCGTGCGTTGCTCGCCTGGGGCTTCGGCAACTTTGAGAAGGCCACGCCGATTCAGCCGAACACGGTGGTGGAAACCGCCAAGGTCGGCTTCGGCAAGACAGACACGGTTCCTGCGGTTCTGGGGTCGCCCTGGATGCTGACCGTGCCGCGCGGCCAGCAAGTGCAAACCACGGTGCAAATCAATCCCGATCTGGAAGCCCCAGTGGCCAAGGGCGCGGTGATCGGCAAGGTGGTGGCGAGCTCCAATGGCAAGCCACTGGGAGAGACGCCGCTGGTGGCGCAGGCCGACGTCGAGCGCGCGGGCTTTTTCCTGCGCATGTGGCAGCACCTGCTCAAGCTATTTGGCAAGTGATGGCAGGGGCGTGACGCGGGAGCGATCCTGCGGTTCGCCCCTTTGAGTGATCGCTCAGACTGAGCCCGCCGCCAGGTACTGGTGAATCTGCGCAACGGCGGCGGCGCCTTCGCCGATGGCGCCGCCCACCCGCTTGACCGAGCCCGAACGCACGTCACCCACGGCAAACACGCCGGGAATGCTGGATTCCAGCGCCGCACGGGACCCCGCGCCGGTGACAACGAAGCCGTTCGCGTCGACGGCGATATTGCATCCGTCCAGCCAGCCGGTCTCCGGGTCCGCACCGACGAACATGAACAAGTTGCGCAGCGGTTTGTCTTCGTGCACCGCTGCGCGGTCGTCGCGCCAGGACACTGCGGCCAGACCACTTTGCGCATCGCCATGCAGCGCGGTGATGGCGGTGTGGGGCTTCAACTCAATGTTGTGTGTGGCTTCGATGCGGTCGATCAGGTAGCGCGACATGCTGGCGGCAAGACCTGGCCCTCGGACCAACATGGTGACCGTGGCCGCGTGCTGCGACAGGAACACCGCAGCCTGGCCCGCGGAGTTGCCCCCGCCCACCAGCACCACGTCGGTCTGCGCGCAGAGCGTCGCCTCCAGCGCCGAAGCCCAGTACCAGACGCCGCGTCCTTCAAATTCCTGCAGGCGCGGCACATTGGGCCGGCGGTAGCGTGCGCCGCTGGCGATAACGACCGTGCGCGCGCGCAGGCGACGGCCGTCGCTCAGGCGCAGAGCCAGTTCGCGGTCCGGGCCACTGCGCGCGCAATTCAGCGAGTGCACCTCGGCCGGGATCAGCATTTCGGCACCAAATTTCTGCGCCTGCACGTAAGCGCGTCCGGCCAGGGCCTGGCCCGAAATACCGGTGGGGAAGCCCAAATAATTTTCAATCCGGGCGCTGGCGCCGGCCTGGCCACCATAGGAGCGGCAGTCCAGCACCACGACGCGCAGGCCTTCCGATGCGGCATAGACCGCGGTGGACAGACCTGCCGGCCCTGCGCCCACCACGGCCACGTCGAACAGGTCGTCGTGCGCCACGCTGTCCACCATGCCGATGCAGCGCGCCAGCGCGGTATCCGTCGGATTGACGAGCACGGCGCCGTCGGGACACACCGCCAGCGGCTCGTCCGGGCCGGCGCCGGACTGCTCCAGCAGGGCCGCGGCATCGGCGTCGGTGCTGGCGTCGACCACGTGGTACGGCTCGCCGTTGCGGCGCAGAAAATTCTGCAGCCGCATCAAGTCGGCCGACGCCGGCTTGCCGATGAGCACCGGGCCGCTGGCGCCTGCCTCGATCAGCGCCACGCGCCGAAGAATCAGTGCTCGAACCAGACGTTCACCCAGATCCGCCTCGGCAATGATGAGTGCGCGAAGCTGGCCGGGTTGCAGCAACAGGACCTCCACCTCTTCCAGTGCGATCCCATCCACGAGCGATGGCTTGCCGGACAGGGTCCCCACCTCGCCCATGAAGTGGCCTCGGCGGTGTTGCACGATGGGCGTCACGTGTCCCAGGCCGTCCCGCTGGCTGACCGCGATGACGCCCTTGATCACCACAAACAGGCCGGGCCCGGGCTCGCCGGCGGTCAGCAGGCGCGCGCCCTGTTGGTGGGTTTGCCTTGTCCCGAAGCGCTGCATCCGTGCGGTTTCGGCATCGGCCAGCACCGGAAACATCTGGTGGCGGCGGGACAGCAGCTCGCTCGGAGGGGCATCGGTGTCAAAGGTAGCCATTGGGTCGATCCTGTTCTCGTCTTTCTTCGCCCAGGGCAGCAACCGCCACGGCCTCGGCACACGCCAATCATCTCGCGAAGCGCCTTCGATACTCCCCAAGACTCACGCCCAGGCGACGTCCAAACGCGCGCCGAAAACCGTCCACATTCGCGTAACCCACGGCGTCGGCCAGCCGCTTGGCCGGCAGGTCCGAATCTTCAACCAGGCGGCGGGCTGCGTCGATCCTTGCATTCTCGACAAACTCGGCGGGCGTTGTCCCGGTCTCGCTGCGAAAGATGCGCGCGAAACTCCTTTCGCTCATGCCCGCACGCGAAGCCAGGGCGGGCACGGTGAGATCGTCCTTCAGATGGGCGAGTACGTGGTCCTGCACCTCGCGCACACCCGAGCGTTCGGATGTCTGCGCCGCGAGATGCGCACTGAACTGGCTCTGGCCGCCAGGCCGCTTGAGGAACATCACCAACTCGCGGGCCACCTGCAGTGCGAGTTCGCGACCGTGGTCTTCTTCCACCATCGCCAGTGCGAGATCCATGCCGGCGGTCACCCCGGCGGAGGTGAAGAGTTTGCCGTCCTTCACATAGATCGCGTCGGCTTCGACGCAGGTGCGGGGGTTCTCCGCCGCGAGGCGGGCGGCGGCGTTCCAGTGGGTCGCCACCCGTTTGCCATCGAGAAGCCCGCTGGCCGCCAGCACGAAGGCCCCAGTGCATACCGAGCCATACCGCCGCACCGTGCGCGACTGGCGCCGAAGCCAGTTTTGCAAGTGCGCGTTGCTCGCCATGTCCTCAATGCGGGGGCTGCCCGCGACGAGCAAGGTGTCGATGCGACCACGGTGCGTCGCCACGGAGGCGTCCACGGCCAGACGCAATCCGCTGCTGCTCATGAGCAGGCCTTCCTCGGCGCCAATCACCTGCACCTGGTAGGCGCGCGGTTTTCCGAGCTTGCGCGATGCTTCCATAAAAACGTCGGCAGGGCCTGCGACATCCAGCAGTTGGAAACGTGGAAAAGCGAGGATGGCGATGCGCATGGCTGACAAGGCCCGGTGATTGGCAGAAAACGCCGTGTGTTGGCGAGTGAGGCAAAGCAAGTCTGGCAGAAAATACAGATAGCTGCAAATTCTGCCAAAGGAGCTCGTTGTGCAAACACCGTCCATGAACCCGTCTTCACCGGTTTTTCAATCATCCGGAAAAGCGTCGGTCCGCAACCTGCCCGTCAATCTGTTTGCGGCGGTCATGGGTCTTTCGGGGCTGGCACTCGCCTGGCGGCTGGCGCACAGCAGCCTGGGCGCGCCGGCCCTTGTCGGCGAGGCCATCGGCGCCTTTGCGCTGGGCGTCTTCGTGCTGATCTCGCTGGGCTATCTGACGAAGCTCGCCAGGTATCCGGAGGCAGTGCGGGCAGAGTTCCATCACCCCATCGCTGGCAACTTCTTCGGCACCATCGCGATCTCGGTTCTCTTGCTGTCTGCTGTCGTGGCGCCGTACAGCGCGCCTGCGGCGAGCGCCATCTGGACAGTCGGCGTGCTGGCCACCTTGGCGTTGAGCTTCGTGGTGGTCTCCCGCCTGCTCAAAGGCCAGGTAGATCCATCGCATGCGATGCCAGCCTGGATCGTTCCGTGCGTGGCCACGCTCGATATCCCCGTCACCGGTGCGCAGATGCCGATGGCCTGGGCTTCAGAAATCAATCTGCTGGCCAGCGCGATCGGCGCCGTGATGGCGCTTGTGCTCTTCACGATGATCGTCGGTCGGCTTGTGCACCGCGACCCGCTTGTACCCGCCATGACGCCGTCGTTGATGATTCTGGTGGCGCCATTCGCCGTGGGCTTCCTCGCGTACACCAATATGGTGGGAGGCGTCGACGACTTTGCCGCGCTGCTCTTCTATTTTGGTTTGTTCACGTTCGCCGTGGTGGCCCCGAAAGTGTTCCGGCCCGACGCCAGGTTCTCCGCGGGCTGGTGGGCGATAGGCTTCCCGCTGGCGGCACTGGTCATTGCGGCGCTGAAGTACGCGGCATTCCGGGGGAGTGGGCCGCTCTGGGGTATCGCCGCTGTGTTGCTTGGCATGCTGACGGTGATCCTGGCGATGCTCACGGTGCGAACCATGCAAATCGCACTCAATGGAAAGCTGTTCGCCTGAGGCCGAGACACGCATGAGGCTGACCGAGGGTGAGGATGAGCTCTGCAGCAGCGACGTGAGGGCAAGGCTTGGTGGCCTTCACGTCGTGCCGTGGAGATGATGACCGTATCAAAATTCCTACCGGGGGGAGGCGATATGTCGCGTTCGGGCTTTCTGTTGCGGCGGCCGAAGTGCCGTGTTTCCCGGGCCGAGGTCTGACATGGGGGCGGCCGACCTCCTTCAATCGCTGGCCCTGGTCCCACTGACGCTGCTCCCCATCATGAACCCGCTCAGCGGGGCGCCGGTGTTCTCGATGACCGTCGGTGGCGACCCCGTTGCGAGTCGCCAACTGGCGCGCCAGGTGGCCATCAATTGCTGGCTCGTGCTGGTGGGCTCAATGCTGGTGGGCACCTATGTGCTGGAGCTGTTTGGCATCTCGCTGCCGATCGTGCGCATCGGCGGTGGACTGCTGGTGGCGGCCTCGGGCTGGCGCATGCTCAACCGCAGCGACGACGACGAGGTTCAGGCCGCCGTCAAGCGCAACCAGACAGTTGCCTGGACGCATGCTGACGTGGTGCGGCGCAGCTTCTTTCCCCTCACGTTTCCGCTGACCACCGGGCCAGGCACCATCGCGGCGGCCACTGCCATCGGTGCCGGCTGGCCGCGCCAGCTGCAGATGTATGTGGCCGGCGCCATGGTGGCGGTGCTGGGCGCCACCTTGACTGTCGGTGTGGTCTTCCTGGTCTATCGCCATGCCGGGGTGCTGATGGCCAAGCTGGGCGAGGTGGGCTCTCTGGTGATGATCCGCCTGATGGCATTCATGCTGCTATGCATCGGTATCCAGATCATCTGGACCGGCTGGGCCGAGTTGAACGGCATTACCTCACCTTGAACGGAAGGCGGAATTCATGAACACGCTGTTGATCGTTGTGCAAGGCCTGATGCTGCTGGGCCTGATCGCTGTCGGTGTGCATTACAAGGGCATGGCCATCGGC
Source organism: Hydrogenophaga sp. 2FB (assembly GCF_005503365.1). Taxonomy (GTDB): domain Bacteria; phylum Pseudomonadota; class Gammaproteobacteria; order Burkholderiales; family Burkholderiaceae_C; genus Hydrogenophaga. The sequence continues at coordinate 117,736 of NZ_SCML01000011.1, forward strand.
CTGTTCGGCGCGGTCGGCGTGCTGCTGTTCGTGCTGCTCTTTGACGTCGCGCCCGGCTCGGTGCCGGTATCGGCCATGCTCATCATCATGTCGGTGGTGACGGCGGCCGGCGCGATGCAGCTGGCCGGGGGCATCGACTTTCTGGTGGCGCAGGCGCAGAAAGTCATTCGCCGATTTCCCAACCAGATCACCTATGTGGCGCCGTTGACCACGTTCGCTTTCTGTGCCGGCGCGGGCACCGGCAACATCTACTACTCGTTGATGCCGGTGATCTACGAGGTGGCGCTGGCCAATAAGGTGCGGCCCGAGCGGCCGCTGGCGCTGTCGGCCACGGCCGGGCAGTTGGCCATCACGGCCAGCCCGGTGTCGGCGGCCATGGCCGCCATGGTGGGCCTGCTGGCGCCCACCGGCTTCAAGATCTCCGACATCCTGATGATCACGGTGCCGGCCTCCATCGTCGCCATCCTCATCGGTGGTTTCGTGATGAGCCGTGTCGGCAAGCCGCTGGAGCAGGACCCGGAATACCAGCGCCGCGTCGCCAGCGGTGAGCTGACCCCGCCCGCCGCCGACACGGAACTCAAGGCGCCCACGCGCGAGGGCAAGATTTCGGCCTTGCTGTTTCTGACCGGTGTGCTCTTCATTATCGCGGCCGGCATCTTCCCTGAACTGCGCCCGCAGGTGACGGTCAGGGGCGCGTTGGTCGGCGTGGACCTGTCCCAACTGATCCAGATCACCATGTTGACCGTGGCCGCCGCCATCGTGATGTTCGCCAGGATCAAGGCCAGCGATATCGTCAAGAGTTCGCTGTTTGACTCCGGCATGGTGGCGGTGGTGGCGCTGTTCGGCGTGGCCTGGATGGCCAATACCTTCATCGCCGCCCACGAGCGCGTCATCGTCGACGGCCTGGGTTCGCTGGCCCAGCAGGCGCCCGTGATGATCGCTGTTGCCTTGTTCGCTGTGGCGGCCATGACCACCAGCCAGTCCAGCGCCACCTTCTCCATCATTCCGATCGGCATCGCCCTGGGCCTGCAGCCGGCCACGTTGGCCGCCATGTGGCCGGCGGTGGTGGGCGTGTTTCTGCTGCCTACCAACGGCTCGCAGATCGCCACGGTGGAGCTGGACCGCACCGGCAGCACACGCATTGGCCGCGCGGTCATCAACCATTCCTTTCTGCTGCCGACCTTGCTCTACGCGGTGGTCGCGGTCGGCCTGGGCCTGCTGATCTCGCGCTTCGTGGGCTGAGCACGATGGACACCGATGTGCTCTGGCTGGAGGCAGGCCGCCAATACGGATTCGATGACCTGGTGTTCTGGCAAAGCCGTGGCCGCGCGCCCTTCGAGACCGTGGCGGGTTCGATTCGCACCGTGGTGCTGGGCCCGCACGCCAGCGCCGCCTTTCCCACCGAGTTGCAGCCCTTTGTCGCGCCTGGTTTGACGCGGCGCAAGCAGTTCGATTTCTCCGACGTGCTCACCAGCGCGCTGGGCCGCGCCTGGGCGGCGGCGGACCCCAGCCTGGTGTTCATCGAGAACCCGCATTCGCGGCTGGTGATGGACCCGAACCGCGCGCCACCCGCGCAGCCTCTACAGAATCTGCGTGAGTTCTGGGCGCGGCTGGCGCGCCAGCGAGCCGGCGAAGAGGGCGTCTCTTTCGCCGGCGTCGATGCCATCCGCCCCATCACGTTTTCTGGCGAGGATGTCTTGCTGCAGCCGAACGGCGAGGCGGGCTGGGAAGCCCTGGCCACAGCCCTGTCACGCAGCCATGCGCTGGGCCCGCAGGCCTATGGTGCGGCCATCGAGCGGGTGATCGACCTCGTGCGCAGCAAAGGCCAAGGCAGTGCGTTGCTGGTCGTCAGTCTGCACGACACGATGAACACCAAGATGCGCGCCGATGGCGCCATCGTGGTCGAGCGGCCTGAGGCCGATCGCTTGCCGGCCTGGGTGAATCTGGGTAACCGAGGGAATGAGCGGGGAGAGGGCGAAGAGGTCAGCTTGCCGGCTGCGTACCTGCGCAGGTTGGCCGCCGCGTGGGGCCAAGCCTTGGGTGCCGCGCCGGGGGAGATCAGCCTGAACCAACCGTACAAGGGGGCGCAAGAAACGCTGTATTGGGGCAAAGCCCTGAGCGGTCAACCGAACAGCGGCGCGGTGCAGGCGGAGTTTCGCCGGGAGGCGCTGCTGGGTCCCGAGGCGACGGCCTGTTTGCAACGGCCCGGTGCGGATTGGCCGACGGGGTTGGGTGAGCGTCTGGAAGGCATCGCGCTGCAACTTGCCCGGGCCATCCTGCAGTAACTGCACCGATAGGCTTTTGGCCTTTGCAGCGTCCCCAGCCCTGCCAGGGCGCTACACCATGCGCCCGACCTTCCTTGCCTTGGGAGCCAAACCGCTGGCCGGAACCGTGGGTACGAAGCTCGCCACTGGCCGTGCCGACGCCTTGGTTTCTTCGTCCAGCGAAGCGCAGATTTTTCGATGGCTTCCGGGGTGTCGATCCCGACGGAGCGCAGGCGCCCCGTGATGTCTTCGGCGCTCGCGGCCAGTGTGGCGGCACGCTGTTTGAGGCTGTCTTGCAGTTCGTCCAGTTGCCCCAGGGTGGCGCGCACCTTCTCCAGGCAGGCGGCGACGTCGTTCGGATCGGCAATTTCTTGGTTCATGGTGGAGCTCCTGTGTTGGCCATCTGCGGCAACCAGTGGTTAACCCATCACATGGGCAGGTTCCCGCAAGGCGCCACCGCCTCACTCAGAGACCGGGGCCGTCGGCTCTTGCCTGCTCGGGATTTTTCAACGTCTCCAGTTCCTGTTCGAGGATGAAGGCCCGCTGGGTCATTCCCTCGACTTCCGCCCGGGAGAAGTTGCTCAGGTTTCCCGCGAGCTTCTCATCCAGGTCCTTCAGTTCCCGGGTCAACTCGTCAACGCGATGGATCACTTTGACGACCGCTTTTTCTTCGGCTTCGATCTGAGGCAACGCCGCCACCATGTTCACCACTTCTGTTGGCGCTGAGTCCGGCTTTTGGGGTTCAGCTCTGGACTCGGGCCGGGATGGGATGGTCGATAGCAAAGACGGGTTGACATCTGGCGTCATGAGGAACCTCCACTGGGACATCGATCGCAGCGCTTGTGAACGGGCGCACGGCATGCTGCAATCCCCTGGGTAACGGAAGCAGGTGGGGGGTTCCAGGGCCGGCCCGCAAGCCAGATTCCCGGACAACAATGGCGCGATGTCCAGACCCACTGCACTCCGTCAGCGCATCGACCGCCAGCTCGGTCTGCTGCGTTCGTGGCTGGTGTACCGCGCCATTCCCTGGCGTGGCGCGCAACTGCGGCGCTTCTACCGGCGCTTCGTGCCCACGGGCGGTTTGGCGTTTGACGTGGGCGCGCATGCGGGCAACCGCGTGGCGGCGTTTCGCCAGCTTGGCGCGCACGTGGTCGCGCTGGAACCGCAACCGGATTTCGTGCATTTGCTGCAGCGCCGCTTTGGCCGCGATGCGCGGGTGAGCGTGTTGCCGCAAGCCCTGGGCCGTGCGCCCGGGCAGGCGCGTTTGATGGCCAGTCCGCGCACGCCGACGGTGGCCACGTTGTCAACCGATTTCGTGCAGCGCGCGGGGGCCGCGCCGTCATTTCAGGGCGTGCGTTGGGAAGAGGGGCCGCTGGTGGCGGTGACCACGCTGGACGCGCTGATCGCCACGCACGGTGTACCCGATTTCGTGAAGATCGACGTGGAAGGTTTCGAGCTGGAGGTGCTGCGTGGCCTGAGCCAGCCGGTGCCGGCGCTGTCGTTCGAGTTTCTGCCTGCCGTGCGCGACATTGCGCTGGGCTGCATCGACCGGCTGGAAGCCCTGGCCGGGCGTGGGCGCTATCGCTATGCCGTGTCGTTGAGCGAACGGCTGCGCTTGCAGGAGCCCGATGGCGTGTCGGCCGATGCGATGCGGGCGTGGTTGCGCGAGATGTCGGCCGACGCGCCGTCGGGTGACGTGCACGCCTGGCTCGACGAGCGCTCAGGAACCGGGCAGCGCCGTTGACGTCGCCAGCGCGGGCGCCGACACGTGCTCGACACCGATGGCCTCGTGCGCGCCCGGCGCATCGAATGCCTTCAGCAACACCGGCGTCAGCGCGTGCATGGGACCCAGGGCACGTTCGGGCGGCGCGAGACCGGGCACGAAACCACTGCCCAGCAAGCGCTGCAGCAAGGCGCGGTTGTCGCTGATGACGTGCACCGGCACGTCCCACGACGCCCCCGGGCCGCTGACCAGCGCGGGCGGCTGGTGGTCGCCCACCACCACCATCACCAAGGATGGCGGCGCGCGTTGCCGCAAGTACTCGGCCATCCACGCGTACTGGTAGCGCATGCTGGCGATGTAACGCGACATGGTTTGCGTTGTGGACAGCGGCGCGGCCAGTGCCGACCGGGCTTGCGCTTGCGTGTACGCGTCGGGACCCTTGAGGCGCGACCCGTCCGGCACGAAGGGCGCCAGTGGATGAAACGGCGCGTGGGTGCTCGTGGTCGGGAAGACGGCGAAGCGCGGCGCTGCATCCGATGGGCCGTGGTCGAGCTCCTGCGCGTGCAGCAGCGCCATCGCGGCCTGGTCGGGGATGCGCCAATAGCCAAAGTCCGGGCCGCTGTAGCCGATACCGGCATCGTCGGCGAGGCGGTCAAAACCATAGAACGCGCCTTCGGGCCAGGGCCGCTTGAGGCCGGGCATCCAGCCCACGGTGCGGTAGCCATGTCGCGCGAAGTGGCGCACCAGCGTGGGCCGCTGACTGGCGAGCAGCAGGTCGTGGTCGGCGGGTTGGGTGGTGTCCACGCCCGCGAGCAGCGCCGCGTGCGACAGCCACGATGCGCCGCCGAAGGTGGGTGCGGTGACACGGGCGGTGACCACGGTGCGCCCGCTGTGGTGGATGGCGTCGTCCAGCGCGGTGCGCGCGTCGGCCAACGCGGTGGCCTGCGCCGGTTGATCGAAGGCGACGGTGCCATACGACTCGGCGAACACGAGCAACACGTCTGCAGGACCGTGCGCCCCCACCAGACCGGAAAGACCGCCGTCAAACGCCGGGCTGGGGCCCAGCGCCGCGTTTCCGTGCGCGGGCCACCACACGCCCGCCAGCAGTTGGGCCTGGTGCAGCAAGGTGGGCATGAGCGTCAAGGAAAAGAACCAGCGCGTGTCGCGCCGATCGGGCTCATAGGCGGCAAAGCTCCATGTGAACACCGCCACTGCCGCCAGCAGCCACGGCCGTGGAGGCTTCCAGTCCAGGCATTGGGCCAGCGTGGCAATGGCGATGCGCACGGCGATGAAGAGCAGTCCCGTGCCCAGCACCAGCGCGGCCACCGCCGCCACCATCTGCCAGGCGGACGCCGACTGCGCTGCCACGCGCAGCAACTCGGCGGCGTGGCGCCCATCCCAATAGACGTTGGCGGGACGGCCCAGCACGGCGGGCGCGGTCACATCGGCGTAGCGCACGGCCACCAGCGCGGCGAAGCCGATGGACGCCACTGTCGCCGCGCGCGCGGAGAGTCGCCCGCGCCAGACCACCCAGGCCAGCAGCGCCACCGTGCCCAGGCACAACTCGAAACTCAGTCGCGGCATGTACCGCACACCGAAGCCGGGCCAACGGTTCTCGAAGGTCAGCAGCGTGTTCAGCAGGGCAAAGGCCAGGCCGAAGCGCAGCAGCCAGGCGAGGGCGGCGCTCACACGAAACGGCTCATTGCCTGACCGCTTCGAACTCGATGATCAGCGGCACCTCGTCACCCACCCAGCCGTTGGACACCGCGTAGTTCATGCCATAGGCGCTGCGTTTGAAGCTGCCCCGGGCGGACACGCCCATCGTGTAGGGCTTGCTCAGCGGGCCGCCCATGGGCGACTCGGCGCTCTTGTTCCAGGTGGCCAGCAGCGTGAGCGGCAGCGACTTGCCCAGCAGTTCGAGCTGGCCGGCGATCTCGAAGGTGCGCTCGCCCGTGCGCTTGGCGCTGTTGGCCGTGAACACCATGCGCGGAAACTCACCGCTGTTGAGGAAGTCCGGGCCTTTCAGGTGGTCGTCGCGTTTGCGCTGGTTGGTGAAGACGCTTGCGGTCTCCACCTCGATGCGCACCTCGGAGAGCGTGGCCGTGGCCTCGTCGAAGCGGTAGCTGCCGCGCGCCGATCGGAACATGCCGAGCACCTTGGCGAAACCGATGTGGTCGACCAGGAAAGCAACCGTGATGTGGTCGGGGTCGAGCTGGTAGCGCGCGGCCTGCGCCTGGGCTGGCGCGCTGGCACCGAGGATCAGCCACAGGGCGACGGTGGAGAGAAGGGGCATTCGCATGGTCAGGTCTCCAGGGGGGTGCGGCGCTGCCGCGCCAGGGTTCGTATGTCAATGGCGAAGGAGAGGGTCAACAAAGCCAGGCTGAGCGCGGCCAGCGCACTGGCGAGCCAAGGCGGCACGATCGGGCCCAGGCACACGATCAGGGTGGTGATCTGGACGACGCACACCGTCTGGCGGCGTTTGCTGGGCGCGAGTGGGGCATGCAGCCACGGCCAGGCGCGCGCCGCGGCCACGAAGGCGTAGCGCATCAGCCCCGAGGCGAGCACCCAGGGGCCGGCCTGGCCCGCCTGCAGCACCAACGCGCACAGCACGAGCGTGAACGCCGCGTCGGTCTCCATGTCGAAGCGCGCACCAAAGGCGCTGGCCAGGCCGGTGCGGCGCGCCAGCGCACCGTCCACCGCATCGAGCAGGGCGGTGGTGGTGGCCACCGCGATGAGCCACCACATCGCGGTGGCCTGGGCACTCAGGGG
>NZ_SCML01000120.1 GCF_005503365.1 Hydrogenophaga sp. 2FB
CAGGAACTGCTTGAGTACGGACGAGCACTGGAGATAACGGTTGGGGATACCTCTACGTACAGAGCTTTCCCTCTAATTGAAATGCAACACTGGCCATGGTACCTCTTAATCGATGAGTCCTTCATCGACCTCAGCGGGATTGCTGGCGATCTCACCAAACGGGCTCGCTCCATCCGTGCCCGTGTGAATCAGTGGGTGGGCATACCGACCTGTGTGGGCATCGCACCCACCAAGACCCTGGCCAAGCTGGCGAACCACATCGCCAAGCAAGCTGAGAGGAAGCCCGGCAGCTACCCGACCGAACTTGCTCAGGTTGCAGACCTCTCCCGACTGTCCGTGGGTGATCTCGATGCGCTGCTGGCCGTCACCAATGTGAACGAAGTCTGGGGCGTGGGTCGGCGCATCGCGGAGCAGCTCAAGGCCCAAGGTGTGACCACGGTGCTGGATCTGAAGCGCATGAGCCCATCATCGGCCCGCGCGGGCTGGAGCGTGATCTTCGAACGCACGGTGCGCGAGTTGCAGGGTGAGTCGTGCGTGGATCTGGAAGACGTGGCGCCGGCCAAGCAGGAGATCGCCTGTACCCGGTCGTTCGGCGCTGCGGTGCGTGAACTCGATGAGCTCATTGAAGCGGTATCGGAGTTCAGCAGCCGCGCTGCGCAGAAACTGCGCGCTCAGGCTGGCGTGACCAGTCAGGTGCTCGTGTTCATCCGGACCAGTCCGTTTCGTCAAACGGCTCAATACAGCCGCTCGCTGGTGGTGCCGCTGCGCCGTCCCACAGCGGACACGGCAGCGATCACCGGCGCTGCCGTGATGGGGTTGAAGGCGATCTTCAAGCCGGGCTTTGACTACGCCAAGGCGGGGGTGATGTTGCTGGACATCGATTCGTCAAGGTCGGAGCAGTTTGAGCTGGACCTTGGCGTTGAAGGCGGCGAGCCTGAGGCTGTCAGCCCACCCATGACATCTGGCTCGAGACCGAATCTCATGGCGGCCCTGGACTCGCTCAACGCGCGCTATGGACGAGGAACGCTCAAGCTGGCCAGCGCAGGCTTGGGTAGTGCGCCGCGCAACTGGACCATGAAGCAGGAGCGGCGTACGCCGGCGTACACCACGCGCTGGGAGGACATGCCTGTGGTCAGGGCGTGAGGGTGACTTCGCGACAGTTGGGGGGCCTTGGTCTCGGGCGAAAGTTTTGATTTGGTCGGCTAAAGACTGATGACGGCTGTACAGTTTTCTGAACTGGGTCGCTTCAAAGCTGACCTTTGAATTGGCAGTCCGATCACTGGCGCACTGTCTTCTACGAACTCTGAGGCTCGTGGCACGTTCGGTTAATCTAGCGCAACTAAAGCGGGAGGTGCCTCTTGGAGTGGTGGAAAGATTTCTGGACGTACTTTGATGCTCTACCAGAGGGTCCACAGGGCTATTTGCTGGGCACTGCTGTTGCGCTCTTTGGCGTGCTGCTTGGCTCGATCTTTGCACTCTTTGGGGTGTACTCGACAAATCGGACGAACCAAAAAAACCTCCGCATGCAATTGGCGCATGACCAAGCGATGGTAAGCGTCCAGCCATCCCATCTTGAATCTGCGTTAGGCGCATAGGACGCTCGTGTCCACCTTCAACTTTTTGGTGGACACGTGAGCACTATTCCTGAACAAGCCGTCGGC
>NZ_SCML01000121.1 GCF_005503365.1 Hydrogenophaga sp. 2FB
GGGCTGGGTGGGTTGGGTGCCGGCTTTTTATTCGCACGCGTTGTGGCTGGTGCCGCTGTGCGTGGTGGGTATTTCCACCCCCGGTCTGTACGTGCGATGGCGACGCAAGGTGCACCTGGCACACCGGCTGCGTTGCGACTGGCTCGACCCCTGAGTGACAGGGCGCGCCGCGCACGCGGGCTACAGTGGCCGCCATGACCGCCCCCACCTGCTTCACCCTCTCGACCACCGACCACGTCGCCCACCTGGTGTTGAACCGGCCTGCCGAGCTCAACACCATGCACCCGACCTTCTGGCGCGAACTCGATGAGCTGCTCACGCAGATTCACCACGAGGGCTCTGCCCGTGCCCTCGTCATCAGCAGCACCGGCAAACACTTCAGCGCCGGCATGGCGCTCGAGACCTTCGCGGGTGCGATCAGCATGGACGACCAGAGCCCCGAAGGCCGCGCCGCGATCTTCGACCTGCTCACCGACATCCAGGCCACCTTCACCAAAATCGAGAACCTGCGCATCCCGGTGATCTGCGCCATTCAGGGCGGCTGCATCGGCGGCGCGGTCGACATGGTCACCGCGGCCTGCATCCGCTACGCGTCGGCCGATGCCTTCTTCTGCATCCAGGAAATCAACATCGGCATGGTGGCCGACGTGGGCACGCTGCAGCGCCTGCCCAAGCTGATCCCGTTCGCGGTGGTGAAAGAAATGGCCTACACCGGCCGCCGTTTGCCCGCCGCGCGGGCGATGGCCTATGGCCTGGTCAACGAGGTGTTCGACAGCGCCGAGGCCACGCTCGCGGCCGCGCTGCAGTGCGCCAAGGAAATCGCCACCAAGCCCCCGGTCGCCATCTGGGGCACCAAGCAGGCCGTGACCTACGCACGCGACCACTCGGTGGAAGACAGCCTGCGCCAGATGGGCTGGCTGCAAGGCGCGGTGTGGAGCAACGCGCACGTGCGCGAGGCCATTGCGGCGATGAAGGACAAGCGCGCGGGCGAGTTCACGCCGCTGTCGGCACTCAAACCGTTCACCTCGCTGGGTTGAGCGGCCTCAGGAAAGCCGGTACGTCGCCAGATGCAAGCTGGTCTCGGTGCTGCTGATGCCGCGGATCAGGCGGATGCGTTCGAGCACCTGTGACAGTTCGGTGAGGCTGGTCGCGCGCAACTCGGCCAGCAGGTCCCAGCGGCCATTGGTGTCGTGCAGCTCGGCCACACCGGGCTCGCCCAGCAGACTGGCGATGACGGCGCGGGTCTGGTTGCCCTCGACCGCCACGCTCATCCAGGCGCTGATCTCGCTGGGCTTGGCATCGGGCCGCAGCCGCACCGTGTAGCCCACGATCACACCGCTGTCTTCCAGCCGCGTGATGCGGTTGGTGACGGTGCCGCGCGACACGCCCAGCGCCTTGGCCAGCGCCGCGACATTGGTGCGCGCGTCCGTGCGGAGCAGTGAAATCAGTTGCTGGTCGATCGCATCCATTTGGGCATTATGCGATTCTGGGGTGACGATTTGCCAATTTTCTGTCGAATTTCATACAGAGTTGCCGATTTACTTTGACATCGCGGCTTGAGAGACTGGGTGGCATCTCCAAGGACCCTGTCATGAACGCCCACGCCACCCCCGCCCCTGTCTCTTAT
>NZ_SCML01000122.1 GCF_005503365.1 Hydrogenophaga sp. 2FB
GGCGTGGGGCGGCGGACGGGCCGCGCTGAGGGCGGTCCGCAGCACCGTAGGGATCGTTGCGGCGCGGCGCCGGGCGTTCGTTCCAGCCGCGGTCGTCACCGCGCGGAGCGGCGGAAGGACCTGAGCGTGGACGGTCTCCACCCGAGCGAGGACGCTCGTTGCGATCGCCTTCGGGGCGGGAACGTGGGGCCCCGTGGTTCGGCGAGGGTTCGCGCGGCGGCTTGGGGGCCGAGGCCGACACGCTCTTGGCGCGCGCCGGTCCGGGTGGGCGCACCGGCGCGCGGCGCGGGGCGAAGGGGTCGGCCGGGGCCTTCTTCTTCGCCGCACCCGGGTCCAGTTTGAGGGTGCGGGGTTTGTCAGTGGTCATGGGGGGATCATCCCAGCTTTGCGCGCCGTCGCGCGGCGTGGCGTGTCATTCCAGTTCTCCACTGCGCAGCGCATTGAGATCGAGCACACGCAAACCGCCATATTCCACGCGAATCCAGCCCTTGGACGACAGCGTGGTCAGCGCTTCGTTGACCCGTTGGCGCGACAGGCCCACCAGGTAGGCCAGCTCCTGCTGCGTGATGCGCAGCACGCCACCGACGTTGGGCGAGAGCAGCGGGTGGAACAGCGCGGCCAGGTTGCGCGCCACGCGCAGGTCGGGGTCGTTGAGGCGGTCGATTTCGCGCGCCGCGATGAACTGGCCCAGGCGCTCGTTGAGCTGGTGCATCACGAAGCGGTTGAAACCCAGCGAGTGATCGAGCAGCCAATCGAAGGTCTCGATCGGCAGGCCCGCGACACGGCTCTTGCGCAACGCCACGATGTTGTAGCGGTAGTGCTCGTGCTTGAGCACCGTGCCTTCGCCGAACCAGCCGCCCGGCGCCACGCCGGTGAAGGTGATCACGGGCCCTTGCGAATCGTCGTTGCTCATCTTGAGCAAACCGTCCACCAGGCCGAACCAGTACGTCACGGGGCGGCCGAAGCGGCAGATGGAGTCGCCGGCCTCGGCATCGCCCACTTTCAGTGCGTCAACCGCGCGCTCGCGCTCCACCGGCGTGAGGCGCTCCAGCCAGGGGATTTCGGCCAGCTCGGCGTCGGTGGGCGGCCGCGCCCGATCGCGCAAGACGCTGCCGCTGCGCGGTGAGGAAAAGGAATGCATGGAGACCGGGCGCATGGCGCAACAAGGGGACCGAACGCTAGGGAAAGTCCTAGGAGGGATGACCCGAGATTGTCGTCGAACCGACAACATAACGTCAAACGAAGACCTACCATGCGCCTCAGAACAGAACGCCCCGAACGCGGGACTTCTCACCGGAGACACACATGCAACACACGTTCCCCCGGCTCCTGCTGGGCCACGCGCAGAACCGGCCCGAGGGCGCGGCGATGCGCGAGAAGGAATACGGGATCTGGCAGACGACGACGTGGTCAGCGATGGCGCAGCTGGTCGAGGCGTTGGCGTGCGGGCTGCACCAGGCGGGCCTGCAGCGGGGGGAACACATGGTGGTGATCGGTGCGAACCGGCCGCGCCTGTACGCCACCATGCTGGCCGCGCAGTCGCTGGGCGCGATCCCGATCCCGCTGTACCAGGACGCCGTGG
>NZ_SCML01000123.1 GCF_005503365.1 Hydrogenophaga sp. 2FB
CTCATCACCGCCTCGCTGTTTCCCGCCCACGCGCAAATCGCCGCCGACCCCGGCGCCCCGGGTCGCCAACGCCCTACCGTGTTGACGGCCCCCAACGGCGTGCCCCTGGTCAACATCCAGACCCCGAGTGCCGCCGGCGTCTCGCGCAACACCTACCGCCAATTCGACGTGGGTGGCCAGGGCGCCATCCTCAACAACAGCCGCACGCATGTGCAGACCCAGCTCGGCGGCTGCGTCCCCGGCAACCCCTGGCTGGCCTCGGGCGGTGCGCGGGTCATCCTCAACGAAGTCAACAGCACCCACCCCAGCTACCTCAACGGCTTTGTGGAAGTCGCCGGTCAGCGCGCCGAGATCATCATCGCCAACCCGGCCGGCATCCAGGTCAACGGCGGGGGCTTCATCAACGCCTCGGGTGTCACGCTCACCACCGGCACCCCGGTCATGAACAGCGGCTCTCTGGAGAGCTTTCGCGTGCGGGGTGGCCAGGTGCAGATCAACGGCCTGGGGCTGGACATGCGAGGCGCCGACGCCGCCACCATCCTGGCGCGCGCCATCGAGGTCAACGCCGCGATCTGGGCCAACAAGCTCACCCTCGTGGGCGGTGCGGCGGAAACCCAGGCCAGCGGCACGGACCCCTCCGGCATCCCCTCCACCACCCCCATCCCCGGCACGGACGCCCAACCCACCTTCTGGCTCGACGTGGCCGCCATCGGCGGCATGTACGCCGGCCACATCTTCCTGGTGGGCAGCGAGGACGGGCTGGGCGTGAACAACCGCGGCACGATCGCCAGCCAGGGCAAGCTCACCCTGCTGCCCAACGGCCAATTGATCAACCACGGCAGCGCCTACGGCCAGCACATCCGCATCGATGCCCCGAGCGTGCACAACCAGGACGGCGGCGTCATCGCCGCGCGCGAGTCCCTCACCATCCACGCCGAGCGGATCCACAACACCGAGGGTGCCGAACTCCTGAGCCTTGGCCAGATGGTGCTCAACGCCAGCGAGCGCATCGAGAACCGCTCGGCGCGCATCGAAGCCCAGGGGGCTCTGACCATCACCACCCCGGTGCTGGTCAACGCCAACGACCACTTCAAGACCGAACTGGTGGCCCTGCCCGGGCAGCGCTATTTGCGCCTGCGCCACAACGGCGTGGACTACAAGGCCGAAGAGCTCGGCCTGAACTTCCAACGCCTGGACCAGTACGACGACCAGGCCCACTACGCGGTGCTGCTGCCCTCGGCCGAATACCCCTTCAGCCAGTACCCCGCGCTGGTCGATCAATGGGCCGTCTCGGTCGATGGCCGCTACCAGGTCCAGCTCAGCCGCACGAGCCAACTGCTGTGTCCGGGCACCGACTGCAACCCCACCGAAGTCGACACCTACGCCTCGAACCACCCGATCTGGCAACGCCTGGGCGTTACCCCCTTCGGCCCACCGCCCGTGTACACCGGCCCCAACTGCAACGACGACAGCCAGGCCTGCTCGCCCGCCCAACGCAGCGAGCACGGGAACTGGCAGCAGCAACTCCATCAGTACAACGCGCACAAGGCCCAACAACAAAACGCGCTGGACCAGAAGATC
>NZ_SCML01000124.1 GCF_005503365.1 Hydrogenophaga sp. 2FB
GCGATCATGTGGGCGAGGTAACCCATGTTCGCGCCGCCGTATTCCTCGCCCACGGTGATGCCGAGCACGCCCAGCTCGCCCATCTTGCGCCAGACATCCATGGGGAACTGGTCAGCTCGGTCGATCTCGGCCGCGCGCGGGGCGATCTCGGCTTGGGCGAAGTCGCGCACCGCGTCGCGCAGCGCGTCAATGTCTTCACCGAGTTGGAAGTTCAAGCCGGGCAACTGCATCTTCAAGTCTCCAAAAAATTTTTGAGGCACGGGTACGGGCACATGTCCGGCTAGGGAATTCCCACCCCTCTCCTCATTGACATCGCGCCGTTCGCCGAGCAGACTATATCAAACTAGCGATTGCTTACTATGACAATGTACAGATCGAATTGGGCCCCGCGCTCCAACCGCCAATGGCCTGATCTGTTGGGCGCTGCAAAGGTAGAAGAACGGTGAACACGACTTTCCCCCGATTGATGCTGACGCAGGCGACAGAGCGCGGAGACCGGCCCGCGATGCGCGAGAAGGAATACGGGATCTGGCAGACGACGACGTGGTCAGCGATGGCGCAGCTGGTCGAGGCGTTGGCGTGCGGGCTGCACCAGGCGGGCCTGCGGCGGGGGGAACACATGGTGGTGATCGGTGCGAACCGGCCGCGCCTGTACGCCACCATGCTGGCCGCGCAGTCGCTGGGCGCGATCCCGATCCCGCTGTACCAGGACGCCGTGGCCGCCGAGTGTGTCTTCCCCATCAACAACGCCGACGTGCGCATGTGCGTGGTGGAAGACCAGGAACAGGTCGACAAGATGCTGGAGATCCGCGAGCGCTGCCCGCAGCTCAGCCACATCTACTACGACGACCCGCGCGGTCTGCGCAACTACGACCAGCCCGGCCTGAGCGCGATGGAGTCGCTGATCGCCGCCGGGCGCGCCGAGGCCCAGGCGCACCCCCAGCTGTTTCGCCAGCAGGTCGAGCTTGGCCAGCCCGACGACGTGGCCGCCATGTTCTTCACCAGCGGCACCACCGGCAACCCCAAGGGCGTGGTGCACACCCACAACACCCTGATCAACCGCGCCTTCGTCGGGGCGGCCTTCGACAAACTCACCTCCGCCGACGAAGTGCTGGCCTACCTGCCCCCGGCCTGGATCGGGCAGAACATCTTCAGCTACGCCCAGTGGCTCGCCGCCGGCTACGTCGTCAACTGCCCCGAGTCCGCCTCCACCGTCACCATCGACTTGAAGGAAGTCGGCCCCACCTACTACTTCGCCCCGCCGCGCGTGTTCGAAGGCCTGCTCACCAGCGTCATGATCCGCATGGAAGACGCCGGCGCCATCAAGCGCAAGATGTTCCACACCTGCATGGCATTGGCCCGCCGCGTGGGGCCGGACCGCATGGACGGCAAACCCATCAGCCTGATCGATTCGATCAAATACCGCCTGGGCGACTGGCTGGTCTACGGCCCCTTGCGCAACAATCTG
>NZ_SCML01000125.1 GCF_005503365.1 Hydrogenophaga sp. 2FB
GCCCAGGACGTCGCCACCCTGGTCCACCGCCTCGGTCTGCCCGCCGTGCTCAACCGTATGGCCGGCACCATCCATGCCGACTACCTGCGCTGGCCCGCCTTCGACAAGTCCGCGCGCGTGGCCAACCATTCGGCCGACGGCGTGATCGAACTCATGCCGATCGCCGACGACACCACCTACGCCTTCAAGTACGTCAACGGCCACCCCAAGAACACCCGCGCCGGCTTGCCCACCGTGATGGCCTTCGGCGTGCTGGCCGACGTGGCCACTGGCGTGCCCGTGCTGCTGAGCGAACTCACGCTCACCACCGCGCTGCGCACCGCCGCCATGTCGGTGGTGGCCGCGCGCGCCCTGGCGCGCCCGAACAGCCGCCGCATGGCGCTGATCGGCAACGGCGCGCAGAGCGAGTTCCAGGCGCTGGCGTTCCACCACCTCATGGGCATCGACGAGATCCGGCTGTACGACACCGACGCGGCCGCCACGCGCAAGCTGATGGCCAACCTTGCCGGTGAAGCCGGCCTGCGCCTGATCGCCTGCGACAGCATCGCCCAGGCCGTGCGCGGCGCGGACATCGTCACCACCGTCACCGCCGACAAGACCAATGCCACCATCCTCACGCCCGAGTTGATCGAGCCCGGCATGCACATCAATGGCGTGGGCGGCGACTGCCCCGGCAAGACCGAGCTGCACCCCGACGTGCTGCGCAAGGCTTCCGTGTTTGTCGAGTACGAGCCGCAGACGCGCATCGAAGGCGACCTGCAACACCTGCCCGCCGACTTCCCGGTCACCGAACTCTGGCACGTGCTGGCGGGCGACGCGGTCGGCCGCACCGATGCCACCGAGGTCACCCTGTTCGATTCCGTGGGCTTCGCGCTCGAGGACTACTCGGCCCTGCGCTTCCTGAACGAAGCAGCGGCTGAACTTCACCTGGGTCAGCAACTGCCGCTGATTCCCGCGCTGGCGGACCCGAAGGACTTGTTCGGCCTGCTGCGCAAAAGCGCGCCGCGCAAACTCGCCTTGGCCGCCTGAGGCAACGCACGGTTGAATCCGCCCAGCCCCCTGGCGCGTATCCAGGGG
>NZ_SCML01000126.1 GCF_005503365.1 Hydrogenophaga sp. 2FB
GCCTACAACGCCAGCGTGACCGCGCGCACCCTGAACGACTGGGTCGTGATCGACGCGGCCAGCACCGAGTACAACCCGCGCGTGCTCAGCAGCGCCCCTGGGCAGATCGTCTCCGGTGGCGACATGCGACTCAACGTCGCCACAGAGCTGCTCAACCACAACAGCGAGATCCTCGCCGGTGGTGCGCTGAAGGTCAGCGGCGCGACGCTGGAGAACCGGGGCAGCGAGGTGATTGCGCGCACCGAGATGAGCGGCCAGAGTGTGCTGAGCTGGTTGCGCGACGAAGGCTTCTTTAAGGACAACGACCGGCTCTACGAATTCGGCCCGTACCAGGCCGTGCAGGAGCGGGGCGAGAAGGTCAACGTGGCGCGCAGCGCGGGTGGGCAGGCCATTCCCGCCACCGCTGCCCCCAGCGCGCTGTTCAAGAACGCACCCAACCCGCAATCGGGCTACCTGATCGAGACCGATCCGCTGTTTGCCAACCACCGCCAGTGGCTCGGTTCGGACTATTTGATCAACGCCCTGGCGCTCGACCCCAACCACATTCAAAAGCGCCTGGGTGATGGTTTCTACGAACAGCGCCTCATCCGCGAGCAGGTCGGCCATTTGACGGGTCAGCGCTTCCTGGGTGACCACCGCGGCGACGAAGCGCAACTCCTCGCGCTCATGAACGCGGGCCTGACCTTCGCGCAGGCCTATGAGCTGCGCCCGGGCATCGCGCTGTCGGCCGATCAGATGGCCGCGCTCACGAGCGACATCGTCTGGCTCGTGCTGGAAGACGTCACCCTGCCCGATGGCACCGCCACCCAAGCCCTGGTGCCGCGCGTCTACCTCGCACCCCGAGCGGGCGATCTGGCCCCCAGCGGCGCGCTCATCGCGGGCAGCGAGGTGCGCATCCACATGAGCGGGGATGTCTTGAACAGCGGCACCATCGCGGGAAGGCAGGTCGTTCAAGTCCAGTCCGGACGCGACATCCAGCACAGCGGCAAGATCACGACGCAGGGCACCGCTGCGCTGAGCGCAGGGCGCGACATCCATGTGGCCGGCGGTGAGATCGCC
>NZ_SCML01000012.1 GCF_005503365.1 Hydrogenophaga sp. 2FB
TGCCCGGGTTGTGCGCGGGGGCGGCGGCCGGGGCAGCCGGCGCTGAAGCAGACGCGGCCTGAGGCGCTGCGGCGGCTGGCGCCGCTGGCGTGGGTGCTGCAGCGGCGGGTGCGGCGGCAGCAGGCGCCGCTGCTGTGCCTTCCAGCACCGCCAGCAGGTCTCCGATGTTGAGCTTGTCGCCCACCTTCACCTTGAGTTCCTTGAGCACACCGGCAGCGGACGACGGAATCTCCATCGACGCCTTGTCCGACTCGACCGTGATCAGCGACTGCTCGGCCTTGACCGTGTCGCCCACCTTCACCAGCAGCTCGATCACCGCCACGTCCTTGAAGTCGCCGATGTCGGGCACACGCACCTCGACCGGGCCTGCTGCGGCAGGCGCCGCTGGCGCCGCCGGAGCGGACGCGGGTGCGGCAGCAGCAGGTGCTGCGGCAGCCGGCGCAGGTGCCGCCGGAGCGGGCGCCGCGGCGGCCTCACCCGCCGCTTCCACCACCAGCACCACCGAACCCTGCTTCACCTTGTCGCCCAGCGCAACCTTGAGTTCCTTCACCACACCGGCCGTGCTGGAAGGAATTTCCATCGACGCCTTGTCCGACTCGACCGTGATCAGCGACTGCTCGGCCTTGACCGTGTCGCCCACCTTCACCAGCAGCTCGATCACCGCCACCTCATCAAAGTCCCCGATGTCCGGGACCTTCACATCAATCAGTGCCATGTTGTTGTCTCCGGATTAGGCGTACAGCGGGTTCACTTTGTCGGCGTTGATGCCGTACTTCTTGATCGCCTCGGCCACCTTGGCCACAGGCACCTTGCCCTCGTCGCTCAAGGCCTTGAGTGCGGCCACCACGATGTAATGGCGGTTGATCTCGAAGTGCTCGCGCAACTTGCTGCGGAAATCGCTGCGGCCGAAGCCGTCGGTGCCCAGCACGCGGTAGGTGCGGTCCTTCGGAATGAAGAGACGGATCTGCTCGGCATAGCTCTTCATGTAGTCCGTGGACGCGACCACCGGGCCGGTGGTCGAGCTCAGTTGCTGCGCCACGAACGGCACGCGCGGCGTCTCGGTCGGGTGCAGCAGGTTCCAGCGGTCGGCGTCCTGGCCATCGCGGGCCAGTTCGTTGAAGCTCGGGCAGCTCCACACACCGGCGCTCACGCCCCAATCCTTTTCCAGCAGTTCCTGCGCGGCGATGCTCTCGCGCAGGATCGTGCCGCTGCCCAGCAGTTGCACGCTGGGCGCATCTTTCTTGAGCGCCGGCGCCTGCTTGCAGTAGTACATGCCTTTGATGATCTGCTCTTCGGTGCCGGGCTGCAGACCTGGCATCGGGTAGTTCTCATTGAGCAAAGTGATGTAGTAGAAGACGTTTTCCTGCTTCTCCACCATGCGCTTCAAGCCATGGTGCAGGATCACGCCGACTTCGTGCGCGAAGGTCGGGTCGTAGCTGATGCAGTTCGGGATCGTGCCGGCCAGGATGTGGCTGTGGCCGTCTTCGTGCTGCAGGCCTTCACCGTTGAGGGTGGTGCGCCCGGAGGTGCCACCCAACAGGAAGCCGCGCGCCTGCATGTCGCCGGCCGCCCAGGCCAGATCGCCAATGCGCTGGAAGCCGAACATCGAGTAGTACACGTAGAACGGAATCATGATCCGGTTGTTCGTGCTGTAGCTCGTGGCGGCGGCGATCCAGCTGGCCATGCCGCCCGCTTCGTTGATGCCTTCCTGCAGGATCTGGCCGGCCTTGTCTTCCTTGTAGTACATCACCTGGTCGCGGTCGACCGGGGTGTAGAGCTGGCCCTTGGGGTTGTAGATACCGATCTGACGGAACAGACCTTCCATACCGAAGGTGCGTGCCTCGTCCACCAGGATGGGCACCACGCGAGGGCCCAGGGCCTGGTCGCGCAGCAACTGCGTGATGAAGCGGACATAGGCTTGCGTGGTGGAAATCTCGCGGCCTTCGGCCGTGGGTTCCAGCACCGCCTTGAAGGTGTCCAGCGAAGGCACGGTGAAGCTCTCTTCGGCCTTGGGGAGACGCTTGGGGAGGTAACCACCCAGGGCCTTGCGGCGCTCTTGCAGGTACTGCATTTCGGGCGTGTCGTCGGCCGGCTTGTAGTAAGGCAGCTTGGGCAGCTCGCTGTCCGGGATTGGAATGTTGAAGCGGTCGCGGATGTACTTGATGTCTTCGTCCGTCAGCTTCTTGGTCTGGTGGACCGTGTTCTTGCCTTCACCGGCCTTGCCCATGCCATAACCTTTGACGGTCTTGACCAACAGCACCGTGGGTTGCCCCTTGTGCTCATAAGCCGCATGGAAAGCCGCGTAGACCTTGGTGGGCTCATGACCACCGCGGCGCAGCTCGAACACCTCTTCGTCGGTCATATGCTCGACGAGCTTGGCGGTTTCGGGATACTTGCCGAAGAAGTTCTTGCGCACGAAGGCGCCGTCGTTGGCCTTCATGGCCTGGTAGTCGCCGTCCAGCGTCTCCATCATGAGCTCGCGCAACTTGCCGGTCTTGTCGCGCGCCAGCAGTGCGTCCCAGCCATTGCCCCAGAGCAGCTTGATCACGTTCCAGCCGCTGCCGCGGAATTCGCTCTCCAGCTCCTGCACGATCTTGCCGTTGCCACGCACCGGGCCGTCGAGGCGCTGCAGGTTGCAGTTGACGACGAAGATCAGGTTGTCGAGGTTTTCGCGCGCGGCCAGGCCGATGGCGCCCAGCGATTCGGGCTCGTCCATTTCACCGTCACCGCAGAACACCCAGACCTTGCGGTTCTCGGTGTTGGCAATGCCGCGCGCGTGCAGGTACTTCAGAAAACGCGCCTGGTAGATCGCCATCAGCGGGCCCAGGCCCATGGACACTGTGGGGAACTGCCAGAACTCGGGCATCAGCTTGGGGTGCGGGTAGCTGGAAAGACCTTTGCCATCCACCTCCTGGCGGAAGTTGTCGAGCTGCTCTTCGCTCAGCCGGCCTTCCATATAGGCCCGCGCATAAATGCCCGGAGAGCTGTGGCCCTGGATGTAGAGCAGGTCGCCACCATGGTTTTCATTCGCGGCATGCCAGAAGTGGTTGAAACCGGCGCCAAACATGCTGGCCACCGAGGCAAAAGAACCGATGTGGCCGCCCAGATCGCCGCCATCGGCAGGATTGAGGCGGTTGGCGCGCACCACCATCGCCATCGCATTCCAGCGCATGTAGGCGCGCAGGCGTTTTTCGATCGCGATGTTGCCCGGGCAACGGGCTTCCTGGTCGGGCTCGATGGTGTTCACATAGCCGGTGTTGGCCGAGAAAGGCAGGTCAATGCTGTGTTGACGGGCCTCTTCCAGCAATTTCTCCAGCAGGAAGTGCGCGCGTTCCGGCCCTTCCTTCTCGATGACGGCGGCCAGCGCCTCCATCCACTCACGGGTTTCCTGTGCATCGGCATCCGCGGCGCCACGGCCATTCAGAGCGTCATTCGCTGACATGGGTTGTCTCCTGTTGGTTTGAATTGAGCTTACGGAGGTCACTCCGAGGTGTCACGGATTTTTCCACAAAAGAACTTCATTTTCAACATATGCTTTTACTTTTTGCATTATGAAATTTAAAATGCCAAAGCCACAGCACAGCATCTTCACATTTCTCAAGCGCCACAAGGACTTGCACAGCCCCTGCTCACGTAGACTCGTGGGCTGATGATTCCCCAGCCTCACACCCCATCGTCCCCGCCGTCGCATGCTCAGGCGGTCTGGTGGAAGCGCTGGTGGCGCCGTTTACCACCGTCCCGACAAGACCGCTTCGCCACCCTCGGCCCCCTGCTGGCCGTGCTGCTCTTTCTGTCGGCTATCGTGGTCGCCATCACCTACCTGCGCTACGAAGAACTGGAGCGCGAGCAGGAGGCCGTGACGCGCGACGTCGAATACGCCCAGCAACGCCTGCGCCTGCGCTTGCTGGAACGGCAGGAACAACTCATGCGGCTGGCGCGCGAGGTCGGCAACAAGGAAATCGAGATCGAGGAATTCGAGTTCCAGGTCGAGTCGCTGGTCAGTCAGTTCCCCGAAATGCTCGCGATCAGCTGGATCGACGCGCGGCGCAATGTGCAGGCCAGCTATGTCTCGCCCAGCGCGCCGGCGGCGCTGGTGCGCCCGGTAGGCAGCACGCTCAGCCCCGGCGAGACCGACGGCTCCTTCGAGCTCGCGCGCGACCTGCGCCAACCCATCTACTCCCGACCACTGGGCGAAGACGCGCGCAATGCAACGCTGATGCTGCACGTACCGCTCGCCGAGCAAGGGCGCTTTGCCGGCACGATCATGGGCGAGTACTCGATCGACGGCCTCATGCGCTTCGGCATCCCGCCCGAGATCATGGCGCGCTACGCCGTCGCGCTCATGGACGACCGCGGCCGCGTGCTCGCGGGCAGCCTGCAGACACCCACTTCCGTGTTGCGCCTGCTGCCCTGGTCCAACACGCCGCTGGAACACGAAGCGCCCGTCTCGCCCGTGGGCAACGGCCTGATCGTCAAGGCCCAAGGCTACCGCACCTCGCAGGACATCGTGGGCAGTGGCTTTTTCTGGGTCATCGGCGCCTTGTCCGCGCTCACGGTGTGGATGCTGCTGGGCACCTGGCGCCACACGCGGCGGCGCGTGCAGGCGCAGCAGGCGCTGGTGGCGGAAACCAACTTTCGCCGCGCCATGGAGAACTCCATGCTCACCGGCATGCGCGCGCTCGACATGCAAGGGCGCATCACCTACGTCAACCCCGCCTTTTGCTCCATGACCGGCTGGACCGAAGGGGAGCTGGTCGGCCGCACCGCACCCTTTCCCTATTGGCCCGAAGCCGAACACGACCAACTCGCCGCGCGCCTGGACGACGAGCTGCGCGGGCGCTCCACGCCCAACGGATTCGAGGTACACGTGAAGCGTCGCGACGGCAGCATCTTCGACGCGCGCATGTACGTCTCACCGCTGATCGATCCCAAGGGACATCAGACCGGCTGGATGACGTCCATGACCGACATCACCGAACCCAAGCGCATCCGCGAAGAGCTCTCGGCCTCGTACGAGCGCTTCACCACCGTGCTGGAGAGCCTGGATTCGGCGGTCTCCGTGGCACCATTGGGCAGCGACGAAATGCTGTTCGCCAACAAGATGTACCGCCTCTGGTTCGGCACCCGCGGTCAGGGGCACCGGCACCTGGTCGATCTGGCCGGCACACAGCCCTCTCCCAGCCCCGACGACGGCGATGCTGTCGACGCCTTCGCGGGCATGCCCACCGAAACCCTCACCGACGCGGGCTCCGAGAACGCCGAGGTGTTCGTTGAAGAGCTGGACCGCTGGCTGGAGGTTCGCACGCGCTACCTCACCTGGGTCGATGGGCGCCTCGCTCAAATGGTGATTGCGAGCGACATCACGCCGCGCCGCAACGCCGAAGAACAGGCATCGCGCCAGGCCGAGCGCGCGCAGACCGCCAGCCGCCTGATCACCATGGGCGAGATGGCCTCCAGCGTGGCACACGAACTCAACCAGCCGCTGACCGCCATCAGCAACTATTGCAACGGCATGATCTCGCGCGTGACCGAGCAGCGCATCAGTACCGACGAGCTGCTCGGCGCGCTGGAAAAGACCGCGCGGCAAGCACAGCGCGCGGGCCAGATCATCCAGCGCATCCGGGCGTTCGTGAAACGCAGCGAACCCAACCCCACCTTGTCGGACGTGGCGCAGATGGTGAGCAACGCCATCGAGCTGGCCGAGATCGAGTTGCGCCGCCACCAGGTGCGCCTCTCGCCCTACGTGGCCGCGCGCCTGCCCAACCTCATCGTCGATCCGATCCTGATCGAGCAGGTGCTGATCAACCTGCTCAAGAACGCGGGCGAAGCGATCGCACAGGCCGGCCGGGCACCGGGTGAGCGCTACGTGGAATTGCGCGTCGGACCGCGCCGTCTGGACGACCAGGACGTGGTCGAGTTCTCGGTGCGCGATTCGGGCAACGGCGTGCCCGACGAAATGATCGAGCGCATCTACGAGGCCTTCTACAGCACGAAGAGCGAAGGCATGGGCATCGGCCTCAAGCTGTGCCGCAGCATCGTCGAGTCGCACCACGGCAGGATGCAAGTTCAGAACATCTACAATGGCGAAGAGGTGGTGGGCTGCTGCTTCAGTTTCTGGATCCCCGTGGTTTCGCGACTGCAGATCCACAACACTGCCGCTGAGCCCACCATACAGCCGCTGACGGACACTGAAAGAGCGCGATGAGTTTGATCCCCAAGAAAGGTACCGTCTATGTCGTCGATGACGACGAGGCCGTGCGCGACTCGCTGCAATGGCTCCTTGAGGGCAAAGATTTCCGGGTCCGATGTTTTGAATCCGCCGAAGCTTTCCTCAGCCGATACGACGCCCGAGAAGTGGCCTGCCTGATAGCCGACATCCGCATGGGTGGCATGACCGGCATGGAACTTCAGGAACGCCTGATCGAACGCCAATCACCCCTGCCCATCGTATTCATCACCGGCCACGGCGATGTGCCCATGGCGGTGGAATCGATGAAGAAGGGCGCGCTCGACTTCATCCAGAAGCCTTTCAAGGAAGACCAGCTGGTCACCCTGGTCGAGCGGATGCTCGAACGCGCGCGCGAAGCTTTCGCCACGCACCAGCAGGCCGTCAGCCGCGATGCCTTGCTCTCCAAGCTGACCAGTCGCGAAGCCCAGGTGCTCGAACGCATCGTTGCCGGGCGCCTGAACAAACAGATTGCCGACGACCTGGGCATCAGCATCAAAACGGTGGAGGCGCACCGCGCCAACATCATGGAAAAACTCGGCGCCAACACTGTGGCCGATCTGCTCAAGATCGCGCTCGGCCAAACCCCGGCGAAGGCCTGAGCCGCAAACACCCTACACCCTCTCCCACAACGCCCGCCCCTCTTCGGCGGGCGTTTGCATTTCAACCACAGACAACACACGTTCAAGCCATGACCGCCCAACTGATCGACGGCAACGCCCTCTCCCGCCAACTGCGCGCCGACGTCAGCGCGCGTGTGACCGCCCTCAAAGCCAAAGGCATCACGCCCGGTCTGGCGGTCGTCCTTGTCGGTGACAACCCAGCGTCCCAGGTCTACGTGCGCAACAAGGTCAAAGCCTGCGAAGACACGGGCATGCACTCCGTTCTGGAGCGCTGGCCCGCGACCCTGAGCGAGGCCGAGCTGCTCGCACGCGTGGATGCGCTGAACCACGACAAGACCATCCACGGCATCCTGGTGCAATTGCCCCTGCCTGCGCATATCGACGCACAGAAAGTGATCGAGGCCATCTCGCCAGCCAAAGACGTGGACGGCTTTCACATCGCCAGCGCGGGCGCGCTCATGACCGGCATGCCCGGCTTCTGGCCCTGCACGCCGTATGGCTGCATGAAGATGCTCGAAAGCATCGGCTACGAGCTCAAGGGCAAGCACGCGGTGGTGATTGGCCGCAGCAACATCGTCGGCAAGCCCATGGCCTTGATGCTGCTGCAGCAGAACGCCACGGTGACCATCTGCCACAGCGCAACGAAGGACCTCAAAGCCTTGACGCTGCAGGCCGACGTGATCGTCGCCGCCGTCGGCAAACGCAACGTGCTCACCGTCGACATGGTCAAGCCTGGCGCGGTGGTGCTCGACGTGGGCATGAACCGCAACGACGAAGGCAAACTCTGCGGCGACGTGGACTTCGACGGCGTGAAGGAAATCGCCGGATGGATCACACCGGTGCCCGGTGGCGTTGGCCCGATGACCATCACCATGCTGATGGTGAACACGCTCGAATCCGCAGAGCGCCTGGTGAGCTGATCCGACTACCTGGACAGGCGCCCTGAGAGGCGCCACAGCACCACGCCAGCACATAGCCATTGGCCCAATACCATGGCACTGCCCACGCCGTGCCACAGCCGCAGGTTGCCACCACTGGCGCGCGCGGCGACGATGTTCTGCGCCACGCCGAACTCCTGCAGCAAGGCCAGCAACATCGCGAAGAGCACGAAGCCCAGCGTGGTCAGGGTGGCCGCGTCGGGCGGGCTGCCGCGTTCATGCCCTTGGCGCAGCGTCACCAGCAGCGCCAGGCCGAGCAACAGGCCGGCGTAGCACTGCAACGAAAAGAGTTTGGCCGCCACCGGCCCTACCACGGCCGGACTGCCCAGGCTTGCAAACAGCACAGGCACCGCAAGGAAGCTCAGCGCCGTGATACCGCCCCACCACACGGCGGCAATCAGGATGGACAGGCGCTGCTGCACGGGCACCGCCATCGCCATCACGCGTAGCGCACGGCCACGATTTCGAAGCGCTTGAGGCCGCCGGGTGCCTGGACCTCGACCGCGTCGCCCTCTTCCTTGCCGATCATCGCGCGCGCGATCGGGCTGCTGATGTTGATCAACCCCAGCTTGAGATCGGCCTCGTCCTCACCCACGATCTGGTAGGTCACGGGATTGCCGCTGCCTTCGTCTTCGAGCTCCACCGTGGCGCCAAACACCACGCGTCCACCCGCATCCAGCGTCGCCGGATCGATGACCTGTGCGGCCGAGAGCTTGCCTTCGATTTCGGCGATGCGGCCTTCGATGAAGCCCTGGCGGTCTTTGGCGGCGTCGTACTCGGCGTTTTCGCTCAGATCGCCCTGCGCCCGCGCCTCGGCAATCGCGTTGATCACCCAGGGGCGGTCCACGGTCTTCAAGCGTTGCAGTTCTTCCTTGAGCTTTTCAGCTCCGCGTTTGGTGATCGGGATGGTGGCCACGATTGGTCTCCACAAAGGAAAACCGCCGGCGGCGGCCGGCGGTTGGGGTTGGTTTTTTGCTTCGATGGATTATAGGCACGTAGCGCAACGGGCCCCTGTCGGTCAAACCTCAGTCGTAACGGGGCAATGAGATCCCCAGCCGCTGCGCACAATCCAGGGTGGCGACACCCAGCGCATTCAGGAGACGATCAAGCTCCAGCCCATCGAGCCCATCGGCGCTCACGCTCCGGTGAAGAATCAGATCGCCACCCTGCTCGTCGATTGCGAAGTAAGCGCCGCCGGTCGCTTCGCCCAGCATGTGCAATTCCAGCAGCTGACGCAGTTCCTGATCATCGGTCGGTGCCGGGCCCAGGTGCGAAATCAGCAGCACATCACCCGACGCTGGCTCGACCTGCACGCTGATACCGCCGCCGCCCGGCATGCACACGAGAAAGTGGCTCGTGTCTTCTGGTGGCTTCAGTCCACGCGCATGCGCGAAGTCGCCGATGGCGTTGCGCACCAGGTTGCCTGCCTCAAGGTGCGTCGATGTCGTCATGCCATCGTCCTGGTGGTGACCTGATTGCGAAGCCAGCACTGGCAACCCTTCGGCGGCGATCCGGGCGAATTGCTGCACATCGTCCACGAAGACCTCATAAGGCAAAGAGGCGTCGTCAAAACGGCGAAAAAGAATCACATCGTCTTCCACCGCGTCAATGGCCGTGATGCAGCGACCACCCGATGGTGCATTGGCGCGCAGCAGTTCCTCGCGACTGGGGCAGGCGTCCTCCCAGCCAACACGGCCCAGACGCGCGTGCACCGCCAAGGACTCGCCATCCAGCAGCGGCTCCACAACAACCTCGATGCCGCCCTGCTCACGAAACCACAGGGTCCCGTCTTCGTACCCTGGTACCCCCAGATCGCGGGACAGGTGAATCATCTGCGCCGACCAAGCGTGGCTCATGTGCGGACCCTCATGCGTTGCTCCTTGCTGCCTTCAGGCATCTTGTGTAACGGAGACACCCAAACGGTTCCGACACATCATCCCTTCGATTGCATGTGTTTGTTCAGGTCCGTGCCCCAGAGGTCCTTTCCCTTGAGAACAAGATCCAGCTTCCAGATCATGAATTTGACGGCACGCCCTTGCTCCGCCGTGAACGCGTTGGCGCCACTGGCAATACGGCCACCAAGCTCGGTCAGCCGCTGTTTCATGGTGAACAGTTCCTGCGGCTTGGCATGCCGGCTGACATCGTCTATCAGGTCGGTCGTGCAGGCTCTCGCGCACTCGACCATCAGATGTCGCATCACCTCCGCTTCATTGATGGGGTACTTGATGAGCTCGTCGCGCAAGGTCTTGATGGCCTTGCGCTGCAAACTCCGAGCATCCTTGATCGCTTCAAGGAACTGCGCCATCACCGTCTCGTCCATATAGGGCGCCAGCACCGTGCACTTGTCCCTCAACATGGACAGCTTGGCGATGGGCTGCGCAGCGAGGTCGTCCGCGAGCGTTTTGTAGTCCTTCACCGCTGCTGCGATCACGGGCGCAATGGATTTGGCCAAGGCCCCAAGTTGCGTTTCCTTGACACTCCTCAGCAGCGAGCAGACCTTCTGCGCGCTCGCTGCCTGCCCTGACCAGGTCGCTCGAAAGGTTTTCGACCAGAGGGTCATCTGCTCCACATCGGCGCCATACGCCACGAACTTGCGAAACGTTTCGCCTTGGGGGTTCGCGTCGGTGTATGCATTGGCCAATGACAACAGCGTTTCGTAGGACGTTCCATAGGCGATCTCCGGGTCCGGATCCGGCTCAGGGAAGTAGTAAGCGGGCTCCTCCAGCGAAGGCGGCAACAACCGCAGCAGAGCGGCCAACTTCTTGTCATCCCCTTCGGCCAGCGCGCTCATCAGATCGTCGCGCAACTTCGCCCGCGCGAGGATCACATCCGAGGAGGCATGTGCGATATCCAGATCGGCATACCAGTTGACGTTGGTCGCCGCGCCCATCGTGGCGGTCGTGGTCGTCGTCCCGGTTGTGGTGGCCGTTGTCACGGCCACGCTCGTGGTGGTCGCGCCGACAGCGGCGGACGCCCCACCGGAGAAGTTGGATCCCTTGTTGCCCAGTGTGGTTTTGGGTTGTTTGAGTTCCTGCGACTCACTCGCGGCGCTCTGCTCTTCGTTCGAATGGTCAACGAATGCACTCGTCAACGTGCTGTCGCCTGCACCTGCCGTCCCCCGTCCATGGAACATCGACTGGGATTGCGATCTGGCATCGTCGAGGTTCGCACCGGGTCGAGGTGTCGGTTGTCGGTACGACCTCATGCTGGATTCGTTGGCCTGCTCCCTGGCGAAAATGCGCGAATAGCTGCCCCAGGCATCGGCGATCCAGTTCAACATCTGCTTGCAGTCGGGATCGTTGATGTGCCCCAGCAGGTTGTTGGCCTTCTCTCTCAAGCCTGTGGCCAACTTCAATGCGGCCTTGCGGTCCACGCCCATCACGTCGCCAAAGCCCATGTAGATGTGCAATCTGTCGGGCGTCTGGCCGTTGCAGCGCGCCTTGTTTTCGGCTACCAGCACTTGCAGGTATTGCTTGACGTTGGCGACGTCCGCGCCACCGGGTTTGCGCAACTCCCACGCCAGCGCGTCGCGGTTCGCCTGGGAGGCATCGCTGGAGTCGAGGCCGAGGCGCTTCAGGAGTGCACCCCCGTCGATCACCTTGGAAAAAACGATCTGGCTGCTGGATGTGGCCGTGGTGGTTTGCGTGCTAAATACCTGCCCTCCTGCGCCCGCGGCTTGAAACTTCAAGGGGGATGCCCTTGTCTTTCGACACCGGTAGCGACAACCGCGGAGTAGCTGGGGTCTGAACCTTGGACATGGCATGAGCTCCTTGCGAAGCAACCACCGGCAACCCATGGGCTCAAAGCCACCGCGACACCACGCGGAGGCGCGATCTACCCGTTCAAGTGAACGTGTCGCGGCGCTTCATGAACCCTGAGTAACAGACGCACCGACACGGTTCCATGTCGGCGGCAGTCTCGTCCAGGTCGTCCGATCACGGGCGCCACGGAAGGGCGCCGCACCAGCTCAGTTCAGTGCCAGTTGAGCGTGCATCTCCTGCACGCTGATCACGTCAAGGTTGTCCATGGCCTTCATGCCCTCCACGGCCGCTTCGGCGCCGGCGATGGTGGTAAAGGTCGTCACGCGCGCCAACAGGGACGACGTGCGGATGGCCCGCGAATCGGCGATGGCGTTGCGGCGCTCTTCCACCGTGTTGACCACCATCACAATGTCGCCGTTCTTGATCGCATCGACGATGTGCGGACGGCCTTCGGTCACCTTGTTGACCGTCTGCACGGCCACACCAGCCGCGGCGATGGCTGCGGCGGTGCCGCGCGTAGCGACCAGTTCGAAGCCCATCTCCACGAGGTGGCGCGCGATGTCGACCGCGCGCGGCTTGTCGCTGTTCTTGACGGTCAGGAACACCTTGCCCGAGGTCGGCAGCTTGGTGCCGGCACCAATCTGGCTCTTCACGAAGGCTTCACCAAAGGTCTTGCCCACGCCCATCACCTCTCCAGTGGACTTCATCTCGGGGCCGAGGATGGTATCGACACCGGGGAACTTCACGAACGGGAACACTGCTTCCTTGACGCTGAAGTACGGTGGCGTGACTTCGGCGCCGATGCCTTGCGCGTCGAGCGACTGGCCAGCCATGCAGCGCGCCGCAACCTTGGCCAGTTGAATGCCGGTGGCCTTCGAGACGAAAGGCACCGTGCGCGATGCGCGGGGGTTGACTTCAAGCACGTAGATGACGTCCTTGCCATCGACTTCCTGGATCGCGAACTGCACGTTCATCAGGCCGATCACGTTCAGGCCTTCGGCCATGGCCGCGGTCTGGCGCTTGAGTTCGTCCACCGTGGCCTTGCTCAGGTAGTACGGCGGCAGCGAGCAGGCGGAGTCACCGCTGTGCACGCCCGCTTGTTCGATGTGCTCCATCACGCCGCCGATAAACACACGGCCGGTGTGGTCGCGCACCGCGTCCACGTCGCATTCGATCGCATCGTTGAGGAAGCGATCGAGCAGCACGGGCGAGTCGTTGCTCACCTTGACCGCTTCGCGCATGTAGCGCTCCAGGTCGCGCTGCTCGTGCACGATTTCCATCGCGCGGCCGCCGAGCACGTAGCTCGGGCGCACCACGAGCGGGTAGCCCAGCGCAGCGGCCTTCTCCAGTGCCTCGGGTTCGGCGCGTGCCGTCGCATTCGGCGGCTGGCGCAGACCCAGCGTGTGCAGCAATTGCTGAAAGCGCTCGCGGTCTTCGGCGGCGTCGATCATGTCGGGGCTGGTGCCAATGATGGGCACGCCCGCAGCCTCCAGGCCGAGCGCGAGCTTGAGCGGCGTCTGGCCGCCGTACTGCACGATCACGCCAGTGGGCTTTTCCTTGTCCACGATTTCCAGCACGTCTTCGAGCGTGAGCGGCTCGAAGTACAGGCGGTCGCTGGTGTCGTAGTCGGTCGACACGGTTTCCGGGTTGCAGTTGACCATGATGGTCTCGTACCCGTCTTCGCGCATCGCGAGTGCGGCGTGCACGCAGCAGTAGTCGAACTCGATGCCCTGGCCGATGCGGTTGGGCCCACCGCCCAGCACCATGATCTTCTTCTTGTTCGTCGGCTCGGCTTCGCACTCACCGTCGCCGTGGCCTTCGTACGTGGAGTACAGGTAGGCGGTGTCGGTGGCGAACTCGGCCGCGCAGGTGTCCACGCGCTTGAAGACGGGACGGATGTTCTCGGCAATGCGGCGCTCGCGCACGGCCTGGTCGTTGGTCTTGAGAAGCTTGGCCAGGCGGCGGTCGGAGAAGCCCTTCTTCTTCAGGCCGCGCAACGTCTCGGCGTCGATCGCCTCCAGGCTGGTTTTTTCCAGCGCGAGTTCGATCTTCACGATCTCTTCGATCTGGACCAGGAACCACGGATCGATCTTGGTGAACTGGTGCACTTCTTCCAGCGTCCAGCCCGCGGCAAACGCGTCACCCACATACCAGATACGGTCGGGACCCGGCTCGCCGAGCTCGCGCTCGAGCGTCTCGCGGTCCTGCGTTTTTTCGTTCATGCCGTCCACGCCAACCTCGAGGCCGCGCAAGGCCTTCTGGAACGATTCCTGGAAGGTGCGGCCCATGGCCATGACCTCGCCCACGCTCTTCATCTGCGTGGTCAGGCGGCTGTCGGCGGTGGGGAACTTCTCGAACGCGAAACGCGGAATCTTCGTGACCACGTAGTCGATGCTGGGCTCGAAACTCGTGGGCGTGGCGCCGCCGGTGATCTCGTTGCGCAGCTCGTCGAGTGTGTAGCCGACGGCCAGTTTGGCGGCCACCTTGGCGATCGGGAAACCCGTGGCCTTCGACGCGAGCGCCGAAGAACGCGAGACGCGCGGGTTCATTTCGATGACGACCATGCGGCCGTCCTTCGGGTTGATGGAAAACTGCACGTTGGAGCCGCCCGTGTCCACGCCGATCTCGCGCAGCACCGCCAGCGATGCATTGCGCAGGATCTGGTATTCCTTGTCGGTCAGCGTCTGGGCCGGCGCCACGGTAATCGAGTCACCGGTGTGAACGCCCATGGGGTCCAGGTTTTCGATCGAGCAGACGATGATGCAGTTGTCCGCCTTGTCGCGCACCACTTCCATCTCGTACTCTTTCCAGCCGAGCAGCGATTCTTCGATCAGCAGTTCGTTGGTGGGCGAAGCTTCCAGGCCACGCTTGCAGATCGTCTCGAACTCTTCCGGGTTGTAGGCGATGCCGCCGCCGGTGCCGCCGAGCGTGAAGCTCGGGCGGATGACGACCGGGAAACCCACCGTCTTCTGCACGCCCCAGGCTTCTTCCATGCTGTGCGCAATGCCCGAGCGCGCCGAACCCAGACCGATCTTGGTCATGGCGTCCTTGAACTTCAAGCGGTCTTCGGCCTTGTCGATGGCTTCGGGGGTCGCGCCGATCAACTCGACGTCGTATTTGGCGAGCACGCCGTTGTGCCACAGATCGAGCGCGCAGTTCAGCGCGGTCTGGCCACCCATGGTCGGCAGGATGGCGAAACCACCTTGGGCCAATGGGCGCTCCTTGGCGATGATCTTCTCGACCGTCTGCCAGGTGATGGGCTCGATATAGGTGACGTCGGCCGTGGCCGGGTCGGTCATGATGGTCGCGGGGTTGCTGTTGATCAGCACGACCTTGTAGCCCTCCTCGCGCAGCGCCTTGCAGGCCTGCACGCCGGAGTAGTCGAACTCACAGGCCTGGCCAATGATGATCGGGCCGGCGCCAATGATGAGGACGGTTTGGATGTCGGTTCTTTTGGGCATGGTTCGCTATGGGTGTGCGTCGGCTCAGGCGGCGGCGGGCACGCGGGCCTGCATCAGGTCGATGAAGCGGTCGAACAGATAGCCGATGTCGTGCGGGCCGGGCGATGCTTCGGGGTGGCCCTGGAAGCAGAAAGCGGGCTTGTCGGTGCGGGCCAGGCCTTGCAGCGTGCCGTCGAACAGGCTCACGTGCGTGGCGCGCAGCGTGGCCGGCAGCGTTTTTTCGTCCACGGCAAAACCGTGGTTCTGACTGGTGATGCTCACGCGGCCGTTGTCGAGATCCTTCACCGGGTGGTTCGCGCCATGGTGGCCGAACTTCATCTTGAAGGTTTTGGCGCCGCTGGCCAGCGCAAGGATCTGGTGACCCAGGCAGATGCCGAAGGTGGGCATGCCGGATTCGATGATCTCGCGGGTCGCCGCAATCGCGTAGTCGCAGGGCTCCGGATCGCCCGGGCCGTTGGACAGGAACACGCCATTGGGCTTGAGCTTGAACACATCGGACGCAGGCGTTTGCGCGGGCACCACGGTGATCTTGCAGCCGCGCTGCGCGAGCATGCGCAGGATGTTGTACTTCACGCCGAAGTCGTAGGCGACCACATGGAAGCGTGGTGCGATCTGCTCACCGTAGCCAAAGCCGAGTTGCCATTCGGTCTGGGTCCAGAGGTACGGTGCGGGAGCGGAGACCACCTTGGCCAGGTCGGTGCCCGCCATGTTGGGCGCGGCTTTCGCAGCGGCCAGTGCGGCGGCGCGGTGGGCATCGGTGATGGCCTCGCCCGCGGGCAAGGCCAGGATGCAGCCGTTTTGCGCGCCGTGCGTGCGCAGGCGGCGCGTGAGGGCGCGGGTGTCGAGGTCGGCGATGGCCACCGTGCCTTCGCGCTGCAGGTATTGCGAAAGCGTTTCGTTGCTGCGGAAGTTGGAGGCCAGCAGGGGCAGGTCTTTGATGATCAGGCCGGCGGCGTGGATGCGATTGGCCTCCACGTCTTCGACATTGGTGCCGGTGTTGCCAATGTGCGGATACGTCAGTGTGACGATCTGCTGGCAATAGCTGGGATCGGTGAGGATTTCCTGGTAGCCGGTGAGCGAGGTGTTGAAAACGACCTCACCCGTGGTCTGGCCGGCGGCGCCAATGGAAATGCCTGTAAAGACCGTGCCGTCGGCGAGCGCGAGAAGGGCTTTCGGGTGGACGGGAAGCACGGAATTCTCCAGAGTGGGGGCTGCAACATCCTCGCGCCGGCGGCAGGTGCCGCGCAGGCCTCGCATCTGCCTCGCACCGACGTGTGCCGGAGCTGAAAACAGAGCAAAAAACCTGGGGTGAAAAGCCGGGGCGCGCAGGGGTTGCGCCGATTGCGGGTAAACCCCGGAATTATAGCGTCTGGCGACCCGCGCTCTGGCCCGATGTGCCCTGTTGCGCACCACTTGCGTGCAAACAAATCGCCGCCGCGGCGGCCACGTTGAGCGACTCTTCGCCCCCCGGCTGCGCAATGCGCACCGCATGGGCCGCGAGTTCCTCCAGCGCCGTGCTCACGCCCTGCCCTTCATGCCCCAACACCCAGGCGCAGGGCCATGGCAGGCGGGCTTCGTGCAACCAGTGACCTCGGTGCGAACTGGTGACGATCAAGGGCACGCCGAGAACTTCGACATCGTCGGGCGAAAGGCTTTCCACCAGGCGCAGACCGAAGTGCGCGCCCATGCCCGCGCGCACCACCTTGGGCGACCAGAGCGCGGCCGTGCCCTTCAGAGCAACCACCTGGTGAAAACCGAACGCCCCGGCGCTGCGCAGGATCGAGCCGACATTGCCTGCATCCTGCAGGCGATCCAGCACGACGGTGGCCACGCCGGCCTGCACCGATGCCGCTTCGGGCAAGGCCCACACGAAGCCCACACCGGCAGGCGACTCCAGCCCGCTGATGCCTGCCATGAGCCCGTCCGGCACGGTGACAACATGGTCGGCCGCATCGCGCAGGTCGTGAGGGGCCTGAACCCAGAAGGACTCGGTGAACACTGCCGTCACCGGCCGCTGCCCGCGTGCCAACAGCGCGCGGCAAAGGTGATCGCCCTCCAGCCACACCTGGCCGAGCTTGCGGTAGGCCGTGCTGTCGTGCGCGAGCAGGCGCAGGCGCTTGAGCAAGGGGTTGTCGCGCGAGCTGATCGCGTGGGGTGTGGCGGTCATGGTGCGGCGTCGGGTTCGGGCGCCACCACCATCAGCGCGCGCGCCACCGGGGCGAACGAGCGGCGGTGCACCGCTATCGCACCGTGCATCTTCAGGGCCTGCATGTGCTGCACCGTGCCGTAGCCCTTGTGGCGGTCGAAGCCGTATTCGGGGTGCAGCAGATGCAGCTCGCACAGCAGCCGATCGCGCGTGACCTTGGCCAGGATGGATGCGGCGGAAATCGAAGGCACCAGCGCATCGCCCGAGACGATGGCTTCGGCCAGCACGTCCAGGGACGGCAGCCGGTTGCCGTCCACCAGCACCTTGTTCGGCTTGAGCCGCAGGCCGAGCACGGCACGGCGCATGGCCAGCATGGTGGCTTGCAGGATGTTGAGTTGGTCGATCTCTTCCACGCTGGCTTGCGCCACGCTGCAGCACAGCGCCTTGGCGCGGATCTCGTCGTAGAGGCGCTCGCGCCGTGCCTCGGTGAGCTGCTTGGAATCCGCCAGCCCCTTGATGTGCACACGTTCGTCGAGGATCACCGCTGCGGCCACGACCGGCCCGGCCAGCGGTCCACGCCCAGCCTCGTCCACACCCGCCAACAGCCCGGGCGTGTCCCAGACCAGGCGGGCCTGTTCAGCTTTCAAGAACTTGTTCGATCGCATCGGTGGCCAGTTGAGCGGTGTCTCGTTGCAGCGTGTGGTGCAACGTGGTGAAGCGCTGCTCCAGAGCCTTGATTTTCTCCGGTGCGTCGAGCCAGTCCAGCACCGCTTGCGACAAAGCCTGCGGGGTCATCGCGTGCTGCACCAACTCCGGCACCGCAAACTCACCGCACAGAATGTTGGGCAGGCCGATCCACGGCTGCAAGTGCTTGCGGCGCATGATCTGGTAGGTCACCCAGTTCATGTTGTAGGCGATCACCATCGGGCGCTTGAACAACGCGGCCTCGAGTGTGGCGGTGCCGCTGGCGATCAGCGTCACATCGCACGCGGCCAGCACGGTGTGCGATTGGCCTGGAATCACGCTGAGCGCCTCGCCCAGGCCCACGGCCCGCGCGTCGGCCTCGATGCGCTCCCGCAGCGCCGGCACGGCGGGCACCACGAAACGCATGCCCGGGCGCGCGCGCAGCAACAGCGCAGCGGCTTCGAAGAATGCCCGCGCGTGGTACTGCACTTCAGAGGCGCGGCTGCCCGGCAAGATCGCGACCACGGTGTCGTCTTCACGCAGGCCGAGCTTGGCGCGTGCCGCCGCGCGGTCTGGCACCAGCGGAATCACGTTGGCCAGCGGATGCCCGACGTAGGTAGCGGCAATGCCGTGCTGCGCCAGCAACTCGGGTTCGAAGGGAAAGATGCACAGCACGTGGTCGGCACTGCGGCGGATTTTTTCCACCCGCTCCGCGCGCCAGGCCCAGATGGACGGGCACACGAAATGCACCGTGCGCACGCCGTCGGCCTTCAGATTGGCTTCCAGATCGAGGTTGAAGTCGGGGGCGTCCACGCCGATGAACACGTCGGGTCGCTGCGTGGTCAACAGACGCTGCTGCAACTGCGAGCGGATGTTCACGATCTCGCGGTAATGGCGAAGCACTTCCACATAGCCGCGCACCGCCAGTTTTTCGCTGGACCACAAGGCGTTGAATCCTTGCGCCGCCATCTGCGCGCCACCAATGCCGAACGACTGCAGATCAGGCCAGCGCTGCCGCACGCCGCCGAGCAGCAAACCCGCCAGCAGATCGCCCGATGTCTCGCCCGCCACCAGGGCAAAGCGTTTGGAAGGCGTCATGCGGGCGCCTCAGCGGACGATGCCGCGCTGGGGCGACACCTGCCCGAGGAAATCCAGCATCATGGCCACGTCCGGCGCGGCCTCGGGCGTCTTGTCGGTCAGGCCGCGGATGCGCTCCACCGCCTGATCCAGCTTGAGGTCGTCCCGATAGAGCGCCTTGTGCATGCCCTTCACGGCCGCGACACGCTCGGGCGAAAAGCCGCGGCGGCGCAGGCCTTCGAAGTTCATCGAGCGCGCTTGTGCAGGTTGGCCCTGGCACATCACGAACGGCGGCAGGTCGGCGAACAGCAAGGAACACATCGCCGTCATGGCATGTGCACCCACGCGCACGAACTGGTGCACCACGGTGAATCCGCCCAGGATCACCCAGTCGTCGACGACCACGTGGCCCGCCAGTTGCGAGTTGTTGGCGAAGATCGTGTGGTTGCCGACCACGCAGTCGTGCGCCAGGTGCACGTAGGCCATGATCCAGTTGTCGTCGCCGACCTGGGTCACGGCGCGGTCACCGGGCGAACCGATGTTGAAGGTGCAGAACTCGCGGATGGTGTTGCGGTCGCCGATGACCAGCTCGCAGGGCTCGCCCGCGTACTTTTTGTCCTGCGGAATCGCACCCAGCGAATTGAACTGGAAGATCCGGTTGTCGCGACCGATGGTGGTGTGACCTTCGATCACGCAGTGGGCGCCAATGGTGGTGCCCGCGCCGACCTTCACATGAGGGCCGATGACCGTGTAGGGACCGACGCTGACCGAGCTGTCGAGTTCGGCGGCCGAGTCCACCAGTGCGGTGGGATGAATCAAAGACACGAAACGCCCTCCAGCATGGTCAGGCGATGGAGCGCACGGTGCACATCAACTCGGCCTCGCATGCCACCTGATCACCCACGCGAGTGATGCCTTTGAATTTGAAAATACCGGCCTTCATGCGGTCCAGCGTGACGTCCATGATCAGTTGATCACCGGGCTCGACCGGGCGCTTGAAGCGAGCACCGTCGATACCGGCGAAGTAGTACACCGTCTTGTCGTCGGGCGAAGCGCCCATGGTGTCGAAAGCCAGCAAGGCAGCGGCCTGCGCCATGGCTTCCAGCATGAGTACGCCCGGCATGACCGGGCGGTGCGGGAAATGGCCACTAAAAAACGGTTCGTTGATGGTCACGTTCTTCAGCGCCTTGATGCTCTTGCCCTTGTCCAGTTCCAGCACGCGGTCCACCAGCAGGAAGGGGTAACGGTGCGGCAGCTGCTTGAGAATTTTGTGGATGTCCATCATGGCGTTGAATTGTTTTTGAGCGCATGCTCCATCGCTTGCTCCACGGCCTTGAGGCGCTCGCGCATGCGATTGAGTTGCTTGAGAGAAGCGGCGTTCTTTTCCCAGCTCGCATTGTCGTCGATGGGAAAGAAGCCGGTGTAGTGACCCGGCTTGAGCAGGGACCGCGTGACCACGGAGAGCGCTGACACGTTCACGCCGTCTGCGAGCGTGAGATGCCCCAGCACCGATGCCCTGCCGCCGATCGTGCAATGTGCGCCGATGGTGGCGCTGCCTGCCACGGCTGCGCACCCCGCCATGGCGGTGTGCTTGCCCACGCGCACGTTGTGGCCGATCTGGATCAGGTTGTCGAGCTTGACGCCGTCCTCGATCACGGTGTCGCCCAACGCGCCACGGTCGATGCAGGTATTGGCGCCGATATCCACATCATTGCCGATGCGCACCGTTCCGAGTTGCTCGATCTTGACCCACTCGCCCGCGTGCGGCGCGAAGCCGAAACCATCGGCGCCGATCACCGCGCCCGGGTGCACGGTGCAGCGCTCGCCCAGCACGCAACGCTCGCCGATCGTGACCCTGGGATGCAGCACGGTGTCCTGCCCCACCCGCGCGCCCGCACCGAGCACGACGTGCGCGCCAACGCGCGCGCCGCGGTCCAGATGCACGTCGGCTCCGATCACGGCAAACGGGCCCACGCTGACGCCCTCGCCCAGATGGGCAGACGGGTGGATGCTGGCCGAGGGATCGATGAAAGGCGTGGGGGCCGGGTCGTGCTGCCGACGCCACCATTGGGTTAGCCGCGCAAAGTAGAGATAAGGGTCGTCCGAGACGATGCAGGCGCCACGTGCAAGGGCCTGGGCCTGCAAGGCAGGCGGAACAATCAGGACACTGGCCGCCGTGGTTTCGATCTGGCTGGCGTAACGGGCCTGGGCCACGAAGGCCAAGTCGCCCTGCTCCGCCGTGGCCACGGGGGCCAGGCGTTCGATCAACAGGTCGGGCGAACCGTGCCGCGTACCACCCAGGGCATCAACAATCTCGCCCAGAGGCCTCGACACGTGGGGTCCCGAACGGCTTATTTGCCGCCGTTCAAGCCGCTGAGCACCTTGTCGGTGATGTCGTGCTTGGGGTTGATGTACACGGCTTCCTGGATGATGAAGTCGTATTTTTCGGCCTCGGCCACTTGCTTGATCACGCGGTTGGCGCGGTCAACGACCGTTTGCAATTCTTCGTTCTTTCGCAGGGCGAGGTCTTCCTGGAATTCGCGTTGCTTGCGCTGGAACTCACGGTCCTGATCGACCAGCTGGCGCTGGCGCGTGCCGCGCTGCGCCTCGGGCAACGTAGGCGCTTCTCGCTCGAACTTCTCGGAAGCGGTCTTCAGCTGGGCCGCAAGGCCCTGGATTTCCTTCTCCTTGGCGGAGAACTCGCGCTCCAGCTTGGTCTGCGCCGTCTTGGCGAGATTGGCTTCACGCAAGATGCGTTCGAGGTTCACAGCGCCGATGCGCAGGTCCTGCGCCGTCGCAGCCAGGGTCAGCAGGCTCAGGCCTGCCGCCAGCACGAGGCGTCGGTTGAAAATTCGGTAAAAAGTCTTCATCAAAAGGAGGTTCCGATCTGAAACTGGAATTTCTGGATTCTATCGCCAGGGAATTTGCGGATAGGGTGGGCCAGAGCGAAGCGCAGGGGGCCAACAGGCGAGATCCAGCTCAAGCCTACCCCCACGGAAGCACGCAGGTCGCGCGCATTCGGACGGTTGTCATTGTCGCCGTACACGTTGCCCACGTCCACAAACCCGAACATGCGCAAGGTACGGTCGTTGCCAGCCCCCGGGAAGGGCGTGATGAACTCGGCGCTGAGCGCCAGACTGCGGTTGCCACCGATGTTGACTTCCTGGTCTGCGGAGACGCCAGTCAAAATTTTGGAGGTCGGGCCCAACGTGCCTTGGTCAAAGCCACGCACGGACCCCAAACCACCGCCGTAGAAGTTCTTGAAGAGCGGATACGGGCGGCCGCCCAGGCCCTTGCCGTAGCCGATCTCACCGTTGAAGGCGAGCGTGTACTGCTTGCTCAACGGGAAGTACTGCTGGAACTGGTAGTTGGCCTTGACATAGCGGGTGTCCCCCGCCACGCCCAGCTCGGTGTTGAAGCGCTGCAGGCGGCCTTGCGTGGGCACCAGGGCGCTGTCCCGCCCATCGCGCGACCAGCCAAGGGTCAGGGGCACCGACGTGCTGGATTCGCCAAAGTCATTCGTGTATTGAGCGTAGGCCTGTGGCAGCCCGGTACCGGCATCAATGCGGGTCTGCTCGACACCGATGCCGAAGAACACGGTGTCCTGCTCGGTGAACGGCACACCGAACTTGATGCTCGCGCCGGGCGTGACGAGGCGGTAGTCACCGCCCTGCTGCGAGTACGGCGTGGTGGTGCGGTAGAACACATCGATGGCGCGCGAGATGCCATCGGCGGTGAAATACGGGTCCACCGTGCTCACGACGACCTGGCGGTTGAAGTCGCTGGTGTTGACGTCGATGCCGAGGTAGTTGCCGGAGCCGAACACGTTCTCCTGCCGGATGCCGGCAATGAGCGACAGCTTTTCGGCCTGCGAGTAACCCGCACCGAGGGTGAGGTTGCCGGTGGGCTTTTCGGCCACCGTGATGTTCATGTCCACCTGATCGGGCGTGCCCGGCACGGGCTGCGTGTCGACTTCGACCGAGGTGAAGAAGCCCAGACGGTCCACGCGGTCGCGCGAGAGGCGGATGCGGTCGCTGTCGTACCAGGCCGATTCCAGCTGGCGGAACTCGCGGCGAATGACTTCGTCACGCGTGCGGTTGTTGCCTTCGACGTTGATGCGGCGCACGTACACACGGCGCGCCGGCTGCGAACGGATCACGAAAGACACTTGCTTGTTCACGCGATCGACGTCCCGCGTGGGCTCGACCTGCGCGAAGGCGTAGCCAAAGGCGCCGAAGTAGTCGGTGAAGGCCTTGACGGTGCTGGTTTCGTCCTCGGCGTTGTAGGCCTGGCCCGCGCGCATCGTCACGAGAGACTTGAACTCCTCTTCCCGGCCGAGGTACTGGCCTTCCAGTGCCACCGACTTCACCACGTAACGATCACCTTCGGTGATGTTGATGGTGACCGACATGTGTTCCTTGTCGGGTGAGATGGCGACCTGGGTCGAGTCGATACGGAACTCGAGGTAGCCGCGCGAGAGGTAGTAGGAGCGCAGGGTTTCGAGGTCGGCGTTGAGTTTGGCACGCGAGTAGCGATCGGATTTGGTGTACCAGCTCAGCCAGCCACCGGTGTCGAGATCGAACAGGTTGCGCAGGGTCGACTCGGAAAACGCCTGGTTGCCCACGACGCGGATTTCGTTGATCTTGGCGATGTCGCCCTCGACCACGCTGAAGTTCAGGTTGACCCGGTTGCGCTCGCCCGGCGTGACCGTGGTCACCACCTGAGCCGCGTACATGCTGCGGTTGATGTACTGGCGCTTGAGTTCCTGCTCGGCGCGGTCGGCCAATGCCTTGTCGAACGGCCGGCCCTCGGTCAGGCCGATGTCGCGCAAGGCCTTCTTCAGCACGTCTTCGTCGAATTCCTTGATGCCGGAGAAGCCGATGTCGGCCACGGTCGGCCGCTCTTCAACGATCACGACCAGCACGTCGCCATTGATCTGCAGGCGCACGTCGCTGAACAAGCCCAGGCCGAACAGCGAGCGGATCGCGGTCGAGCCCTGGTCGTCGTTGTATTGGTCGCCAATGCGAAACGGCAGCGATGCGAACACCGTGCCGGGCTCCACGCGCTGCAAGCCTTCGACACGGATGTCGCGCAAGGTGAAAGGGTCAACGGCCCAAGCTGGAAGGGCCGAAAGCAGGGCCGTCGCGAGCGCAGAAAGGGTCAGGCCGCGAAGACCGAAAGAGTTTTTTTTCATGGAAAGGAAGCGTTCAGCCAGCCAGGCGGGCCACATCGTTGAACAAGGCGACGAACATGAGTGCCATGAGAACCACGACACCCCCTCGCTGCAGGCGCTCCATCCAGACATCAGACACGCTGCGCCCAGTGACACCCTCCCAAAGATAATACATCAGGTGTCCACCATCGAGGACCGGCAGCGGCAGCAGATTGAGCACGCCCAAACTCACGCTGATGAGCGCGAGAAACAGCAGGTAAGACGTGATACCAAGACTGGCCGACTTGCCCGCGTAATCGGCGATCGTGAGCGGGCCGCTGAGGTTCTTGACCGAGGCCTCTCCGATGAGCATGCGCCCCATCATCTTGAGCGTCAGCCACGAGACCTCCCAGGTGCGCACCACGCCCTGCACCAAGCCATCCACAGGTCCCAGCCGCACGGTCATCATTTCGGGCATGGCGCCGATGTAGGCCCCCACGCGCCCGACCCACACCCCAGCCTGCTGTTCGGGCACGGGCTTGACCGTCAGGACCATCGCCTGGCCGTTGCGCACGATATCCCAACGCTGTTCGATCGGCTCCCCCGCGGGGCCGCTCGCGGCGCGAATGCGGGCGCGCAAACTTTGCCCATCGCCCACCGGCTGGTCATCGACACGACGCACCACGTCGCCCTCGCGCAGGCCTGCCGCCGCGGCAGCGCCGCCGGCCATGATCTCGCCCACCACGGGCGTACTCCATGGGCCGGTGATGCCGATGTGCTGGAACAGCGCGGCATCGGCTTCGCGAACGTCCAGCTCGCTCAGCGCCAGCCGCACGGGGCGCGTGGCCCCACCTTCGCGCGGGGCCACCCACAAGGTGATGTCGTCGCTGGACAGCGCGGCCTGCGTCAGACGCCAACGCAGGTCTTCGAACGATCCCACCGCACTGGCCTCGGCGTCGGCAGCGCCCGCTTCGGCCACCCATTCGCCGCCGTGCAAGCCCGCGCGTTCGGCCACCGAGCCCGCCACCGGCGTGGCCAGGATCGGCTTGGGCTCGTCCACACCGGTCCAGTTCACCAGCGCGTAGATCGCGATGGCCAGCAACAGGTTGGCCGCGGGGCCGGCGGCCACGATGGCGGCACGCGAGCGCAAGGGTTGCGTGTTGAACGCGAGATGCCGTTCGGCTTCGTCCACAGGCGCTTCGCGCTCATCGAGCATGCGCACGTAGCCACCCAAGGGCAGCGCGCAGAGCACGAATTCGGTCGGGCTGCCCTTCTTGCGCCAGGTCAGCAGCGGTTTGCCAAACCCCACCGAGAAGCGCAGGACCTTCACGCCGCAGGCCACCGCCACGCGGTAGTGGCCGTACTCGTGCACGGCGATCAGCAGACCCAGGGCCACCACGAAAGCAACAAGTGTGAGCATGAGGAGTTCGATTGAAAACGGGAGGGGCCTCAGCCCGCCGGCGCGGAGATCAGACCGTCAACCGGTCGACCCCGGCCTGCGCCACGGCACGTGCTTCGGCATCGATCGCCAGAAGGTCATCGAGGCTGTGAGGCTTGGAGGGACTCAAGGCCTGCAAAGTTGCATGATTGATCGCGTGAATCTGGTCGAAGCGAAGGCGCCGGCCCAGAAACGCGTCCACCGCCACTTCGTTGGCGGCATTCAGGACGGCGGTGGTGCCGGTGGGCCCGGCGAGTGCGTCCCATGCCAGGCGCAGGCCTGGAAAACGCCGGTCGTCGGGCTCCTCGAAG
The DNA here is from genome assembly GCF_005503365.1 of Hydrogenophaga sp. 2FB. Taxonomy (GTDB): domain Bacteria; phylum Pseudomonadota; class Gammaproteobacteria; order Burkholderiales; family Burkholderiaceae_C; genus Hydrogenophaga. Next base: position 25,818 of record NZ_SCML01000012.1, read on the forward strand.
CTCAGCGAACCGAGCTTGGCGAAATCGAGCGCGGCAGCGCCTGACACGATGCGCTCAGGCCAGGACAGGCCATAGGCAATGGGCCCGCGCATGTCCGGCGTACCCAGTTGCGCCACCACCGAGCGATCGGTGTATTGCACCATCGAATGGATCACGCTCTGCGGGTGGATCACCACCTCGATCTGATCGCCCGGCATGCCGAAAAGGTAACTGGCTTCGATGACTTCCAGCGCCTTGTTCATCATGGTGGCCGAATCGACCGAGATCTTGCGACCCATCACCCAGTTCGGATGGGCACACGCCTGTTCCGGCGTGACCTCGCGCAAGGTACCGGGGTCGCGTTCGCGGAAAGGCCCGCCCGATGCGGTCAGCACGATTTTCTCCACCCGGCGTGACCACGTGGCGGGATCCTCGGGCAAGGACTGGAACACAGCCGAATGTTCGCTGTCGATGGGCAGCAAGGTAGCACCACCTTCGTGCACCGCTTGCATGAACAACGCGCCGCCGACCACCAGCGCCTCTTTGTTGGCCAACAACAATTTCTTGCCCGCACGCGCCGCAGCCAGGCTCGGCGCGAGGCCCGCGGCACCGACGATGGCGGCCATCACGGCATCCACCCCAGGGACTTCGCTGACATCACACAACGCCTTCGGACCGGAAAGCACCTCCACCTTCAGGCCGAGTTCGCGCACGCGCTGGGCAAGTTGCTGCGCATGCACCGGGCTGGCCATCACGGCGTAGCGCGGATGGAACTGCTGACACTGCGCGAGGATCGCGTCTACCTGTGTGGCCGCGGTCAACGCGAACACGCTGTAGCGCTCCGCATGGCGCGCGATGACGTCCAGCGTGCTGGTGCCGATGGAGCCCGTGGAGCCCAGAATGGTGACGGCTTGGGGACGGTGGGTCATGGATTCAAATTGTGATGAGCATCATGGCCAGCGGCAACACCGGCAAGAGCGCATCCACCCGGTCCAGGACGCCGCCATGTCCGGGCAACAACTGGCTGGAATCCTTGGCACCGGCGCTGCGCTTGACCAGCGACTCCACCAGGTCGCCCACGACACTCATGGCGACGAGGAACACCACACCGAGCACGGCCCACGCGGGCCCGATGGCCCAGAGCCTGGCGTACAGACTGCCGCCTTGGGGATCCACCAGGAGCCAGCACGCGGCGAGCAGGATGACGCCCAACAGGCCACTGACCGCGCCCTCCTGGCTCTTGCCCGGGCTGATGTTGGGCGCCAGCTTGCGTTTGCCAAAAGCCTTGCCCCCGAAATAGGCCGCGACGTCCGCCATCCAGACCAGGCACAGCACGGAGAGCAGAAAACCCAGACCGATCTGGCGCGCCTGCACCATCGCCAACCAGGCACAGGCAATCACCACCAGACCGATGCACAGGCGCAGACCGGCAGGCCACTGACCCCAGCCCTTGACGCCACGCCGCAGCATCACCACCGCGAGGGCCACCCACAGCGCGCCAAGGGCCAACCACAGGGGGCGCAGCGACCAGTTCAGACCGCCCATGAGCCAGACGCACACCATCAACGCGCCCAGACCGACGCCCAGAGCCAGGGACAGGGATGAACCGAATCCATTGAGTCGGGACCATTCCCAGCCGCCCGCCACGATCAACAGCAAGGTCAATGCGGCAAAGGGTTCGATCGACGGGTAGAACAGCGCGGGCAGCAGAACGGCCAGCAACAGCACGGCCGTGATGATCCGCTGCTTAAGCATGTCGCTTGCCCGCCGCAGGCTGCGCATCGGCCTGCTGCTCGGCGGTCCGCCCGAAGCGGCGATCGCGCCGGGCGAATTCGCCGAAGGCACGGTCCAGTTCGGCAGCGTCAAAATCCGGCCAGAGGCATTCGGTGAACACCAGCTCGGTGTAGGCCGATTGCCAGAGCAAAAAGTTGCTGATGCGCAGTTCGCCACCGGTGCGGATCAGCAGATCCGGGTCGCCCACATGGGACAGCGCGGTCGCCTGCGACAGGCTTTCCTCGGTGATCTCGACGCCCTGCTCTGCCAGGCGCCGCGCGGCCTGCACCACGTCCCAACGACCGCCATAGTTGAAACACACGTTCAGGATCAGCTTGCTGTTGTGGGCGGTGCCGCGCTCGGCGGCCTCCAGGCCTTGCACCACGCGCGGCGACAGGCCGCTGCGGTCCCCGGGAAAATGCAGCCTCACACCGCTTTTTTCCAGGCTGGGCACCTCGCGCGAGAGCGCCATCACGAGCAAGTCCATGAGGCCGGACACTTCCTCGGCCGGCCGGTTCCAGTTCTCGGACGAAAAGGCAAACACGGACAGCACAGGCACGCCACGCTCGATGCACGCCTTGACGATGCCACGCAGCGACTCCACGCCTTGCTTGTGCCCTGCGACACGTGGCAACCACCGCTTCTGAGCCCAACGGCCGTTGCCATCCATGACGATGGCCACGTGGCCAGGCAGTTTGCCCTGCTCGATAGGGGATGACGTTGGTGAAGCCATGTTCGGTTGGACGGTGGGCACGCAGACGGATCAGACCGCCAGGATGTCCTGCTCTTTGGATGCCACCAGGCGGTCCACTTCGTTGATCATGCGATCGGTGAGCTTCTGGATGTCTTCCTGCGAGCGGCGGTCATCGTCTTCCGACGCCAGCTTCTCCTTGACCAGTTTCTTCACCGCTTCGTTGGCGTCGCGCCGCAGGTTGCGAATCGCGATCTTGGCGGCTTCGCCGTCGTTGCGCACCACCTTGGTGAGCTCCTTGCGGCGCTCTTCGGTCATGGGCGGCATCGGCACGCGGATCAGGTCGCCCTGGCTCGAGGGGTTCAAACCGAGGTCCGACTCGCGAATGGCTTTTTCAATCTTGGCGCCCATGCCCTTTTCCCACGGCGCCACACCGATGGTGCGTGCGTCCAGCAGGGTCAGGTTGGCCACCTGCGACAGCGGCAGCATGGAGCCGTAGTAGTCGACGTGAACGGTGTCCAGCAGCGCGGGGTTCGGACGCCCCGTGCGCACTTTTGTCAGTCCACTCTTGAGCGATTCCACCGATTGAAGCATCTTGTGCTCAGCGGTTTTACGGACGTCGTCGGTGCTCATGAATACTCCTCAATGCAACGAAAAATAGGATGCCACAACGGCATCAAACGTGAACCAGCGTGCCTTCATCGCCGCCCTGTACCACCCGGCGCAGCGCGCCAGGTTTGAGAATGGAGAACACCTTGATCGGCAGCTTCTGGTCACGGCAAAGCGCGAAAGCGGTGGCGTCCATAACCTGCAAGTTCTTGCCCATGGCCTCATCGAACGAGATCGTGGCGTAGCGCGTCGCGTTGGGGTCCTTATCGGGGTCGGCAGAATAGACGCCATCGACCTTGGTGGCCTTGAGCACGATCTCCGCACCGATCTCGGCACCGCGCAAGGCCGCGGCCGTGTCGGTCGTGAAGAACGGATTGCCGGTGCCGGCAGCGAACACCACCACCTTGCCTTCTTCAAGGTACTGCAGCGCCTTGGGGCGCACATAGGGCTCCACCACCTGCTCGATGGCGATTGCCGACATCACACGCGCAACCAGGCCGGCCTTGTCCATGGAGTCGGCCAGCGCAAGCGAATTCATCACGGTGGCCAGCATGCCCATGTAGTCGGCCGTGGCGCGGTCCATGCCGACGGCACCACCCGCCACGCCGCGGAAGATGTTGCCGCCACCGATGACGATGGCCACTTGCACACCCATGCGCGTGACCTCAGCGATTTCTTCCACCATGCGCACGATGGTGGCCCGGTTGATGCCGAAAGCGTCATCGCCCATGAGGGCCTCTCCCGACAGTTTCAGCAGAATCCGTTTGTAGGCTGGCATGGGCGACTTTCAGGATATCGATAAAAAAGATTCAGCCGGCAAGTGTAGCGAGGACATCGCGCCCGCCTGCCGGGGAAAAACCAAAAAATACAGGTCCACACGGCACAACGGGCCTTGCGGCCCGTTGTGGTGTGTCAGCCTGAACGGATCAACCGCCCTTGGCGGCCGCGACCTGGGCCGCGACTTCGGCAGCGAAGTCGTCGACCTTCTTCTCGATGCCTTCACCCACCACGTAGAGCGCGAAGCCCTTCACCGTGGTGCCAGCGGCCTTGAGCATCTGCTCGACCGTCTGCTTGTCGTTCTTGACGAAAGGCTGGTTGAACAGCGACACCTCTTTGAGGTACTTCTGCACCGAACCTTCGATCATCTTGGCGGCGATGTCGGCGGGCTTGCCGGACTCGGCGGCCTTGGCGGTCGCAACCGAGCGCTCTTTTTCGATCAGCTCGGCAGGCACGTCGGCGCTGGTCAGGGCCACGGGCTTCATGGCGGCGATGTGCATCGCGGTGTCCTTGGCGGGCGTTTCCTCACCATCGAATTCCACCAGCACGCCGATGCGGGTGCCATGCAGATAGCCGGCGACCTTGCCACCGCCGCTGTAGCGCTTGAAGCGGCGGAAGCTCATGTTCTCGCCGATCTTGCCGATCAGGCCCTTGCGCACTTCTTCCAGCGTGGGGCCGAAGCCGTCCTGGCTGTAGGCGAGTGCACCCAAGGCGTCGAGGTCGGCCGGGTTTTGCTCGGCCACCAGCTTGGCGGCAGCATTGGCCAGTGCCAGGAAGCTGTCGTTCTTGGTGACGAAGTCGGTTTCGCAGTTGACTTCGACCATGGCGCCGGTGTTGCCATTGATGAAGCTGGTCACCACGCCTTCGGCGGTGACGCGGCTGGCGGCCTTGCCGGCCTTGGTGCCGAGCTTGACACGCAGCAGCTCTTCGGCCTTGGCCATGTCGCCATCGGCTTCGGTCAGTGCCTTCTTGCACTCCATCATGGGCGCGTCGGTCTTGGCGCGCAGTTCAGCGACCATGCTTGCGGTAATTGCCATTTTGTTTCTCCGTTTTCTGCCGCGCCTCCACAGAAGCCAGCGGCATGCTCAATGATCGGTTGCTTGTCTTACAAAAAAGGGGCCACAAGAGCCCCTCTTTCGGAGGAAAGACAGACTCAGGCGGAAGCGCCTTCTTTGACTTCCACGAACTCGTCGGAGCCTTCGGCCGCGACAGCCTTGACGACATCGTTCACCGCGTTGCTGCGGCCTTCGATGATGGCGTCGGCGATGCCACGGGCGTACAGGGCCACGGCGCGGGCCGAGTCGTCGTTGCCGGGGATGACGTAGTCAATGCCCACAGGCGAGTGGTTGGTGTCGACCACGCCCACCAGCGGAATGCCCAGCTTCTGGGCTTCGAGCACGGCGATCTTGTGGAAGCCCACGTCGATGATGAAGATGGCGTCGGGCAGTGCATTCATGTCCTGAATGCCGCCGATGTCCTTCTCGAGCTTTTCCATTTCGCGAGCAAACATCAGCTGCTCTTTCTTGCTCATGCTGTCCAGACCGACTTCTTTCTGGGCCTGCATGTCCTTGAGGCGCTTGATCGAGGTCTTGACCGTCTTGAAGTTGGTCAGCATGCCGCCGAGCCAACGCTGGTCAACGAAGGGAACGCCGGCACGACGGGCTTCCTGGGCCACGATGTCGCGCGACTGGCGCTTGGTGCCCACCATCAGGATGGTGCCGCGGTTGGCGGAGAGCTGGCGCACGAATTTGGCGGCCTCTTCAAACAGGGGCAGCGTCTTTTCGAGGTTGACGATGTGGATCTTGTTGCGATGGCCGAAGATGTACGGCGCCATCTTGGGGTTCCAGAAGCGGGTTTGGTGACCGAAATGGACACCGGCTTCCAGCATTTCGCGCATGGAGATGGACATGTGATTACTTTCCAGAGGTTGAGTCTAAAATCCAGCCCCGATCACCTTGGCATTTGGCGGACCGTTGAAGGTCCTGATGCTGCGGGCGACACCCGGTTGGGCTGGTTTGCGATTTGCTTCACAAGGCGCCACTCGAACGGTTGTTCGGGCCGGCCACCTGCAAAGCCCGTCGATTATAGCAGTCCGATCACTCCTGCCCCTTCCCTGCTCTTGCGGAACGACGCCTGTCCACAGGCACGCTTCCGCGTTACTTCCGCGCCCCATGCCCCCTGCCTTGCCCTCTCTGTCCCACTCCACACCCAGCCGGGGTAGGTCTTGAAAGTCGCCGTGGTCGGCGCGGGCGTGGTGGGCACCACGACCGCCTTTGAACTCGCGCTCGATGGCCACGAAGTCACGGTGTTCGAACGCCGCAGCACCGTGGCGGAAGAAGCCAGCTTTGCCAGCGGCGCGCTGGTCGCCGCCGGCTGGACCGCCCCCTGGAACACGCCCGAGCGCAGTCTGCACTTGCCCTGGTCGAGCCGCGCAGACAGTCTCCGGCTGGCACACCTGCCGCGCGGGGCAGAGTGGCGCTGGCTGTGGCGGTGGCTGCGCGCCGGCCGCGGCGAATACCAACCCGCGCGGCATCAGCAGATCCACCAATTGATGCGCTACAGCCAGGAGCGGCTGCTGTCCATCACCGAAGAGCAGGAACTCAACCACGACCGCAGCCAGGGCATGCTGGTGCTCTGGCGCACGGCGCGCCAGGCAGAACAGGCGCGAACGGCGCTGCAGCACATGAAGGACCTCGGCATCCAGCACCGCGAGCTCTCCGCCGAGCAGGCGCGCGCGTTGGAGCCGGCGATGAACCCCGAAACGCCCCTCCATGGCGCGGTCGAACTGGCCGGCGAAGCGGTGGCCAATTGCCGTGAGTTTGCGCTGTCCATCCGGGACGAGGCCCGCCAGCTGGGCTGCCACTTCGCGTTCAACACGCGGGTGGAATCCATCGATGCAAAGGCTGCTCAGGGCGTTGAATTGCGTGTTTCAGCGGCCGGCGGCGGCAAGCCCCCCGCACCCCACGCGCCCAGTGAATCCCGGCGTTTCGACGCGGTGATCGTCTGCGCGGGCCTGCACAGCGCGGCCTTGCTGCAGCCACTCGGCCTGCGCCTGCCCGTGCGGGCCATCCACAGCCACTCCCTCAGTGCCGCGGTGCGCGAGCCGCTGGACGCGCCGCAATCGGCGGTGCTGGACGCCGCGAACGGGGTCTCGATCGCCCGCCTCGGCCAGCGCATCCGCGTGGCCGGTGGCAGCGACTTCGGCACCCCGACGGGTCAGCTGTCGCCCACCACCTTGCGCCGGCTCTATGCGGTGCTGTCCGACTGGTTCCCCGGCGCCGTGCGGCTGGGCGGCCCACGGGGCAGCGTTCAGGAATGGCAGGGTGCGCAAGCCTCGCTGCCCGATGGCTTGCCCGCGCTGGGCGCCAGCAAGCTGCCCGGCGTCTGGCTCAACGTGGGGCACGGGAACGCGGGCTGGTCCATGGCGTGCGGCAGTGCGCGGGTGCTGGCCGACCAACTGGCCGGCCGCAGTCCCGATGTGGGCGTAGCGGGTTGTTCGCCGCGCCGCCTCGGCCTCTGAACCTTCCGTTGATGACGCCCTCCGCGCGAGGGCAAACGTGTTGAAATGGAACGCGGGTCCCCTGCCCGCGTGGCCGTCGACCTTCCCACATCCTCTGGAGCGACGCATTGGGCACGCCCGACTTCACATCACAGGCCGGCCTTCGGCAGGTCTCTGGCGACCGCCGCGAGGCGCTGCACGGCGCTGCCGCCACGCGCCACATCGAACAGCAAGCGGCAGCCGCCCTGCCCGATCACACGCTGATGGCGCGCGCCGGTCTGGCGGCGGCTCGCCTGGCGCTCGCGCTGCAGCCCCATGCCCGGTGCATCTGGATCGCCTGCGGGCCCGGCAACAACGGCGGTGACGGCCTGGTGGCCGCCACCCATTTGCACCGTTGGGCGCAAGAACGCGGTGGTGAACAGCGGGTGGTTGTGACCCACGCGGCTCACGACGAAGCCCGCCTGCCGGCCGATGCCCGATGGGCACTGCAAGCCGCGCGCGACGCAGGCGTGACGTTCAGCGACGCGCCGCCAGCCGATGCCGACCTGGCCATCGACGCACTCTTCGGCATCGGCCTCGTGCGTTCGCTCGAAGGGCCTGTGGCGCTCTGGCTGGACCGCTTGCGCAACAGCCCTGCGCCCGTGTTGAGCATCGATCTTCCCAGCGGACTGGACGCTGACACGGGTGTGCTGGCACCGCTGGCCAATATGGTCACGGTCGCGCCAGCGCCGCGCCACACGCTGTCGCTGCTGACACTGAAGCCGGGCCTCTTCACCGGCGTGGGGCGTGACGCGGCGGGCGACGTGTGGCTGGACGATCTCGGCGTCTCACCCATCGCGCTCGCAGCGGCCAGTGCATGGCTCTCTGGCCTCGGCACCAGCACCACAACCTCACCACCGCGCCGCGCCCATGCCAGCCACAAAGGCAGCTACGGCGATGTGGTCGTGATCGGCGGCCAAGGCATGGCCGTCGATGGCGCCGGCATGACCGGCGCGGCCATCCTCGCCGCGCGTGCCGCGTTGCATGCCGGCGCGGGCCGCATCTTCGTGGGTTTGCTGGAAGGCAGTGCGCAGAGCGCCGTGGCATGGGACCCGATGTGCCCCGAACTCATGTTCCGCCACATTGACCGCCTGATCGAGCGCGGGGTGCTGCGCAGCGCCAGCGTGGTGTGCGGCTGCGGAGGGGGTGCTTCCGTGGCGGCGGTGCTGCCCGGCGTCCTCTCGCACGCCAACCCGCTGGTGCTGGATGCCGATGCACTCAACGCCATCGCCACCGACCCGGCACTGCAAACCCTGCTCGGCCACCGCCATGGCCGTGGCCTGACCACCGTGCTCACGCCCCACCCGCTGGAGGCCGCCCGTTTGCTGGAGAGCACCACCGCCGCCGTCATGGCCGACCGCGTGCGCGCAGCCCAAGCCATCGCAGATCGGTTCGGGTCGGTGTGCGTGCTCAAAGGCTCGGGCACCGTGATCGCCGCGCCGGGCGAGACGCCGCACATCAACCCATCGGGCAATGCCGCGCTGGCCACCGCCGGTACGGGCGATGTGCTGGCGGGCATGATCGGCGGCGCACTGGCCCGCCCTCACCCATCGCCTTCGCACGCATTCGCGCGCGTGGCCGATGCGGTGTTCCACCATGGCGCGCTGGCCGACCGATGGGACGGTGGCGCGTCACACGGTCTGAGCGCCAGCCGCCTCGCGGCCAGGGTCACGCCGCTCGATTGACGTCAGCCCAGCAACATCAACCCGACCTGCAGCAGGATGATGAGCAGCAGCACCGACAGGTCCACCCCGCCCACCAGAGGCACCACGCGGCGCACCGGCCGCAAGATGGGCGCGCAGAGGCGATCCAGCGTGGCCATCACCGGTGAATGTGGCTGCACCCACGACAGGATGGCATAGCCCAGCAACAGCAGCATGAGGCCCTGCAACAAGGTGCGCACCAGCATGCGCACCGCCATGGTCCCCACCGTGCCGATGGCCGCCTCCATGGACAGCGGCGCCGCCGATACGCTGGACGCCAGCAGCAGCCACAGCGCGCCATACGCGATGCAAAGCAGAACCGCGGCCAGCAGGCTGCCCCAGTCGATCGGGCTCTGCGCCAGTGCGCGGGGCAGCACGCGCCGCAGCGGCGCCACCAGCCAGTTGGTCACCGCGATCGCGAACCGACCCGGCTGCGCCGACATGTGAATGCGCAGATGGTTCATCCAGGCGCGCAGCAACGCGGCCGCCACCAGGAAAAAGAAGAAGGTTTCAAGCAAAAAAAAGACGATGCGCATGGCGTAGGCGGGTGGGATGGCGATGCACGAGTTTAGAGGCGCAAGCCCCTTGCTCAGGACCCCACAAAGCGCAGAGGCGCCCGGGGAATGCGGGGGTCGGGTTCAAGGCCCTGCTTCAACCTCTCCAACGCGGCCTCGCGCGACGCCTCCAGAAAGTCCAGCATGATCGGTGAGCTGTCGGCCAAGGCGTCGCGGCCGTGGTGGAACTCGGGGTGCCACTGCACGCCCCTCGCATAGGTATCGCCGGTCCAGCGAATGGCTTCGACCATGCCGTCCAGTGTGGACACGGCCTCGACCACCATGCCCTTGCCCAACTGGGCCACCGCCTGGTGGTGGATGCTCGTGACACGCAGCTGAGACGCATTGGGATACAGCCTGGTCAATGCCGTGCCTTGCAGGAAGGTCACGTCGTGTTCGAGTTGGTCGTACAGCTCGGTGTCCACATGGGCGTGGGCGGCGGCACATTGCGTGGCGATGTCCTGGTACAGCGTGCCGCCAAAAGCCACGTTGAGCAACTGGGCGCCGCGGCACACGCCCAGCACGGGTTTCTTCTGGGCGAGAAATGTGCGCAGCAGCCCCAGCTCGTAGCGGTCGCGCACCACGTCGCCCTGCCAACGCGAGTCCATCGGGGTCTGGCCATAGCTCTGAGGCGCGACGTCAGCACCACCCTGCAGCACCAGCGCATCCAGCTCCTGCACCACTTGCTCGACCTTGAGATGGCGCGCCGCGTGTTTGCTGTCGTGGGCCACCGCCGGCACCATGAACGCCACGGCCCCGTGTTCCATGATCCAGTGCGCCAACGACTGCTCGATGTACTGCAGGATCTTGTTGCGAAACCCCAGCTCCTGCGGGGCGCGGTGCAACAGGCGCGCCGACACGCCAATGCGCAGCGCCCGCTCGGTCGCCACCCCGTCGTTCTTGCGGCGCGACGCCGGTACAGGCTTGATCGCAGGGGCCGTCGTCACAGAGGGAGATGGGTGTGTTGAACGAGGCATGCCCGTCATCCCTCCTTCGACTCAGCGCCGACTCTTTCGAGACTGGCTCGCGGTGCTGCGTGCGCCGCCGCGTTGCGGCTTCTTGCCCGTGGCTTTGCGCGACGCCGATTTCGTCTCCGGCGCGGGCTGCTGCTGTTGCGAACCGTCGTGGCGCGTCTGCGCCTTGGCGTCCCTGCCTCGGCGTGTCTTGCCTGCACGCGAAGCCGATGCGCCATCGTCCGGCGTACCCGGCACGCCGGTCTTGTCGCGCATGGCACGCAGCAGGAGGTCGTCGTTTCCGCTGACCAGCCGGAAATCGATACGCCGACCATCCAGGTCCACACGGCTCACCTGCACCTGCACGCGGCTGCCCAACGCATAGCGAATGCCGGTGCGCTCGCCGCGCAACTCCTGGCGCGCCTCGTCGAACCGGAAATACTCGCCACCCAGCTCGGTGATGTGCACCAGACCTTCGACATACATCGCATCCAGCGTGACGAACAGGCCGAAGCTGGTGACCGAGGTCACCACGCCGCTGAACTCTTCGCCGAGGTGCTCGCGCATGTACTTGCACTTGAGCCAGGCCTCCACGTCGCGGCTGGCTTCGTCGGCCCGCCGTTCGTTGGCACTGCAGTGCAACCCGGCGGCCTGCCAGGCCAAGGTGTCAGCCGATGGTTTCTTCACCGGCTCGCCGGCAACGGGCGGTTTCACACGGCTGGCCAGGCGCTTGCTGAGCTTGGCGTGCGCCTCGCCCGGTGTGGGCAGCGTCGGCAGCTCGTAGCGCTTGCGCGCCAGAATGGCCTTGATCACCCGGTGCACCAACAGGTCCGGGTAGCGGCGGATCGGGCTGGTGAAGTGGGTGTAGGCCTCGAACGCCAGACCGAAATGCCCGCTGTTGATCGGCGTGTAGATCGCCTGCTGCATGGAGCGCAGCAGCATGGTGTGGATCTGCTGTGCTTCGGGGCGGTCTTTGGTCGCGAGCGCGATCTGCTGGAAATCGGCCGGCTTGGGGTTGTCGCCGATGGTCTGCGAAACGCCCATGGCCTTGAGGTAGTTGCGCAGGATTTCCTGCTTCTCGGGCGTCGGGCCTTCGTGCACACGGAACAGGCCGGTGTGCTTGCCCTGGTTGATGAAGTCGGCCGAACACACGTTGGCCGCGAGCATCGCCTCTTCGATCAACTTGTGCGCATCGTTGCGGGTGCGCGGAATGATCTTTTCGATGCGGCCCGATTCGTCACAGACGATCTGGGTTTCGGTGGTCTCGAAATCCACCGCGCCGCGCTCGCCGCGCGCGGTCAACAGCGCACGGTACACGTCGTGCAGATTCAACAGATAGGGCACGAGCCCCTTGCGCGCAGCTGCCTCGGGCCCACGTGTGTTCTGCAGGATGGCAGCAACCTCTGTGTAGGTCATGCGCGCATGGCTGAACATCACCGCCGGATAGAACTGGTACGCATGCACCTCGCCCTTGGCGTTGACGAGCATGTCGCACACCATGCACAGACGCTCCACGCCCGGGTTCAACGAGCACAGGCCGTTGGACAATTTCTCGGGCAGCATGGGAATGACGCGGCGAGGAAAGTACACCGAGGTGGCGCGGTCATAGGCATCCACGTCTATCGGTGAGCCCGTCTCCACGTAATGGCTCACGTCGGCGATGGCCACCAGCAGGCGCCAGCCCTTGCCCTTGCCCACCTTGGCCGGTTCGCAGTACACCGCGTCATCGAAGTCGCGCGCGTCTTCGCCGTCGATGGTCACCAAGGGCACGTCGCGCAGGTCCACGCGGTGCTTGTGATCGGGGCCCCGCACATGGTCGGGCAGCGCGCGGGCCTGCGCCAGCGCGGCATCCGAAAACTCGTGCGGCACGCCGTACTTGCGCACCGCGATTTCGATCTCCATGCCGGGGTCGTCGATCTCGCCCAGCACTTCCTTCACGCGGCCCACGGGCTGGCCGTAGAGCGCCGGCGGTTCGGTCAGTTGCACCACCACCACCTGGCCCGGTTTGGCCGAGCCGGTAGCGCCTTTGGGAATCAGCACGTCCTGGCCGTAGCGCTTGTCTTCTGGCGCCACCAGCCACACACCGCTCTCTTGCAACAAGCGCCCGATGATGGGCGAATCGGCGCGTTCCACGATCTCGGTGACACGCCCCTCGGGGCGGCCTTTGCGGTCCAGCCGCACGATGCGGGCCTTGACCCGGTCCTTGTGCAACACGGCCCGCATTTCGTTCGACGGGAGATAAATATCGGCCTGGCCATCGTCGCGGATCACAAAACCATGTCCGTCGCGATGACCGGACACGACACCTTCAAATTCGGCCAACAGGCTGTTTTTTTCGTTCACTTTTTCTCTGCTATACTTCTGGTTTTCCTGAAAGCCCAGGTGGCGGAATTGGTAGACGCACTAGTTTCAGGTACTAGCGAGTAACATCGTGGAGGTTCGAGTCCTCTCCTGGGCACCAAGATTAACACGGGGTTTTGGCGATATCAGCCAGTCACAGAAATCCACTGTGATTCCCGAAAGATCAAAAAGATCTTGTCTTTGAAAATGATGACGGCGCCCAACAGGCGCCGTTTTCTTTTGTGCCGCGACATCGATGGCATTGACCGCGATTCGCGCCGCTCCTGAGCAAACTTCGGCCTCATGGATGCGGATGAACCACCTCCCCTTCTGAAACCTCCTCCAGCGCCGTGATGCGGGCCGCACCGCGCGGCGTGAACACATGGCGCGTGGTGCCGGCCGTGTACACATGGGCCAATGTGCGCTCGCCATTGAAGCGGACGTCGATCGCATCGCCCGCCTGCTGGAACTCCAGCGCACCGCTGGTGCCGCCGACCGCCAGCCGCAAGCCGCCATCGCGCAGAACCGTCAGCGTCGCCTGAGCATGCGCGCCGCCGAATTCGAAGGCGAAGCCGCGGGTGTCGCCGTTCTGCGCCTCATGGCTCCGCTCTTCCTCCAGCAGCGCCTGGGCAACCGCGATGGCAGCGGCCATCGGCAGGCCCACAGGCTCCTGCTTGAACACGGCTGCTTTCTCTCGCTGGATCAGCGCCGTGTCCAGATCGGATTGCGAGAAGGCGTCGCTGCGCACGACGTAGCGCAGGAACTGCACGTTGGTGTTCAGGCCCACGATATGCATCTGCCCCAGCGCCTCGTCCAGGCGCGCCAGGGCCTGCTCGCGCGTGTCGCCGTGCACGATCAGCTTGCCGATCATGGAGTCGTAGAACGGGGAGATTTGATCGCCCTCGCGCACACCCGAGTCGATGCGTATCGGCTGCGAACGTACGGGTTCGCCGGGTGGAAGGAATGCCACACACGGTGGTGTGCGGTACACCTGCAGCGTCCCGGCGGCGGGCAGGAAGTTCTTGTCCGGGTTTTCGGCGCAGATGCGCGCCTCGATGGCATGGCCGTGCATGCGCAGTTGGTGCTGCTGGAGCGGCAGCGCCTCGCCCCTCGCGACACGGATCTGCCACTCGACCAGGTCCAGCCCCGTGATCGCCTCGGTCACCGGGTGTTCGACCTGCAAGCGCGTGTTCATCTCCATGAAGAAGAAGTCCATCTCGCCCTGCCCGCGCTGCTCGACGATGAATTCCACCGTGCCGGCGCCCACGTAGTTGACCGCGCGCGCCGCGGCCACGGCGGCCTCGCCCATGCGGCGGCGCATCGCGTCGGACAAGCCCGGCGCGGGCGCCTCTTCCAGCACCTTCTGATGGCGCCGCTGCACCGAACAGTCCCGCTCGAAGAGGGATACGCAGTGGCCGTGGACATCGCCGAACACCTGCACTTCGATATGGCGCGGCCGCTGGACGTATTTCTCGATGAGCACCGCGTCGTCGCCGAAGGCGCCTTTCGCTTCGCGTTGGCACGCGGCGAGGGCCGCCAGAAAGTCCTCCGCCTTGTCCACGGCCCGCATGCCCCGGCCACCGCCACCGGCACTGGCCTTGATCAGCACCGGAAATCCGATGCGGGTGGCTTCGCGCAGCAACAGCTCGGGGTCCTGGTCGGCGCCGTGGTAACCCGGCACCAGCGGAACGCCGGCCCGCTCCATCAACTGCTTGGCCGCCGCTTTCAAACCCATGGCCTGGATGGCCGATGCAGGCGGGCCGATGAACACCAGCCCAGCCTCGGTGCAGGCCTGGGCGAAGGCCTCGTTCTCGCTCAGGAACCCGTAGCCCGGGTGGATGGCCTGCGCGCCGGTGGCCTTGGCCGCCTCGATGATGCGTTCCCAACACAGGTAACTCTCGCGCGCCGGGCTGGCGCCGATGTGCACCGCTTCATCACAGTCGGCCACGTGCCTGGCATGCGCATCGGCGTCGGAATACACCGCCACGGTGCGCAAACTCATGCGGCGCGCGGTGGCCGCCACGCGGCACGCGATCTCGCCGCGGTTGGCGATCAGGATCTTCTGGAACATCGGTCGCTTTCAGGAACGGGATGGCTTCACTTCGCGGCGGACGTGTCCAGCTTCAACTCGGTGATCAGCTTCTTGGTGGCGGCGTATTCGGTCTCCATGTACTTGGCCATCTCCGCCGAACCCATGAACACCGGGCGCCAGTTCTGCTTGGCGACGAATTCCTGCCACTCGCTGCTCTCGATCACCTGGCGGAAGGCCTGCTCCCAGAAGCGCACCTGCTCCCGCGTCATGCCCTTGGGGCCCAACACACCCTGCACCGAGGCATAGACGGCGGGCACGCCCTGTTCGGTCCAGGTCGGCACCGACGACAGCGCGCCCTTCAGGCGCTCGCCCGTGGCGACGGCGATCACGCGGATGCGGCCGGCCTGCATGTTCGCGATGACATTGGGCGTGCTCGCCGCCACCACGTCCAGGTGACCGCCCAGCAGCGCCGTCATGGACTCGGCCGACGACTTGAACGGCACGACGCGCAACTTGGCGATGTTCACGCCGCCCACCTGCAGTGGCTTGGCAATGCCGGCGTGAATGTGATTGCCGATCGCCGTGGCCACGCCGATGGACAAGGCTTCCGGGTCCGTCGTCAGCCGCGCGACGAGGTCCGCCGCATTGCGGATCGGCGAGTCCGCGCGCACCGCCACCACCACCGCCTCTTCGAGCATGACCACCAGCGGCGTCATGCCTTCGTACGTCGTGGAGACGCTGCCGATGGCGCGGGCATTGAGCATGCCGGTGGTGAAGATGGACAACCAATGCGCGTCGCCCGCGTGCTGCTCCAGGGTCTGCAGGGCGACCGCCCCGGCGCCACCCGAGCGGTTGGACACCACCAGCGGCTGCGTCACGAGCTTGCGCTTCTCCAGTTGGTTGAACATTTCGCGCGCGGCGGCGTCGAGCGCAGCGCCGGGTCCGGAGGGCACCACCAGCTCCACCTTGCGCGTGGGCTCCCACTGCTGGGCCATGGCGGGGGCCATGGCAACGGCGGCGGCGCAGGTGGCCAGGAGTGCGGGCAGGCGCAACAGGCGGCGGACGAGAGATGACATCATGGCTTGTCTCCTATTGTTTGAAATGAAATGCAGGGGGAAAACGCACAAGGCCGTGGTTCGACGCGCTCAGACAGCGCGCCCGACGCGGCGGGCGAGCATGGCCTCCCAGGCGTCCTCGATCCAGTCGCACAGAAAGGCGCGTGTCTCGCGCGGATCGATGATGTCCAGGATCCCGAACTTCTCCGCCGTGCGAAACGGCGAGCCGATGCGGTTGTAGTAAGCCTCCAGCTCGGCCTGGCGCGCAGCCGGGTCTTCGGCTCCTTCAATTTCCTGGCGGTGCGCGGCCTTCACGCCGCCCTCCACCGGAATGGAGCCCCAGCGCGCCGAGGGCCAGGCCACGCGGTGGTTCAGCGCCGGGAAATACTTGGGCGCGTGCAGACCGCCGGCCAGGCCGAAGGCGCGGCGCAGGATCACGGACATCCAGGGCACCTGCACGTCTTCGATCGTGGTCAACACGCGCACCGCGCCGAGCAGCGTCGCGTCGAGCTCGGCCTCGGGTCCGGTGGCATTGCCAGGCTGGTCGACCAGGTTCACGATCGGCAAGCCGAAGGTGTCGCACATCTTCACGTGTCGCTCGATCTTCCAGGCCGACTTGGTCGTCATCGCGCCACCGGCTACGCGCGGGTCGCTGCACATCACGCCGACCGGGTAGCCATCCAGGCGTGCCAGCGCGGTGATGACGGAGCCGCCCTGGTGGCGGCCGATCTCGAATATGGTGCCGGTGTCGAACAGCGAGGCCACGATCTTGCGCGGGTCGAACAGCTTGCGCCGGTCGCGCGGAATCGCGTTCTTCAGCCAGTCGTCCGCGCGCCCCGGATCGTCCTCGCGCGGGCCGCGCTCGGCCACCCGCCGCGCGTTGCGCGGCAGGTAGGACAAAAAGCGCCGCACCTGCTCGAACGCGTCGGCCTCGTCCTGCGCCTCGTTGTGCACCAGCGCGCTGCGGCGGTGCACCTTCCAGCCGCCGAGATCGTTCTTGTCGATGTCGATGCCGTAGGCCTGCTTGACCACGGGCGGCCCGCCCGCGAAGACCTGCGCCTGGTCGCGCACCATGACGGAGAAGTGCGACATCAGCACCTTGATCGCACCCAGCCCCGCGCAAGCGCCGAGCGCCACGCCCACCACCGGCACATGCTTGAGCAGGTCCACCACCGGCCAGGTGGAGTAGCCGGGGATCTTGCTGGAGCCCTGTTGCTCCAGCAGCTTCACGCTTCCGCCGGCCGTGTCCACCAGGCGCACCAGCGGCATGCGCAGGTCCAGCGCCATGCGCTCGGCGTAGACCCATTTGTCCGAGATGGTGGCCTCCGACGAACCGGCACGCAGTGTGTAGTCGTCGGCAGACAGCATCACCTTGCGGCCTTCGACGCGTCCCGTGCCAATGATGGCGTTCACCGGTGCGACGTCCTTGAAGTGCCCCTCTTTGTCGTAGCTGCCTTTGCCCGCGATGCGGGCGAGTTCGCGAAAACTGTTCGCGTCGAGCAAGGCTGCGATCCGTTCGCGGGCGTTGAGGCGGCCACGCGCCGCATGCTTGGCCAGGGCTTCGGGCCCGCCCATGGAGGCGCCGCGCTTGCGGCGGTAGGCCAGCTCTTGCAGTTCGGCGGCCCATTCGCCGTCGTTGGCGGCGTCGGTGACGGGGTGTGGAGGGAGTGGTGAATTCATGTGCGTGTCGTGCGGATGACCTGGGCGGCCTCCAGTTGCTGGATCTGTGAATCGCTGAGGCCCATGCCGCGCAGCACCTCGGCGGTGTCGGCGCCGATGTCCGGCCCGGTATGCCGGATAGCGCCGGGCGTGCCCGACAGCTTGGGCACGATGCCGGCCTGCGTGGTGTGGCCGAGTTGCGGATGCGGCACCTTCACCAGCATGTCGCGCGCCGCGTAGTGCGGGTCGGCGTAGATGTCGGCGATGGTGTAGATCGGCGAGGACGGCACCTCGGCCGCTTGCAGCACCGCCGCCAGCGCGGCGGTGTCGAGCGTGCGCGTCCACTCGGCCACGATCGCATCGATGGCCTTCATGTTGTCCGGCTGACCGCGCGTGCGGATGTCCGCGAAGCGCGGGTCGGTCAGCAATTGCGGCTGCCCCATCGCGTTGACCAGCCGCTCGAAGGTCGGGTTGCTGTTGGCCGCGATCAGCATCCAGCTGCCGTCGGCCGTCGGGTAGAGGCTGTTGGGCGCCATCGTCGGCAGGTTCGGGCCCACGCGCTGCGGCACGAAGCCGAGCTTCTCGTAGGCGGGCACGTAGGGCTCCATCTGCGAAAACGCGGTCTCGTACAAGGCCACGTCCACCACCTGGCCGCGCCCTGTGCGCTGGCGCTCGATGATCGCCATGGCCGCGCCAAACGCGGCGTAGGTCGCCGTGAGGTAGTCGGTGGTGGCCAGGGCCACGCGGGCCGGTGGTCGGTCGGGGTCGCCGGTCATGTGCCGCACGCCGCCCACGGCCTCGCAGATGGCGCCGTAGCCCGGCCGCTCCGCATAGGGCCCGTCCTGGCCGTAGCCGGAAATGCGCACCATCACCAGGCCCGGGTTCACGGCGCAGAGCGCTTCATAGGACAGGCCCAGCCGCTCCAGCACGCCGGGGCGGTTGTTCTCGACCAGGATGTCCGCGCGGCTCGCGAGCTCGAACGCCAGCTTGCGACCCTCGGCTTGCTTGAGGTCCAGGGCCACCGACTTCTTGCCGCGCAAGATCGCCGCCGCATACAGCGACACGTCGTCCACGTGCCGGCCCATCTGCCGCACCGGATCGCCCGACGGCGGCTCGATCTTGATCACGTCCGCGCCGAAGTCCGCCATCATCCGCGCGCAGGCCGGGCCGGCGATGGTGGTGCAGATCTCGACCACGGTCAGGCCGCGCAAAGGGCCTTGGGCATTCGCGCCGCCCGTCATGAGGTCGCTTTCGTCGAAGGCTTGGCGGTGCCGCTGGCCGGCGCGTCCAGTTGCCGCGAAGCTTCCGCGCCCGACTCCTCCACCCGCTGGCGCACCTTGCGCGCATAACCCTCGGCGTCACCCGCGTCGAGCAGCGCCAGGGCTTCGGTCCAGATGCTGGCCGAGCGCTTGCGCCGCTCGGCACTGGCCAGGCTCAGCTTGGCGTAGCGCAAGGTCTGCAGCGACAGCGCCACCAGCATGCGCGTCAGCCGCTGGTTGCCGCAGGCGCGCACCGACAGGATGGACAGCCGGTACGACGTCTCGGCGTACGCGCCCTGGTCGTCTTTCATGGCGGCCAGGCGCTGCAGGCGCGCCACGCCCGCACGCAGCAACGCCAGCAGATCCGGGTCGCGCGCGGCGGCCACCTTGCGCGCGACGATCTCCAGCAGGCCGGCGCGGATTTCGAAAATCTCGCTCACCTCGTGCGCCGCCAGGTCCGTCACCAGCGCACCGCGCCGCGGCAGGATGGTCACCAGGCCCTCGCGCTCCAGGATGCGGATGGCGTCACGCACCGGGCCGCGGCTGACGTTGAACTCGGCCGCCAGCTCCTCTTCCAGAATGCGCTCGCGCGGCGGCAGCGCACCGGAGATGATGCGGTCGCCGATGGACGCGGCGATCTGCTCGGCCACGGTCAAGGTCGGCTGGTCGCTGCCCGAAAAAAGACGGAACGCCACGGCGCCCTCCCAATGCCGGTAGTCCAGCTTGTCGCCCGGGACGTCGCGCGTCATGCCGCCTCCACCAGGGCGACCACATCGCCTTCCCGCACCGGCTTGCCCTCTTCGCAGGACAGCGACGTCAACACCCCATTGCAAGGCGCCTCCACGGGAATCTCCATCTTCATCGACTCCACGATGACGAGGACGTCGCCCTCGGCGACCGCTTGACCCGGCTGCACCAGGACCTTCCACACACTCCCGGAAACCTCCGAAAGAACCTCAACCGATTTGGCCATCCGGCATCCTCACGTATTTTGTTTAAAAGACGATTGTTAACAATCTGACGCGATAGTAGCGACGGACTGCGAAGGCGTCAATGCGGTCAACGGGAGGACTAACCCGAGGTGCGGCGCGCGTGGGCGCGAAAAAAAACCCGGTCCGAGCAGCGCTCAGGAACCGGGTTGGGTGGCCAAAAGTAACGAACGGATCTGGCGGGGCCGAGCAAGCCGGGGCGGCGAGGCGGGTCCGTCCTGGCAATCTCAGATCGGCACCGCCAACAGATCGTGACCTTGGGCGGCGACCACACGGGCCTTGGTGAACTCGCCGACCTTCATGGTCTTGCTGATCTTCTCGGGTGGCAACAGGCGCACCACGCCGTCGATTTCGGGCGCATCGGCATAGCTGCGGCCAATGCCGCCCTTCTTGCCCAGGCCGGGGGCGGAATCGACCAGCACCTGCATGGTCGCGCCCACCCGCTCTTGTAGCTTCTCGGCCGACACGGCCTCGGCCACCGCCATGAAGCGCGCGCGGCGTTCTTCGCGCAGGGCATCGGGCACCGCATCGGGCAGCTCGTTGGCCGTGGCGCCCGGCACGGGCGAGTAGGCGAAACAGCCGGCGCGGTCGATGCGGGCTTCGCGCACGAAATCCAGCAGGTGGTCGAACTCGGCATCGGTCTCGCCCGGGAAACCGGCGATGAAGGTGCTGCGCACCACGATCTGTGGACACAGCTCGCGCCAGCGCGCGATGCGCTCCAGGTTCCGCTCGCCACTGGCCGGGCGTTTCATGCGGCGCAGCACGTCGGGGTGGCTGTGCTGCAGGGGCACGTCCAGGTACGGCAGGCACAGGCCTTCGGCCATCAGCGGAATGATCTCGTCCACGTGCGGATACGGATACACATAGTGCAGGCGCACCCAGGCGCCGTAGCCTTTGGCCAGCTCACCGAGCGAGCGCACCAGGTCGAACATGCGCGTCTTCACCGGCTTGCCGTCCCAGAAACCGGTGCGGTACTTCACGTCCACGCCGTAGGCCGAGGTGTCCTGGCTGACCACCAGCAACTCCTTCACGCCGGCTTCGAACAGCTTGCGCGCTTCGGTCAGCACATCGCCGATCGGGCGGCTCACCAGGTCGCCGCGCATCGACGGGATGATGCAGAAGGTGCAGCGGTGGTTGCAGCCCTCGCTGATCTTCAGATACGCGTAGTGGCGTGGCGTGAGCTTGATGCCTTGGGGTGGCACCAGGTCCACGAACGGGTCGTGCGGCTTGGGCAGGTGCTCGTGCACTGCCGTCATCACCTCGTGCGTGGCATGCGGGCCGGTCACGGCGAGCACGCTGGGGTGCATCTGCCGCACCAGGTTGCCGCCGCCCTCGCCTTCGCGCGCGCCCAGGCAGCCGGTGACGATGACCTTGCCGTTTTCGGCCAGGGCTTCGCCGATGGTGTCCAGGCTTTCGCGCACGGCGTCGTCGATGAAGCCGCAGGTGTTGACGATCACCAGATCGGCGCCGGCAAAGGTTTTGGAGGTTTGGTAGCCCTCGGCGCTGAGCTGCGTGAGGATGAGCTCGGAATCGGTCAGCGCTTTGGGGCAACCCAGGCTGACGAAACCGACTTTGGGGGTAACGTTGGCGGGTGGGGCGAGAGTTTCAGACATGCCCCGATTGTCTCAGACCCCGGTCGGGGACGGGCTTCAGCGTTTGAGCCCCAAGGCCGCCAACATCTGCTCGCTGTTTTTCTGCATCTGCTCCTGCAGCTGGTTGAACGCGCTGCGCGACTGCTCCAGGTAGGTGCCCATCATCCCTTCCATCACGGGCGACTGCGCGTTCATGAACTGCTTCCAGGCCTCGGGCGTGGCGCCCGGCGCTTGCGCGGTCATCCTGGATTGCAGGTCCATGAAGATCTGGACGTTCTTCTCCAGATAGCTGCCCATGAAGTCCTGCATGGCGTGGCCATAAAAACGGATGATGTTCGCCAGCACCTGCTCGGTGAAGATCGGCACGCCCGCGGTTTCTTCTTCCAGGATGATCTGCAACAGGATGCTGCGGGTGAGGTCGTCGTTCGTTTTGGCGTCACGCACCACGAAAGGCTCGTTGTCCATCACCAGCGTCTTGACGTCGGTCAACGTGATGTAGGTCGAGGTGTCGGTGTCGTACAGGCGCCGGTTCGGGTACTTCTTGATCACGCGCACAGCGTCCGAACGCGCACTGCCGCTACCGGCCTTCGATTTTTGCACTGCAGAACCTTCAGGAATGGGTGAGCCAGGGGCAGAATAGCCCGCCCAGAGGATACGGCACATTCTAGGAAGCCGATCCACCGCCGCAAGCATGGGTTTTCCCTGTGCAAGAACGTGGTGCCGCCTGTCGCACACGTTACCGGCGGGGTTTGTGCGTGGTGCGGCTGGCCGCCATCAGGAGGCGCTCGAACGCCTCCGCGGCCGGTGACAGGCTGCGGCCCCGACGGCGGATCACGCCAATGGTGCGGTAGACCGGACTCTCGATCGGAATGCCCACGATCGTGTCGGAGGGGAATGGCAACGCCAGTTGCGGCACCACCGCCACGCCCAGGCCGCGGTCCACGAACCCGATCAGCGTCGAGGCATGGCGGAACTCGCAGATCGGGCGCGGCAGATGGGCCACGTCCGCCAGGGCCTGGTCGATCAGCACGCGGTTGCGGCTGGCGTGCGACACCAGCCCATAGGGATGCTTCACCACCTCGTCCCAGCGCACCGAACGCCGCTTGGCCAGGGGATGGTCCACCCGGCAGGCCAGGACGAAACGGTCCTTGAGCATGGGCGTGAACTCGACTTCCGGGTCCTGCATGCCGACGTAGTTGAGCGCGATCTCGGCCTCGCCGCTCTTCACGCAGGCGAGCACCTCATCCGCACCCTCTTCCATCACGCGCACCATCACATGCGGATGCGCCTGGCGGAACTGCTCGATCACGCCGAGCAGGAAATGCGACACCGCCAGGAACACGCAGCCCACCGCCACGTCACCCACCTCGATGTGCGCCACGTCGCTGAGGTCGACCACCGAATGGTCCAGCTCCGCAATGATGTTGCGCACCTTGCCCAGAAAGCGCCGCCCCAGGGGCGTGAGTTCGACGCTGCGCGTCGTGCGGTCGAACAGGCGCACGTCCAGCACGCGCTCCAGGTTGGCGATGCGCCGCGACAGCGCGGGCTGCGAGAGATGCAGCAACCCGGCGGCGGCCGCGAAGCTCTGCAACTCCCCCACCGTGACGAAGGCGCGCAAATCGGCGAGCGAGGGTTTGATCGTGCGTTTGGTGGCCATTCGATTCTTTCGCAAACTGCATCAAGTGTTCAGAAAGATGCAATTTACAACACAGACCAGCGCTGCCACGATGCGCGCACAAAACACGGAGACCACCCATTTCTCACGAGACGAAAGGCTTGCGCCCTGCGGCCTTGCACCGTCCGCCACGACCCGCTGAACCACCCATGCCCCACATCCCCGCTTCCACCGCCTTGCAACGCTTTCGCGTGATCGATCTCACCCAGGTCCGCGCCGGCCCTACCGCCTGCCGCCAACTCGCCGACTGGGGCGCCGACGTGGTCCAGGTGCAAATGCCCGAGAGCATGCGCGGCGACGACACCCTGGGCGGCCAGGACGGCTCCGACTACCAGTACACGCACCGCAACAAGCGCTCCATCACGCTCAACCTGAAGACGGACGAAGGCATCGCCACGCTCAAGCGCCTGATCGACACGGCGGACGTGGTGGTCGAGAACTTCCGGCCCGACGTGAAGTTCCGCCTGGGCATCGACTACGAATCGCTCGCCACCACCAACCCGCGGCTGGTGTACGCCAGCATCTCGGGCTTCGGGCAGAGCGGCCCCCTGGCAACGCGCCCGGGCTTCGACCAGATCGCGCAAGGCATGAGCGGGCTCATGTCCGTGACGGGCCAGGCCGGTGATGGGCCGATGCGCGTGGGCATTCCCATTGGCGACCTGTGTGCCGGCATCTTTGCCGCGCAGGGCGTGCTGGTGGCGTTGCTCGAACGCGAGGCCTCGGGCAAAGGCCAGTGGCTGCACACCTCGTTGCTGGAGTCCATGGTCTACATGATGGATTTCCAGACCTCGCGCTACCTGATCGATGGCGACGTGGCCACGCAAGCGGGCAACTTCCACCCGACCAGCATTCCCACCGGGGTCTACAAGGCGCGCGACGGCTACATGAACATCGCCGTCTTCGGCTCCAAGATCTGGGAACGCTTCTGCCACATCCTGGGCGCGCCCGAATGGATCACCGATCCACGCTACCACGACAAACCCTCGCGCTCGGTGAACCGCGACACGCTCAACGCCGAGATCAACCAGCGCCTGGCCGCGCACGACCGCGCGCACTGGATCGAGCGCCTGAACGACGGCGGTGTGGCCTGCGGCCTCATCAGCAGCATGCAGGAAGCGCTGGACGAACCGCAGGTGCAGCACCTGGGCATGGTGAAGCACGTGGTCTCGAAGTGGCAAGGGCCGCAGCGCATGGTCGGCCAGCCGGTGCAACTCGAACGCACACCCAGCACCATTGCCCGTTCCGCGCCACGGCGCGGCGAACATACCGAAGAAATCCTGGGCGAACTGGGCCTCGTTACCGAGGACTTCGCCCGTATGAAAGCCGCCGGAGTCTATTGATGAGCACCCCGACCTACACCTCGACCACCGAACGCGTGCAAACCTGGCTCGACGACCGCACGCTGCACATCCGATTCAACAACCCGGCGCGCCACAACGCACTCTCGGTCGACATGTGGGAAGCCGTGCCGCCCCTGCTGGCCCTGGCGCAGGACGATCACCGCGTGCGCCTGGTGGTGTTCTCGGGCGCGGGTGAAAAAGCCTTCGTGTCGGGCGCGGACATTTCCCAGTTCGAAGACATGCGCGCCGCGCGCGAAGCCGTCGCCTACTACGAGAAGATGGCCGAAACCACGCTCATGGGCATCCACGACTTTCCCAAGCCCACGCTGGCCTGCATCCGCGGCTATTGCATCGGCGGTGGTGTGAACGTGGCCATCAGCTGCGACATCCGCATCGCCACGAGCGACTCGGTCTTCTCCATTCCCGCCGGCCGCCTGGGCCTGGGCTACCGCTACTCGGCCATGAAGAACCTGGTGGACCTGATCGGTCCCGGCGCGGCGAAAGACCTCTTCTTCACCGCGCGCCGCATCGACGCGGCCGAGGCCCGATCGCTCGGCCTGGTCTCGCGCACCTGCGAGCCCGACGCCCTGCCGCAACTGCTGGCCGAATACACCGCCACGATCGGCGAGAACGCGCCGCTCACGGTGATGGCGGGCAAGGCCATCACACGCGAAATCCTCAAGCCCTCGCCGGAGCTGGACAGCGGGCTCTGCGCCTCGCTCATCCGCGGTTGCTTCGAGAGCGCCGACTACACCGAAGGCCGCACGGCCTTCATGCAAAAACGCAAGCCGGTCTTCACCGGCCGCTGACCTTTTCAAGGAACATTTCATGCAGTCCTACTGGATGCAGATGAGCGACACCGAATCGGTGCTCGAACTGCGCGACAGCCCGGTCCCCACGCCGGGCCCGAATCAACTGCTCGTGCGCATGCGCGCCGCGGCGCTCAACCGCGGCGAATTCCTGCTGGGTGGCTTGCACGGCAAGCCGGGCAGCTGGAAGGCCATTGGCGGCGAAGGTGCGGGCGAGGTCGTGGCCGTCGGATCGGAAGTGGCCGGCTTCAAGCCCGGCGACCGCGTGATGGGCCGCTGCCCGGGCGCGTTCTCCGAACACGCGCTGATGGAAGGCGCGGAAGCCATGCACGTGCCGCCCGGCATCACCTGGGAGCAGGCGGCCAGCGTGCCGATGACCTTCCTCGTGGCCTTCGACATGCTGGTGCTGCAGGGCCGCCTGCAGGCCGGCGAATGGCTGCTCATCAACGGCGTTTCTTCCGGCGTGGGCGTGGCCTCGCTGCAGCTCGCCAAGGCCCTGGGCGCGAAGGTGATCGGCACCTCGGGCTCGGCGGGGAAGCTGGCCGATCTGAAGCCGCTGGGCCTGGACCTGGGCCTGTGCACACGCAACGCCGACTTCGCGCCCGCGGTCCTGAAAGCCACAGGCGAACAGGGCGCGAACCTGGTCATCAACACGGTGGGCGGCAGCGTGTTCGCCGAAAACATGCGCTCGCTCGCTTTCGAAGGCCGGCTGGCCACCGTGGGCTATGTCGACGGCGTGGTGCGCGCCGAACTCGATCTGGAGGCGCTGCATGCCAAGCGCCTGACGCTGTTTGGCGTCTCGAACAAGTTGCGCACCAAGGCGCAACGCGCCGCGGCCGTGCCGCGTTTCGTGGCGGAGGTCATGCCCCTGATCGCCGCCGGCCGCATCCAGCCCCGCATCGACCGCGTCATGGATTTCACGCAACTCGAAGAAGCCAAAGCGCGCATGGAAGCCGGCGCGCACATCGGAAAGATCGTCCTGCGCATGCCGGCGGACCCCGTTTGACATCACCACCCCCAAGAGGAGACACACCATGAAAAGCAAGACCCTGATACTCGCCCTGACCCTCGGCACCCTGGCCCCCCTGAGCTGGGCCCAGCCGGCGGCCTACCCGAACAAGCCCATTCGCATCGTGATCGGCTTTGCGCCGGGCGGCGCGGCGGACTATGTCGCCCGAACGATGAGCGAGGCCTTCAGCAAGGCGCTGGGGCAGACCGTGGTCATCGACAACAAGCCCGGCAACGGTTCGAGCATCGCGGCAGACATCGTGGCCAACGCGCCCGCCGACGGCTACACCTTGATGATCGCCAGCCCCAGCGCGATTTCGGTGAACCCCGCGCTCAACGCCAAGCTGAGCTACAAGCCGAGCGACTTCATCCCCATCACCAAGATGACGACCTCGCCCCTGGTGCTCGCGGTCAACCCGAGCAGCCCGATCCGCACGGTGCCCGACCTGATCGCCGAAGCGAAGAAGAACCCGGGCAAGCTGAACTACTCCACTTCGGGCAACGGGTCGGCACCGCACCTGGGCGCGGCGCTGTTCAACCTGATCACCAAAACCGAGATGACCCACGTGCCCTACCGGGGCGGCTCCTTCGCCATCACCTCGGTGATGGCCAACGAAACCCAGCTCACCTTCGGCACCTCGCCCTCGGTGCTGCCGCAGTCCTCGGCAGGCAAGCTGCGCGCCATCGCGGTCAGCACGCGCGAACGCTCACCCCTCGTGCCCGACCTGCCGGGCATGCGCGAAGCGGGCCTGCCGGAATACAACCTCGAGTTCTGGTACGGCATGTTCGCGCCCGCCGGCACCCCGGCGCCCGTGGTGAAGACCCTCTACGACGCGGTGCGCACCGCCATGCAGCAACCGTCGGTGAAGGCCGCGCTGGCGCGCGAGGGCACCGAGGTGTCGCTGTCCGACTCGCCCGAGCAATATGGCAAATGGCTCGTGGACGACAGCAAGTTCTGGGTGAACCTCGTCAAGTCGGCGAACGTGAAGATCGACTGACGCACACGCCTGGCGCGCAGTCCAACACTGCGTTGCGCCACAGACCCACGGCCGCCTCTGCGGCCGTTTTGCATGGCCGGGCCACATGCAGTCCGCCAGCGAGCGCGTCGACATGAGGATTTTTCGTGACCTCCAGCGAAATTTATCGTTAGACGCATGCCGACCGGGACGCAAGAATCCGCCGACTGAAAACACGTCGGCTCCGCACGCGGTGCGATGCCCTTCGTCAAAGCCATCGCCTGGCTTCCCTTCACTCCACCGCTCAAGAACACACGCCCTGTGAATGCCAACCCGACCCAACGCCGCCGTCTGATCATCGGCATCAGCGGTGCCTCGGGCGCCATCTACGGCATCCGCCTGCTGCAGGTGCTGCGCGAATCCGACATCGAGACCCATCTGGTCATGAGCGACTCGGCCAAGCTCACGCTGAGCACGGAAACGGACATGAAGCCCAAGGACGTCGAGGCGCTCGCCGACGAAGTCCACCACGCCAAGAACATCGGCGCGTCGATCTCGTCCGGCTCCTACAAGACGCTGGGCATGGTGGTCGCGCCCTGCTCCATCCGGTCGTTGTCCGAGATCGCGTATGGCAACACGACCTCGCTCTTGACCCGCGCGGCCGACGTGGTGCTCAAGGAGCGCCGCAAGCTGGTGCTGCTGCTGCGCGAAACGCCGCTGCACAACGGCCACCTCAAAACCATGCTGCAAGCCAGCGAAAACGGCGCCGTGATCATGCCGCCGGTGCCCGCGCTGTACGCACGGCCCGCCTCGATCGACGAGATGGTCAACCACACGGTGGGCCGCTGCCTGGACCTTTTCGACATCGACACGCAACTGGTCCGGCGCTGGAGCGGCATGGGGCAGTAGGCAAACGCTCATCGCGCAACGCAACTTTCAGCACTTCATTGACACAAGGAGACAGACGATGACGAACGATTTTTCACGCCGTGAATTCATGCTGGCCGCGGCCAGCGTGACCGCAGCAGGCGTATCCCTTCCGGCCGCCGCACAGGCAGGCTACCCCGATCGGCCCATCCGCGTCGTGGTGCCGTTTGCACCGGGTGGCGATGGCGACATCATGGCGCGCTACTGGGCCAAAGCCGCGACGCCCTTGTCCGGCTACACCTTCGTCATCGACAACAAGGCCGGCGCGGGCGGGGCCATCGGCGCGATCGAAGTGGCGCGCGCCAAACCGGACGGCTACACCCTGCTGCTGGGCACGTCCACCACGCAGATCATCAATCCACTGGCATCGGCCAAGCCGCAGTACGACGGTTTGAAAGACTTCACCATGGTGAGCATGGTCAGCGCCAACCCGACCTGCGTGGTCGTGCACCCATCCCTTCCCGTGAATTCGCTGAAGGAACTGGTGGCGCTGGCGCGCGCCCAACCCGGCAAGCTCTCCTACGGGTCGGCCGGAGCCGGCACCATCACCAACCTCACGGGTGAACTGCTCAAGTACGTGGGCGGCAAACTCAACATCACCCATATCGCCTACCGTGGGGGCGGCCCGGCCATGTCGGACGTGGTCGCCGGCCACCTGCAGGTGGGCACGCCCATCATGTCGTCGGCCGTCCTGGCGCACCACCGCGCCGGCCGCATCCGCATCCTGGCGATCAACAGCCCCAAGCGCATGAAGGCCGCACCCGACATCCCCACCGCGGTCGAGGCCGGCTTCGACGAGATGCAGGTGCTCGTGTTCAACGCGCTCTTCGCGCCCGCCGGCACGCCGCGCGCCGTGCTCGACGTGCAGCGCAACCTGGGCAAGAAGGTCCTCGCCGACGCGTCGTTCGTCGCCGACGTGGAAAAAGCCGGCGCCGAGCTGCTGTTCCTGAACGACCAGGACAAATTCATGCGCGACGAGATGACCCGCTGGAGCCGGTTGATCAAGGAGATGGATTTCAAGATCGAGTCTTGATCCCACCACCCCGACGTCCTTCCAAGTTTTTTGAGACAACAGAGCATGAGCAATTCGACCGTTGGAAACCCGCTGGACCTGCGAGCGTGGATCGATGAAGTGAAACAACTGGGGGAACTGACGGAGGTGTCGGGCGCCGAGTGGAACCTGGAGCTGGGCGCGATCAGCGAGCTCAACGTGAAGAAGGAGCTGCCGAACGCACTGCTGTTCGACGACATCCCGGGCTATCCGAAGGGCCATCGCGTGATGACCTGCAGCACCAGCAGCCCGTCGCGCCTGTCGTCCATCCTGCGCCTGCCGATTGAAAACACCAACGGCGGCCTCACGCAGTCGCTGCGCGGCAAGCCCAAGCAGTGGCAAGGCGAAGCCGATCAATATCCGCCGGTCTTCGCGGACAGCGGCCCGATCTTCGAGAACATCCAGACCGGCGAGGACGTGGACGTGTTCGCCTTCCCGTCGCCGCTGTGGCACGAACTCGATGGCGGGCGCTACATCGGCACCGGCTGCATGGTGGTCACCAAGGACCTGGACTCCGATTGGGTCAACGTTGGCACCTACCGCGTGATGGTCCACGACAAGAACCACGTGGGCCTGGACATGGTGCCCGGCAAACACGGCGCGATCCAGTACGACAAATACATGAAGGCCGGCAAGCCTTTCCCGGTGGCGATCGTGGTCGGCTGCGACCCGCTGGGCTACCTGATCTCCGGCATCGAAGTACCGTTCGGCATGTGCGAGTACAACTACATCGGCGCCATCCTGAAGCAGCCGGTGTCGGTGGTGAAGGGCCAGTTGACGGGCCTGCCCATCCCGAGCGGTGCGGAGATCGTGCTGGAAGGCTGGGCGCAGGTGAACGACGAGCGCATCGAAGGCCCCTTCGGCGAGTTCCACGGCTACTACCCGGGCAAGCCGGCCACTGCGCCAGTGGTGACGATCGAGCGCGTGTACTACCGCCACAACCCGATCATCATGGGCAGCCCGCCGGCCAAACCGCCGAACGACTATTCCTACTCCAAGGCCGTCATGCGTTCGGCCTTGCTGATGGACGCGTTGCTCGCATCGGGCGTGCCCGACGTGCAAGCGGTCTGGGCCCACGAAATCGGTGGCGCCCGCATGTTCAACGTGGTGTCGATCAAGCAGCGCTATGCCGGGCATGCGCGCCAGGCCGGCCACATCCTGAGCCAGTGCGGCGTGGGCGCGTACATGTCGCGCTACTCGGTGGTGGTGGACGAGGACATCGACCCCTCCAACCTGCAGGAAGTGATGTGGGCCGTGGCCACGCGCACCGACCCGGACCTGGACATCGACATCATCAAGCGCGGCATGGGATCGAAGAACGACCCTATGTCCATCGCCTACACGTCCAAGGCGCCGTTCACGTCCAAGGCGATCATCGATGCGTGCCGCCCATACGACTTCATCAAGGAGTTTCCCGCGGTGGCCGAGGCCAGCAAGGAACTCCAGGAGACCGTGCGGGCGAAGTGGAAGCACATCCTTTGACGGTTTGCTCTGTGCGCCCCTGTTTGACGCCTGCGCATCGCGTTGATGGTTGGCTTGGTGCGGCCCTGTTTCACGCCTGCGGATCGCGCTGACGGCTGGCGTGGTCCGCGTTCTCCGGCGCGGGCTCGCGGGCGTCTGCTCGGGCATGCCCGCACCACGGCGTGAACACCGTGGTTGGCGCTCAGCCTCTGTGGCAACCGCGAATGGCGCCTGCGCCCGCGAACCCCACCATCCGCCGAGAGTGACATGGTGGCGTGCCTGCGGCTGTTGCCGGCGGCATGTGGGGGCGCCACTGGAACGAGTGACACGGTGGCGTGCCTGCGGCTGTTTTCGGTAGTGCGCCTGGGTGCCACTGGGGTCGATGGTGTGGGTGTCCGGGCGCAGGCGCCATTCGCGGTTGCCACAGAGCGTGCGTGCCAACCGCGGTGTTGACGAAGAGGTGCATGAGCACCCGAGCAGATGCCCGCGAGCCCGCGCCGGAGAACGGGCACACGCACCAGCGGCCCGGAGCAAACCTCTGCCAGAAGCAATGCGCAACCCCCCAGACGAGAAGCAATGCGCAAACCTCAGGCCAGCGCCACAGCTTCAATCTCCAGACTGCACCCGTAGTGCAGCACAGGCACGGGCACCACCGCACGCGCCGGCCGCGCATCGCCGGCCCACTGCGCGTAGATCGCATCGAAGGACGGCCACAGGCCGATGTCGGTGATGTACACGCGCACCTGCAGAAGCCTGTCCACCGAACTGCCTGCACCTGTCAGCGCGGCAGCCACGTTGTCCAGCACCTGCCGTGCCTGCACCTCGAAGGCCGCGTCGTGCAGCACACGGCCGTCCGCGGCCACGGGCAACTGCCCCGACACGAACACCAGGCCCGCGCCCCGCGTGGCATGGCTGTAGTGGCCACGTGGCGCCACCATGCCCTCTGGCGCGGTGAAGGTCTGTGTGGCGCTCATGCCAAGGGGGCGACAGCCGCGCCTTCGATGTCGTGCCGCTTGAGGGCACGGGCCACGAAGCCATCGGCCTTCATGTCTTCGACAAACTGGCGCACTTCCGCCAGCGCCTGGTCGCTGCGGTTCGCGGGCATGCCCACAGCTTGCTGAATGGTCATGAAGTTGCCGGGCAGCATGCGCAAGCCCGGGAAGCGCAGCAGGTCCGATTCCAGTTGCTGGCGCACGCCGGCGGCCACGTCGGCGCCAGTGCGGATGAATTCGTCCACCACGGTGGGCGATGTCGCGGCGCGTTCGATCGTGACGTGCTTCAAACTGCGCGTGAGGTGCAGGTCGTAGGCGCTGCCCTTGCCCACCACCACCCGATGGCCCGCGCGGTCCACCTCGTCCATCGTCTTCAACGGCGACGCGTTGCGCACCAGGTACGCGCCCTGGATCAACACATAGGGCGTGGCAAAACGCAGCTGGTCCGCGCGCGCGGGGTCGAGCGCGAAGAAGCCGATGTCGGCGTCCCCCCGCGCCACCGCTTCGACCGATTGGCCCGCGCTGTCGAACACCACCGGCTCCAGCGCCAGCCCCAGACGCCCCGCGAGCGCACGCGCCAGATCCACCGACACCCCGCGCACCGAGCCGTCACCACTGGAACGGCTGGCCAGCACGGGGTTGCCGACGTTGATGGAGGCGCGCAGCACGCCGGTAGGGGCAATCTGCCGGATCAATTCGGTATCGATGTTCATTTCTCTCCTTGGTTGGATGCGGTTCAAGTTAAATTAGTCTCATGCCCAGGACACTGCCCCCACTCGCCGCGCTGCTCGCTTTCGAAGCCACCGCGCGCCACCAAAGTTTCACCCGCGCGGCCGTCGAACTGAGCCTGACGCAGACAGCCGTGAGCCACCGCATCAAGGAGCTGGAAAGTCTGTTGGAGATACAGCTCTTCACGCGCAAGCAAAACACCACACGGTTGACGGACGAAGGCCGCACCTATCTGGATTGCATCCGCCCCGCCCTGGCCCAGATCGCGGCGGCCACGGAAAGCGTTTCGTCGGCGCGCGACAACCGACTCACCATCGCCAGCCTGGTGGCCTTTTCGTCGCGCTGCCTCACCCCCGCGCTCAAGGACTTCCAGCGCCTGTACCCGCAGATCGAACTGCGCCTGACGGCCTTGGCACCCACGGACCGCCTGGAGCAGCGCGAGTTCGACGTCGCGATCTGGCACGGCTCGGACGACTGGCGCGACTTCGACGCAGAACGCATTGCGGACGAAGACATCTTCCCCGTCTGCACGCCCGAGCTGCTCGAGTCCGGGCCGCCATTGCGCACCATCGACGACCTGAAGAACTTCCCCATCGTGCGAACGGTGTCCCCCATCATCACGGACGACTGGACCGTGTGGCTGCGGCAGGCAGGCTCATCGATCGATGCGTTTGACCGCGAGATCAACTGCGAAACCCTTTCGTTTGCCATGAACGCCATCGTGGAAGGACTGGGTGTGGGCATTGGTCGTTCGGTGCTGGTGCGCCAGGATCTGGCCAGTGGCCGCCTGGTGGCACCGTTCGAGTTCCGGTATGCGTCATCGGCCGGTTACCACGTGTTGAGCCGACCCGAACGCTCGGGCCTTCGCAAGGTGCAGCTCTTCAAGCGCTGGCTGATCTCCACCTTCGGAACAGCGACCTAGCGCCCCACGTCATTCGAGTTTGATGTTGGCCTTCTTCACGACGTCGCGGTAGCGCGCCGCGTCGTTGCGAATGCGGTCCGCGAACGCGGCGGAGGACATGCCACCGACTTCCGCGCCCGCGTCGGCGAAGCGTTTTTTCACGTCCGGGTCCTGCAAGGTCTTGGCGACTTCGGCATGCAGTTTGGCCAGGATGTCCGCGGGCACACCCTTGGGCGCAAACAAGCCCACCCAGTTCGATGCATCCACATTCTTCACGCCGGCCTCGTTGGCGGGTTCCCAGGCGTTGTTGAAGGGCGTGCGGCGCGCGGTCGTGAGGCCCAGCACCTTCACGCGCCCCGACTGCACATGGGGCATGACCGCCGGCACGGCGACCACGGCCAAGGGCACTTCACCAGCGGCCACAGCGGCCACCGCGGGCGCACCGCCTTTGTAGGGCACGTGCAGGAGCTTGGCGCCCGACTCCACGGAGAACCATTCGCCCGCCAGGTGGTTCACGCTGCCGTTGCCCGGCGAGGAAAACGCCAGTTTGCCCGGGTCCTTGCGCGCCGCTGCGACCAGTTCGCGCACGTTGTTGTACGGCTCCTTGGCATTCGCCACCAACAGCATGGGCGTGTCGCTGATCATCGTGATCGCGGCGAAGTCCCGGTCCAGGTCGTAGGGCGTGTGCGGAAACAGCGCGGGGTTGACGGCGAATTCGCCCGTGTGGGCCGTGAGCAGGGTGTAGCCATCGGGCGCCGCCTTGGCCACCTGCGTCACGGCAATGAAGCCGTTGCCACCCGGCTTGTTGTCCACCACGAAGTTCCAGCCCAGGCGCTCGGTCATCTTCTGGGTCAACAGCCGAGCCGTCACATCGACGACACCGCCCGGCGCAAACGGCACCACCACACGGATGGGGCGCGACGGGTAGTCCTGGGCCACGGCGGGGCCACAAGCCAACGCCGGAATCGCCAAGGCGGCGGCCAGAAGCAGATGACGGCGGGATGCGTTGTTCGAAATCATGGGCGTTGTCTCGGTGCTGGAGTTGTTCGACAGGAAGGTCTCGACAATCGTCGAGCAGACGGTGGTGCGGGTCAAACGAGATATTTCGCTGGCCCCTAGCAATTCCGCTCATGGGGCAGGCGCATGAGGGATTTTGATCGGAGAGCTTCAAATTTCTCGTTGGACGTGGTGCGAACGCGGACGAACAATTTCGCCCCATATGACCACACCCCACAACTCCGCCGCCACGCTGACCAGCAGCGATGGCATTCCGATCCGCTACCGCGTTCACGGGACCCTCACCGGCCTGCCGGTGGTGGCCCTCGTGCATTCGCTGGCGATGGACCATCGCTTCTGGGACCTGCAGGCCGCACGGCTCGAAGGCAAGGCCACGGTGGTGGCCATCGACGCGCGCGGTCATGGCCAATCGGGCCACGGTCCGACCCCCTACACCGCCCAGCGCATGGCCGACGACTTGCTGGAGGTGCTGGACCATTTGCACATTCACCGCGCGGTCGTGGGTGGCGCGTCCATGGGCGGCTGCGTCGCCCTGCAGTTCGCGGGCAGCCACCCCGAGCGCACGGCCGGCCTGGCCCTGATCGGCACCACCGCCTGGTACGGCCCGACCGCGCCCAAGGACTGGGAAGACCGCGCCACGAAGGGACGCACCCAGGGCCTGGCCTCGCTGGTGGATTTCCAGAAGACGCGCTGGTTCAGCGACGCGTTCCGCGAACAGAACCCACAGGTGCTCCAGGCCTGCATCGACACCTTTCTGCGCAATGACATCGAAAGCTACGTCGCCACGTGCACCATGCTGGGCCATTTCGACGGACGCGCGCTGCTGCCCACCATCCAGGTGCCCACCCGCATTCTGGTGGGCGAAGAGGACTACGCCGCGCCGGTGCCCATGGCGCAGGCGATGCACGCCGGCATCCCCCATTCCCGTTTGACGGTCATCCCCAACGCGCGGCACCTCGCGCCGCTGGAAGTGCCCGACGTGGTGGCCGCCACGCTGCTGGAACTCTGCGCGGAGGCGGCACGATGACACCCTTCGAATTCCTGCTGCCCTACTCGCTGGACGAAGCGCTCTCGCTGCTCGACCCGGAAGATCCCAACATCCGCCCCGTCGGCGGTGGCACGGCCGTCATGCTGATGATGAAGGCCGGCGTCTTGCACCCCACGCGCCTGATCAGCCTGCAGAAGATCGGCGACGAGCACGCATCGGTGGGCGTCAACACCGAGGGCGATCTGGTCATCGGCGGCCTGGCCCGGCTCGCCGACATCGAATGCCACGCGGCCGTCCGCAAGGACTGGCCCCTGCTGAGCCAGGCGCTGCGCGGCGTGGCCAACGCCCGTGTGCGCGCGGTGGCCACCATCGGCGGCAACCTGCGCCATGCCGACCCGCACCTGGACATGCCACCGGTGCTCGCGGCGCTGAGCGCGCGCGTGGTGATCACCGGCCCCAAGGGCAGCCGCACGGTGAACGCCGAGGACCTGTGCACCGGCTACTACGAAACGGTGGTCGAACGCGACGAACTGATCACGCAAGTGACCGTGCCGCCGCAGGCCGGCCCGGGCCACTACCTGAAGCTGACCACGCGCGCCGCGCACGACTGGCCGGCGCTCGGCCTGGCCGTGGTGCTGAAGATGGTCCACGGACAGGTCGAGAAGGCCCACTTCTTCACCGGCGCGGCCACCGACCGGCCGACGCGCCTGGTGCAAGCGCAAACGCTCATCGAACAACGCGGCTTCGAACCCGATGCGCTGCGCGCCGCTGGCGAAGCCGCGGTCCACGAAGCGCCGCTCATGGGCGACGCCCACGGATCGGCCGAATACAAGAGCCAACTGCTCAAGACCGCCTTGCCCAGGGCCATCGACATTGCGCTGCGCCGCAGCCGGAGCCACGCATGACCTTCACCTCCACCGCTCACCAACAGGTCGGTCACTCGATCAACCGCCTGGAGTCGCGCGCCAAAGTCACCGGCACGGCCGACTACACGCACAACCTGTCGCTGCCGCGCATGCTGCACGCCAAGGCCGTGCGCAGCGCTCATGCGCACGCGCGCATCCTGTCCATCAACACGGAGCGCGCGGCCGCGATGCCCGGCGTGTTCAAGGTGGTCACGGCGCGCGACGTGATGCAGGTCATCCCCGACCCGCACTACGGCCCGGCCTTCCACGACCAGCCGATCCTGGCGATCGACAAGGTGCGGCACATCGGCGAACCCCTGGCCGTGGTGCTGGCCGAAGACGTGCACGTGGCCGAAGCGGCCGCGGGCCTGGTCGAGGTCGAGTACGAGGTGTTGCCCGCCGTGTTCGACGAAGTCCAGGCGGCCCACAACACCGACATCCTGGTGCACGACATGCTGCGGCCTGCGGGCACGTTTCCCGATCTGAAACACCTGGCCGGCCGCAAGGGCACCAACGTCGCGCTGGACTACCGGCTGCGCCATGGTGACATCGACAAGGCGTTTGCCGAAGCGGCGCACGTGTTCGACCACACCTTCCGCACCCAGCAGGTGATGCACACGCCGCTGGAGCCGATGATCAGCATCGCGGAACTCAACGAGCGTGGCATCACGATCCACACCGCGTCCCAAAGCCCGTCCTTCGTGCGGCTGGAAATCGCGCGCCTCCTGGGCTGGGCCGAGAACCGCGTGCAGGTGAAGACGCGCCTGCTGGGCGGTGGCTTCGGCGCCAAGCTCTACATCAAGCTGGAGGCCCTGGCCGTGGCGCTCACGCTGATCGCCCGTCGGCCGGTGCGCGTGGCGCTGACGATGGAAGAGCAGTTCTACACCATCACCAAGCACGCAACGACCTTCCGCATCCGCAGCGCCGTGAATGCCCAGGGCCGCATCACCGGTCGCCATTGCGAGGTCTACTGGAACGGTGGCGCGTACGCCGACATCGGGCCGCGTGTCACGCAGAAGTCCGGCTTCACCGCCGGCGGCCCGTACGACATCGACAACCTGCACATCGATTCGTACCAGGTCTACACCAACCTGCCGACCGCTGGCGCCTTCCGTGGCTTCGGCATCACCCAGGTGGTGTGGGGCTACGAAAGCCAGGCCGACCTGATCGCTCGTGCGATCGGCATGGACCCGCTCGAATTCCGCCGCCTGAACCTGCTGGAGAACGGGCGACCCCATGGCGCGGGCACCATCATGAAAGACGCGGCGCTGCGCATGGTGCTGGACCGCGTCGCCAGCCGCATGGACTGGGACACGCCCATCGAGCGCGGCACGGGCACCGTGCGCAAGGGCCGCGGGCTCGGCCTGGGCTTCAAGGCGCTGGTGGCGCCCACCACATCGGTGGCCACCATCACCGCCGCGGGCGATGGCAGTTGCACGCTGCTCATCAGCACCGTCGACATGGGCCAGGGTTCGGACACGGCCATGGCGATCGTGGCCGCCGAGGTGCTGGGCATCCGCGCGGAAGACATCCACGTGGTGCACGCGGACACCGACGCCACGCCGTACGACATGGCCACGCTGGGCTCGCGCTCCACC
This sequence comes from Hydrogenophaga sp. 2FB, assembly GCF_005503365.1. Taxonomy (GTDB): domain Bacteria; phylum Pseudomonadota; class Gammaproteobacteria; order Burkholderiales; family Burkholderiaceae_C; genus Hydrogenophaga. The sequence continues at coordinate 63,678 of NZ_SCML01000012.1, forward strand.
TTCTCCATGGGCAACGCAGTGAAGGCCGCTGCTGCCGACCTGCTGCTCAAGGTGCGTGAACTCGCCGACAGCCTGGGTGTGCCTTTCAACGGCATGGGCGACACCTCGTTGCTGCTGAAAAAGAAGTTCAGCATGCAGGCCGGCACGCTCGTGGGCACGGGCAGTTTCGTGCCCTCCTACACCTCGCCGGACGCGAACGGCCAATCGCCCGACATCACCCCCAACTGGATGATCGGCGGCACCGGCGTGGAAGTGGAAGTGGACACCGAGACCGGCCACTTCAAGATCCTGCGCATGGAGAACGTGGTGGACTGCGGCACGCCGCTCAACCCCAAGGTGGTGGAAACGCAGATCTCCGGCGCGGCCATCATGCAACTCGGCATGGTGCACCTGGAGAAGATGGACTTCGACGCCGACGGGCAACTGCGCAACGCGTCGTTCTCCGAATACAAGATCCCCGGCATTCTGGACATCCCCGAGCAGTTCGGCTGCGAAGCGGTTGAAGCCCAGCAGACCACCGGCCCCTTCGGCGCCAAGGGCCTGGGCGAGAGCGGCTGCTTTGGCGTCGCCTCCGCCGTGGCCGAAGCCATTCACGACGCCGTTGGCGTGCGCATCACCACCCTGCCCATCACCCCCGAAGACGTCTACAAGGCGCTGGCCCAACGCCAGACCGAAGAGAGCCCGACATGAGCACCACCAGCACCCTGATCCAGTTTCGCCTGAACGGCGAGCCCGTCGCTCGACACATCGAGTCCTACAACACCCTGGTGGAAGTCGTGCGCGACTGCGGCCTGCACGGCGCGCGCGAGAGCTGCGGCCAAGGCCTGTGCGGTTGCTGCACCGTGGTCGTCGACGGCAAGGCCGTCACCGGCTGCATCTACCCGGCCATGCACGCCGATGGCTGCAACGTCGCCACGGTGGAGAGCCTGGAGAAAGATGGCCAGCTCGACCCGGTGCAACAAGCCTTTATCGACGCGGGCGCGTTCCAGTGCGGCTTCTGCACACCGGGCTTCATCCTCATGTCGCGCCAGCTGCTGGAACAGAACCCCGACCCGAGCGATCACGAGATCCGCCACTACCTGGCGGGCAACCTCTGCCGTTGCGGCGCGTACCCCGAAATCATCAAAGCCGTGCAGCTGGCCGGCCAGCGCATCCGCGCGGCTGCCAGCGCCAACGCCACCTGAAAGAAAAACAAATGGAAATCCAAGGCGAAAAAATCCTGTCCGTGCCACGCAGTGACGTCTGGCGCGCACTCAACGACCCGGCCGTGCTCCAGCGCTGCATCCCGGGTTGCGACTCCTTCGAGGCCGACGGCGAGAACAAGTACCGCGTGGCCATGCAGATGACGGTGGGCCCGGTGCGCGCACGCTTCTCCGGCAAGCTTGCGTTGAGCGACGCGGTGCCACTTACCTCGTACGCCATGTCCTTCGAGGGCTCCGGCGGCGTGGCCGGCTTCGGCAAGGGCACGGCCCATGTGAGCCTCGACGACGTCGACGGTGGCACGCGCCTGCGCTACAACGCACAGGCGCAAGTGGGTGGGCGGCTCGCGCAGGTGGGCGCCCGTCTCATCGACGGCGTGACCAAGCGCATGTCGGACGATTTCTTCACCCGCTTTGCCAACGAGCTCTCGGGTGCGAAACCAGCCGGTGCACTGGCCGCCACTGCGCCTGGTCAGGCTGCGGCAATGGGCAGCGTGCCCAGGAGCGTCACGACGACTGCAGTGGCCACGCCGCACGCCGTGCAGCATCAACAGCCTGCACCGCAGAGCAACCACATTGCCGTGCTCGCGGCGGCCATCTCGGCCACGGCCGCTGCGGTGGCGGTGCTGGCTGCGTTGTACGTGCTGCAATTCACCGGTTGAACCAGGTGGTTGACGCGCCGACCATCTGCGCCTGCAGCACCGTGGTGGAGTCGATGAGCAATATAAGTCGATCGGGTTAGACACGACAACTTTTTGCCGCAAAAAATACCGGCCGCGACCAGTCAGGTAACGCCCGAGATTGCCTTGCCCGTGGCCGTTTGGGCACCACCCTGCCGGGCACCCCGTTTGCCGGGTTGAGCACAGTGCCCTGTCCCCCACCATCCCCATGAGCCGCGTCCTCCTCATCGAAGCCGAACTCAAACGGGTCTTCAGCGACATTTCCGGCCTGCCGGTCGCGGAAGTCGCCAGTGAGGCCGCATGCGTCGACGTTGTGCAACGCGCCATGGCGGACCTGCTCATGCGACCCGCCCTCGGCCCGGACGAGAACTTCTTCCAGGCGGGCGGGCACTCTCTCCTGGCCGCGCGGCTGTCGGCCCGGCTCGCGGAGTCGGGCCTTCCCCGGCCAGGACTGCGCCCCATCTTTGAACAGCCGACGGCACGTCTGCTGGCTGGCTGGCTCGCCCAGCAACAGCGCGCGGCGACGCTTGAAAGCGCCAGGCGCGTGCCCGTGCGCGAGGATCCATCCACCGCGCCCCTGTCCCTGATGCAGCAGCGCATGTGGTTCCTTGAGCAGTTGAATCCCGGGACCGGCGTCAACAATCTGCACTCCGCGCACTGGTTGAAAGGTCCCATGAACCGCGAGGCGTTCGAGCGTGCCTTTCTGGCCATGGTCCATCGCCAGCCGGTGCTGCGAACACGCATCGAACGAGAGGAAGAGACGCTGCGGCAACGCGTTCTGCCGCGCTTCGACGGTGCGCCGCTGCACTTCGAGGACATGGGCCAGCTGGCGCCCCACGAACGCGAGGCCGAGGTGCAGCGCCGGTGCGCCGAATGGGCGGCCCAGCCATTCGACATGCTCAATGCCCCCCTGTTCCGCGCAGCGCTGTACCGTTTCGACGAGAACCTTCACGTGCTGCTTTTCGCTGCACACCACATCATCTGGGACGCATGGTCTTTCGATGTGTTGTGCGCGGAGTTGGCCGTCTACTACAGCGCGTTCGTCCAGGGAATCGAACCCGCCTTGCCACCCCTGTCGGTCAGCTACGGCGATTTTTCCGCGTGGCAGCTGGAGTGGCTCAAAGGCGAGGAGCTGCAACGGCAAGCCTCCCAATGGGTCAAGAAGCTTTCGCCGCTGCCGGACCCGCTCGATCTGCCGTCGTCGCGCAAAAGACCGAAGCGCATGACCGGAGGCGGGCGCTCCTTCCATCTGCTCTTGACCGGGGCCGTGCTCGAGCGGCTTACGCTGTTCGCGACCCAGCAGGGCACCACGCTGTACGTCTGCTTGCTGGCCATGTATGCGCTGGCATTGCGCCAGTTCAGCAACCAAAGCGACCTGTGCATCGGAACGCCGGTGCGGGGACGCGAGAGCAGCGATCTCGAACCCTTGATGGGCTTCTTCGTGAACATGCTGCCCATGCGGCTCACCCTTGCCGGGGAGATCAGCGCTGGCGAGTGGGTTCGCCAGGTTCACCACGAGGTTCAGGCGGCGTTCGATGCGCCCGATGTGCCGTTCGAGCACCTCATGCGCGAGCTCAACCCGCCGCGCGACCTCTCCCGGCCCCCGCTGCACCAGGCGAGCTTCTCCTTCCAGGACGTGCGCACGCGTCCCATGCAGTGGGGTGGCCTGGAGGTCAGTCGCCTGCTGGTGCCCGTCCGCGGCGCGACGCAGGACCTCTCGCTCTGGTGTGTGCTGACGAAGGAGCTGCTGGAGTTTGTCTACAGCTTCAACACGGACGTGTTCGACGAAGCCGATTGCCGCTTGCTCGCCGAGCGCCTGCTGACCATGGTGGAGCGCCTGCCCGATGCGCACCATCTTCCCGCGCGGGAGCTGCTGGCGCCCCACCCGTCAGAGCGCGATCGGCAACAGGCATGGAACGCGACCGATGCGGCCTACGACCGATCGGCAACCGTGCACGGCGTGATCGCGGCCCAAGCCGCGCGCACGCCCGCCGCACCTGCCGTGCTGCAGCCCTGCTTCGGCGAACTCAGCCACGGCGAACTGCACGAGCGCTCCAACCGCCTGGCCCGTGCCTTGCGCGTGCGCGGCGTCGCCCGCGGTGCGCTCGTCGGCTTGTGCATCGAACGCGGTCTGGACATGCTCGTGGCCCAACTGGCCATCCTCAAGGCCGGCGCCGCCTACGTCCCGCTCGACCCCGCCTACCCCGGCGATCGTCTCACTGACATGGCCAAGGACGCACAGCTGGCACTGCTCGTGAGCGAGTCCTCCCTCGTTCACGCCCTACCCTGGCCACGCGAGAAGACCCTGCTGCTCGACATCGACGCCGCATCCATCGACTCGCAGCCCGATGCCGCGCTGCCTCCCGATGCCGCACGGGATGCACAGCCCCTGGACCCCGCCTATGTCATCTACACCTCCGGCTCCACAGGCATGCCCAAGGGCGTGGCCGTCCACCACCAGGCCGTCGTCAACTTTCTCGCCGCCATGGCCCGCGAGCCCGGCCTGAAGGCTTCCGACACGCTGCTGGCTGTTACCACCCTGTCCTTCGACATCGCCGTGCTCGAACTGCTGCTGCCGCTCACCGTGGGCGCGAAGATCGTGCTGGCCAGCCGCGAGGATGCGCTGGACGGCGGTGCGCTGGCCGCGATGCTCACCGAGCACCGGGTCACCGTCATGCAGGCCACGCCTTCGAGCTGGCGCATGCTCGTCGAGTCCGGCTGGAAGCCCACTCCCGGCTTGAAGGCCCTCATCGGCGGCGAAGGCCTGCCCGTGGACCTGGCCGAGCAACTGCTTGAGCGCTGTGGCGAGCTCTGGAACATGTACGGCCCTACCGAGACCACCGTATGGTCCACCTGCTGGCGTGTCGAGCACCCGCAGCGTGGCATCCGCATCGGGCGCCCCATCGCCAACACCACCATCCACATCCTGGACGAGCGGCTGCAGCCCTGCCCCATCGGCGTGCCTGGCGAAATCTGCATTGGTGGCGAGGGCGTTGCCCTGGGCTATCACCAGCGACCCGAACTCACCGCGGAGCGCTTCATCGCCGACCCGGAGCGCCCTGGTGAACGCCTCTACCGCACCGGCGACCGCGGTCGCTGGTGCCATGACGGCACCCTGGAGCACCATGGCCGCACGGACTTCCAGGTCAAGGTGCGCGGCCACCGCATCGAGCTCGGCGAGATCGAGTCGCAACTCATGGACCACCCCAGCGTCGCGCGGGTCGTGGTCATCGCGCGCGAGGACCGACCGGGCGACCAGCGCCTGGTCGCCTACCTGGTGGCCAAACCCGCAGCGGCCACCGAAGCCGCCGCCCTGCGCGAGCACCTCAAGACCAGGCTGCCCCACTACATGCTCCCGCAGCACTTCGTCGAACTCGATGCCATCCCGTTACTGCCCAATGGCAAGGTCAACCGCAAAGCTCTCCCTGTGCCCAACGCCGAGCAGGATGCAACGGACAACTGCGCCGACGGTACCGTGCCGGCGAACGCCACCGAGCAGGCGATCGCTGCCATCTGGGTCCGACTGCTGAACGTCGAAAAGGTCGGAAGCAACGACTACTTCTTCAATCTCGGCGGCCATTCTCTGCTCGCGCTGCGCGCCGTCCAGGAGATGCAGCGGATCACGGGCGAGAAGATCGACGTCGGCCGTTTGATCTTTGAATCCCTCGGCCAGATCGCCGCCAGCATCGCGATCGAACCGTCCCATGCCGCGCCAATCGATTCTCTTGCGGCCGAAGTTCGTGTCGAGGCAGACGCCGCGAACGGGTTGCCTCGCAGCCTCGCCATGAGGCCCGTCCGCTTCGGCCATCCTGCGTCATCCCTTTACGGCGTCTTCCATCCAGGCGGCTTGCGCAACGTGCGCCAACGCGCCGTGCTCTTCTGCAATCCCTTTGGACAGGAAGCGGTGCGCATTCATCGCTTTTTCTGCGTGCTTGCCGATAGCCTGGCGCGCGCCGGCGTTGCCTGCCTTCGCTTCGATTACCACGCCAGTGGCGAATCCATGGGCGACGACCGCGAAGCCGATCTCGATCGCTGGGTCCAGGATGTGCTTGCCGCCGATGCGCTGCTGCGTCAACGTGCTGGCGTGCAGGAGGTGGACTGGGTCGCACCGCGCTTGGCCAGCGCCCTGGCGGTGCGAGCCTCCGTGCAAGCGCCGCAGATCCCGCAGCAACTCGTGCTCTGGGAGCCGGTGATTTCGGGTGCGCGCTATGTCGACCACCTGCAGGCGGTGCACGCCTCGATGATCGCCGACTTGCCAGACGGCGGTGCGCTCGCGGGCGATGAAGAGATCCTGGGTTATGGCGTGAGTCGGCGCCTGTTGGAGCAGATTCGCACTGTCGCGCCCGCCGACTACCAGCGTGCACGGACCCGTCGCGTCCTGTTGGTCGCGTCTCATCAGCAGGCCACCGACGCGGACAAATTGGTCGTTGCGCTGCGGGGCAGCGGCGTGGCGGCGCGGCGCCAGACGCTCACCCTCGACTTCGACTGGACCTCAGAGGAAGCCTTCAACACCGCGCTGGTTCCCATCAACGCACTGAATCTCCTTGCAGCGGTGCTGAGAGGAGACCAGCTTGAATGAAGTCTCCTTCAAATTCGGTTCTCAACAGCACTTGAGCGCCACGCTGACCCTGCCACCTGGCGAACAGCCTGCACGCATGGGCGTTGTGCTACTCAACGTGGGGATCATTCACCGCATCGGACCACACCGCTTCAACGCCAAACTCGCACGCGCTCTCGCACGAGAGGGTTTGGCCACACTCCGCATGGACCTCTCAGGCCAGGGCGATAGTGGCGCGCCAGACGAAGCCCTTCCTTATGAACAACAGGCCGTGGTGGACCTGCAAGCGGCCATGGATCACTTCCAGCGCATTTGCAATATCGACACATTCGCCATTGCGGGCATGTGTTCTGGCGCCTGCAACGGTCTGGCGGCAGCGCTGGCGGACAAGCGTGTGGGCGCCCTATGGATGCTCGACGGTGACGCCTATCCTACGGCCAGGACGAGATGGAATCGCTACACAGGCCGGCTGCGCGAGGCGCCGCTGCGCACCCTCAAAGCATGGACGCGAAAGCTCGTCGAGCGCACGGCGCGAGCCATCAAGAATGTGGCCAACCGGTCGACGACGACGCACGAATTGTGGGACTTCGACCGCCGCGCTCCGCCGCGTGAGGTCTTCGGCCGCGATGTTCAGACGCTCGTTGATCGCGGTGTGGCGGTGTGTTTCGTGTATTCCGGCAGCATTCACTGGACCTTCAACTACCAGGAGCAGTTGCGTGAAGCCTTCAGCGAATTCAACTTCGTTGACCGCGTGCAATGCGAGTATCTGCCGCAGGCCGATCACACGGCCACGACACTGGCGACGCAAGAGCGGTTGATCCGCAGCATCGTTGACTGGCTCCATGGCGCGCTCGCTTGTGTCCCCAGCACAACCACGCGCAGCAATGCCTCGTGAGCACGCTTCAACGAAACCTGAAACGGGCGCGCAGGCTTTGCGCTCAAGGTAGAAAAACGAACGAAGGCAAAGCACTGAACACCACCGCCACCGTGGCAATGGCCACAGCGCCCAGCGCGAAGTGGTAGTTCCAGTCCGAAAGTCCGCCCATAGCGTGTTGGGCCTTGACCCGCGCAAGGTGTAGAGCCACGGCCAGCAACGCAATGGCAGTGGCGCCCCAGGCCACCGCATTGGCCGTCCACTGGTGCGCCCAGATCTCGCTCGCACTCCAGCTCACCATGAAGTGCACGAACCAGATCGCAAAAGCCGTCACGATCGGCCGCCAGCTCAGTCGCTTCAGCGCCTTCACACGCCGCCCCATGGCAACACCCGCGGCAGCAGCAGGCCGGCGGCGCCCTCGAACGCGGCGAACATGAAGAGGATGCGCAGCGCCTCCAAGGTCTTGTTGGCCGGCGGTGGCGCAAGACCGCGCATCCAGCGTGCCAGGTAGTAGACAGCCGACAGCACGACGGCGGCCACGATGGTGCCGTGCCAGGCCAACATGGCGAAGATCGTCGCGCCTTGTCCGCTCGCATCGCCGCGCAGTCCGGCGGTCCACCAGTCGAGCACGTCCACCGCGAGAGCGGCGACCAGGCACACCATGCTCAGCGTCATCATCGCCGCGCTGACGCCGCTGCCGCGCTTGCGCCTCGCCATCCACGGCCGGGCCGCGTAGGCCAGGCCCGCCGATGCACCCAGCAGCAGCAGGCCAGGCACCAGCGCGCCGCGCGGCGCTTCGACGCGCCACCAGTCCGGGTGGGCGCCGAACAGGTAGAGGTACGAAAACACCGACATCAGAAAGATCATCCCGAGGACGATGACCAGCAGCACCGCGGCCCACCAGCCGTGCGATTGGGGACCGGTCACATAGGTCGGCAGCAGGATGCCCGCGCCCGCGTCGACCTGCTTCTGCGGGATGTGGCGGTCGTTGCCCCACACCCAACGCATCACGCACACGATGGTCAGCACGCCGCAGATCGCGCTCAGTGTCAAAGCCTTCACCGTCAGCAGCAGGAAGAAGCCCGCCGTGAAGAGTGCCGCCAGCAGCGGCCACCAGGACGGCCCGGGCATGATCTGCACGTACTGCGGCTCCGCGCGCGAGCTGCTCGTGATCAGCGTCTCGCGCGCGCCGGTGGCGGTGCCGGGGAGGAAGTAGCGCCCGGCCTCGACGTCCTGGCGCAGCCGGGCATCGGCCCACAAGGGCTCGAGGTGATTGACGACGGGGATCGAACGCAGCCCATAGTTGCCCGTGGCCAGCCACTCCAGCGTGCCGCCCTTGTACACGTTGCGGGCGTCCCCGCCGACATTGCCCTTGCGGCCGTAGACACGGACGGCGTCGACCAGGAACAGCAGCACCCCGGCCGCGATGATGAAGGCGCCCACGGTCGAGATCAGGTTCGGCACTTCCATCGCCCGGCCCGGCAAGTAGGTGTCGACCCGCCTGGGCATGCCCATCAGCCCGCTCAGGTGCATGGGCAGGAAGCAGACATGCACGCCGACAAAATTGAGCCAGAACACCCAACGCCCTGCGCGTTCCGACAGCTCCCGGCCGTTGATCATCGGCGTCCAGTAATAGAACCCGGCGAACAGCGGGAACACCATGCTGCCGATCAGTACGTAGTGAAAGTGCGCGACGACGAAGTAGGTGTCGTGGGCCTGTCCATCGAAAGCGACCATGCCCACCATCACGCCGGTGAGGCCGCCCATCACGAAGATGAGGATGCCGCCGACGAGAAACAGCGACGGCACGTTGCGCTGAACCTTGCCCGAGGCGAGCGTGGCGATCCACGCGAACACCTGGGCGCCCGCGGGAATCGCCACCGCCATCGACGCGGCGGAGAAGTAGCCGGCCGACAAGCCGGGCAGGCCCACCGTGAACATGTGGTGTGCCCACACCCCGAAGCTGATGAAGCCGGTGGCGATCAGCGCCAGCACGACGATCTCGTGGCCCACCAGCGGCTTCTGCGCGACCGTGACGATCATCGCCGACACCATGGCCGAGGCCGGGATGAAGATGATGTAGACGTCGGGGTGGCCAAAGAACCAGAACAGGTGCTGGTACAGCAGCGGGTCGCCGCCGCGCAGGGCATCGAACAGCGGCCAGTTGAAGGCGCGCTCGAGTTCCAGCAGGAAGGTCACCATGATCATCGCCGGGAAGGCCAGGATGATCATCACGCCGAAGATCAGCACCGCCCAGGCGTAGATCGGCATCTTCGCCATCGTCATGCCGGGAGCGCGCGTGCGCAGCACGCCCACAATGAGTTCGATGGCGCCGGCAATCGCGCTGATCTCGATGAAGCCGATGCCCAGCAGCCAGAAGTCGGCGTTGATGCCCTTGGCGTACACCCCCGAGCTCAGCGGCGGGTACATGAACCACCCGCCGGACGGTGCCAGGCTGAAGAAGATCGAGCAGAAGAAGACGACACCGCCGATCAGGTAGGCCCAGTACGAGTACGCCGACAGCCGCGGAAAAGGCAGGTCGCGCGCGCCGATCATCTGCGGCAGCAGCAGCACCGCGATGGCCTCGACGGCGGGCACGGCGAACAGGAACATCATCACCGAGCCGTGCATCGTGAACAGCTGGTTGTAGATCTCCTGCGGCACCACGTCCGCGAGCGGCGAGGCCAACTGCACGCGCATCACCAGCGACAGGATGCCGGCGGCGACAAAGAAGCCGAGCGCCGTGACGATGAACAGGAAGCCGATGAAGTTGTTGTTGACGGCGCTGAAGGCTTGCCACCCCGTCGGCGTTTCCCACACCTTCTTCAGGTCATCGAGCTCGCCTTTCGGTCTTCTGCCCTTCGTCGGGAAGCGCCCGTAGAGCCGCGCGTCGAAGCCGGTCTCCGACGGCGCTGTCGCGGCGTCGTCAACGGCACCTGCCACGCCGGAAGGAACGCTGGTCGTCACTTCAACGACTCCATGTAGGCGGCCAGTGCGTTCAGTTCGGCGGCCTGCAGCGAGCGGTAGGCGGGCATGCGGTTGTTGGGTTTGATGGACTGGCTGTCGCCGATCCAGCCGATCAGCGTGCCACGCGTGTTGGGCAGGATGCCGGCGCCGAGCGACAGCCGCGAGCCCACGTGCGTCAGGTCGGGGCCCGACAGCCCTTGCGCGGCTGTGCCGGCAATGCGGTGGCAGGCGACGCAGCCGGCCTCGCCAAAGAGCTTGCTGCCGCGCAGCACCTCGTCGTTGACGGATGCCACGGCCTGGGTGGGTGGTGCCTGCTGGCGCGCAAGCCGCGCATCGCTCCAGCGTTGCCAGTCTGCGGGCTCGTGCGCCACGACCACGAAGCCCATCAGCGAATGCGCCCCGCCGCAGAATTCGGCGCATTGCCCACCGTAGACGCCCGCCTTGTCGGCCTGCAGCTTGAGCCGGTTGGTGCGGCCCGGGATCATGTCCATCTTGCCGCCGAGCTTGGGCACCCAGAAGCTGTGGATCAGGTCTTCGGAGACCATGTCGATGACAACAGGGCGACCCACCGGGATGTGCAGTTCGTTGGCATCGGCATGGGTCTCCTTGCCCGCCGCGTCCAGGTAGGACACGCGCCACCAGTAGATGTTGCCGGACACCCGCATGCGCAACTCGTTGCCTTTGATCGTCGTCATGCCGGCGACCATCGTCGTGCCCCAGGCCAGCAGCAGGAAAAGCACCCCGGCCGGAACGATCAGGCCGAACCATTTGACGACGCCCTCGCCTCCGAGCCTAGCGCGCAATCCGTCGCTGCCGTACAGCGCCACCCACATGGCCGCGCAGACCAGCACGAAGATCAGCGTGCAGAGTGCGATCAACACCCAGGCGAGCGACGTGACCGTGTTGGAGAACGGGCCGTGCGGATCAAGCACGGGTGGGGGCCAGCCGCTCAAGGCCTCAGCGAGACTGGAGCGTGAGGAGGTAGGCTGTGACATCGCGGGCTTCCTGGTCTGACATCGTGATGGCCGGCATGGCCGACCCGGGCACCAGCCCGGGGGCGTTCCTGACAAACTGCATCAACACGCCGGGCTGGTTCGGCAGTTTCCCGGCGATCAGGCCCTGTCGGCCGAAGCCGTGCAGCGACGGCCCGAGCCCGCCGCGCGGCCACTGGATGTCGGGGAAGGTGTGGCAGGCCACGCAGCCTTTCTCGCTGACGAGCCGAAGACCGGTGGCGGCGTCGGCATCGCCCAGCGTTGGCGTGCGGTCGGGCGGGCCATCGCAGGCCCCCAGGCTGAAGCAGGCCAGCACCAGCCAACGGCCCGAATAGCCCCTCGGTGCACGCCCGGTCCCCGGCATGAACGATGATCTAGATCCCATGCGCAAACACCTCTTGCTGCACGAACACCGGCCCGCGAACGTCGGCGGCCTGTTGCTGGCCCTGTGCGCCACGGTGCTGACCACCGCATGCTCCGATCGCATGAGCAGCAGTGAAGACCGCTGGAGCGGCAGCGGCGAACTCATCGCGATGAGCGGCGGCGAAGGTGGCGCGCGCTACGCCTGCGCGACCTGCCACGGCGTGCGTGGCGAGGGCAACGGGTACGACGCGCCGCGACTGGCCGGCCTGCCGGTGGGTTACCTGCAAAAGCAGATGGAAGACTACGCGAACGGCTTGCGGCCGCACGACGTGATGCGCGACGTGGCACGCTTTCTCGACAGCCACGAACGCGTGCGCGTGGCCCACCACTACGCCGCCCTGCCGCCGCAGGCCCTGTCGCCCGCCACCGAGGAAACCATTGCCGCAGCGACGCCGGCGCTGTACGCCCGTGCGTGCCAGCAGTGCCATGGCGTCGACGGTGTGGGCACCGTGAACGGGCCGCCGCTCAACGCCCAGCCGGCCTTCTACCTGACCCAGCAATTGCAGGACTGGCAACTGTCGAAACGGCGCAATGACGGCAATCATGTGATGTTGAAAGTGGCGCAGCAGCTCGATGAAGGGCAGATCAGGCAACTGGGCCTTTATCTTTCGGAGATCCCACCACGCCCGGCACCTGCGGACCGTTGAGGTCGAACATCGAAGGCAACACGCGGTCCCGTTTGACCACGTAGTGCAGCACCGCCGCCCCGGCATGGCCGGGAATGATGAGCGCCGTGATCCACACGATCCAGAAGTGTGCCGTCGCGGCCCACTGCATCAGGCGGTGCTGCAGGTCTTCGGACAACTGATCGAAAGGCAGGTTGGGAAACGGGATCAGCCCTGCCACCGACAACGGCAGGTCGCTGGGCAATGTGGACCACATCACCCAACCGCTGACCGGCAACGCGAAGAAGCTGATGTAGAACCAGGTTTGCAGCAGGCGGCTGGCCTTGCCTGCCAAAGACCCCTCGTCCACGTTGTCGGGTCCGCTGATCTGGCTGCGCCAGAACAGGCGCAGCGTGCCCAGAAACATGATCGTCAGTCCGACCTGCGTGTGGGTCTGGTAGCCGATGTACTTGTCGCCCCCCACCGGTTGCCAGCCCAGGTACCACCCATGGGCCAGCTGGAAGATCATGAGCGCCGCCATCACCCAGTGAAAGGCGACGCCGATCGGCGAGTACAGGCCGCGCCGGTGGTAGCCCTCGGCCCATTCAATGAAGGCAACGAGGTTCATGCCGCGTCGGCGCGCAGGCCGCGCGCACGTTCGGCGTTCATCCAGCGCCAGCCGATCCACATCGCCGCGGCCAGGTAGGCGATGCTGCCCGGCGCCCACATCGTGATGCCGGCGAGCTGCTGGTCTTCCAGCGGCGACACACCCCAGCTCAGCGTGGACGCGAAGTGCGGGGGATACAGCGGCCGTCCGGCAAAGGTGATCAATGCGCCCAGCAGTCCCATCAACACCGTCGTGACCAGGACGGCACCCATCGCCGCCGTCGGGCCGGATCTGCGGACCGCCATCCAGAACCCTATCGCGCTGGCCAGCAGCGTGAATTGCATCAGCGCGTAGACCCCGTCGGACGACAGCGCTGCCGCGTAAGGAGCCGGCGCGTGCCAGACCCAGAACACCACAGCGGCGATCGCAGTGGCGCTCCAGAGCGGCGTCGGAAGGCGCCGCAGCCAGGGCTCCAGTCCGAACATCAGCAAAGGCGCCATCACCAACACGAGCGCGAGGTGGTGGATCACCCGCACGGTGAAGAAAGCCGAGCTGAGGGCACACAGCGGCGACACATAGAGAACGACCGTGAGAGCCCACGCGCAGCGCAGGCTCAGGAGTCGCCTGGGGGTGACGTCCCGCCCCATGGGCAAGCGCCACAGTGCCAGCGCCAGCAGCAACAGGACCGACCCGAGCACCGGATCGAGATTCCAGCGGCTCAGCCAGATCTCTGGCCCTGGCGCCTCGCCGCAGTACGGGACCCACCTCCTGAGTTCGTCCAAGGCATGTACCTCCTCGTTGGGCGCAGCCGGGTCTCGGGACGCGATTCCCACCGGCATGACACCACGGAGCGACGGGGCGCACTGTTCGGTGGCGAACAGACGCCTGGCCTGCCCATGGCAATGATGGCATTAAGCACCGCTTCTGTTGGACTGTGAACACGCTTATGCATTCCATATTCGCCCTGTCTTCCGTGCCGCTCCTCCTGGGTGCGCTGCTCAGCGACTGGGCCTACGCCAGCAGCCAGGAAATCCAGTGGATCAACTTTGCCGCGTGGTTGAACGCGGGAGGCTTGCTGATCGCCGGCCTCTCGCTGCTGTGGGCTGCGGTGGATGCGCTGCGCTCGTCGGCGACCCGCCATCGCGCAGGCCTGGTCTATCTCACGCTGCTGCTGGCCACCTTCATCATCGGCTTCATCAATGCGTTGATCCACGGCAAGGATGGATGGGCGACGATGCCGACCGGGTTGATTTTGTCGGCCATGGTGGTGGTGCTCGCCGCGACGGCCAGCGCGATCGGGCTCGTCGGTTTCTTGAGGAGGACGGCATGACGGCCCAGGCCCTGTTGCGAGGCACAACGCTGACCTTTGCAATCGCGGCGGCCGGCGCAAACGCCGCACCGCCCACCCCGCCCGACCTGCCGCCACCGCAACGGGGGTTGCTGCCCAGCATGCGCATTGCGGAGCCTGCAGGTTGGGGCGGTCGCCGTCCCACCGTGCCGCAAGGCTGGACGATCCAGTCCATCGCCACCGACCTGAAAGTGCCGCGCCAGTCGCTGGTGCTGCCCAATGGCGACATTCTGGTGGCCGAGGGCAAGGGCGGCGGCGCCCCCGCGTTGAGACCCAAGGATTACATCGCCGGCATCATCAAGGCAAAGGGCAACACGGCCGTCAAAGGCGGCGACCAGCTGACCCTGTTGCGCGATACCGATGGCGATGGCACGTACGAAGGCCGATGGGTCTACGCCAAGGACCTCAACGCGCCGTACGGTCTGGCGCTGGTGGGGAACAAGCTGTATGTCGCCAACCAGGACGCGCTGGTGCGCTTCGACTACGTGGCCGGGCAAACCCAGGCAACGGCGGCTCCCGTGACGGTCACCAAGTTGCCATCAGCCGTCAACCACCACTGGACAAAGTCCCTCGCGGCCGATGCGGAGGGCCGCTATCTCTACGTCGGCATCGGCTCCAACAGCAACATCGGCGAACGCGGCATGGCGGTGGAAGAGAACCGGGCCGTGGTCTGGCAGATCGACGCCAGCAATGGCGCCACGCGCACGTTCGCCACCGGCATTCGCAATCCCACGGCGCTGGCGTTCGAGCCCACGAGCCGGCAACTCTGGGCGGTGGTGAACGAGCGCGACGAACTCGGCCCCGATCTCGTGCCGGACTACCTGACCTCGGTGCGAGAAGGTGCGTTCTATGGCTGGCCCTACGCGTACTGGGGCCCGAACGTCGACCGCCGCGTGCAGCCTCAGGATGACAAAAAGGTGCAGGCGACAGTGCGCCCGGACTTCGCCCTGCCCTCGCATTCGGCGCCTTTGGGACTGTCCTTTGTGCCATCGGGGTTCGCAGCGCCGTTTGCCAAAGGCGCTTTCATCGGTTTGCATGGCAGCTGGAACCGGAAAACGCCCGTGGGCTACAAGGTGATCTTCGTGCCCTTCCACAACGGCAGGCCGAGCGGGCCACCCGTTGACTTCGTCACCGGGTTCCAGAGCGACGGCAAGACCATGGGCCGCCCGGTCGGCGTGACCGTGGACCCCAAGGGCGCCTTGATCGTTGCGGACGATCTGTCCAACACCGTCTGGCGCGTGACGCCGGCGCGCTGAGGCGGTGGTCGGGGTGCTCATGGAAAGGTGTGTGCGACACCGCCGCATAACGGTCGGCCAAGTCGACACGTTCTATCGCGAAGCAGGCCCGGACGGTGCACCCGTCGTGCTACTGCCTCACGGGTATCCCTGTTCCTCCTACGAATTCCGCAACCTGTTGCCACGTCTGGCCGATCGCTGGCGGCTGATCGCGCCGGACTTTCCGGGCGCCGGGTACAGCGACACGCCCGAGGCGTTCGAATACAGCTTCGACGGCTACGCCGAGTTCCTGGACCACTTCGTGCGCGCACTCGGCTTGAATCGCTTCGTCCTCTATCTGCACGATTTCGGATCGCCCATCGGTGCCCGGTTGGCCATCCGCGCGCCCGAGCGCATCGTGGCTCTCATCATCCAGAACGGCGACATTCCCTATGAGGATGCGCTGGGCCCGAAGTACGCGGAGATCGAGAAAACCTGGGCACTCCCGGCCGCCGAGATGCGCGCGGCACTGGCTGAATCGATCCGTGAAGAGACGTTCAAGGAGGAGTTTCTGAACGCGGTCGGGTCGGAGCTTGCGGGCCGAATTCCTCCCGACCTATGGAAACTTCACTGGTCGCTGATGACGCCGAGGCGGCGGGACATCGCGGTCGACCTGATCGCTGGCCTGAAGGAGAACCGCACCTGGTTTCCGCAACACCGCAAGTACCTCCGTGAACATCGCCCGCCCGCGCTGATTGTTTGGGGACCGCAAGACGCGTACATGCCGGAGAAGTCGGCCCGCGCCTACCTGCGTGACCTGCCCGACGCCGAGTTGCACCTGCTCGACGGCGGCCATTGGTTGCTGGAGACCCACCTCGATGAGGTGGTGGCGCTTGTTCGCGACTTCCTTGCGCGCGTTCACCAGCATCCTGCTTAGCCGGCACCCCAAATTTCAGCTACCCCACCTGCCACTCTCCCCCAACCGCGAACTTCAAATGAACCACATCAGACGCCGCCGCCGTCTTGACCAATACAAGCGAACGCAAGGCGCCGACACCCTCAAACAACCGCGCTCCACCGCCAAGCAGCATCGGCACCACATGCAGCTGCATCTCATCGACCAGCCCGGCCTTCAGATACTGCTGCGCGACACGCGCACCACCCGCCAGCGCCACATCCTTCCCACCCGCCGCGCGCCGGGCCTGGTCCAGCGCACTCTCGGTACCGTCTGTCACGAACGTGAAGCGCGTGCCGCCCTCCATCACCACCGTCTCCCGCGCATGGTGCGTCAGCACAAACACCGGGTGATGGAACGGCGGCGTGCTGCCCCACCAACCGTTCCAGGGATCCTTCTCATCCCACGGCCCCGGCCCACCGCCGAACATGTTGCGTCCCATGATGGTCGCGCCGATGTTGGCCTGTTCCTCTTCCATCACCGGCGTGCTCTCGTTCACCACGCCACCCTCCAGGCCATGCGGGCGCCGCCAGATCTCCAGAGGAAACACCCATTCGTGCAATTGCTCGCCGCCCACGCCGAGCGGGTCCTGCACGCTGGGGTTGGGGCCGGCGACAAACCCGTCCAGCGACATGGAAATTCTGAACCGTAGAAGTGATATGCCCGTCTCCTGTTTCGCGACCATGGGAACGATCAGGGCGGGTTGAGTGGCGCCCTTACTCCATGACGACGAATGGGGCCGCCTGAAATCGACAAGAGCCCGTTCTCCATAAGGAGAACAACCGGGGTCAGCGCTGCGACGCCCGTATGAAGCACCCACCACCCACATCGACATGGGCTCCGTCACCAGCGATGCGGCATCGGAGAGCCGCCACAGCACGATCTCCGCGATTTCAAGTGGCATCTGCAGAACATCTACGGGAAGCTGGAGGTGTCGAGTCGGGATGAGGCGGTGGCGCGGTTGCGGGAGGTGGAGCGGGACAAGCCGAGTGGCTGACGCTACAGGCCAAACACCTCCACGAACAAGGTACTCGGAAAGGGAGCGTTTGAGCTGGGGCGACATTGTCGTGATAGGGTGTCGCCAAGCGCAAATTCGCAAAAAATTGCGCTTTTGAATAATTATCATCCCGCCACTTCCTTGCGTGGCCTATCCCCCATGCGCGAAAAGTCGAAAAATCCGTCCAAACCATCCCAGGATCGCCGTGGGAAAGGACGCCCTGCGGATGGCACTGCCGTGGGCCGCGAAGCACTGATCGCCGCCACGCAGGAGCTGCTGCGCCTGCAACCACCCGACCGGCTGACCTTGGCCGAGATCGCGAAACACGCCGGCGTCACCCCAGCCCTGGTGCGCTACTACTTCGGCACCAAGGAGGCTCTCTTCACGGCCACCGCGATGACCCAGCTGGACGCTCTGCAGGAGAAAGGCCAGCAGGCGCTCTCGAAGGACAGTCCATTGAGCGAGCGCTTGACCGAACGGCTGGCCTCGATGATCGACCAGGTGCACAGCAACCCCAGGTTCCACCAGCTGATCATGGACTCGGTGTACACAGGCTCCACGCGGGAGTCAGAGACGCTCACCGGCCAAGCCGCCTCGCGCGGCCTGATGCTGACGCTGGCACTGCTTCACAGCCACGACGGTGAACAGCTGCGCAAGATCGATCCCCGTTTCCTGCATGTCGCCATGATCGGCCTGACCGAGTTTTTCGGCTCCGCCGATGCGTTTCTGAAGCAGCTGTTCGGCCCCGATGCCGATCCCGATGAACTGCGCGAGAGCTACGTCGAGTTCCTGGTCGATCTGCTGCTCAACGGTCTGCTGAGCAAGCGGCCCAAGCCCTAGCCAGTCCGGCAACGGCCCCAAGGTCAACCGCTCTGGTTGACTTTTTTTTCGCCCTAACATAAATTACCCATAACGGTAATAAACAGATTTTCGACCCATGACGATTCTCAAGAACCACTGGTACGTGGCCTGTACCAGCAACGAACTCACCGCCCAACCCCTGGGGCGAATGGTGTGCGACGACCCGATCGCCTTCTTCCGTACACAGAGTGGCAAAGCGCACGCCTTGCTGGACCTGTGCCCCCACCGCAAGGCGCCCTTGTCCATGGGTCGCGTGGATGGCGAGTCCTTGCGCTGCGTGTACCACGGCATGGCGTTTTCGGGCCAGGGTCAATGCACCCACATCCCGTCCCAGGACATCATTCCGCCCCGGGCCTGCGTGCGCAGCTACCCTGTGCAGGAGCGTTTCGGTCTGGTGTGGATCTGGCCGGGCGACCCCGCGCTGGCGCACGGCAGTCCACTGCCTGAGCGGCCGTGGATGGAACAGCCGGACTGGAACCACGACGTCGTGCAGCACTTCGCGGTGAAGGCGAACTACGCGCTGATGGGCGACAACCTGCTCGACCTCTCGCACGTGGCGTTCCTGCATGCCTCATCCATCGGCTTCAATCCGAACCTGCTGGAACAAGACCCCCTGCAGACCCATGTCGACGGAGACGCGGTGACGAACGAGCGCGTGTTCGTCAACACCACGCAGGCCCCCGCCCACCGCGCGTGGCACGAGTTCGCGGGCCCGGTGACACGGGTTCAACGCAGCACGTGGACGCCACCAGCCAACGTCACGGTTCTCGTGCGCAACGAAGACGACACGCAGCAGGTCGACATGCGTGCCGACCACTTCATCACGCCCGAGACCGAGGACAGCCACCACTACTTCATCGTGGTATCGCGCAACTTCAAGGTCGATGACCAGGCGCTGTCCCGACAGCTCGATGCCGATACCCGCGCGGTGCACCTCGAAGACGTGGACATCGCCGAGGCACAGCAGCGCATGAACACGCGATTTCCCGACGTCAGAGCCATGGCGCTCAAGGCCGACAAGGCGGTCACCGCATCGCACCGCATCCTCGCGCGCCTGGAAGAGCAAGAAGCCGGGCAGGCCATGCCCACAGGCACCTGAAGCGTTCCCCCCACCCCACGCACCCCAAGAAGGTCTCCACCATGAAGAAAGCCGTTTTCCTGTTCAAAACCCTGTGCCTGCTCGGCCTTGGCGGCAGCGCCTTGGCGCAAGGCGCGCCCGAAAGCATCGACTACCTGCTGCCGGTGCCCGCCACCTCGATGGCGATGGCGCCGTGGATGCTGGCCCAGCACAAGGGTTACTTTGCGCAGGAGAACATCAAGGTCAACTTCGTGGCGGCCCGCGGTGGCGTCGACGTGGCCAAGCAGATCGGCGCGGGCAACGCGCTCATTGGCGGCGCCATCGGCGACACACCCATCATCGTTCGCGCCAACGGCGTGCCGGTCAAAGCCATCGCGCTGCTGGGCGCGGGTTCGCTGACCCTGACCGCCGTGCGCAACGACAGCGGCATCCAGTCGTTCAAGCAACTCAAAGGCAAGACCATCACGGTCATGAGCTATGCCGACACCACCTACTACTCGCTGTTGGGCAGTCTGGCCAAGGCGGATCTCAACAAGAACGACGTGAACATCCAGGCCAGCGGACCGGCCGGTACCTGGCAGCTGTTCGCCGCGGGCAAGGCACAGGCCATGGCGGCCGGCCCCGACTTTCTGAACTACGCCATCGACGCCGGCGCGCTAGCCACGATCCTTCCACCCGAAGAAGGCTTTCGCAGCATGGCGCAGGCGGTGATCGCGTCCGACGAGGCGATCAAGAACAAACCGGAGCTGTTGACCAAGCTGGTGCGCGCGACGCTGCGCGCCATGGGCGACATCATGAACGACCCCAAGGACGCCGCCCGGCACTATGTGGCCGCCGTGCCGATGTACAAGGACAAGCAGGCTTCCGTGGAGCGCCTGTTCGGCCTGTTGGCCAAGTACACGTACGCCGGACAGTCCCCCTTGGGCCGCATCGATGCCAAGCGCTTTGACGAGGTGCAACGGCTCTACGTGAGCGAAGGCATCGTGCCGCGCGCACTGCCGCTCGAAGACCTCTTCACCAACCAGTTTGTGGACGCTGCCGCCCGCAAGCCCTGAGTTGATGCGCGCCGGCCCATCCGGCCGCCTTCTTCCACCCTGACACGGGGACCTTCGTCCCCTCCCCTCCGTCGCCCGCGCGCCGGTTCGTGCCTTCGTGCGTGCCGCGCGCGAGGCCCCATTCCACTTGACTAGAGAGTCCCCCATGAAGCTCCACTTTGCGAAGCTTGGCACCATCGCGGCCGCCATCCTCTGCGCCCAGAGCGCATCCGCGCAAACATCCTCCGTGCAACTCTATGGCCTGATCGATACGGCCGTCGAACACCTCAGCAACACCGGTGCCACCGGCAAGGGCTCGACCCGCATGCCCGGCCTCACCGCCAGCCTTCCATCTCGATGGGGCCTGCGCGGCACGGAAGACCTGGGTGGTGGCCTCAAGACCACGTTCGTGCTCGAGTCCGGGTTCTCTCCCGACACAGGTGTCCTGAACCAAGGCGCTCGTCTGTTTGGTCGCCAGGCCTTCGTGGGTGTGTCCGGTGCGTACGGCACGTTGACGGCGGGTCGCCACCACACCATGCTGTTCTGGTCGCTGTTTGATTCGGACGTGATCGGCCCGCACGCCCAGAGCATGGCGAACTTTGATTCCTACATTCCCAACGCGCGCGCCGACAACTCCATCAGCTACCTCGGCAAGTTAAACGCCCTCACCGTGGGCGCCACCTACAGCCTCGGTCGCGATGCCGTCAACGCGGGCCCATCGCCGGCCGGCACCAACTGCGCGGGCGAAAACGCGGCGGACGCCTCCGCGTGCCGCGAGTGGTCCGCCATGGTGAAGTACGACGCGCCGAGCTGGGGCATGGCGTTTGCCATCGACGAGCTTCGCGGCGGCGCGGGTGCGTATGGCGGCTTGAATCGATCTTCCATGAAGGACCGCCGCACGGTGTTGAACGGCTATGCGAAGCTCGCAGGCAGCAAGATCGGCGCAGGCTTGATCCGTCGGGACAATGACGCGGTCGTGGCAACGCCCCGCAGCGACCTCTGGTACCTGGGCGCCAGCCATCCGCTCACACCGCAAGTGACGCTGTATGCGCAATGGGTGCATTACGACCTGAAGGGCAGCGCGAACGATGGCGATCTGATGATCGTGCGCGGCACGTATGCCTTCAGCAAGCGCACCGCCGTGTACGCCTCGGTCGCCAGGGCCAACAACAAGGGTGCCGCCGCCTTCGCGGTGAGCACGGCCCAGGTGGGTGGCAATCCGCTTGCGGGCACCGACCAGACAGGCATCGCTCTGGGCATCCGCCATTCGTTCTGACAACGAGGTAGCGTGATCGGTGAGCGCCCTTCAGGCGGTCACCGACGCCTCCCCTCCAGAAACGCAAAAGTACGGCTGTTGTAGCGACTTCCGCCACGGCCATTTCAATCCGAACGCCATCGATACCATCATGAATGCAAGTCTTCGCCGAGTGTTTTTTGCAGCAGCGCTTTCCTTCACCGTTGCGGTGGGCAGTACCGCTGCTTGGGCACAAGCCAGCTATCCCGCCAAGCCCATCACGCTGGTTGTTGCTTACCCCGCGGGTGGAGACACCGATGCCCTGGCGCGCCTCCTTGCCGAGAAGCTTTCGACCCGCGTTGGGCAGCCGGTGATCGTCGACAACCGGCCGGGCGCTAGCGGAACGATCGGAAGCGCCTATGTGTCGAGGGCCGCCGCTGACGGCTATACGCTCCTGTTGGCACCGAGTACTTTGTCGATCGCCCAGTTTGTCATGAAGACAACGGGTACAGCGCACTACGACGTGCTCAAAGGCTTTACCCCGATCGTACAAACTGGCGCCCAGTCGCTGGCGTTGGTGGTTGGACCGGGAACCAGCGCTCGCAGTCCCAAGGAACTCGTCGCCGAGGCCCGGCGCTCGGGGCCCGTGGGGTACGCCACACCGGGCGCTGGCTCGCCGATGCATATTGCGGGTGAACTGTTCAACCGCTCAGCGGGCGTGAAGCTGAACCACGTTCCCTACAAAGGCGTAGCCCCCGCGATCAACGATGTGCTCGGCGGACATGTGGCCAGCACCTTTATCACGCTTGGGCCCGTGCTGCCGAATATCGCGTCAGGCAAGCTCGCCATTCTGGCCATTGCCGACGACAAGCGTTCCCCGCTCACCCCCTCCGTTCCGACGTTGCTCGAATTGGGCTACAAGAATGTTGAAGTGAAAGCATGGACTGGCTTGTTTGGCCCACGGGGACTCCCCGCGGGATTGGTGCAGGCATTGAACACACACATCAACGCGATCCTGCAGCAGCCGGATACCGCCGAGAAGATGGCTGCATTCGGCATGCTTCCGGCCGGAGGCGGTGCGGATGTGCTTGAAAAGACCAACGCGACCGACTTTGCCCGCTACGGAAAATTGATCCAGGAACTGCGTATCCAGGCTGAGTGAGGACTTTCTCGAAAGCGAACGCGTCGCCGTCGAAAGCCACCGGGGCCGGTTAGACGACGCGTTGGCGCTGTGTGCCGAGGGGCCCGGCGTCGAGCGTCATCACGTCGCCGCGACGCAGGAACACCGGCGTCGGCTTGGCGCCAAGGCCGACACCTGCCGGTGTACCGGTGATGACCAGATCGCCGGGCAGCAAGGTCATGAACTGGCTCAGGTAAGAAACGATCTCGGCCACCGGGAAAATCATGTCGGCCGTGTTGCTCTGCTGTCGGGTTTGGCCATTGACAGCGAGCTCGAGCGCAATGCTCTGCGGATCGGGCAATTCATCGCGGGTCACCAGCCAGGGGCCGATCGGTCCAAAACCGTCAAAGCTCTTTCCTTTGCTCCATTGGCCATTGCGCTTGAGCTGCCAATCGCGTTCGGAAATGTCGTTGGCGAGGCAGTAACCGGCGACATGCGAGAGGGCTTGTGCGACGGAGACGTTCCTGGCTTGCGTGCCGATCACAAAGCCGAGCTCGATCTCCCAATCGCTGGCTTGCGAGCCTTCGGGCAGTTCGACATCATCGTTCGGGCCCGCGATGCAGGTGATGGCCTTCGTGAAGACGACGGGCTCTTTGGGAATCTCCAGACCGGCTTCTTCGGCATGCTTGCGGTAGTTCAGGCCAATGGCGACAAACTGACGAACGCCGGCGACCGGCGCGCCCAGCCGCGTCCCTTCGGGCACGAGCGGCATGCGCGACAAGTCGATCGCCGCCAGGGCCTGCAGTTTGGCGGGCGACATCCATTCGGGGGTGAAGTCAGGGATCAAGAGCGACAGGTCGCGAGCTTGCCCAAGGGCGTCGAGTGCGCCGGGTTTTTCCTGGCCCGCGGGGCCATGGCGTAGCAGCTTCATTTGTAGAGTCTCTTCATCAAAGTATTCTCATTCCGACAAACCGGCCGGCCGCTTCAGCGGCCGGCGATCATTGCGGCCTCAGTCCTCGCGCTCGATATTGCGCAACTTCACCACGCGGGTCCAGCGATCAATCTCGCGCTGAACCCGCGAGCGCATTTCATCGGGCGTGGAAGGCGCGGGCACGCCCCCCAACTGGGCAAAACGCTCAGCGGTCGCCGGTTCGGCGAGAACGGCCCGCAACTCACGGTTGAGTCGGTCAACGACGGCCGGCGGCGTGCCCGGCGACACCACCAGCCCTAGCCAGGACGTGGGGTCGACGCCGGGTAGCGCTTCCGAAATCGTCGGCACATTGGGAAAGTCCTTCAGCCGCTGCGAGGACGACACGGCTAGCGGGCGCACCTGGCCATTCTTGAAGTTGACATTGAGGAAGGTCATGGTCTCGATAAACACGTCGATCCGGCCACCCAGCAGCTCCGTGTACGCTGGCGCCGCGCCCTTGAACGGCACGTGGATCATCTCGGTACCGGACTCGATCTTGATCCACTCGCCGAGCAGGTGATGCAGACTGCCGGTGCCGGCGGACGACATGCTGAGCTTGCCCGGCTCGGCTTTCGCACGCGCCAGCAAATCCGCAAACGACTTGATCGGCGAATCCGGCCTGACGCCAATCGCCATCGGGTATTCGATGATCGTCGACACCATGCCGAAGTCGTTCACCGGGTGGTAAGGCAGCTTTTTCTTCATCGCCGCGGATGTCGGGTGGCCTCCGGTGAGCAACACCATCGTGTAGCCATCCGGTGCGCCCTTGGCGACGGCATCCTGCGCGATGATGCCGGTGGCGCCCAATCTTTGCTCGACCACGATCGGCTGGCCAAGCCGCTCGCTCATCTTGTGCGCGACAAACCGGCTGATGAGGTCAGCGCTCCCACCGGGTGTGAACCCGACAAGGAACTTGATGGGCTTTGACGGGTAGTCCTGGGCCGCCGCGGGCAAACTGACCAGCAGGCCGGAAAGTCCCGTGAGTGCAGCCAACGCGGTGATGGCCAGATGACGGCGTGTATGAAGGTTCATGTCGTGTCTCCCTATCAGCGTGCCGTGCGTTGCAGGAAATCAAGGCCTGCGCGGTTGAACTCTTCCGGCGATTCGAACTGCGACCAGTGAGAAGACCGGCGGATTTCCACGTACTCGGCTTTCGGGATCAATTTCGAAACGCGTTGTGCGGTCTCCAGAAAGATGTCCTTGTGGTCCACCGCGCCGATCACCAGCGTGGGCGCCTGCAGGCTGCGCCATTCGTTTTCCGCAATCATGTTGCGCGCGCGCAAGCCGGGTTCCTGCAAGCACAGGATGTGCTCCATGGCGCGGCGCATGCCGGGCTGCCGGTACACCGCCTGGCGCACGCCGACAAAATCATCGATGCGGTTCTGCTCTTCAAGAATGAGGCCCTTGAACACGGCGCTGACGTTCTCCCAGCTCGGGTCGTCCACGGCTTTGTAGCGTGCGCCCTTGATGTCCGACGACGTCTGCGCATCGGTCAGCAGGCCGGCGGCGGAGACCAGCATCAGGCTCTGTGTCTTGTCCGGATGCGTGAGGGCAAAACGCACAGCGATCCAGGCGCCAAGCGACACGCCCAGGATGGACGCCTTGTCCACCCCCACAGCCTGCATGAAGTTGCGCACGTGTTCGACGTACACCGGGATCTCGTAGTCGATGTCGGGTTTGCTGCTGAAACCTGCGCCGACCGTATCGAAGGCATAACAGTTGAAGTGTTTTGAAAAGACCGCCAGATTGGCGCAAAAGCACTCCCAGCTGCCGCCGGTGCCATGCACCATCAGCAGCGGCGGGCCGTCCTCAGGGCCCGCCTGGACATAGCGCGTGCGGATGCCGCCCGCGTCGATCCAGCCCTGACGGAAAGAGGTTTCGCGCAATTCGGACCAGACGCTGCGAAAGGGTTTGGCCACTGCGGTCGATCGTGTTTCGGTTTTCGTCTCGGTGTTCATGGATTTTGTTTGTCTCGTCGTGGGAAAAGGAAAACGCTTGCTGCTCGGCTCAGCCAGCCAGACGCTCGCTCAGCGCGCGTTGCCATGCCTCACGCGGCTGGAAACTGGCATCGCCGCTGACCATGGCTTTGGTGCTGGCACGAATCTCGTCGGCCGGCGCGTCGAGGTCCAGCGGCTGCTGGTAGGGCTGGCTCACGTACCAGGGCGATGTGGCGTATATCTCTACCCGGTTGCCCTCGGGGTCCAGGAAGTAGATGCTCCACGCATTGCCATGGTTTGAGGGACGCAAGTCACGCAAGCCCATTTGTGCAACGGCGCGGTTGTAGTGCTGCAGATCTTCCAGCGTGTTGACGCGGAAGGACATCTGGCTGATGGGTGAATAGTCCTCATCAGGACGTCCACTGACCATCACCAGCTGGTGGTGTTCGTTGGGACTGCGGCTCATGAAGGTGATGCGGCCACCGCGCAGTTCACCGCTGTCGGTCACCACCATGCCCAGCAGACCGGCGTAAAACGCGACCATTGCATCGAGGTCTCGGACATAGAGTCCCAAGTGCGTTAGCTGGGCGTCAGGGGGGCGGGTCATGGTTTTTTTCCTTCAGCGTTATGAGGCGATGCGACCCGTGAAGGATATGGATTGCTACGATCCAGCGTCAAACGATTTCCACCGAATGTCCAGCCCTTGAACATTGCCCTTTTCCCATGAGCGAATCCTCTTACCACTCTGTCCGAGGGCTTGAGCGAGGCCTGGCCGTGCTGCGCGCCGTCAACGCGCTCGGGCATGCCACTTCCGTTGAAGTGGCAAGCCATACCGGCCTCCCACGGCCGACCGTGCACCGCCTGCTCGAAACGCTGCGCACGGAAGGTTTTCTGCGCCGCACGGCCCTGCGCGATGCCTACCGCCTGACACTCAAGGTCAAGAGCCTTTCCGGCGGCTACAAGGACGAAGACTGGATCACCGATATTGCCGATGTGGTGCTCGCCGAGCTTTTTGATGAGGTGGTGTGGCCGACGGATATCGCCACTTACGAAGACAACGGCATGGTCATCCGCTCGACCACGCATTACCGCAGCCCGCTGTCGATAGAGCGCTCATGGGTTGGGCGCCAGTTGCCCATGCTGAGCACAGCGGTTGGCTGGACCTATCTCGCCTTTTCACCGGCGAAAGAGCGCAACGCGATCCTGGAGCGCATCGGTGCCGTTGCCGGCACGGATCAGGAAAAGATGCGCGACCCGGACGCCGTGCGCCGAGCGCTGGCCGCAACACGGCGGCGTGGTTACGGCACCCGGCAGCGCGAGTTGATGGCCAAGACCTCCAGCATCGCGGTGCCCATCATGAACGGCATCCATGTGCTGGGCTGCATCAACATCATCTGGATAGATTCCGCGATGTCCTTCGATGTGGCCACCCGCCGTTACCTGCCCTTGCTGCGGCAGGCCGCCACGCGCATCGAGGCGGCTCACCGCGAACTCGTGGCTAGCTGAGAAAAGCTGCGGCCAAGCCGCAACGGAGGAGTTTGGAAAAAATCACCTCTTGGCAGCAACAAAAAAGCCCGTTCTCCACAAGGAGAACGGGCTGCATTTTTGGTAGGCGCGATTGGACTCGAACCAACGACCCCCACCATGTCAAGGTGGTGCTCTAACCAGCTGAGCTACGCGCCTACAAACGATTCGAAGCCTCGGAGTATAGCAGTGTTCTGAGCACTCTCAGTGGACCCCCACCATCATTTCCGCCGCACCACGCGCACACCCGTCACGTCGCCCACGACGGACATCGCGCGAGCGACCTGCCGGGCGTCCGTCACTTCGATGGTGAAAGTCATCCAGGCCACGTCTCTCACCGACTGGGTCTGCACGCCGATCACGTTCATCTTCTCGCGCGCAAACACCTCGGAAATATCGCGCAGCAGCCCCTGCCGGTCCTGCGCCTCGATGGCCACATCCACCGGGTACACGGCGGCCCGGCCATCCCGATCCGGCACGTTCTGGCCACCCCATTGCACCTCGATCACGCGGTCCGGGTTCTTGCGTTGCAGGTGGGCGAAATCGCTGCAGTCGGCGCGGTGGATGCTCACGCCCTTGCCTCGGGTGATGAACCCGCCGATGTCATCGGGCGGCGCCGGCTTGCAGCACTTGGCCAGCTGCGTCATGAGCGACTCCACCCCGACCACCAGCACGCCGCCGCTCGATGAGCCGGACGGCTTGCGCGGCTTCTTCAGCCACGGGGGGATTTCCGAGGGCGCTTGTGGCTCCGGCGGGCGCAGCTGCGTCTCGATGGCGCGCAGCGACAACTCGTCCTTGCCGACTTGCTCGAACAGTTCCTGCGCGGACGCCAACCCCATGGCCACGGCGAGATCGTCGAGCTTGAGCGCGGTCTTGCCTTCGCGCTGCAACAGCTTCTCCACCGCTTCGCGACCGCGCGCCACCGTTTCGGCCATCGCCTGGGCATTGAACCAGGCGCGCACCTTGCTCTTCGCGCGGTGGCTGACGAGATACCCCAGCTCCGCGTTGAGCCAGTCGCGCGACGGGCCGCCCTCCTTGACGGCCGTGATCTCCACCGTCTGCCCGTTCTGCAAGGGCGTGTTGAGCGTGACCATCGCGCCGTCGACGCGCGCGCCGCGGCAGCGGTGGCCCAGGTCGGTGTGCACGGAGTAGGCGAAGTCCAGCGCGGTCGCTCCCTGGGGCAATTCCACGATGGCGGCGTCGGGTGTGAGCACGTAGATGCGGTCATCGAACAAGCCGTCCGCAGCCCCGCTCAGATCGCGTTCCCAGGCCAGCAGTTGGCGCAGCACCGCGATCTTGGCGTCGTAGTCCGAGCTGGCGGAGACACCGGCGTAGCCTTTGGCGCCCGCCTCCTTGTAGGCCCAGTGCGCCGCCACGCCGTGTTCGGCGTGGTCGTGCATGGCCAGCGTGCGGATCTGGATTTCGAACGCCCTGCCCTGGTCGTCCCGCACCACCGTGTGCAGCGACTGGTAGCCGTTCGGTTTGGGCTTGGCGATGTAGTCGTCGAACTCGTCGGCGATGGGCACCAGGTTCGCATGCACGTAGGCCAGCGCGGCATAACAGCCGGCCACGTCGGGCACGACCACGCGCAGCGCGCGGATGTCGAACACCTGGTCGAAGTCGAGCGACTTGCCGCGCATCTTCTTGACGATGCTGTAGATGTGCTTGGGCCGCCCCTGCACCGAGGCCTCGATGCCCTGGCGCTTCAGGTCGGTCTCGAGCTGATGGCGCACCTGCTCCACGTGCGCCTCGCGTTCGGCGCGCTTTTCGTCGAGCAGCCGCGCGACCTCCTTGTAGGTCTGCGGCTCGAGAAAACGGAAGGCCAGGTCTTCCATTTCCCATTTGATCTGCCAGATGCCCAGGCGGTTGGCCAGGGGCGCGAACACGTGCAGGGCTTCGCTGGCGATGGCGGCGCCCGGATTGCCCTTGACGGCGGCGAAGTACCGCAGCGTCTGCAAGCGCGACGCCAGGCGCAACATCACCACGCGCAGGTCGCGCGAAAACGCCAGCAGCATCTTGCGCACGTTTTCGGTCTGGCTCGCGGCCAGTTCCGACAGGGGCGCCTTGCCCGATGCCGTCGTGGGCGAGGCCTCTTCCTTTTTCGCCAGCGCCTGTTCCGACTTCACGCGCGCCTGGTGCTGCAATTGCACCAGCTTGGAGGTCTCCATCGCCAGCGCCGCATAGTTGTCGCCAAACGCCTTGGCGATCACCTCTTGCGGACGGTTGAGGTGCTGGCAGGCGTGGACGAGGTAGGTCGCGGCCTGCATGGCCTCGGAGCCGCCGATGTCCCGGACCACCTGGGCCACCGCATCGGCATGCGCCAGGGTGTTCTCGCCCGTGTCCAGTTGCTCGCTGCTGAGCAGCGGCTCGGCGAATGCCCTCGCACGGGACAAGGCCTGTGCCTGTTTGGGCAGGCTGTCGGAGGTCGCGGCCACGATCGCGGAGGGCGATGGCGGCGCGCGCTCGGCCAGAGACACCGCATCGGAGGTCTCGGACAGGGATGATGGATTCAATCGCTTCATGACTCGCTCAACGCATGCACTCAATCCGACCAGAGAAAGTCCCTGATGGCATGCACCTGATCATCGGCCACCAACGTGGGCGCGTGCCCGACGCCCGCAAAAACCACACAACGGGCTTTGGGACCACGCCGCCCCATTGCCTCCGCGGTAGCCTCCGAGAGCAGGTCCGACTGCTGCCCGCGCAGCAGCAGCGTGCGCGCGGTGATCGCGTCGTACAGCTGCCACAGCATGGCCTCGCCATCGCGCGCGGTCTGCTTCGCGGCGGCCTGGTCGTCCATGCTCACGAGCGCCTTCACAGGCAGCGCGATCGCGGGGTCGTAGTGCAACCACCAACGGCCATCGCGCTCGCGCAACAAGGGGGCGGACAGCGCCCGCCATTGTTCGGGCGTGTGCGGACCGAAGCCGGTCGAGATCGATGCCAGGTAGTCGATCGCGGCCTGCTCGCTCTCGAACGAGGGGTTCAGCCCCAGGTACTGCGCAATGCGCTGCAGTGCTTCCCACTGCACGACCGGCCCGACGTCGTTGAGCACCAGCCGGCGCGGCGCGAGCGCGGGCTGGGCCGCGATGGCCATGCCGATCAGGCCGCCCATGCTGGTGCCCACCCAGTCGATCGCCGCACTCGGTGCTTGCGCGCGCAGGTGCATCAACAAGGCCGCCAGATCGGTGGCGTAGTTGGGCAACTGGTAGGCCATGGGGTCGGCCAGCCAGTCGCTTTCACCGCGCCCGGCCACGTCGACCGCGATCACACGGGCGCGTTCGCTCAAGGTGCGGGCAAGGGTGTCGAAGTCGCGGCCCTGGCGCGAAAGACCGTGCACGCAGACCACGATGTGATCGGTCTGGCCCGAGGTGCAAGCCCAGTCCCAGTAAGCCATGCGCCGCGGCGCGCCGGTTTTGGCAGCGGGGCCACCGACGGTGAGGTATTGAAGGTTCGGTTCTTGCATGTGCGTGGTGGTGTGGAACGGGCGCCCCGGAGCTCGCTCCCGGGGCGTCCGTGATAATGCTTTGAGCGCTTTTCAACCCATCGTACTGGAACTGGAGTTCACCCCATGCTTGCCAACAAAACCGCCCTTGTCACCGGCTCCACCAGCGGTATCGGCCTGGGCATCGCCAAGGCCTTGGCGCGCCAGGGCGCCAACATCGTGCTCAACGGTTTTGGTGACGTGGAAGGCCCCAAGGCCGAGATCGCGGCACTGGGCGTGAAGGTGGCCTACCACGGCGCGGACATGAGCAAGCCGGCCGAGATCGAAGCCATGATGGCCTTCGCCGCCAGCACCTTCGGCCAGGTCGACATCCTGGTGAACAACGCGGGCATCCAGCACGTGGCGCGGGTGGAGGATTTCCCGGTCGAGCGCTGGGACGCGGTCATCGCCATCAACCTCAGCAGCGCCTTTCATGCCAGCCGCCTGGCCCTGCCCGCGATGCAGAAGGCGAACTGGGGCCGCATCATCAACGTGGCGTCGGTGCATGGACTCGTGGGCTCGGCGGAGAAGGCGGCCTACGTCGCGGCCAAGCACGGCATCGTGGGCTTGACCAAGGTCACGGCCCTGGAGAACGCAACCTCCGGCGTCACCTGCAACGCCATTTGCCCGGGCTGGGTGCTCACGCCGCTGGTGCAAAAACAGGTGGACGCCAAGGCCGCCGCGCAGGGCATTTCCAATGCGGAAGCCACGAAGCAACTGCTGGGCGAGAAAGAACCGTCCATGCAGTTCACCACCCCTGAAGAACTGGGTGAGTTGGCCGTGTTCTTCTGCTCGCCGGCTGGCAACAACGTGCGCGGCGTGGCCTGGAACATGGACGGCGGCTGGAGTGCTCAGTAGCACCCCCCTGCGCCGCTGACGCGGCTTCCCCCCTCTGT
Source organism: Hydrogenophaga sp. 2FB (assembly GCF_005503365.1). Taxonomy (GTDB): domain Bacteria; phylum Pseudomonadota; class Gammaproteobacteria; order Burkholderiales; family Burkholderiaceae_C; genus Hydrogenophaga. The sequence goes on from NZ_SCML01000012.1 coordinate 95,232, forward strand.
GGCGCGCCTTCGGCGCTTCGAGGGGGGCGCACCCTCGGACCGGCAGAGCCGGATCCTCGGGAGCCCTGGAACGGGCACGCGCCGCTACTTCAGCTGGATCGAGCCCGACACGGTCACATTGACCGTCGACTTGCCCGCTTCCACCGGCACCGCCGCATCCGACATCGCGGCCTTGGCTTCCATCGCCATCGCGCGTGGCTGGAACGGCCGGGCTTCCTGATCGGCCGAGCTCACCGACACCTCGCGCAGGCTGTAGCCCGCGAAGCCAAAACCCTTGCTCACCTCGTCGGCGCGCGCCTTGAAGCGCTCGATGGCGAGCGACTGCACGTCGGACTCGAGCTTGCGGCGCGCGTCGCGCGACAGCGAGAAGCTGGTGCCCGACATGGTGAGGGTCTGGATCTTGCCGGCGGTGGCGCTGATGAGCGCGAAGTCGCGGCCTTCCAGCACCAGCTCGGTGCTGCCCTGCCAGCCGTTGATCTTTCCGTTGCTGCCGTAGCGGGGGTACAGGCTGAACTGCCCCGTGCGCACTTCCAGCTGCTGCGGCTTGGCATTGGCCCGCGCCACCACCAGCGCCGCGTCCAGCGCCTGCTTGAGCTGGTTCTGCACCGTGACGGCGTCGCTGCCTTCGCGCGTGGTGTTCAGGCTCATGCTCAGCCAGTCCTGGGGCACTTCCAGGAAACCGCTGGCGGCGATGTTCACCACATTGGCGGGCACGGGCACCGTCACCTGGGCCATTGCCGATGCGCTGGCGCCAAGCCCGAGAGCCAGGACGGAAGGGAGGAGAAGACGCGAAGAAAAGAGGGAAACACGGTGCAGCGAGGCGCAGAGGGTCATGGTTTGAATTTGAAGTCGTAAGGCGGCTGATCGCGAAGTTGTTCGCGCAGACGCTGGCGCTCCTCCACCGAGAGTCGGTAGGGCTTGCGGCTCTCATCCATGTCATCGACCGGCCGGCGCAGCGCATCGCGCAGGCGCGTCGGACCCCGGGGGTCGTTCTCGTCCGCGGTGATCGGCAGGACCGCCACCGGGGTATCGGCAATGGTTGACGCCTGGTTGACGCGAATAATCTCCGGCCCTGCATAAGCAGAACCCAGCGCCATCAGCAACAAACCACCCGGCAAATACGATTTCATGGTGCACTCAAGTATCGACAATTGAGTGATTGTGTGATGTGCCCGAGATGAAGCTGCAGCCAGCGCGGGCAACATCTGTAACAGCGTGTCAGAAAAATAAAAAACGTTGGCGGACAAGCACTTGGCGCTGCCACAATCGAGTTTGTTACATTTACCGGAAGTTGTTCCCATGCCACAAACTCAAGTTCGCCCCAACAAGGTTCTGGTTGTCGACGACGACGTCCGCATCCGCGATCTGCTGCGCCGCTACCTGATGCAGGAAGGCTTCGAGGTCATGCTGGCCGAGGACGGCAAGGCCCTCAACCGGGTGCTTCAGCGCGATTCCGTGGACATCATCGTGCTCGACCTGATGATGCCCGGTGAAGACGGCCTGTCCATCTGCCGGCGCCTGCGCGCCAACGGCGACCGCACGCCCATCATCATGCTGACCGCCAAAAGCGAGGACGTGGACCGCATCGTCGGCCTGGAAGTCGGTGCCGACGACTACCTGGGCAAGCCGTTCAACCCGCGTGAACTGCTCGCGCGCATCCACGCGGTGCTGCGCCGCCGCCCACCCACCGAAGTGCCCGGCGCCCCGTCTCAGGACCAGGAAGTGGTGAAGTTCGGCCCATTCGAGTTCGATCTGAGCCTGCGCACGCTGCGCAAGGACGGCGCCGACCTGCCGCTGACCACGGGCGAGTTCGCCATGCTCAAGGCCCTGGTGCGCCACCCGCGCCAGCCGCTGTCGCGCGAAAAGCTCGCGCAACTGGCGCGCGGGCGCGAGTTCGAACCCTTTGACCGCAGCCTGGACGTGCAGGTGTCCCGCCTGCGCAAGTTGATCGAAGAAGATGCCGCGTCCCCGCGGTATCTGCAGACGGTGTGGGGTGTGGGCTATGTCTTCGTACCGGACGGCAATGCCTGATGTCCGACGAATCGCGCGTTCCGTTCGAGACCGAACCGGCCTCGCTGGAGACCCTGCCCGCGCCGCTTGAGATGCGTTTCTCGCGGGGCGTCAGTCTTTTCTGGCGCACGTTTTTCTTCCTCTCCGTGCTGCTCATCGGCTGCACCGTGGCCTGGCTGCAGACCTACCGGTCGCTCGAGTACGAGCCGCGCGCACTGCAAAGCGCGAACCAGCTCGCCTCGCTGGTCAACCTCAGCCGCGCCGCGCTGGTGCACTCCGATGCGATCGCCCGCGTCTCGCTGATCAAGACCCTGGCCAGTGAAGAAGGCCTGCGCATCGCGCCGCGCGAGCCCACCGACACGTTCCGGCTCTACAACGTCGATGCGCTGAGCCGCAACGTGTCCGAGCGCCTGCGCGCCCGCCTGGGACCCGACACGCTGGTGGCGCGCGAAGTCAACAGCGTGCCCGGTCTGTGGATTGGTTTCACGATCGACGACGACCCGTACTGGCTGCTCACCGACCCGTCGCGCATCGGTTCGGTGACGGGCACGACCTGGCTGATCTGGCTGGGCACGGCCGCCCTGCTCTCGCTCACCGGTGCGGCGGTGATCGCGCGCCTGATCAACCGGCCGCTGAAAAAGCTCTCGTTTGCCGCGGGCCGCGTTCGCGAAGGCGACTTCGACGCCAGCCAGCTCAACGAATCGGTGGCCACCAGCGAGATCCGCGAAGTCAACATCGGCTTCAACCGCATGGCGCAACGCCTGTCCAAGATCGAACAGGACCGGGCCTTGATGCTCGCCGGCATCTCGCACGACCTGCGCACGCCACTGGCGCGCCTGCGCCTCGAAACCGAGTTGAGCGTGAGCGATGCGGCGGCACGTGAACACATGTCGGCGGACATCGAGCAGGTCAACGCCATCATCGACAAGTTCCTCGACTACGCGCGGCCCGACCACATCAAGACCGACCGCGTGAACCTCAACCAGATCGTGGACGCAGCGATCTTCTCGGCCGGTCAGGACCCGAACACGCACATCACCACCCACATCCCGCACGACACCGTGGTGATGGGTGACTCGGTGGAATTGCAGCGCGTGTTCACGAACCTGATCGAGAACGCCACCCGCTATGGCCGGGAACCCGCCGGCATCGTCAGGATCGACATCGCCGCGAAGACCAAGGACGACGCGGTGCTGATCAAGCTGCGCGACCACGGACGCGGCGTCGACCCGGAACAGCTGGCGCAACTGACGCAACCGTTCTTTCGCGGCGACGTCTCGCGCAGCGCGGCCACGGGAACCGGGCTCGGTCTGGCCATTGTGGACCGCGCGATCGCGCGCATGGGTGGGCGTTTTGCGCTGGCCAACAGCAGCACCGGCGGCCTGGCGGCGCACATGAAGCTGGTGAAAGCGCCGTCCTGAGCGCAGCGGCGGCTATGCCGCCGCCACCAGCAGCGCCACCGCGCGCGCCTCGATCGACAGGCCCTGCCCCACCGGCCCGATCTTCTCGGCCGTCTTGGCCTTCACGTTGACCTGGTTCACCGCCAGGCCCAGCGTGCGCGCGATGCCTTCGCACATCGCGCCGATGTGCGGAGCCAGTTTGGGCGCTTGCGCGATCACGGTGCTGTCGATGTTGCCGATCTCGAAGCCGGCCGCGTGCACGCGCCGTGCCGCTTCGGCCAGCAGCACGCTGGAATCGGCACCCTTGAATTGCGCGTCGGTGTCGGGGAAATGGCGGCCAATGTCGCCCAGCGCGGCCGCGCCGAGCAGCGCGTCGGTAATGGCATGCAGCAGCACGTCGGCATCCGAATGGCCGAGCAGGCCCTGGCTGTGGGGAATGGTCACGCCGCCGATGACGAGCGGGCGCCCCGGCACGAGCGCGTGCACGTCCCAGCCCTCGCCGATACGGATGGTGGGAATGGCGGTCATGGGCGGCTCCTGAGGACGGCTTCGGCCAAGGCGAAGTCTTCCGGGTAAGTGACTTTGAAATTCTGCGCGCTGCCGCGCACCAGCAGCGGTGGGTGGCCCGCCATTTCCATGGCGCTGGCCTCGTCGGTCACGCCGGCGAAACCGTTCAACGCGGTGGCGGCCAACGCGCTGTGCAGCGCACCCACGCGGAACATCTGCGGCGTCTGCGCCAGCCATTTGTGGGCCCGGTCCACGGTGGCGGACACGCGCCCACCGGCTTCGGCCTTGAGGGTGTCGGGCAGCGGCAGCGCGAGCAGGCCGCCCAGGGCGTCGGGCCAACAGGCATCGATCAGCGCATTCACCTGCGCCGGCGTGACGAGGCAGCGCGCGGCGTCGTGCACCAGCACCCAGTCGTTGTCATCGGCACCCTGATCGCGCAAGGCCTGCAGTCCGTTGAAGACGCTCTCGGCACGCGTGGCACCGCCACAGCGCGCGAGCGTGACCCCCGCAGAGTGCGACGCCCAGAACGTGTCGTCAGGGGCGATGACCACCACGCAGGTTTCGAGCCGCGCGACGGCGCGCAACGCGTCCAGCGTGTGCATCACCATGGGCTGGCCAGCGATCGGCTGGTACTGCTTGGGGATCCCGGTGCCGGCCCGGGTGCCGGTGCCCGCACAGGGCAGCAGCGCATGGCAACGGGGCTTGCGGGTCAATTCGGGGGTGGCATCGGACATGTGTGCCCGCATTCTAGAATCAGTGTCCACACCCCCTTCCATTGCGGACGGGGGTGTTCGTCATTGCTGCCGCGACCTTGAGCCTTTCATGGACCTGCCCAAACTCTCCCCTGGCAAACGCCACACCGTGCCCCACCCCGGTGGCTCGGCCGATGCCCTGCTGCTGGCCCAGTTGGGCGCACGCGAGAAGGCCGCTGGCCGCCTCACGGCGATCGTCACCGCCGACGCCAACGACGCCCAACGCCTGATCGAAGAAATGGCGTTCTTCGCGCCCGACGTGCGCTGCGCCATGTTTCCCGACTGGGAAACCCTGCCCTACGACACCTTCTCGCCGCACCAGGACCTGATCAGCGAACGCCTGGCCACGCTCTGGCGGATCTCGCAGCGCGACAAGGAGACCGGCGCCGACGTGGTGCTGATCCCCGCCACCACCGCGCTCTATCGGCTGGCACCGCCGGCCTTCCTGGCGGGCTACACCTTCCATTTCAAGGTCAAGCAGAAGCTCGACGAAGCCAAGCTCAAGGGCCAGCTCACGCTCGCGGGCTACCAGCACGTGACGCAGGTGGTGAGCCCCGGCGAGTACGCGGTGCGCGGCGGCCTGATCGACCTCTTCCCCATGGGCAGCCTGGTGCCCTACCGCGTGGACCTGTTCGACGACGAGATCGACAGCATCCGCACCTTCGACCCCGACAGCCAGCGCAGCCTCTACCCCGTGAACGAGGTGCGGCTGTTGCCCGGGCGCGAGTTCCCGATGGACGATGCGGCGCGTTCCAAATTCCGCAGCCGCTGGCGCGAACTGCTCGAGGGCGACCCGACCAAGAGCCGCATCTATAAAGACATCGGCAACGGCGTGGCCACGGCCGGCATCGAGTACTACCTGCCGCTGTTCTTCGACGACACCGCCACCGTGTTCGATTACCTCGGCGACGGCGCCACGGTCGTGCTGCACGGCGACCTGGAGCCCGCGTTCCAGCGCTTCTGGCAAGACACGAAGGACCGCTACCGCCTGCTCAAGGGCGACCCCGAGCGGCCGGTGCTGCCACCCGAGGCGCTGTTCCTGGGCATGGAGCAGTTCTACACGCGCGCCAACGAGCACGCGCAGTTCGTGGTGCGGCCACCGCAGCAGGAGATCGAACACGGCGCGCAGGTGCAGAAGCTGGGCGACCTGTCGGTGGTGCGTGGCGCCGAAGACCCACTGTCGCGCCTGCAAGCCCACATCCGCAACACCGCGCACCGCGTGCTGCTGCTGGCCGAGAGCGATGGCCGGCGCGAGAGCCTGCTGGACTTTCTGCGCGCCAGCGGCCTGAACCCGCCCGCCTTCGACTCGCTCACCGAGTTCCAGGCCAGTGACGAAAAAACCGGTATCGCGACCGCTGCGCTCACCACCGGTTTTTCGTGGCTGGAAGACGGCATCGATTTCGTCACCGAGACCGAACTCTTCGCCGCCGGCCCGACCACACGCCGGCGCAAGAAGCAGGAACAGGTCAGCGACGTCGACGCGCTGATCAAGGACCTCTCCGAGCTCAACCTCGGCGACCCGGTGGTGCACAACGCCCACGGCATCGGTCGTTACCGGGGCCTGGTGAACATGGACATGGGCGAGAAGAACCCCGACGGGTCGCCCGCGTTGATGGAGTTCCTGCACCTGGAGTACGCCGACAAGGCCGTGCTCTACGTGCCGGTGAGCCAGTTGCAGTTGATCGGCCGCTACACCGGCGTGAGCGCTGACGAAGCGCCGCTGCACAAGCTCGGCAGCGGACAGTGGGAGAAAGCCAAACGCAAAGCCGCCGAGCAGGTGCGCGATGCGGCCGCCGAACTGCTCAACATCTACGCGCGCCGCGCCGCACGGCAAGGCCACGCGTTCCGCTACTCGGCGCAGGACTACGAAGTCTTCGCCAACGACTTCGGCTTCGAAGAAACCGCCGACCAGCGCGGTGCGATCCACGCCGTCATTCAGGACATGATCAGCCCGCGCCCGATGGACCGCCTGGTCTGCGGCGACGTGGGCTTCGGCAAGACCGAGGTCGCGTTGCGCGCGGCCTTCGTCGCCGTCACCGGTGGGCGGCAAGTGGCCTTCCTCGCGCCCACCACGCTGCTGGCCGAGCAACATTTCCAGACGCTGTCGGACCGCTTCTCGAAGTGGCCGGTGAAGATCGCCGAGATGAGCCGCTTCCGCTCCGCCAAGGAAATCACCGCCGCCGCCAAGGGTCTGGCCGATGGCTCGGTCGACATCGTGGTGGGCACGCACAAGCTGCTCAGCGAGAGCGTGAAGTTCAAGGACCTGGGCCTGCTCATCATCGACGAGGAACACCGCTTCGGCGTGCGCCACAAGGAGCAGATGAAGGCTTTGCGCGCGGAGGTGGACGTGCTCACGCTCACCGCCACGCCGATCCCGCGCACGCTGGGCATGGCGCTCGAAGGCTTGCGCGATCTCTCGGTGATCGCCACCGCGCCGCAGCGCCGCCTGGCCATCAAGACCTTTGTGCGCAACGAAGGCAACGGCGTGATCCGCGAAGCCGTGCTGCGCGAGCTCAAGCGCGGCGGACAGGTCTACTTCCTGCACAACGAAGTGGAGACGATCGAGAACCGCCGCCAGAAGCTGGAAGAGATCCTGCCCGAGGCGCGCATCGCGATCGCGCACGGCCAGATGCCCGAGCGCGAACTCGAACGCGTGATGCGCGACTTCGTGGCGCAGCGCTTCAACGTGCTGCTGTGCTCGACCATCATCGAAACCGGCATCGACGTGCCCACGGCCAACACCATCGTGATGAGCCGCGCCGACAAGTTCGGCCTGGCGCAGCTGCACCAGTTGCGTGGCCGCGTGGGCCGCAGCCACCACCAGGCCTATGCCTACCTCATGGTGCCCGACATCGAAGGCCTGACCAAGCAGGCCGCGCAACGGCTCGACGCGATCCAGCAGATGGAAGAACTCGGCAGCGGCTTCTACCTGGCCATGCACGACCTGGAGATCCGCGGCGCGGGCGAGGTGCTCGGCGAGAACCAGAGCGGCAACATGCTGGAGGTGGGTTTCCAGCTTTACAACGAAATGCTGAGCGAAGCGGTGAGCTCGCTCAAGGCCGGGCGCGAACCCGATCTGCTCGCGCCGCTGTCCGTCACCACCGACATCAACCTGCACGCACCCGCGCTGCTGCCGAATGACTACTGCGGCGACGTGCACCTGCGCCTGTCGTTCTACAAGAAGCTGGCCACGGCAAAAAACACCGACCAGGTCGACGCGCTGCTGGAAGAAATCGTCGACCGCTTCGGCAAGTTGCCGCCGCAGGCGCAGACGCTGATCGACGTGCACCGCCTGCGCTGCATCAGCACGCCGTACGGCGTGGTCAAGGTCGACGCCGCGCCCGGGGTGACCAACATCACCTTCAAGGCCAACCCGCCCATCGAGCCGATGCGCATCATCGAACTGATCCAGAAGAACAAGCACATCAAGCTGGCCGGCAACGAGAAGCTGCGCATCGAACGCCCGCTGCCCGAGGTGAAAGACCGCGTGCAGATGGTGCGCGACGTGCTGCGCAGCCTGGGCCAGCCCATCAAGGCCGAGGCGCCGGTCAAGACGCCGTAGCCCACGGCGCGGGTGGTTCGGGCCAGACCAGCTCAACCGCGCGGTGAACACCGCCATGGACGCCGACTTCAAGGCCAAACTGGCGGCCAGCGGCATCGAGGTCGCGCCGAGCACGCCGGAAGAACTGCAACGCATCATCTCGGCCGAGATCAAGCTGCACGCCGAGCTGGTCAAGGCCGCCGGCCTTACGCCGCAGTGAGGCTTCATGGGCTGGGATAATCCTGGCCCATGACACAAGCCCCCGCCGCCCCGACCGAAATCGCCCCTGGACTGGTCGTCCAGGGCTTCACGCCGCCGCTGAAGCTGAGCGATTTCAAGCTCATCGCCTTCGACATGGACTCCACGCTCATCAGCATCGAGTGCGTGGACGAAATCGCCGACGCCGTGGACAAGAAGGCCGAAGTGGCCGCGATCACCGAAGCCGCCATGCGCGGCGAAATCACCGACTTCAAGGACAGCCTGCGCCGGCGCGTGGCCCTGCTGCGCGGCGTGACCATCGCCGACATGGAGCGGGTCTACACCGAGCGCCTGCGCATCAACCCCGGCGCGGCCGAACTCATCCGCGCCTGCAAGGCCGCGGGCATGAAGGTGCTGCTGGTCTCGGGTGGTTTCACCTTCTTCAGCGAGCGCGTGCGCGACACGCTGGGCATCGACTTCACGCGCGCCAACATCCTGGAAATCGAAAGCGGTCCGAACTGTGGCCAGCTCACCGGCCACCTGGTCGACCAGGCCTGGGGCGACATCTGCGACGGCGCGGAGAAGCGCCGCACCCTGCTGGAAGTGGCCTCGCTGCTGGGCATCGAGCCCTCGCAATGCATCGCCATGGGCGACGGTGCGAATGACCTGCCCATGATGGGTGCCGCCGGCCTCTCGGTGGCGTACCACGCCAAGCCGACGGTGCGCGCGCAGGCGATGGTGGCGATCAACGAAGGCGGACTGGACCGCCTGCTGGAAGTACTGCGCTGAAAGCCCCGATGCCCTTCGCGGCACGCCTGTCGGCTTTTGCCCGGTCGCTGCGCCAGCGCTGGACAGCGTGACCCGGCTGTCCCGCGACGGGCCCGTGCTCACCATCGCCATGCAGTCCGGCCAGGCCGAGCAGGTGGCCCGCGTGTTGAACCAGCGGCAACTGCCCTGGGCCACAGCCCTCGATCCGCGCGGCGAGATGTCGCGCCAGCTCGGCTTCAAGGCCGTGCCTGCGTTCGTGGTGGTGGACGCGGACGGGCATCTGCGTGCGGCCACGGTGGGGTATACGAGCGAGATCGGCATGCGGCTGCGGCTCTGGTGGGCTCGGCTGATGTAAACAGCCGGCCGGGTAGCATAGGCCGTGCGCCGCTGCAGCAAGGCGGGCGCCCTCCCCAACCCACCGCCCTGGCCCGATGTTCAGAAAGCGGACAGAAACCATCCGCCAGCCCTCCTTGATGTCGTCTTCCGCTTCCTTCCGCGATGTCACCTTCGTCCACACCCTCAGGCTGATGGAGGAAGCCGGCGCGCTCGACGATGCCGGCGAGATGACACTGGCCCATGTGCGGGAGCGCAACGAACAGGACCGCATCCTGGAGCGCGCCCGGCTGCTCGCGCGCCGCCTGGGTTTGCTGGACGACTGGGCGCGGTTGAAAACAGGGCTGTGGATTGCCGCCGGCCTGCTGGTGCTGCTGGCCTATCTGCTGGCCGGTGGCCTGCTCACCCGAGTGCTGGGCAGCGGGCAGACGGTGAACGCCGCGTTCGCCTTTCTCGCCATGCTGGGGATGCCGTTGCTGGCCTTGGTGGTCTGGTTGCTGTGGGCGCTGGGTTCGACCATCTCCGGTCAGGGCACGGCACCATGGTCGCTGGGCCAGATGATGCTGGCACTGGCCGCGCGCATGCCCTGGCTGCACGGACCGCACTCGCTCGCCCTGCTGCGCGGCGCCAACGCGGCGCTGCGCCAGCAGCGGCTTTCGCTGTGGGTCTTCGGCGCGATCAGCCACGGGCTGTGGGCGCTGGCGTTCGCCCTGGCGCTGGTCACCCTGCTGGTGCTGTTCTCCTTCCAGGCCTACCAGCTGACGTGGGAAACCACCATCCTGAATCCGGCTTCCTTCGACGGCTTTCTGCGCGTCACCGGCTGGCTGCCGCGCGCGCTGGGCTTTGCGGTGCCTGCGCAGGCGGTCGTGCACGCCGCGCCCAACGCCACGGATTCCCAGGCCATTGCCTGGTGGCTGCTCGCCAGCGCCCTGCTCTATGGGCTGCTGCCCAGGTTGATCGCGCTGGTGGTCTGTGCCGCTGTCTGGCGGCGGCGCTCCCACCAACGGGACATTGACACGCGCGACCCGTACTTTCGCCAGCTCGTCACGCGCTTTGCGTCGATGGCAACCGCCTCCGTGGTGGATGCCGAACACGCCGCGCCGAGCGACAACACCCCCTTGTTTCGCCCGCGCACCCCCGGCCTGACCGCGCCGACGGTGTTGATCGGGTTTGAGCTGCCCGACAGCCTGCGCTGGCCGCCGGACGCCTTGTCTGAGCGGGCCGATCAGGTGCACACCATCCAGGGCACCATGACCGAACGGCTGAGCTTGCTGGCCGCGTTGGCCGCTGCGCCCGGCGTGCGCGCCCTGGTGGTCTGCTCGGCCGCCGCCAGCCCGGATCGGGGTGCCGAGCGTTTTCTGCGGCAGGTCTGCGCCGAGGCCGTCGAATGCGCGCTGCTGCCCCTGGGCAGCGAGGCCGCCAGTGGCGCGGACAAGCCGCAACGCTGGGCCGACTGGCTGGCCACCAGCGATCTGCAAGCGGTGACGTTCTGCGCCACCGCGACCGATGCGCGTCAATGGATGGAGCAACACCGTGGTTGAACGCAACAGGCCGGCCGGCCCGATCGACATTGCCGTGGTCGGCCACACCAATGCAGGCAAAACCTCGCTGCTGCGCACACTGACACGCCAGGTGCACTTCGGCCAGGTGTCCGACCGGCCCGGCACCACCCGGCATGTCGAGGCGATCGACCTCGAGATCGGTGGGCAGACGCTGCTGCGGTATTTCGACACGCCGGGCCTGGAAGACTCGGTCGCGCTGCAATACCACCTCAAGCAGATGCCAGAAGCGCTCACGCCGCCCGAGCGCGTGCGCGCCCTGCTCGACGGGCCGGAGGCGCGCGGCGTGTTCGAACAGGAGGCCAAGGTGCTGCGCCAGATGCTGGCGTCCAGCGCGGCCATCTATGTGATCGATTGCCGCGAGCCCGTGCTGCCCAAATACCGCAGCGAGATCGAGGTGCTCAACACCTGAGCGCGGCCCATCATGCCGGTGCTCAACTTCGTGCGCGGCGAGCACAGCCGCGAGTCCGAGTGGCGCGAGGTGCTGGCCGCCTATGGCCTGCACACGGCGGTGCTGTTCGACGCGGTGGCGCCCTTTGTCGGGGCTGAGCGCCAGCTCTACGAAGACCTGAGCGTGCTCATGCGCCAACACAAGACCACGCTGCAGGCGGTGCTGCTGGATCTGGATCGGCAGGCCGCCGAGCGCCGCACCGCCTGCGCGCAGCGCGTGGCCGACACGCTGATCTCCGCTGCGGCCATGCGGCGCGAGATTTCGCCCGAAACGCTGGCCGACGCCCAGGCCAAGCAAGCGTTCGTGGAAGCGTTCCGCGCCGAATTGCTGGACAGCGTGCGCCTGTGCGTCCACGACCTGCTCCAGATGCACGGCTTCGAGCGCGACGACGCGAGCTTGGAGGTGTTGCCGTGGACCCATGACCGCTGGGAATCGGACCTGTTCAACCCGGAGACGCTGGCCACGGCCGGGCGCCTGCTGGGCAAAGGAGCGGCGGCGGGCGCTGCCGTCGGTTTCACGCTCGACCTCGCGCTGGCAGGTCTTTCACTGGGTGCGGCCACCGCGCTGGGCGCGGCCATCGGCGGTGCGCTGGGTCAGGGCTGGGGCCAGGCGCCGCGCATGGTGCTCAACAGGCTTCGGGGGATCGAGGAGCTGACGCTCGACAACGACGTGCTCGTGCTGCTGGCCGACCGCCTGACCCATCTGTGCCAGGTGCTGCAGGCCCGCGGCCATGCGGCCCAAGACACCATCGAGCTGCGCCTGGCACCCTCCGGTTCGTACCGCCAGGCCTTGCTCGGCCTGTTGCGCGCGCTGCAGCAAGCGCGGGCCCATCCGGAGTGGGAACACCGTTCGGGACACACCCGCGATCACAGCCGTCGGCGCGAAGCACTGGGCCACGCACTGGCGCTGGAGGTCCAGGCCATTCTGGCGAGCGACAACACCACAGTGGACTGACCGGACGAGCAGCTCGTGCATTCCATAACTGCTATATATTGATTCAAGCAACACACCATCCAAGAGGACCGCATGTCGATCAAATCCCTTCTGAAATCCACCGTGGTGACACTGACGATCGTCACCGGTGGGTCGCTTTTCGCGCAGGGCACGCCCATCAATACCGCGGCGTTTGACGCGCTGGTGGCGCAGGGCCCCGTCGCCAACGCTGCGACCATCGCATCGAGCACCTGGGCCAGCAAGATCAAGCAGGCCGGCACGCTGCGCCTGGGCGGCACGCAAACCTCGAACCTGTTCTCGCTGCTCAACGAGAAAGACGGCAAGATGCGCGGCTTCGACGCCGGCGTGGCCCAACTCCTCACGCGCTACATCCTGGGCGAGGGGGCCAAGGTCCAGTTCACGCAGGTGAACTCGTCCACGCGCGAGCAGGTGCTCATCAACGACCAGGTGGACATGGTGCTCGCCACCTACTCCATCACCCCCGCCCGCGCCGAGAAGATCTCGTTCGCCGGTCCTTACTACACCTCGCAGGCCGGGGTGCTGGTCAAGGCGAACAACAGCACGATCCAGTCGTACAACGATCTGGCCGGCAAGAAGGTCGCCACGCAGGCGGGCTCCACCGGGCCCGCGATCCTGGCGCAGTTCGCGCCCAAGGGTGTCGTGCAAGAGTTCCAGACGCACCAGGAAGCCCTCGATGGACTGCGTCAGGGGCGCGTGGATGCCTACGTGACCGACCACACGCTGCTGCTCAACGCCCTGAGCCTCGGCACCGGCGACGCGAAGCTGGCGGGCGCGCCCTTCGGTGCGCAGGACCCCTACGGCATTGGACTGCCCAAGGGCTCGGACGGCGTGGCCTTCATCAATGCCTTCCTGAAGAAGATTGAAGCCGACGGCACCTGGGCCAAACTCTGGACCATTTCCATCGGACAGCGCACCGGCAGCACCGCCGTGCCGACGCCGCCCGCCTTGCCCTGAACGATGGGTGACGTCTCAAAGCTTCTGGCCGAATACGGGCCTGCCTTCGGGCAGGCCCTTTTTCTGACCTGGAAGCTCACGGTGGTGTCGTTCGTGCCCGGCTTCCTGCTGGGCATGGTCGTGACGGTGCTTCGGCTCTTCCCGCTGCCCCCACTGCGCTTCGTCCTGACCGTCTACGTCGAGATCTTCCGCAACATTCCCAGCGTCGCGCTGCTGATCTTCATCGTGTTCGCGCTGCCCGACCTCAACGTCCTCATCGACTATGAGCCCGCCGTGGTCCTGACGTTGACGCTGGTCTGCTCCGCGTTCACGGCGGACTACCTGCGCTCGGGCATCAACACCATCGCCGGCGGCCAGGTGGAGGCTGCGCTCAGCCTGGGCATGCGGCCGATGCGCATCATCACGGCGGTGGTCTTGCCGCAGGCGCTGCGCGCGGTGGTGCAGCCCATGACCTCGCTGCTCATTGCGCTGATGTTGTCGACCTCGTTGGCGTCGCAAGTGCCGTTCCCGGGACGGGAGCTCACTGCGCTCGTGTCCAAGATCGCCACCGACTCCGCCGCCGGCATGGCCGCGTTCGCGGTGGCGGCCGCGATGTACGTGGCGACCGGCTTGCTCATCGCCTGGGCGGGCGCCACCCTGGAAAAGAAGGTGCGGATACTGCGATGAGCCGTCCTCTGGAAGACATTCTGTTTGGTGCTCCCAGCCCGCAGGCGCAAACCGTTGCACGGGTGGTGAGCGCGATCGCAGCGGCCGTGCTGCTGCTGCTGGCTGCGGGTATCGTGCTCCGGTTCCATTCCGCAGGGCAGCTCGAGGCCCGATTCTGGGAATTCTTCGCCTGGCCGACGACCTGGACTTTCCTGGCCACAGGCTTGCTCGGCACGCTGGCATCGGCGGCAATGGCCGGCATCATCGCGCTGGCCCTCGGGCTGGTGCTGTTGGTGGGGCGCCTGGCGCGGCCGCGGCTGGTGCGTTGGCCGAGCATCGCGGTCATCGAGTTCCTGCGTGGCACGCCGACGCTGCTGCTCATCTATGTGTGTTTTCTGGTGCTTCCGTCGATCGGGATCAAGCTGAGCACCTACTGGATGTTGACGTTGCCCATCGGCCTGAGCACCGCCGCCGTGGTGGCCGAGGTCTACCGCGCGGGCGTGCTCGCCGTTCCCCGCGGCCAGACGAATGCTGCGCGAAGCCTGGGGATGACCGAAGCCCAGGTTTTTTTCTTCGTCGTGTTTCCGCAGGCCCTTCGCTACATTGTCCCGGCACTGGTCGCGCAACTGGTCATCGTGGTCAAGGACACCACCTTCGGCTACGTCGTCACCTATGGTGAACTCATGCAGAACGCCAAGGTGCTCATCGCCAACTACCACTCGCTGGTGCCCGTCTACCTCGTTGTAGCGGCGCTTTACTGCCTCGTGAACTACGCGATATCAAGAGCGAGCAAACGGCTCGGCCGGCCGATGCATTGACCGCCATCGGGCGAGCCATCAAGGTACTTTTGTGGTGGATGGCTTTCTGGACCAGAGACGGCTGCGCTCAGGCCTCAACCACCCGCGCGCTTGACGGTATGGCCCTGCGCCTTCAAGGCAGCCATCACTTTCTCCACGTGATCACCCTGGATCTCGATCACGCCGTCCTTCACCGTGCCTCCCGTGCCGCAGGCCGCCTTGAGCTGCTTGCCCAGCGCCGTCAACGCATCGGCCTCCAGCGCCACGCCCTTGACCAGCGTGACCGCCTTGCCGCCCCGGCCCTTGGTCTCGCGCGAAACGCGGACCACGCCATCGCCTGAAGGTGCGGCCTTGGCCGCCTGTTTGCAGACGCATAACGCCACCGGCTGGCGGCAGTCCGGGCACATGCGGCCGGCCTCGGTGGAATAGACCAGACCGCCCAGAGAAAGCTTGTTTTTCATGGGGCCGCATCGTACCCGCGCGCACCCCGGGCCGGTACACTGCCCCGATCCATGCCATTCATTTCTCTGGGCCTTGCGCCCGCGCTCGCCCAGGCGGCTGCCGAACTCGGCTTCACCGCGCCCACCCCCATCCAGACCGAAGCCGTTCCGGCCGTGCTCGCCGGCCGTGACCTCCTGGCCACCGCGCAAACCGGCTCCGGCAAGACCGCCGCCTATGCCTTGCCGCTGTTGCAGCGGCTCGCCCAGGCCGAACCCCTCACGCCGCGGCGCGTGCGCGCGTTGGTGATCGTGCCCACGCGCGAACTCGCGGCGCAGGCGGGTGAGGTGGTGCGCTCGCTGGCGCTGCACTTGCCTACCAAACCCAAGGTGGCCGTGGTGTTCGGCGGCGTGTCGATCAACCCGCAGATGATGGCGTTGCGGGGCGGCGCCGACGTGGTCGTCGCCACACCGGGCCGTCTGCTCGATCTGGTGGAGCACAACGCGCTGCGTCTCTCTGGCGTGGAGCTGCTGGTGCTCGACGAAGCCGACCGCCTGCTCGACCTCGGTTTTGCCGATGAGCTGAGCCGCGTGCTCGCCTTGTTGCCGGCGCGGCGGCAGAACCTGTTCTTCTCGGCCACCTTCCCGCCCGACGTGCAGGCGCTCGCCAGCCTCCTGCTGCACGAGCCCACGCGCATCGACGTGCCCGCCGTGGCGACCGAAGAGGCGGTGATCCTGCAGCAGGCGTATCGGGTCGACACGAACCGCCGCACCGAGTTGCTGCGCAAGCTCATCAAGACCCAGGGCTGGCAGCGCGTGCTGGTGTTCGTGGCCACGCAATACCTGGCCGAGCGCGTGGCGACCAAGCTGCACCAGGGCGACCTGTACGCCACCTCGTTCCACGGCGGCCTGAGCCAGGGTGCGCGCAAGCAGGCGCTGGCCGAGTTCAAGGAAAAGCGCTGGGACGTGGTGGTGACCACCGACCTGGCCGCGCGCGGCATCGACATCAGCCAGTTGCCGGTGGTGGTGAACTACGACCTGCCGCGCTCGGCAGTGGACTACGTGCACCGCATCGGCCGCACGGGCCGCGCGGGTGCGAGTGGCCTGGCGGTGAGCTTCGTGACGCCGGCCAGCGAGGCCCACTGGCGCTTGATCGAAAAGCGCCAGGGCCTGAGCCTGCCACTGGAGGTACTGCCCGGCTTCGAGCCGAAGGAAGAAGCCCCACCCCCCTCGCCGGGCGATGGCGGCATCAAGGGCAAACGGATGAGCAAGAAGGACAAGCTGCGCGCAGCGGCCGCCGCCGCCGCCGCCAACAAGCCCGACTGACTTCAGGCAGGCACCGCCGCCTTGCCCGCGCGCTTGGCACCCCCGCCCCGCTGCCTCAACATCGCCAGGAACGTCTCCGCCGCAGGCGAGAGGGATTGCCCCTTGCGCTGGTACACGAAGTACTCGCGCTGGATCGCCGGCGCGCGCAGCGGCACGAAGCGCAGGCCGAAGTTGTCGGCGAACGAGCGCGCGTACTCCGGCGCGAGCAGCAAGCCCATACCGTGGCCGGCCAGCGCCATGGCGGTGGTGAGGTAGCCCACGTCGCTCGCCGTCTCCAGAGAGAAGTCGTGCCCGTGCGTGTGCAGCGCCCGCTCCACGTGGCGGCCGAATTCGTGCGAGTAGCTGATCCAGCGCTCGTCGCGCAGGTCCTTCCACGACACACTCGCGCGGTCGTAGGCCGGGTGCCCCTTGGGGCACACCAGGCGGATCGGCACGTTCATGAGGAAGCTGCGCGTCACGTCGTCACCGGTCACGCGCTCGGGGCCAATGCCCAGTTCCACCGCGCCGTGGCGCACGGTGTCGACCACGTCGTCGGCCACCGCGTCCTTCAGACGCAAGCTGATGCCGGGGTGCTGCTGGCCGAACTCGGTGAGCACCGAGGCCACCCAGGTGCAGGCCATCATTTGCGACGTCGACACGCGCAGGAAACCCCGGCGCAGCGCGCGGATCTCGGACGCGCCTTCCACCACCTGGCGCACGTCTTCCAGGATGCGCTGCGCCAGCGGCAGCAGGTTGTTGCCGGCTTCGGTGAGGGTGATGGCGGTGCGGCTGCGGTCGAACACCTGCAGATGCAGTTCCTGCTCCAGTTGCTGCACCAGCATGCTCACCGCCGACTGGGTGAGGTTGAGCTGGCGCGCCGCGCTGGTGAAGCTGCCGCTCTGCGTCACGGCGGCGAAGGCCCGCATCTGTCTCAAGCTGATGTTCATGGTCTGGTCCAAAAAGGTGCCTGACGGCGCGCGTGCACCATCATCAATTTTCATGATCAATGTATCAAAAGAATTCGCTTGGTTGATGCATGGAGCGGTTCATAGAATGCCGCGAAGCTTCCGTATCCCTCTCTGAAAAAGCAAAGATTCCATGCACATCGCCGTTGTAGGCACAGGCATCGTCGGCGCCTGCACAGCCGCCTGGCTGCAGCGCGACGGCCACCAGATCACGTTTGTCGACCCGCTCGAACCCGGCGAAGCCTGTTCGTTCGGCAACGCCGGCTCGCTCTCCCCCAGCGCCTGCCTGCCCGTGGGCATGCCCAACATGTGGAAGAAGGTGCCGAGCTGGCTGCTCGACCCGCTGGGCCCGCTGACCATCCGCACCAGCTACCTGCCGCGCGTGCTGCCCTGGCTGGTGCGCATGCTGCAGCACTCCACGCCCACGGAAGTCACGCGCATCGCCACGGCCTTGCAGACCCTGCTGCGCCCGATCTTCGAGTGTTACGACCCGCTGCTGCAGCACGCCGACGCCACGTCACTCGTGCGCCGCAGTGGCTGCCTGTACGTCTACTCCTCGCGCGAGGCCGCGAACCAGTGGAAGTGGGGCATGGCACTGCGCCAGTCGCTGGGCGTGAACCTCATCAACGTCGAACGCGACGAGCTCGAGGAACTGGAGCCCGACCTGAAGGGGCGCTTTCGCTTCGGTATCCTCGCGCCCGACAACGGCTCCACGCTGGACCCGTCGCAACTGGTCAAGGCGCTGGTCGCGCAAAGCGTGCGCGATGGTGCGCGCCACGACCACCGCTCGGTCACCGGCTTCGAGCGCGAAGGCAAACGGATCACCGGCCTGCGCATGGACAGCGGCGAGCCGCTGGCGGTCGATGGCGTGGTGGTCGCCGCCGGCGCCTGGTCGGGCCAGCTCGCGAAACAACTGGGTGACCGCGTGCCGCTGGAAACGCAGCGTGGTTACCACGTCACCGTGCGCAGCTCCAACCTGAAGCTGCGCCACACCGTGATGGCTTCTGAAAACAACATCATGGTCAACCCCATGGCCATGGGCCTGCGGCTGGCCGGCACGGTGGAGTTCGCCGGACTCGAACGCCCACCCAACTACGAACGCGCGAACGCGCTGCTGCGCCAGGGACAGATGCTGTTCCCGCACCTGGACACGTCCGAGGTGACGCAATGGATGGGCCACCGACCCTGCATGCCCGACAGCCTGCCGGTGATCGACCGCAGCAGCAAGGCCGAGAACGCGTGGCTCGCGTTCGGCCACGGCCACATGGGCATGTGCATGGGCGCGACCACCGGCCGCGAAGTGGCCCATCTCGTGGCGGGCCGCACCACGCAGGTCGACCTCTCGCCGTTCAGCGCGCGGCGCTTTCGCTGAAGGCCGCGCATGAACACACCGCGCTGGGCCATCGGCATCGACATGGGTGGCACCTTCATCGACGTGGTGGCCTGTTCTTCGGACGGCACGCTGCGCAGCCTCAAACACCCGCGCGAGGCCGGGCACCTGGTGCAGCCCATCCTGCAGGCGGTGCAGCGCATGCTGGATGAACACGGCATCGCGCCCGCGCAGGTCGAACGCATCGTGCACGGCTCCACCGTGGTCACCAACCTGCTGCTCGAGCAGAACGACGGGCCTGTGGCCGTGCTCACCAACACCGGCATGCGCGACATCCTCGCGCTGGCGCGGCAGGACCGGCGCGACCTCTACACCGCCGCCGTGTTGCCGCCCACGCCCGAACGCAAGCTGTTCCCCGCCGCGCAACGCTTCGAGATCGCCGGGCGCGTGGACGCGCAAGGCAGCGAGATCGAAGCGCTGGCGCGCGAACAGGTCACCGCCCTCGCCCACCGCATCGCGGACAGCGGCGTGCGCGCCGTGGCGGTCTGCCTGTTGTTCTCGCACCTGCGCCCCGAACACGAACAACAGGTGCGCGCCTGGCTGCTCGAAGCGCAACCCGGTCTCATGGTGTCGCTTTCGAGTGAGGTCGATCCCAAGCCGCGCGAGTTCGAACGTTTCCTGTCCACGGCTTTCGACGCCTACAGCAAGCCCATGGTGCAGCAGTACCTGCAAACGCTGGGCGGCGCGCTCGCCGAGCGCGGCCTGCCCGCACCCGCGCTGATGCGCTCCGAAGGCGGCATTGCGCCCTGGCAGGACGCGGTGCAACGCCCCATCGGCCTGGCCATGTCCGGCCCCTGCGCCGCGCTGCAAGGCGTGGCCGCGAGCCTGCCCGACAGCGACGCCGCGCAAACCGTCATGTCCATCGACGTCGGCGGCACCAGCACCGACATCGGCATCCTCGAAGCCGGCCGGCCGCTGTTCACCGACACGCTGCTCTGCGGCGATCTCACGCTGCGCCTGCGCTGCGCGGATGTGGAGTCGCTCTCCATCGGCGGTGGCAGTCTCGCCAGCGTGAACGCGGGCGGCGGCCTGCGCCTGGGCCCGCGCTCGCAAGGCGCCTGGCCGGGCCCTGCGGCGTATGGCCTCGGCGGCACGCACGCGACCTTGACCGACGCCTTGTTGTTGCTCGGCCGTCTGCCGCGCGAACTCTCCGGCGGCGTGGCGCTCGACGTGGCGCTGGCCGAAGCGGTGGTGCTGCGCGACATCGCACAGCCGCTCGGCATCTCCACCACCGACGCCGCGCAAGCCATCGTGGCCACGGCGGCCACCGCCATGGCCGAGAGCGTGAAGATGCGCGCCTTCCAGCGCGACATCCACCCCGCCGACTGCCTGCTGGTGGCGGCCGGTGGTGGTGGCGCGCAGCACGTTGCCGAGGTGGCCGAACTCGCGGGCGTGTCGCAGGTGCGCGTGATCGCGCACGCAGGCGTGGTGGCCGCGCTCGGCCTGCTTGCCTCGCCGCCCACGCAGACGGTGGAGAAGGCCTGTGCACTCTCGCTCGACGCCGACGGACTGACCACGCTCGTGACCTTGCGCGACGCACTGCAACCCACGCAGGACTGCGCCTCGATCCGCTGGAGCCTGGAGATTCTTCACAAGGGGCAAGGCAGCCCGGTGGAAGTGATGTGGCTGCCCGACGACGACCTGGCCACGCTGCAGGCGCGCTTCGCCGCGCGCTACGAAGCGCTGCGCGGCCAGATGCCCGCGCGCAGCGACGCGCTGGTGGGCTTGCTGCGCGGCGTGTTTGAACAGGCCGTGCCCCAGCCCGGCGTGAGCGCGCACCACCTGCGGCCCGACCCCGCGTTGTGGGCCAACTGCCCGGCCCAAGGCCAGGGACCGCAAGCTCTCTTCGCGGCCACCACCACCGTGTGGGTGCCCGCCGGTTGGCAATGGACACAGGAAGCCGATGGCTCCCTGCTGCTGAGCCAGCCCCCCATGAGCAAGGCCAGCGCATGAACGAACACCTGATCCTCATGGAGCCCGTGCGGCTCGCACTGCAAGGCATCGTCGACCGCATGCAGAGCCGCATGATGCGCGCGGCCTACTCGTCGATCGCGCGCGAAGGCGGCGACTGCGCGGCCGCCGTGTTCCTCCCCGATGGCCGCCTGCTCGCGCAAGCGCGTTCGCTGCCGCTGCTGCTGGGCTCGCTGATCCCCGCCATCGCCGGCGTGCTGCAGCGCTTTCCCGCGCCGCAGATGGCCGAGGGCGATGCCTACCTGATGAACGACCCCTGGTCCGGCGGCACCCACCTGCCCGACCTGATCGTGGTGCGGCCCATCGTGAGCGAAGGCGCCACCGTCGCGCTGGCCGCGGCCATCCTGCACCACCAGGACGTGGGCGGCATGGCGGCGGGTTCGATCCCGCCCAATGCCACCGACATCTACCAGGAAGGCCTGCGCATCCCGCCGGTGCGCTGGCGCGCGGCCGGCGTGGTCGACAGCAACGTCGAGACGCTGCTCACCGCCAACAGCCGCACACCCGGCAACCTGCTGGGCGACCTGAACGCGCAGTGGTCCGCCGTGTGCCTGGGCGCCACCGAAACCGCCGCCCTGCGGCAACGCACCGGCGCGCCGTTCAATGCCGTGTGCGACGCCCTGATCGCGCAGTCCGAGCGCATGACGCGCGACGCCCTGCGCCAGGCGCCCGACGGCGCGTGGCAATGGGAAGACCAGCTCGATGGCGACGGCGTCGACGACAAGCCGGTGCGCATCGCGGTGCAACTGCGCAAGCAGGGCGACACGCTCACCATCGACTTCACCGGCTCATCGCCGCAGACGCACGGGCCGGTGAACGCATCGCCCTCGGCCATGATGTCGGCCATCCTGTTCTTCATGCGCTCGCTCGCGCCGCAAGCGCCGAACAACGCGGGATGCCTCGCGCCCGCCACCTGGGTGTTGCCCGAAGGCAGCATCGTGAACCCGAGCCTTCCCGCGGCCTTGAACGCGCGCACGGCCACGGTGAAACTCGCCTGCAACGCCATGCTCAGCGCGTGGTCGCTCGGGGCATCGCGCGATCCGCTGGCGTCCAACGCCGGCGTGGCCACCGTGCTCTCGCTCGGTGGTGCGCGCGCCGACGGACAGCGCTGGCTGTTCACCGAAATCATCGCCAGTGGCGCCGGCGCGAGCGCGTCGGCCGATGGCACCAGCGGCATTTCCACCGACGTGGGCAACGCGCGCAACACACCGGTGGAGGTGATCGAATCCGAAGCGCCGCTGCGCGTGCGGACCTACGCCATCCGAGAAGGCTCGGGCGGCGTCGGGCGCTTTGCCGGCGGCCACGGCGTGCGGCGGGTCTACGAATTGCTTGAAGGACAGGGCAGCGTCTCCTACCGGGGCGAGCGCCATGTCAGCCGCGCACGCGGCAGCCTGGGCGGTGGCGACGGTTCACCGTCGGCCGCCCGCATCGAAAGAGCCGATGGACGCATCGACGTGTTGCCCGCCCGGGCGCGCGCCGAGTGGTCGGCGGGGGACAGGCTCGTCATCGAAACGGCCGGAGGAGGCGCTTGGGGTGCCGCAGCGGACACGCTGGCGACACCGAAAGATCAACCCACATGAAAGTGATTTCGCCATGAACCGCATCGCCTCCACCCTCGCCTTCGCGGCCACGCTCGCCGTCGCGGCGCTCGCACCATCGCTGGCGGCCGCACAGGCCTACCCCAACAAGATCGTGCGCATCGTCGTGCCCTTCCCACCCGGTGGCAGCACCGACTTGCTGGCGCGCAAGCTCAGCGAAAAACTCACCGTTACCTGGAAACAGACCGTGCTGGTGGAAAACCGCGCGGGCGCGGGCGGCACGGTGGGTGCGGACAGCGTGTCGAAGTCCGAGCCCGACGGCCACACGCTGCTGCTCGGCGTGACCGGCAGCAACGGCATCGCCGGCGCGCTCTACCCCAATCTGCCGTACGACATGGTCAAGGGCTTCACGCCGGTCACGGCCGTGGTGAGCGCGCCCCTCCTGATCGTGAAAAATCCCAACCTGCCCGCGAAGAACCTGCAGGAGCTGATTGCCGCGGCGCGCGCCAGGCCGGCGTCGATCACCTACGGCTCGCCGGGCAGCGGCACCTCGATGCACCTCACCGGCGAGATGTTCAAGCTCGCCACCAAGGCCTCGTTCCTGCACATCCCCTATCGCGGCAGCGCGGGCGCGCTCACCGACCTCATGGGTGGCCAGATCGACATGATGTTCGGCGACGTGCTGGTCGTGATGCCGCAGGTCCAGAGCGGCAAGCTGGTGCCGCTGGCCGTGACCTCCAGGGAGCGCCACCCGCTGTTCCCCAACGTGCCCACCGTCGCCGAAAGCGGCTACCCGGGCTTCGAAGCGCTGTCGTGGCAAGGCCTGTTTGCCGCCCCCGGAACGCCCGCGGCCATCGTGGAAAAAATCAACAAGGACGTCAACGTCGCGCTCACCAGCCCGGACATCCAGGAGTACTTCGTCTCGCGCGGGTTCAAGCTGGGCGGCAGCAGCGCAGCCGACTACAAGGCCTTCATCGAATCGGAAACGAAGAAGTGGGCCGCCATCGTCAAAGCCTCGGGTGCCAAGCCCGACTGATCCCATGAGCAATCCCGGCATTCAACACCTCGGCCCACCCGTGCAACGCGCCGGCGTGGTGCAGCCCATCTCGCCCGCCGTGATCGCCGACGACCGCTTCGTCTTTGTCGCGGGCCAGGTGCCCATGCGCAACGGCCAACCCGCGGGCGAGGACATCGCCAGCCAGACCCACTACACGCTGGACCTGATCGAGGCCATCCTGCAGCAGGCCGGCTGCACGCTGGCCGATGTGGTCAAGACCACGGTGTGGCTGGTGAACGCGGCGGACTACCCGGGTTTCAACGCCGCCTACGCCGAGCGTTTTCCGGCGGCCACGGCGCCCGCGCGCTCGACCGTCATCTCCGGCCTGATCGCGCCCGTGCTGGTGGAAATCGAGGCGGTTGCCTTGCGACGTCCCGCTTGAACATGCCGCGAAGCGGCGCACCAGAATGGCGCGGCTGCTATCATGAAATCCCACTTTTCAGCGCGCCGCGGCCACCCATGGCCGGCGCGAATCCGGACCATGACAGCAGCGAAATCCACGGCGCGAACCAAGCCCCGCGCCGACCACCCGACGCCTGCGCGCCCCGCACGCGCGGTGCGGGAAAGCCGCCAGCGCATCCTGTCCGCCATCCGCGAAGCGGCCACCGAAGAGTTCAGCCTGCATGGGCTCAAAGGCACGTCGACCCAGGCCATCGCCGAGCGCGCGGGCCTCACCAAGCCGCAGCTGCACTACTACATCACCGGCAAGGAAGAGCTCTACAACGAGCTGCTCGACTCGGTGATGATGGCCTGGAAGATCGAGTTCGCGCCGCCCGGCCTCACCGAGCCGGTCGACATCCTGGCGCACTACATCCGCGCCAAACTGGACCACGCCTTCGACCAGCCCACCGTCTCGCGCATCTTCACGCGCGAGATCCTGGACGGCGGCCACAACCTCGGGCGCTACTGGCCCAACGCCCGCACCTG
Source organism: Hydrogenophaga sp. 2FB (assembly GCF_005503365.1). Classification (GTDB taxonomy): domain Bacteria; phylum Pseudomonadota; class Gammaproteobacteria; order Burkholderiales; family Burkholderiaceae_C; genus Hydrogenophaga. The sequence continues at coordinate 119,712 of NZ_SCML01000012.1, forward strand.
GGTGCAGAAGGAAGTGGGCATCATCAACGGCTGGATCGCCCGCGGCCTGATGAAGCCCATGAACGCGCACCTGCTGCTCATGCACATCTGGGCCATGACGCAGCACCACGCCGACTTCGCGCTGCAGGTGAGCCACATCTGCGGGCCCCTGGACCGCGAGGCTGTCGCCCACGACCTCATCCCGTTCATCTTGCGCGGCTGCGGCTTGATGCGCGACTGAGCGCCCCCGGCGCGGTGTGGCGCCAGCGACACGGTGCGCCACTTTTCAGCAGCGAATTTGCGGGTTACTACGGTTTCCCGGCGCCGTCTTTTTCTTATACTGACCAAATAGTCAAATTGAATGGTCAGAAATTGAGTTCGACCCCCACGGCGACCGCGCCAACGGCTCTCACCAGCCCTTCCGACAGCACCACCACGCGCGGTGACCTCACCGTGCGCGTGGCCCGTGTCGTGCGCCACACCGACGAGGTGAACAGCTACGTGCTGCAGCGCATCGACGGCCAGCCCCTGCCCGCTTGCGAGGCCGGCGCGCACCTCGACGTGCACCTGCCCGGTGGACTCGTGCGCAGCTACTCGCTCTGCGGCGACCCCACGCGCACCACCGAGTCGTACGAGATCGCGGTGAAGCGCGAGGACAACGGCCGCGGCGGTTCGCGCGCGGTGCACGTGGGCGTGCGCGAAGGCGACACCTTGCGCATCGGCGCACCGCGCAACCAGTTCCGCCTGGCGCCGAACGCGCCCCACCATCTGCTGCTCGGTGGCGGCATCGGCGTGACGCCGCTGGTGTCGATGGCGCATGCGCTGCACGCGCGGGGAGCTTCGTTCACGCTGGCGGTGTTTGCGCGCGGCGCGCAACACCTGGCCTTGAAGAGCGTGCTGGACACCGCGCCCTGGCGCGACCGGGTGCAGGTCCACTTCGACGACGCCGCACCCACCACGAACGCGGCCACGCTGCTGGCGCAAGCCCCCGCCGGCGCGCATGTGTACTTCTGCGGCCCCGAAGGCTTCATGAGCCACGTGCGCCAGGCCAGCCAGACGTGGGCCCCGGAGCGCGTGCACTTCGAGTACTTCAGCGCGCCGGTGGCCACCAGCGCCGGGCCGGCCGAGACCGCGGGTTTCGAGGTGGTGCTCGCGCGCCGCCAGCTGCGCCTGCACGTCGCCCCCGGCAAGAGCATCGCCCATGTGCTGCAAGCGGCGGGCGTGCCGGTCGACACCGTGTGCGAACAAGGCATCTGCGGTTCCTGCCTCACGCCCTACCTCGACGGCACGCCGGACCACCAGGACATGTGCATGACCGATGGCGAACACGCCACCCACGTGGCGGTCTGTTGCGCGCGCAGCCACTCGCCCGTGCTGACGCTGGACATCTGACATGCCGCAGCAGCCGCCCGCCACGCCCGACGTCATCGCCAACGCGCGCCTGCCGCGCTGGCTGCTGCCGTCGGACTGGCCTAGCCAAGGCCACGAGCCCGCGCTGGCGCGGATCGAACTGGCCGATGGCCGCGTGCGCCGCACCACACCGGTCACCGCGCCGCAACCCACCACCGGCCACGTCTGGGACGTGCAAGGCGCGCCGGTGTTGCCCGGCATGGTCGACGCCCACACGCACCTGGACAAGGCCTTCATCCTGCCGCGCATCGGCCACGTCAAGCCGGGCCTGCTCGGCGCGATCGAAGCGTCGATCAGCGACCGCGCCCACTGGACCCACGCCGATCTGCGCCAACGCGCCGAGCGCGGCCTGCAACAGGCCTGGGTAGCCGGCACCACGCACCTGCGCACCCACGTCGACTGGTGGGACCCGCAGACCCCGCCCCTGGCCTGGGATGTGATGAACGAACTCGCCAACGAGTGGCGCGGACGCATCCGCCTGGAGCAGGTCGCCATGATCCGGCTCGCGCTGTTTCAAAAGCCCAACGAAGCCCGCGCGCTGGCGCAGCGCGTGGCGGTCACCGGTGCGCACGCGCTGCTCGGCGGCCTGGTGCATTCGAGCAACTGGGACCCGAGTGCCTTGCGCCACCTCGTGCTCGCCGCGCAGGCCACCGATCTCGACCTGGACCTGCACGTCGACGAAGAACTCAACCCTAACGCGCAGGGACTGTCCCTCGTGGCCGATCTGCTGCGCGAGGTCGGCTTCGCCGGGCGCGTGGTCTGCGGCCACACCTGCGCGCTCGCGGCCATGCCCGAAGCGCAGGCGCTGGCCACGCTCGACGCCGTGGCGCGCGCGCCGATCACGCTGGTGTCCCTGCCCATCACCAACCTGCTGCTGCAGGACGCCGCCACCGGCCGCACGCCGCGCCTGCGCGGCCTCACGCTGGTGAAGGAAGCGCGCGAGCGCGGCATCCCGTTGCTGTTCGCCAGCGACAACGTGCAAGACCCGTTTTGCCGCGCCGGCAGCCTGGACCCGCTCGAAGCCATGCAGACCGCCGCGCTGGTGGGCCAACTCGACACGCCTTTCGACACCTGGTCCGACGCGCTGTGCCGCGGCGACTGGCTGCAGCGCCAGCCCCTCGCACGCGCCACGCTCGATGGCGCGAACGCCGACCTCGTGGTCTTCACCGCCTCGGACGTTCACGCCTGGCCCTCGCGCACCGCGCCCCGCGTGGTGCTGCGCAACGGCCGCCCTCTCACTCTCTGAATCCCCACAAGGACACCACCCCATGCTGCACGGCTACTTCCCCCCGCACCGCTTTCTGCCCTACCTGGCGTGGACGGAGATCACCGCGCTGCCCGACCGCGAGAACACCGTCATCGTGCTGCCCGTGGGCGCCACCGAGCAGCACGGCCCGCACCTGCCCTGCTCGGTCGACACCGTGATCGCGGCCGGCGTGATCGGCAAGGCCTTCGAGCGCCTGCCGGCCGAGATCCGCGCCTTCGGCCTGCCGCCCATCACCTACGGCAAGTCCGAAGAGCATCTGCACTTCGCCGGCACCATGACGCTCACCGGCACCACGCTGCTCTCGACCATGATCGAACTCGGCGAGTCGGTCTACCGCTCGGGCTTTCGCAAACTTGTGTTCGCCAACGGCCACGGCGGCCAGCCGCAGGTGCTGGAGATGGCCGCGCGCGAACTGCGCCTGCGGCATGGCGACTTCGTGGTCGTGCCCTACGGCGTTTCGCGCGTGCCCAACGTCTCGGGCCAGTTCATCAGCGAGCAGGAACGCAAGCTGTCGATGCACGCCGGCCATTCGGAAACGGCGCTGATGCTCGCGCTGGCGCCCGACACCGTGCACATGGAGCGCGCCGCGGCCTACTTCCCACCGCCCTTCCCGAGCAAGACGCTCTCGGCCGACGGCCGCCCCGCCTGCGCCTGGGTGGCGCGCGATTTCGGTCCCAGCGGCGTCATCGGCGACCCCACCACCGCCACGCGCGAACAGGGTGAAGCCATCCTCGACAGCCTGGCCGACAGCTGGGTCAAGGCCATCACCGAACTGTTCACCATGCGCTGGGTCGTCCGCGAGGAAGCGACCTGGGAGCGTGGCCACCACACCGGCCACATCCAGCAGACGCTGGACTGATCTCGTCCCCCCATCCGTTTTCCCTCCCCTGC
>NZ_SCML01000013.1 GCF_005503365.1 Hydrogenophaga sp. 2FB
GCGTAGGCATTGGCGCGGGGGTGGGTATCGGTGGTGGCGTGGGCGTGAGCGCAGGTGCCAGTGCGGGCGCGGGTGCGGGCATCACCGCCACCGCGGGCGCGGCCTTCGCCGGCTTGCGCGTCGGCACCAGCGCCAAGGCCGGCGCCGCCTTGTCCAACCCGCAAGCCTTGTTGCCCAGCGCGCAAGCGCACGCCGGTGTGGCCGGCTTCGCGCCCGGTGGCATGGCGCGCGGTGGGGGAGGTGGCAGCCTGAGCACCGACGTGGGTGCTGCCGCCGATCTGCAGGCCCGCATCGCCTTTGATTGACACCCGCGACGCGAAGAAAAAAGCGAGACACCGCAGACACAACAGAAACAAGAGGCCAGGAGACACACCACATGCCCATCACATTCGAAGAAGTCACCGCCGAAGTGCAGGCCGACCGGCCCACACCACCCGAGGCCTCGGAGAGCCGAGCGTCCGCCGACCCATCCGGCGCGGCCGTTACCGAGCAGATGTTGCGTGCGCTTGTCCTGCACGCCGAGCGCGAGTGGCGCACCCGCGCGGATTGAGACCTTGAAATGAAACAACTTTCTCGTGGTGTGCTTCACTTCCTCCCCCTCTGGGGGCGGGTTGGGATGGGGGCGCGCTTGAAGTGGCGTGGTCGGAGTGCGTGCCCCCATCCCAGCCTTCCCCCAGAGGGGGAAGGAGCGAATACAAGTCGCCGATCGCGCCGACGCGGGAGACACCCATGACCGAAACCGCCCTCAGCCGCAACCCGCTCTACAGCGCGCGGCCCACGCTGCGCATCGCGGGCGAGGCGGACCTGCGCCTGTCCAACCTGCTCATCGCCATGCGCATGGAAGAGGGCGAGGGCGGCATGAGCCGGCTGGAGCTGCGCCTGTCCAACCTGGTGGCCACCACCGGCGGCGGCACCGAAGCGGCGTTCGGCGCCAGCTCCGACCTCAAGCTCGGCGCGGCGATCGAGGTGTACGCCGGTGACGTGCAAGCACCGGTGGAAATCTTTCGCGGCAAGGTCAGCGCCATCGAACACGTCTACACCATGGGCGGCGCGCCCGAGTTCGTCGCCCTGGCCGAAGACGCCTTGCAAGCCGCTCGGCTGGCGCGGCGCAGCCAGATCTACACCGACATGTCGCCTGCCGACGTGGTGCGGCAGGTGGCGGGCGCGCTCAACCTGCAGCCGGTCATCACCGGCCTGAGCAGTCCCACCGACACCTGGGCGCAGATCAACGAGAGCGACCTCGCTTTCCTGCGCCGCCTGCTCGCCCGCTTCGATGCGGACCTGCAGATCGTGGGCGAAGAACTGCAGGTCTCGCCGCGCGGCGATGTGGCGCGCGGCGAAGTTGAGCTGGTCCTGTTCGGCCAGCTCATGAGCGCGCACGTGATCGCCGACCTGTCGCAACAGGCCACGGCCACCAGCGCCAGCGGCTGGAACCCGGTGGACGGCAGCGCGGTGACGCACGAGGCCACGCAGATCACGCACAGCGGTCCCGGCAGCGGGCGCAGCGGCGTGTCGTGGCTCGACGAAGCCTTTGGCGCGCGCAGCGAACATGTGGGCCACCTCGCGGTGAGCAGCCAGGCCGAAGCCGAAGCCGTGGCCACGGCCGCGCTCGACCAGCGCGCGCGCCGCTTCGTGCGGCTCGAAGGCATGAGCGTGGGCAACCCGGCCATCCGTGTCGGCACCACGGTGGCGGTCAGCGGCTTGTCGCCGCAATTCGACAACCGCTACTACGTGAGCGCCGCCACCCACCTGTACGACCAGACCATGGGCTTTCGCACCGAGTTCATCGGCGAGTGTGCGTTTCTGGGAGAAGGCGCATGAGACCGGGTGACCTGTTCGAACGCCCTACCAGTTGGATGCAGGCCGCCGCCATCGCGCAGGTGGTGTCGCTGGACGACCCCGAGCAGCGCAACCGCGTGCAGGTGCGCCTGCTCGCGCACGACGCCGTGCCAGGCCAGGACGCGCCGATGTGGGCCCGTGTGGTCGCGCCCTTCGCGGGCAACGACCGGGGCATGTTCTTCCTGCCCGACGTGGACGACGAGGTGCTCGTGGTCTTCATGAACGGCGATGCACGCCACCCGCTCATCCTGGGCGGCCTGTGGAACGGCAGCTCGCCGTCGCCCGCCGATCTGGCCAACGGCGAGCACCGCACCAAGCGCATCAAGTCGAAGAACGGCGTGGCCATCACCATCCTCGACCAGGACGGCCAGGAAACGCTCACGCTCGAAACCCCCGGCGGCCAGACCGTGACCTTGCAGGATGGCCCGGCCACCATCACTTTGGAAGACGCCAACGGCAACAGCGTGGTGATGGACAGCAGCGGCATTTCCGTGCAGGCGGCCGCCAAGGTGAAGGTCACGGCCTCGCAGGTCGAGGTGAGCGCGGGCATGGTGAAGGTGGACGCGGCCATGTCCACGTTCAGCGGCATCGTCAAGTGCGACGTGCTGCAGACCAACTCGGTGATCTCCACCAGCTACACCCCGGGCGCCGGGAACATCTGGTAGCGCAGCATGGCCCCACGCTTCATCCCCCAACCGCCGCACGAGATCGCCCTGGGCGCGCCGCGCGGCATCGGCACCGGCAGCGCGCCGCTGATCCTGCAGCGCTCGGACGACAACTTCATCGAAGCCGTGCTCGACGAGTTCACCACCGATGCCGGGCGCGGCAAGTTGCAGGCTTCGCGCGCCGCCGCGCGCGACGCGCGCCAGGTGCTCAAGCTGTTCCAGCCCATCCAGCGCCAGCACCACCTCGCCATCCTCGAAGCCTGGTGCGACGTGCCGGGCACACCGCGCATCGACCCCGCGCGCGTCGAGTCCGCCGGCCTCGTGGTGCGCCGCGTGCGGCGTTCGGGCAGCAACGTGCAGGAAGGCTGGATGCAATCGCGCGGCCGCCTGCGCGGCTGGCTGCCGGTGGACCGCATCGGCGGTCCCGCGCGCGATCCGGCCGGCCCGCTGCGCCTGCGCCATGGCCGCACCGGCGTGGACGACATCGACCGCGAGCTGGTCCGCATCGACCTCGAGCAGGCCGACGCGCTGCTCAACGAACACGTGGTGCCCCTGTTCGTCGCGCCACCCGACATGTGCCGCGCCATCGGCAAGACCGTGTACTACGGCATCGTGCCCACGGTGAGCAGCGAGCTCGCGGAAACCGCCGCCGCCTTCGACGAAACCGGCAGCTTCGGCCCCGAGAGCGCGGACTTCCGCAACCACCTGGTGCAGGCGCTGCGCGGCGAGCAGATGGACTTCCCGCTCGACGGCGAACTGCTCGACGTCGACTGGGCCGAGGCCGCCGAGATGGCCACTACCGAGCGGCCTTCCGGCGTGTCCAGCGCGCACTGGGACCAGCTCAAACCCGGTGGCAGTGGGCGCACGGGCTTGCAGCGATTGCTGCGTTTGCTGCGCCAGCTCGATGGCGAGTTCAACGCCTTCAACGGCACGTCGGCGCACGCGGTCGCGCTGCGCCAGCAACTGGCGGCCATCAGCCTGCCCTTGAAGCTGCGCGCGAACGAAACGGTGCCACGCAGCACCAACGCCGAGACCTTCCTGCGCCAGGCCACGCGCGTGCTGATCGAGCGCGACACCAGCGCCACGCGGCCCGAGATGCCCACGCACTGGCCCGCCTTGCCGAGCCACCAGGCGCAAGCATTGCGGCTCGCACTCTCGCGTTCCGTGGCCGAGCGCTTCGCACAACTCAACCCCGCACCCGGCCGTTACGACGACCCTGCTGCGCTGTACGTGGTGCGCGCCTTCGTGCGCCTGAAACCCGAGTGCGGTTGCCCCGCGCGCATCGTCTGGAGCGCCAGCACCGAGCCCTTCGTGATCGCGCCCTGGTACGAAGGCTCGGGCGCACCGCCGGTGCGCATCAACCTGCCCGACGTGAGCGACCGCAACCTCTTGCGCTCGCTCAAACCCAACGTGTCCTTCGCCGTGCCCGCCGCTTTGCAGAACCTGCTCAGCGGCAATCCGAAAGACCTGATGGAGGGCAAGAAGCCGCCCGATGCCGGCATCACCATCGGCTGGATCTGCAGCTTCAGCATTCCCATCATCACCATCTGCGCCTTCATCGTGCTGAGCATCTTCCTCAGCCTGTTCGACCTGATCTTCCGGTGGATGGCGTTCATCAAGATCTGCATTCCCTTTCCGAAGAAAGGCGACTCATGAACAGCAGCAGTGCCGCACCCATCGGCTTTCCCTGGCTCGGTGTGCCCGACGAACACGGGCAGCTCGGCTGGCCCGCGCTGGAGGCCAGCGTGCGCGACGGCATCCGTGTCGTGCTCAGCACGCGCCCCGGCGAGCAACTCATGCGGCCCGATTTCGGCGGCGGGCTGGACCGGTTGCTGCACGAGCCCAACACCCTGGCCACGCGCCGGCGCATCCGCGATCTGGTGCAGGAGTCGCTCGCGCGCTGGGAGCGCCGCATTCTTCTGGACGCCGTGGAGGTGTGGGAGGTGCCGGACGCGCCGAGCCACCTGCGCGTGGAAATCCTGTACCGGCTGGCGCGCACGGGTGCGCCGGGCCGCATGAACGTCAACGTGCAGCTGGAGGCTTAAATGCCGATTCTTCCCCCGAGCCTCGACGACCGCCGCTTCGACGACCTCGTTGAAGACCTGATCGCGCGCATCCCGGCCCACACCCCCGAGTGGACCAACCCGCGCCTGGGCGATCCCGGCCGCACGCTGATCGAACTGTTCGCGTGGCTGGGCGACGCGCTGCTGTACCGCGCCAACCTCATCCCGGAGCGCCAGCGCCTGGTGTTCCTCAAGCTGCTCGGTCAGCGCCTGCGCGCGGCGCAGCCGGCGCACGGCATCGTCGGCCTGTCGTACGCGCAGCCTACCGAGCTGCGCGCCTGCACGCTGCAACCCGGCGCGCGCATCAAGGGCGCGGTGCCGTTCGAAACCCTGAACGAAACGACGGTGCTGCCGGTGACGGGCGAGGCCTACATCAAGCGCCGCCTCAACGACACCGAAGCCGCGCGCATGGCCGACGTCATCAGTGGCCTCTCGCGCGTGCACCGCATCAGCGGCGCCGTGCAGGGCTACGAAACCCTGCCGGTGTTCGCCGAAGGCCGCGCCGAACCCGAGGGCTTCGACGTGTTCGCGCGCTCCACCGACCGCGCGCTGTGGATCGCGCTGCTCGCGCCGCCCGCACCGAGCGCCGCCGAACAACCCGCGGTCAATGTTGCGGCCTTGTCCGCACTGGGCGGCGGCGACACGGGCGCGCCCTCGCTGCTGTCGCTGGGCATCGTGCCCGCGCTGAAAATGCCCACGCTGTTCGAAGAAGTGGGCCGTGCGGCGGAGGTGCCGGTGCTGTGGGAAATGGTGGTCCGCGGGCGCGGCGCGCAAGCGGTGGACTACCTCACGCTCGACCCGCTGCCGGGCAGCGACAGCTCCAGGGGCTTCACGCGTGCGGGCACCTTGCGCCTGCCGCTGCCGGACGAATCGCTGATCTGGGCACCCTCCAACCAGGTCGGTGTGAACCCGCTTGCCGGTGTGGGCGACGCGCCGCCCCGGCTCGACGACGCGGCGCGCGCCGCGCGGCTCGTGGGCTGGTTGCGCCTGCGTCCGCGCCCGGGCCAGAACGTCGAGCGCCTGCCGCTCGCGTGGCTCGGCATCAACGCGGTCGAGGTCGACCAGCGCGTGACACTGAAAGGGCAGGTGATCGGCACCAGCAACGGCGCGGCCGACCAGGCTTTTGCCTTGCCCGCCACCTCGGTGGACCCGGACACGTTGGTGATCGAAGTGGAAGAGCCCGGCGGGCGCGGCTACCAGCCGTGGCATCGCGTGGACGACCTCGCCGCCATCAGCGCCGACGCGCGCGTGGCCCGCGAAGCCGGCGCCTTCGAGCTCGACGCCGAAGCCGGCAGCCTGCGCTTTGGCGACGGCGTGCGCGGCCGTGTGCCCGAACGCCTCATGCGCGTGCGCCTGGCGCAAGGCCGCTTCGGTGGTGGCCGCGCGGGCAACCTGCCCGCGGCCAGCCTGAGCGAGATCAACGCCACGCTCATCGACGGCCAGCGCGCACCCGCGCTGCAGGTGAACCAACCACTGCCCATGGACGGCGGCGAAGACGCCGAGACGCTGCCGCAAGCCGAGCGCCGCATTCCCGCCACGCTGCGCCACCAGCAGCGCGCCGTGACGGCGGAGGACTACCGCAGCCTCGCGCTCGAAACCCCAGCCGTGGACGTGGGGCGCGTGGAAGTGCTGCCGCGCTTCAAGCCGCGCGACCGCCGCTTCGATATTCCCGGCGTGGTCAGCGTGCTCGCGCTGCCCGCCGCGCCGTTGGCGCCCGCGCCCAACCCACGGCCCGACCGCCCCTTCATCGAACGCGTGCACGCGCACCTGTCGGCGCGCGTGCCGCTGGCCACCGAGCTGTATGTGATCGGCTGCGAATACGTGCCGCTGGGCCTGTCGGTGGCGCTGCGGGTGCGCGAAGGTTTTGCGCGCGACAAGCTGTTGTACGAAGTGCGCGAATCGCTGCGCCGCTTGCTGTGGCCACTCGCGCCCGGCGGGCTCGACGGCGAAGGCTGGACGCTCGGCCGCTCGGTGCGCGAGCGCGAACTGGAAGTGGAGGTGTCGCGCGTGGCCGGTGTGGCCGAGGTCACGGGCATCAACCTCTTCGCGCGCCAGGGAACGGCTGCGCAAGCGGACTGGGCGCTGCTGCCGCGCAACCAGGCCGGTGCACAACAGACGCTGAATCTGCAGCCGTGGCAACTGCCCGAGTTGTTGTCCATCGTGGTGATCGAAGGCAACGAAGCGCCGACGAACCTGCGCGCGTTGCCCAACCCGTTTGCGAGTGCCAACGCGGTCGCGGTGCCGGTTGTGCCGGAGCTCTGCTGATGGACGCCAACGGTTCCCGCTTCTGGTCGCTGCAGGCGGCGGCGCATTGGCCCACGCTGGTGAATGCCAATGCACACCTGCGTTGGCACGCGGGCTGCAGCGCGCTGCGCCTGGCGTCCGAGCGCGAGCTGGAACCACCGGCCGATCCCGTGGCGAACGAAGCGGCGGCACGCGCCGCGCTGGACGTGGTGCCGCGCGCACTGGATGCGCAAGGCGCGGTCGCCACCTGGCACGCACCCAGCAACGCGATCGTGGTGCGCAGCCACCTGCCCGACGCCGCCATCGCGTTGCCCTTGCCCGCAACGCCGACCGACCTGTGCGTGGGCACCGACGGCGTGCTTTACGTGGCCTTGCCCGGTCGCGTGCGGATGCACGACCTGCGCCAGCGCTGGGCCGATGTGGATGTGAGCGAACCTGGCTTCGAACCCTGGCGCATGGCCGTGCACCCGAACGGCGGTGTGTGGGTGCTCGAACGCGCCAGTGGCCGCCTCGCGCGCCTGAGCGGCCTGCCACTGCCCGCCACCACCCCAGCCGCTGAAGACTACGCACCCGGCGTGTTTCGCCCGGACCCCGAGAACTGCCACGCGCCCGCGTTGCACATCGTCTCCACCGGCTGGGCGGGCGTGGCACTGCCACTCGCCATGGCCTGCCACGCGCACGGCGGCTTGCTGCTGCTGGGCTGGAACAGCAACGGCCAGACCTGGGTGCGCGCATGGGACGAAGCCACGCGCAGCGCCGGCCCCCTGCGGCCCCTGCGTGGCGCGCTGCATGCCTGCGCACTCACCTGGCTCGACGGTTCGCGCTTCGGATTGCGCCTGCCGGGCCGTGTCGATGCGCCGGCCTTTGCGTGGGACGGCAACGGCGGCGAGATCCTCGCGCTGGGTGACGTCTTCCCGCTCGCCGCCGACCAGCGCGAAGCGTCGTTCGTGCACCGCACCGACGGATCGGCCCACTACCCCGTGCGCGGCGACGCGGCCGAGCCGCTGCTGCCACTGGCCCTGCCCAACCTCGCGCGCGCCGGCAGCGCGGCCAACTTCCGCATCGAAGCCGAACAACTGCAGGCCCGGCTCATCGACAGCGGCACGCCCGCCACCGTGTGGCACCGCGTCACCATGGAAGCGCACATCCCACCCGCGTGCGGCGTGCTGCTGTGGCTAGCCGCCACCAACGACCCCGAGCCCCCCGCGCCCGAGCGGCTCGACGCCTGGCACCCGCACGCCTTCGGCCGCGACGTGCGCGCGCTCAGCAGCGCCGCGCGCGCGCCGCACGTGCCGCTGGCCACCTGGGACCGCGCGCCCTCCGAGCTGCCGGCCCATCCGGGCCTTGCCACCTGGTCGCCCGAGCCCGGTCTGCGCGGCCTGTTCGGTGTGCTGGTGCAGAACGCGCGCTCGCGCGTGCGCCAGCTCACGGGGCGTTACCTGTGGGTGCGCATCGACCTGCACGGCGACGGCCGCGCCAGCCCCGAAGTGGTGGCCTTGCGCGCCTGGGCCAGCCGCTTCAACTACGCCGAACAGTACCTGCCGCGCATCTACCGCGAAACCCTGTTCGGCGACGAAGCACAGGTGCCCGGCGAGCGCGTGGACAGCATCGACGAAGGCTATGCCGACGCACTCGACCTCGGCGGCCTGGCCGACCCGGCGCTGATCGAGCGCCTGTCCATCGGCGGCGTCGCGGTGGGCGAGGGCGCACGCATTGAGGTCGAACGCGCCGGCCGCAGCTGGTTGCTGCGCGACGGCACCAGCCAACGCAGCTGGCGCCTCGTGCTCAAGGGCCACGCCATCGGTGTCTTCCGGCCGCAGGCCACGCCCGCCGATTTCCTGGGGCGCAGCCTGGCCAACTTCGAGGGCGTGCTCACACCGCTCGAAGATCGCGTGGCCAGCGCCCACCTGCTCACCGACCCGGCCAGCGCACCCGCGGAAAACCTCGACTGGCTCGCCGCCTGGGTAGGTCTGGCCTTCGACCCCGCACTGCCCGAAGACCGCCGCCGCGCCTGGTTGCAAAGCGCGCCCGAACTCGCGAAATGGCACGGCACGCGCCGGGGCCTTGCGCTCGCGCTCGACGTGGCCACGGGTGGTGCCGTGAGCGGTGGCGAGGTCGTGGTGCTCGAAGACTTCCGCTTGCGCCGCCTGCTCGCCACGCTGCTCGGCGTGGACCTGTCCGACGAGAACGATCCGCTGCTGCCCGGACTGCAGGTCAGCGGCAACTCGGTCGTGGGCGACACGCTGGTGCTGGGCGACCAGGAGCGCGGCGAACTCATGGCGCTGTACCGCGAAGAAGCCACAGACGCTGACGGAGGTGCCGCCGAAGACCGGAACATCGCCAGCTTCTACGGCCGTCTCGCGCACCGCGCCACCGTGCTGGTGCACCGCGAAGTCGAGGATGTGGACCTGGGCCTGATCCGCCGCATCGTCGCGCTCGAATCGCCCGCGCATGTGGACGTGCGCGTGGTCACCGCCAGTTGGCCTTTCATGGTCGGCGTGGCCAGCCTCGTGGGGGTGGACACCTACCTCGCGCGCGCCGTGCCGCCGCGCCCGGTGCGCGTGCAGCGCTCGGTGTTGGGCCTGGGCGACTACGTGCTCGGCCCGACCACGCTCGACCCGCGTTTGCGTGGCGAAGCCGCCGCGCCCGTGGTCGTGTCCGACGGCCCCGATGTTGAACCGCTGGCGCAGCCTCGCACCAGTCCCCGCAAGACCAGCCGCAGCAGCGCGCGCCCGCGTCGGCGCAAGGAGGAGTGATTTCCATGAGCACCGCCACCCAGTCCACCACCGTGGACCCGATCGCCCAACAACCGCTGGCCGAACGCCCGGTATACGCCACCGGCATGCTGCTCGACGCGCAAGACTTTCTGGACGAGCAGACCTACCACCGGGGCCGCCTGGCGCGCGCGCTGGCCTTCGTGGCCGGCGGCGGCACGCTCGCGGGTTTGCGTGTGGGGCACGCACCGGCCGTCACGGAAGAAGAGGCCGACGACGACACGCCCGCGCGGCCGGAGGAGGTGCGCGTCGAAGCCGGCCTCGCGGTCGACCGCCTGGGCCGCCTCATCGAACTGCCGCGTGCGGCCTGCCTGCGCGTGGCGCGCTGGTTCGACGCCGAGCGCGCGCGCAACGGCGGCGATGGGCTGGTGCAAGCGGCCTACACCACGCCCGAGCGTTTTCTGTCGGCGCGCGCCGTGGCCGAAGCCGCCATGCCCGGCGCGGTGCCCGTGCCCACGCGCGCCGTGGTGGCCGACGTGTTCCTGCGCTTCGTCGCCTGCCCACGCGGTCTCACGCCGGCCTTCGCGGCGGGGCCGTTCGACGCGCTCAACGCCGTGAGCGTCTCGCGCCTGCGCGACGCCTACGAACTGCACCTGGTGGCACGCCCGGGGCTCGACGACGATTTCTCCGGCCTGCCCGCGCCGGCGGGCGCCACCACATTGCCCGATGAAACCGAAGCCGAGGGCGAGGCGCGCGAAGCCGCCATGGGCAACCCCGACGCCGACCTCGACGAACGCCGCGCAGCGTTGCAGGACGCTGTGCTGCACGGCTACACGCGGCGCGAAGACGGCACGCTCGCCCCCGGGCCCGAACACCCCACCGGCGTGGACCCCAGCGCGGTCTTCGTCGCGCGCGTGCTCATTCCCGTGGACGCGGGCGACGCCACGGTGCGCAGTGGCAGCGCCGTGCTGGTCGACAACTTCGGCCGCCGCTTCCTGCCGGGCGCGGGCGTACTGGCGCGCTGGAACGGTCTTTGAACACTCAGCTGATGTAACCGGAGCTTCACCATGAACCTCACCCAAGGCACGGCCCGCGAACCGATCAAGGCAGACCAGGTGGCGCGGCTGCGCGCCAGTGGCGTGTTGATCGAAGACAGTCGCCGCGAGCGTCCGTTCTATTTCGACGGCCGCTTTCTCGCCGCGCGCGACCTCATCCGCGACCAGCAGTACTTCCTCACCCGCGAGGCCGATCTGGGCCAGGCCTCGGGCAGCGGTGTGGCCACGGGCCTGTTCGTGAACGAAGGCGGCGCGCCGCAAACCTTGCGCGTGCAGGCCGGCCACGGCGTCACGCCCTCGGGCGAACTGGTGCTGCTGCCGCGCGCGATCGACGTGCAGTTGGCCAACATCCCGGTGGCCGAACAACTCTCCGCCAGGTTCGGCCTTTCGCGCCTGCCCGTGCCACCGCTGCGCAGCCGCACCGGCCTGTTCGTGCTCGCGCTGCGCCCGGTGGAATTCACCGCCAACCCGATCGGCGCATACCCCACCTCCATCACCGGCCAGCGCACGGTGGAAGACGGCGACGTGATCGAAGCCACGGCCGTGGTGCTCGTGCCCTGGCAGGACGACGGCGCGGCCGATGCGCTCGACGCGCGCCGGGGCCGCGCCGCGCGCGCGATCTTCACGCAGGACATGGCCGCTGGCGTGTCGGCCAACGTGCTGCCGCTGGCCATGCTCGCGCTGCAGAACAACACCGTGGTGTGGATCGACGAAGCCATGGTGCGGCGCGAACTCGGCGCCGACCGGGGCGACCTGCCGGGCCTGGGCTTCGCGCCGCGCGGCCTGCGCCTGGCGCACCTGATGCAGCACCAGGCCCACCTGGCCGACGTGGTCTCGCGCAGCGGCGGGCGCGGCTTTCCGGCCAGCGCGCATTTCCCCTCGCTGCCACCGGCCGGGCCGCTGCCCGCGGGCGTGATCAACGCGCAGGACTTCACGCAGAACTACTTTCCGGCCGAAGTCGATGTGGACTTCAGCATCATCCCGGAAGACGAATTGCCCGCGCTGATCGAAGAGGCGCTGGCCTTGCAGCCGATCGACCTCACTGCGTCCGCCGAGTCGCTCGACTCCACCGCCGTGATGGTGCTCGCGCCGGTGCCGCGCCACGAATGGCGCGCGGTGGTCGCGCGCCTGAGCCTGGGCTCGGCGGCGCTTGCAACGCGCCTGGTGAAGCCTGCCGCGCCCAACCTGATCGCGCAGCGCCGTCCGTTCGAGGTTTTGCAGAAACTGCGGCTGCCGCGCGTCACGGAAGCCGTGCCGGTGGTCTCGGGCGCTGAGGCCGAGTGGCAGCGCCTCGCGCGCCTGGGCAACCTGTGGTTCGTGCGCCGGCGCCACCTCGCTTACCGCGACGACCTCGTGGGCAGCTACCGCGAAATCAGCGGCAGCGACGAGCGCGAACTGGAAGTGAGCCTGAACAAGCGCATCACCGAACTCGGCCTCACCTCGCGGCTGGACTTCGTGGTCCAGCGCGCCACACCGGCCGCCGCCAGCGTGGTCATCGGCCTGCTCGCGGGCAAGCGCCTGCAGGAGTCGCCGGTGCTCACGGCGGCCGCGCTCGGCCTGCTCACCGACGCGATCACCACCGCCGAAGCACAGGGCGGCAAACCCGTGCTCGACAAGACGCAGGCCCTGGGCGTGTCGGCCGTGTTGAGCGCACCCGAGAAAAACGACGCGCTGCTGATGCTGCTCAAGCGCGAGGCCGAAGGCCCCATCCCGGCCGACGAGTTGCTGCGCATCGCCAGCAACACCGAATGGAACGAAGTGCCGGTAGACGACGGCCTTCTCGAGAAGCAGTTGTTCAAGCGCATCGACGGCCTGGGCCTCTCGGACGAGTGGGCCACGGTCTACAAGAACACCGAAGCGCGCATCACGCCGGAGATCATCCGCTTCCTGTCCGAAGCGCGCTTCCAGGCTTCGCCCGTGCTCACCGCCGCCGCGATCGGCCTGTTCGCCGAGCCGGTGGTGCAGGGCAGCGGCGTGATCAAGGAAAAGACCATCGTCGACAGCGTCAAGGCCGACCTCGCGGACCCCGGCAGCATCGAAGGCCTGGTGGGTTGGCTCAAACTGGAAGCGCGCCGTCCGTTGCCCGCCGACGAACTGCGCAAGATCGTCGCGACCACGGCCGAGTGGCGGCCCAAGCGCGAACGCATACCGACCCGCGCGGTGGCGAAGGCCGCGGCAAAAGCGCCGGCGAAAAAGGCTGCAGCCAAAACCGCCGTCGCCAGGAAGGTCGTGAGCAAGGCCGCCCCTCCCAAGAAGCCCGCCCGCAAGACCGCCTCCAAGACACCTCGCTGAGGGAGAACCGACGTGAGCATCGAACGCATCGACAAACCCCTGCAGGGCGAACGTGTGGTGGCGCTGTCGCCCGAAGACGCCACCCTCGCGGCCACCGACTGGCTGCGCCGGCCCAACCTGTTCGCCGGCCGCGCGCTGACCGCGCCCACGCTGCAAGGCCGCCAGCGCTGGCAGGCCGGGCGCATCGCGCAGCGTGGCCAGGCGCTCACCGCTGGCGTGGTGCGCGGGCTCGAGGTGTTCGCGGTGCGCGACGCGGGCGATCCGCGCCTGCTGATCGAACCCGGCCAGGGCCTCTCGCTCAGCGGTGAAGACGTGATGCTCGCGCGCCGCGCCGAATGCCGCCTGCTCGACCTGCCGGTGGTGGCACCGTCCGCGTGGCTGGTGCCCCAAGAAGGCGAGGAGGGCGAGCAGGCGACCGGTCTTGGCATCGTGCACCCGCGCAGCGTGCCCAACGAACTCACGCTGGCCGACCTGCGCGAAAGCGCGGGCGACCGCCTGCCGCGCGTGGGCGTGCTGGTGCTGCAACCCATCACCGTGGCGCGCTCGGACGCGAATCCGAACGACCCCTGCGACCGCTGCCCTTGCAGCGATGGGGAGAGCAGCGACGCCAGCGTCGACAGCTTCGAAGACTGGCGCACGGCCGACGGCGCGCGCCTGCTCTGGTACCCCTGGCCGGTGGAGTGGCGCGCCTTGCCCGCCACCACGCTGCGCTTGCGCAACGCGCTCGCCCACGCGGTGTTCGACGCCGAGGCCGTGCTGCCGCACGGCCAGGCCTTGCCCTGGGAAGCCTGGGGCGTGCCGATTGCACTCGTGGGGCTCGACGACGGCTTCATTCCGCGCTGGGTGGACCGCGCATCGGTCGTGCGCCAGGGCGGGCGGGCGCGCGAAGAGCGCCTGCAACTGCTGCCCGATGGTCTTGCGCCCGGCGGTGGCGTGATCGGCCTCGCGGCCAACAGCCGCCTGCCCGCGCTGTGGCAGGCGCGCATCGAACAGTTCGCGCAGCAGATCGCCGACATGGGCGCACCCCTGCCCGCGCCCGAGGTGCTGGCCGACCCGTTCCTGCGCCTGCCGCCCTGCGGCCTCATGCCCACCAGCGCGCTCGACCTGTCGAAAGTGCTCGACCAGCCCACGCTCAGCAGCCCGTTCTTTCCGCCCGGCTTCGAACTCGACGCCGTGCCCGTGCCCATGGAGCAGCTCGACCTCGCCATGCGCGAAGCCGCGCCGCTGGCCGCGTTCGACATGTCCGCGCCCGAGCGGCTGCGGCTGTTGGTGCCGGTGACGCAAGCCTCGTGGGAGCCGCGCCTGTTGCACCGCGAAACCGTCG
This sequence comes from Hydrogenophaga sp. 2FB, assembly GCF_005503365.1. GTDB lineage: Bacteria > Pseudomonadota > Gammaproteobacteria > Burkholderiales > Burkholderiaceae_C > Hydrogenophaga. Next base: position 14,197 of record NZ_SCML01000013.1, read on the forward strand.
CGCCCGAATTCCAGGAAACGGTGGACGCCTTCGTGCTGCGGCGCGCGCGCGAACTCGGTGGCCGCCAGGGCCTGCGGCGCGAACAGGCCTTGCTGCACCGCGCGCTCACCGGCCGCGTGCTCCAGGTGCCGGAGCCGGCCGACGACCCCTTGGCGCTCGAACCCGAAAACCTCTCGCCCTGGGGACCGCCCCCTGTGGGCGGCGGCCATGTGAGCGCCTTGCGCGCGGGCGCGCACCGCCACTTCTTCGACGGCGCCACGCAGACCTTCACCCCCAGCGCGAGCGAGCTGTTGATGGCCTGGGTGTGCATCGATCCCGACCATCCACCGCGCAGTCTGATGCTCGAATGGCGCGACGCCAACGGCTGGGAACACCGCGCCTACTGGGGCGAAGACCTGCTGCCCGCGGGCCGTCCCAACACCGGCGCGCACCCGTTCAAGGTCGCCGCGCACTACCACGTCGGCCCCCTGCCCGAGGCCGGCCGCTGGCTGCGCCTGGAATTGGCTGCCGGCCTCGTGGGCCTGGCGGGCCGTGCGCTCAACGGCATGGCGTTCACGCTGTTCGATGGCCGTGCGGCCTTCGGCATCAGCGGCGCGCGCAGCGGCGCGGTGGAGCGCGCGTGGTTCGGCCACCTGTTGCCCACCGGCGCGCGCACCGACGGCGACGAAGCCTGGGAACTGTTGAGCCACAACGACCTGTGGGCGCCGTTCGAAATCAACGACGGCATCGTGCCCACGGTCACCACCACCGTGCCCGCGGGCGGTGGCCACGTGGAGCCCGCCACGCCGGGCGTGCACCAGCACTACCTGGAAGGCGCGAGCGCCACGCTGAACACCATCACCGCGAGCGACAACCTCTTCGTGTGGGTGTACCTCGACCCGAACGAGCCACCGCGCGAACTCATGATCCAGTGGAAGCTCGGCGCCGACTGGAATGCGCAAGGCCGGCGCGCCTACTGGGGCGAGAACCTGATTGGCTGGGGTGTGGATGGCACGCCCTCGCGCCTGCGCCAGGGCGGCCTGCCGGCATTGGGCCGCTGGCAACGGCTGGAAGTGGCCGCCAGCGCGGTCAACGCCGTGGGCCAGACCCTCAACGGCATCGCGTTCTCCTTGTTCGATGGCTGCGCCGCGTTCGGCGCCTGCGGCAAGATCCCGCAGGCCGTGCCGGGCCAGGTGGGCGATCGCGTCGAAAGCGTGTGGTTCGCCGGTGCGCCGCCCGCCGGCGCGGTGCAGGCGCCGCCGTTCCAGTGGATCGGCGCGCTCGACATGATCGAGCCCACACCCGCCGCGCGCGTGGGCCAGTCCAGCGCGGTGGCCAGCCTGCTCGCCGACCCGGCGCTGGCGCCCTTGTCCGAACGCGAACGCGCACAACTGCCGCTGCGCGGGCTCGAAGGCTTCATGGCCTACCTGCGCGCGCGCGCCGACCGCGCCGACGACATCACCGACTTCGGCTTCACCCACATGCAGGTCGACATGCACCGCGTGCGCCAGATGATGATGAGCACGGCCGATGCGAGCCGCCTGGCGATCTCGCCCGCGCTCGCGGCGATCGCGAAGTCCGACAGCGCCATCACCGTGCAGGCGCAGATCAAGGAGTACATCGGCAGCGTGAAAGCGGTGCGGGCGCAGGCCGTGGCCGCACCCCCACCGGCACCCGCGCCCGCGCCGCGCGCGCTGGCCATGAACTTCGGCACCGTCGCCATGGTGAGCAACGTGCAGCAGGTGCGCCAGAGCAGCCAGATGGTGCTGCTGCAACCACCGCGCGCGCCGGTCAACATCGTCTATGCCAACCCGGTGGTGGGCCTGGCCGAGGTGCGCACGGCGGCCATTGCCGACCGCCTCAAGCAACCGCCGTCCACCGAGGCGCGCGACTACGCCTTGTCCAACCGCCACCGCACGGTGATGGCCTTGCTCGATCTGTTGCAGAACTTCACCGACGAGGACAACGGCGAGCCGCCCGCGATGTTGAAGAACTTCCCCATCAGCGGTCTGAAGGGCGACGCCTTCGTGCCCAGCGCCACCGACCTCGTGCGCCCGCTCGACTGGTTCCTGGGCAGTGGTGATCGCCAGGCGATGCTGCTCAAGCCGCCGCCCACCGCCGATACCGACGAAGCCGTGCTGTTCACGCAAACCGTGGCGCTGTCGGACAACACCATTGCCATCCTGCGCCAGCTCGAAGGCCGCCTCACGCTCTACCGCACCGCGCTCACGCGCTGCGAACAGGTGCTGGCGCAGATGCAGTCGCAACTGCAGGTGGCGGGCCAACGCCTGCGCGCGGCCGAAGAGCGCCTGGCCGAAGCCCGGCACGACGTGGGCGTGGCGCGCGCGCTGCTCGACGAAGAAACCGCGCGTGTGCTGGCCATCAACCAACGCCGCGCGCGCGTGCTGGCCGAAGAGGTGCAGTACCTCGCCTTCGTGCGCCCGCGCGAAACCGCCAACGGCACCAGCGCGCCGCGCCGCGTGCTCGATCCGGGCCTCATGGACGCGCCCGTGCCGGCCTGCCTGCGCGAGCACAACGATGTGCCCGACGAACTCGACGAGATGCTCAAGGTGCTGCGCGAAGCACCCGCGTCGCACTTCGTCGGCGCGCCGGCCATCCTGCAGAAGATCGACCGGCCCGAGCTGTTGTTGCGCACGCTCAGGAGCGCGCAGTTGCGCAGCACCGTGATCACCCAGCGCGCCGCGCCGGTGGTGAGCGCGGGCACCGGCAAGCTGGGCGTGCACATCGGACAGATGCTGCAGCGCCAGACGCAGGCCGTGAGCGTGCGCGCCGAAGCCGTGCAGCGCATCGACCTGCAACGCCTGTCCAGCGCCACCTGGCAAAGCGTGCAGCGCGAAACGCAGGAGGTGATCTCGCTTGGCGACATCATCGATGGCGACCACGGCAAGGGCGAGGTGGCGCGCCGCGCGAGCGAACTCTTCGAGCGCATCGCCGGCGTGTGCGCTTGCCTGCACGCCGAGTTCTCGGGCGTGTTGCCCTCGATCCGGCTGGACTGGGCGGAGGTGATGTCGCAGTTCGACGACGCGCCCAACCTGCGCAACCTCGGCACGCTGCCGCGCTGGAGCGAGATCGGCTACGTGGACCGCAAGCAGATGCAGGCCTACACCGACTTCCTGTTCGCCCAGGTGCCCGCCAACAACACCACCGCGGTCGCGCTCATCAACGACGTGGTGCGCATGGCGCTGCTGCTGGCCAGCCACGCGCCGGTGGGCCGCATCGTGGCCGGGCGCTTGCCGCGCCCCGTCACGGCGGTGCGCGTGGGCAGCCGCATCCCGCTCACCGCGCTGGACAACAGCCGCCTGCGCGTGGGCATGCAGGCCATGATCTACAAGGCCGACAAGCTCATGGCGCGCGCCACCGTGGAAGACGTGGGGCAGGGCGAGGTGTCGGCGCGTCTGGTGCACACCAGCAGCGTGCAGATCGACCTGGACGTGGACGTGCGCGTGCACTTCGACCAGACCCAGGTGCTGAGCGCGTCGCCGCTGCGCGGGTTGAAGCTGTTCCCGTCGTGAACCAGCCACGACTACCCCACCATGACCACCGCTGACCGCACCGTGCACCACCTGCGCCTGCGCGCGCCGAACGCGCACGCGGCGCGGCAAGCCGTGCACCGTCTGGAAGATGCGCTGCGCTGCGCCAGCCTGCCCGATGCCGGCGAACGCGTGCTGCTGGTGCGCCGGCTGCACCTGGGACCGTTGCCCCAGGGCCTGTCGTCGCAAAGCCTGAGCTTGTTGATCGAGCAGCGTGTGGCGGCCGTGGGCGGCGCGTGGGTGCATGGCGATGACGACGCGCGCGCGGCGCGCAGCGACGCGGTGTTTTTTCCCAACCGCCTGCACGCCGCCACATCCGCCTTGCGCCGCCGCGCGTTGGGCGAGCGCCTGGACGCATGGCACTGGCCGCTGGCCCTGCCGGACGTGGACGTGCATGCCGAGCCGACCGAATTTCTCTCACAGTTGCTGCACAGCGTGCAACAGTGGCCCGAGGCGCCGGTGGCCATGGCCGCGTTGGCGGACCATGGACAGCCCGAGGTGCGGGACTGGTGGGCGGCGCATGCGCCGGCCGAGTGGCGCGACCACCCCGGGGCACGGGTACCGCGTGCGCGGGCCCGCCAGCCAACACCCCACGACGCGGTGGCGCAAGCTCCGGCCGGGCCCCGTGCGGCCATCACACACCGTGGCGCCGACACGCCCGCCGCGGTGGATGCGTCGGCAGGCCCGAGGCCAGACGCGCATGAGGCCCCATTGCCATGGGCCTCCACGGTGCAAACACCCCCGCATGCGGACCCGTTGTCAGCGGGGCTGGCCGGGGACCGTGATGGCCCGTTGAACAGCCCCGCCCGCGGGGTGGAGCGCCAGGGCGTGGCGCATGCGGGTGAACGCGACACCGTGCACACGCGGCAGACACCCGCGCCGCCACCGCCGCCCGAACCGGCCTTCGCCATGGCGGCCGCGCGCGCCCAAGCCGCGGGCGCCGCGATCGCGGCGGCCCACGCGCCCGTGCCCATGGACGCCTTCGCGCGCCACGCCGTGCCCGACACATCCGAGGACGGAGTGCTGCTCGAAACCCGGGCCGGTGGCCTGCTGTTTCTGTGGCCCTTGCTGCAGCGCGTGGGCTTTGCCGAATGGGACGCCGCGCACCCCGACGCGTGGATGGCCCCGCAGGTGTTGCGTGTGGCCTTGCAGCGCCTGCGCGTGCCGCCCGACGACCCAGCGTGGGCGCTGCTCGACAGCCTGCCCGCCGCGCCGGAACCCGGCGCCGAACCCGACGGCGCGGCGTGGCTGCGCCGCTGCCGCCGCTGCGCGCGCCGCATGTGGCAGATCGGCCTGGCCAGCCTGGTGGTGCGGCCGGCGTGGCTGCATTGGAGCGACACCCACATCGACGTGCACTTCCGCCCCCCGGACGCCGACCTGCGCGTGCGCCGCGCGGGGCTCGACACCGACCCCGGTTGGGTGGACGCACTGCAACGCGTGGTGGGTTTTCATTTCGACCGCGAAGACCTTTGAGGCCGGCCATGAACGCCCCGGTGCCCCACCTGTCGCAGAACACCCAGCCTTTGCACGGCCTGCTGCTGGGTTTTCTGGCCCCGGGTGAAGCGTCCACCGAACCGCAGGCGCAATGGCTGCGCGAACACCGCGGCACCGCCGCGCCCAGCGACGCCCTGGCCGACTGGCTGCGCGCGCCGCCCGCTGCGGCGCGCCCGCTGCTCGATCTGGTGGCGCGGCACCAGCTGGGCATCGTCGAACTGATTGCGCTGGCCCTGGTGAGCGCGGCCGAGACCGACGCCATGGCCGGGCGCGTGATCGCCTGGCTGCAGTCGCCCTTGCCCGGTTCGCGCCCCCGCATGGGCCTGGTGGCACGCCTCGCGACGTGCCTGCACATCCCGCAAGCCGAAGCCCAGCTCATGGAAGGCGTGGCGCGCGCGGCGCAGGTGCTGCGCATCGAGACCGCGCCGCACACCACGCTGCCCGAAGCGGCCTTGCACATGCCCTTGCCCTTGGTGATGGCGCTGCAAGGGCGCGGCCGTGAGTGGCCGGGTATAGCCCATACCGCGCGCGGCATGGACAGCCTGGCCCCGTCACTGCGCGTTGACGCGCAACGCCAGGCCCAGGCCGTGTTGCCGCGCGACGCGCTGGTGGTGCGCAGCCAGCATCCCGACGAGGCGCGCGCGGTGTGCGCGCTTATGGCGCAGTCGCTCGGGCGCTCGATGGCGGTGCTCGACGGCCCCGTGCCCGAAGGCCTGGGCGCCTGGGCCGGCTTCGTGCAGGCGCTGCCTGTGTTCGTGCCCGAGCTCGCACCGGGCGATGTCTTCGTGGTGCCCGAACTGCCGGGTTACAGCGGGCCCGCGCTGGTGGCCACCGGTGTCGATGGCAATGTGGTCTGGCACGGCGACGCACCACCCGAGTGGCGCCTGCCATTGCCCGACGCGTCCGACCGGCAAGCGCTGTGGCAACAGCACCTGGGCGATGCCGCGCTGGCCGCGCAGCTCGCCGTGCGGCACCGCAGTGGCAGCTTCAGCATCGAACACATGGCCGTGCAGGCGCGCCACCTCGCGCGGCTCGACGGCCGCGATACGCCTGGCGATGCCGACGCGCGGCAGGCATTGCGCGCCGGCACGCCGGGCGCCTTGGGCACGCTGGCCGAGCTGGTGAGCGACACCATCGACGACGGCGCACTGGTGCTGGCCGCGCCGCTGCGGCAGGAACTCGAATCGCTGGCCGCGCGCTGCCAGTTGCGCGAAGGCCTGGCCGACGCGCTGGGGCATGCGGCGCGTGCGCGCTACCGGCCCGGCGTGCGCGCCTTGCTGGTGGGCCCGTCGGGCACCGGCAAGACGCTGGCCGCCGGCTGGCTCGCCACGCGCCTGGGTTTGCCGCTGTACCGCGTCGACGTGGCCTCCGTCACCAGCAAATACATCGGCGAGACCGAAAAGAACCTGGCGCGTCTGTTCGCGCGTGCCGAACACAGCGAAGTGGTGCTGCTGTTCGACGAAGCCGATTCGCTGTTCGGTAAACGCACCGACGTGAAAGACGCGCACGACCGCTACGCCAACACGCAGACCAACTACCTGCTGCAGCGCATGGAATCGTTCGAAGGCATCGCGCTGCTCACCAGCAACAGCCGCGCGCGCTTCGACACCGCGTTCACACGGCGGCTGGACGCGATCCTCGAATTCCCCGCGCCCGCGCCGCAGGAACGGCGGCTGATCTGGCTCGCGCACCTGGGCGATCAACACCGCCTGAACGACGCGCAGATCAACCAGCTCGCCGCCGGCTGCGACCTGGCCGGTGGGCAGGTGCGCAACGCCTGCCTGCGCGCCGCTGCCTGCGCCGGTGCGCGGACGCGCGCCGTGCACTTCGGTGACGTGATCGACGCGGTGGCCGCCGAGTACCGCAAGCTCGGGCGGCAGATGCCCGCCGGCCTGCAGGTGGGAGGCACGACGTGGGCGTGAACGCGCTCGGTTCGTCGTCGCGCCGCGATGCGATGGCCACGCGCGCGGCAGCACGGCGGCGCGTGCTCGAGCCCTTGACGGAGCGCGTGACCAGCGGCGCGGCGCACGGCGTGGCCGACCTGCCGGCCCCCGAGAGTCTGCCGCGTTACCTGGAACTCGGTGGCGCAGCCGAGCCCGAAACGGTACAAGCCACACTCTCCGGAGAAGGGGTTGCTGCCCCTTCCCCCTCTGGGGGAAGGCTGGGATGGGGGCAGGCGAGCCAACCAGATCAATTCCCGCGTGCCCCCACCCCAACCCTCCCCCAGGAGGGGAGGGAGTCAGAGGATGCGATGGCCGCGCACGAAACCACGCATGCCGTCGAAGCAGAAACCGAAGCCGATACCGGCTCGACCGACACCATCGAAATGCTCGACGACGGTGGCAGTCCCGTGGCGATCCTCGACGGCGAAGACGAGATCGAACTGCTGGGCGACGAGGCGCAGGAAGAAGACGCCGTCCTGCTCGACGACGCCGAAACCGCCGCCGAAGAAGCCGAAGGCGAAGCGGAAGCAGAAGCCGAAGAGGGCGGCGGTGAAAGCGAAGAAGCCGCCGCCGACGAGGAAGGCAACGCGGCGGAAGCGACCGAGGGCGAAGCCACCGCGGAAGGCGGCGGAACCGCAGAAGCCACCGCGGAAGGCGAGGGCGGCGAAGGCGACGCCACCGCCCTCGACGACACCGCGCTGATCGACGAAGAACTCGCCGAGCACGAACGCTGGGCGGGCTCCTTCGGCGACATGGGCACGGCCGGCAGCGACGACCGCGCACGCTTCCTGCTCGACCAGGCCGGGCAGGGCGCATCGGCCGGGTTCTGGGGCGGCGTGGGCATGGGCGCGGTGATGGGCGCGGCCGGTGGCGCGCTCGGCCACATCGCCGGGCGGCGCCTCGCCACGCTCGCGGTCTCGCGCGGTGCCACCGCCGTGCCGGTGCCGGGCCTGGGGCCGGCCATCGGCGGCGTGATGGCCATCGCCGGCCTGTTCACGCGCGACTGGGGCGCCTCGTTCGACACCATCGGCCGCGTCGGCACCGGTGAAGGCTACGAAGGCCTGGCCAACGACCTCGAAGGCATTGCCGAAGCGCTGGACATGGCCTGCACCTTCATGGACATCGTCGGTGGCATCTGCGGTGCCATCGCCGTGGGCATGTGGGTGGGTGCGGTGCTTTCGGGTGGCGCGCTCGCGCCGCTGGCGCTCACGCTCTCGGCGATCGGCACCGGCATCAGCCTGGCCACCACGGCGGTGGGGCTCATCATCAACATCGCCGTGCGCCCGGCCGTCACCGCCTTGCGCGCCATGCACGCGTTCGAGACACAGGGCGACCCGGCGGCGGTGGAAGCCGCGGGCGCCTCGCTCTCGTCGGCGGCGGCGCAACTCACCGGCGCTGCCGGTGGCGCACTGGGCGGTCGCGCCGGAGGCCACATCGGCACACGCGGCGGTGCGGGTCTGTACCGCGGTGGCCGCGCCCTGGCCGCGCGGCGCACCGGTGGCCGCCCTGCCATGAGCGCCGCCGCCGGCCCGGGGCCGCGCCTGCACGTGGAAATGCCCGAAGCGCCGGCTGTGCGACCGGTGGCTGCCGATGCGCCCGCCGCCAGCGTGCGTCCGGCCGACACGGCCACCCCCGCCATCGATGTGCCCGCACCGATCACCCGGCCCGCCGATGCGACCCCAGCGGCAGTCGACCTGCCCGCCACCTCCATCCGCCCGGCCGACACCGGCACCGGCACCGGCACACCGCCCGCAGCCCGTCCCGCCCGCGCACCCGCCGCGCGCGCGCCGGGTCGTCCCCGCTCGGGCGGCGCGCGGCCCATGGACACGCGCATCCACAACGCCGAACTGCGCTCCGTGCGCGACCGCGCCGAAGCCCGCCTCGGCATCGAACTCACACCCGATCAGGTGCGCAGCCTGGAGATCCGCGAGAGCATGGCCGAGAGCGGCGCGGTGGGCCGGCCCGACGCCGACCTGCACAACCTGCCCGGCCCCGAGGCGCCCGCGCCCGCCGGGCGCGGCGACCGGCGCGCCTGGACCCATCCGGACAGCACGCCCGGGCGACCGTCACCGGATCAGGCGCGTGTGGAAGGCAGCATCCGGCGCGAGGCCGCGGCCGAGTTCAACGCCGATGCGCGCGCCGCCGTGTTGGACGAAGGCCTGCACACCGCGTCGACCCTGGAGAGCACCAGCTACCTTTCGCCGCATCAGCGAGAAACCCTGGCAGAAGCGCCGGTCTCGCGCAGCGAGCGGCGCGACCTGCGGGATGCCGGTGAGCCCATCCCCGGCCGACTGCCCGACGACTTCCAGTTCCACCACCGCATGACCGTGCGCGACCATCCCGAAGTCGGACACCGTGGCGCTGCTGGCGTGTCCCTGCCCGACCGCGTGCACCGCTTCGAAGAACATGGCGGCGACTACCGTGCCGAAATCGAACTGCTCGGCCCACGCGACCCCGGCGCGCTGGACCGGGGTTTTGGCAGCGTTCGCGAAGCCACACCCGGCGCGCGCACCCGGCACTCGGAAGTGGCTGCCGGTTTCACCTCGACCGGTGATGTGGACGCAGACATCCGCATTGAATACGGCAACTCGCACGACGCCAACCGGGGCATGGTGCGCACCGAACGCGCGCTGGCACGCCTGCGCGCCGAGAACGCCGCCGCGCCGTCCGACAGCCGCACGCGCACCATCGCGCGCATGGAAGCCGAGCTGCGGGCCGCGCGCGATTTCGCGGGGCCGGGTCCGACGGGCCGCCGTGGCACATCGACCGCGCCTACGACAGCCGCGACCGCCGCTGCACCCGCGCCAACCAGCACCGGCAGCGGCCCCGCCGCCTCATCGCCCCGCGCCCGCTCCACCACCGCGCCCGATGCCGGCAGCACCGCACCACCGCGTTACGCGTCCGACACCGAAACCGCGCGCACCAGCGACCGCGCCGCCGCCATGGCGCAGTACCACGACCAGATCCGCACCGACCCCAACCGCGAGTCCGGCGTGTGGCGCGGCGAAGACGGCACCTTCTACGTGATGCAGGGCGACGCCGGTTCGGTCGCGCCACCGTCGTCCGCCGGTCCGCTCACGCTGGTCTACCACTCGCACCCCGTCGAAGCCGACGCCGCCTACCGCGGCCTCGTGTCGCAACCCTCGCAAGCCAATGGGGACTTCGGCGTGCTCGCCTACCAGCACGGCGAGAGCGGGGCGGCCGGCAGGCGCATCGAATCGGAGTTGCACTTTCCCACCTACGCCCCCGACGGCACGCACGCGGGCTTTGGCGCGACCCGCTTCGCCTACGACCCCACCAGCCCCTTGCCCCTGCAGGTCAGCACCACCTTGCCCGGTGGCCGGGCCAGCACGCAGCGCTACGAATCGTTCGCCGACTACGAAGCGCGCACCGGCATCGTCGCGGGTGGCGACACACCCGATGCGTCCACCGCCGCGCGTGTCGAGGCCGACGCGCAACTCACCACCGACCGCGCCGCCGCGTCGCGCCGCATCGACGAAACCGCCGCCGGCCTCGCCGGCCGACGCGTGCCCGTGGGCGCGAGCGTGGGGCGTGACGAAGCGCGCAGCGCGGAAGCCGAGATGCGCGATGAAGGCGCAGCCGCCGCCACGGCTTCGACCCCGGCCGACCCGCACGGCCGTGGCCCGGCCTACGCGGTCAGCGTGGCCGGCCTCAACCCCGGCGAGTCGATGGAACTGCCCATCAACCCGGCCTACCCACCGCCTCCGGGCACCCCCGACCAGCTCGACGCCTTGCTCGAACAGGTCGACACCGCGCGCCGCACGGCCGACGTGTTGAGCGACACCGAAGACAGCATGGCCGCCAACACCGAGACCGAACTGGAACACCAGAGCGGTCTCGAAGAAGCCACCGTGGTGGGCGAAGACCTCACCGCCGAACGCGAGACCCACGCGGGCGAAGTGGACACCACCACCACCGCCAACGACGACATGCTCACCCAGGCCGGCGAGGCCTACGACTCGCTGGGCAACAGCGCGCGCGAGGCGGGTGCATTGGCCAGCCTGGTCACCAGCCTGCAAGCCTTCCGGGGCATGGCGCATCTGTTCTCGTACCTGCCCGGCAGCCTCGGCGAAAGCGCCGAAACCGCGCGCGACGATTCCGCGCGCCTCATCGAAACGCTCAACCGCGTGAGCGATGCCGACGCCGCGCAAGCCAACGTCGACGCGGGGCGCGAGAACATCGAAGGCGATGGCGAGCGCATCGACACCGTCACCACCGAAGGAGAGACCACCGACACCACCATCACCGAAGGCACGGACGCGCTCGTCGAACTGCAAGCCACGAACGAAGCCAGCCTGGCCGAAACCCAGGCCACGCACGAGCAGGCCACCAGCGAGCGGCGCGCCGCCGAAGATTCCGAAAGCGATGCCCAGGGCGCGCATGACAGCCTGCTGGCCGAACTGCAGGCCTGGGCGCAACAACACCAGCAAGCCCGAGAGACCGCCGTGTCACAGGCGCTCGGCACCTACGAAGGGATGGGCCTGACGGCCAGGGAGATACCATGAACGACTCAACGGTGACATTGCACGACGTGAGCCCCGAACAGCTGGAAGCACAAGCGCGCGAACGACTGGCGCAGGCCGATCTCGATGGTGCGGCCGGCCTGTTGCAGCAAGCCGCGCGCGACTGGGTGGTGTTGGACAACGCCGAGCGCGCGGGCACCTGCTGGCTGCTGGCCGCGTCCACGCTGCGTCTGGCGGGGCAGCTCGGCCCCGCGGGCGAAGCCGCGCGCAACGCGCAAGAGCTGGGCACGCTGCCCGCCGCCCTGCGCCGCGGTGTGGAGATGGAACTGGCCGAACAGGCCTTGGCCAGCGGCGACGCAGCACTCGCGCAGCGGCGCTTTGGCGCTGTGCTGTTGCGCCACGCCGAGCACCTCGATGGCCCCCTGCGCGCCGTCGTGCTGCAACGCCGCGCGGCGGCGGCCTCGGCTGCGCACGACGAGCCCAGCGCCGCGGACGACTTTTGCGCGGCGGCCGATCTGATGGAGCGGGGCGGCAAAACCGCGGACGCCGAAGCCGCGCGCCTGGCCGCGGCGGCATGCCTGTCCACCGTGGACCCTCAGCGCGCGGAAGCGCTCTGGCGCCAGGTGAACCAGCACCCGCCCCGCGACGGCACCGGCGCCGCGCGGCGCGGGCTGGTGGGTGGGCACATCGCCTTGCAAGGCCACGAACCGGCGCTGGCGCTGGCGCGCTACGGCGCGGCCCGGCAAGGCGCGCTCGACGCGCGCGACGCCGCCTCCTACCTCGCCGCATCCGTGCAATCGGCGAACCTGCTGGAGCAACAAGGACAACTGAACGACGCCTACGCCCGGCTGGCCTCGGCCTGGGTCACGCTGGGCAGTCTGCTCGGCCGCGAATCCGCGGCCACGCTGGTGCGGCCCGCCCTGCAAGGCCTGCGCGAGCGCTTGGGGCCCGAGGTGTTTCAACGGGTGAAGGACGGGTACGAGGCGGCACGCCGGCGCGTGCGCACGGCCGAGGACTGAGCAAAGACCGGGCGCAGACCGAGAAGCGTTCGATGCGAGAATGCCCGGTCAACCCGCTCTGCCCATGTCTTCCCGAAAAATCACCAGCGTCAAGCTCGCCCTGACCGCTGATCTTCAACAATGGCGCGACTTTCTGGCCATCGCGGAGAGCGGCAGCCTCACGCGCGCCGCGCTGTTCCTCGACGTCAACCAGTCGCTGCTCAGCCGCCACCTGAACGCGCTCGAGCGCGCCTGCGGGGCGCGTCTGTTCAACCGCACCGGGCGCGGCGTCGAACCGTCCGACGTGGGGCAACGCCTGTTGCCGCATGTGCGTGCCTTGCTCGCCAGCGCCGAACAGCTGGAGCAGGAAATCAGCGGCGAAGCGCCCATGCCCTCGGGGCGTGTGGTGCTCGGCTCCTTGCCCTCCATCACCAATTCGTTCGCGGGCAAGCTCTACAAGCAGATCCGCGCGCACTATCCCGGCATCCAACTCAAGATCCTCGAAGGCTCCAGCGGCCAGGTGGAGGAATGGCTGGCCGATGGGCGGGTCGACGTCGCCATCCTCTACCGCTACGGCCGCACCCTCGCGGAACACGAGCAGGCCTTGTGCACCGTGCAAAGCTACCTGGTCGGTCGGCGCGGCGACCGGTTCACGCAAGCGCCCGAGATCCCTTTTGCTTCGCTGGACGGCCTGCCCTTCATCCTGCCCAGCGCACCCAATGGCCTGCGCACCGCGCTGGACGCGCTGGCGCGGCAACACCGCATCACGCTCGAACCGGTGATCGAGGCCGACTCGCTGCCGCTCATGCGCTCGGTGGTGGCGGAAGAGGGCCTGTATACCGTGCTGCCCTTGCACGCGGTGTGGAGCGACGTGGAAGAAGGCAAGCTGCAAGCGTCACGCATCGTGTCGCCCGGGCTGCAGCGCATCGTCTCGATGTCGCTGGCGCGCACCAAGGGGCCAGGCAAGGCGATCTCGGCCGTCACCGCGCTCGTCGAGCAGGCGGTGGCCGACGAAGCCAGCCGCGGCATGTGGCAGGTCGGCGGGCCCGAGTGAGGAATGCAAAGCTGCCATGCCGATGAGGTGATGGCAGCGGGCGCGGCAGCCCCTTAAGCTTGTGCGCTGGTTTTTCCCCCGCACAACACGAGACACACCATGCCGCGCCTTTCCTTCCCGAGCCCCGACACCATGTCGCCCGAACAACTGGCCGTCCACAACAAGGTGGTGTCCGGCCCGCGCGGCGAAATCAAAGGCCCGCTGCGCGCCGCCTTGCACAACGCCGAGCTGGCCGACCGCTGGCAAGCCCTGGGCGCGCTGCTGCGCTACCAGACCACGCTCACGCCGCGCCAGTCGGAGCTGGCCATCCTCATCACCGGCCGGCATTGCCGCTCGCCTTTCGAGTGGTTCGCGCACGTCCCCGAAGCCGAGAAGGCGGGCTTGCCGCAGGGCGTCATCGAAGCCCTGCTGGCGCAACGCCGCCCCGAAGGCCTGGACGCCACGGACGCGGCCATCTACCAGTTCGCGCTCGAACTGAACCAGACCCACTCGGTGAGCAACGCCACGCACGCCGCGGCCGTGGCCGCGCTGGGCGAGCGTGGCGCGGTCGAACTCACGGCCCTGGTGGGTTACTACACACTGGTCGCGATGACCTTGAACGCGCACGAAATCCCGTTGCCCGCCGGTGTCGAGCCCGCGTTCCCGCGCCCGCAAGACGAACCGGCGTGAGCGGCCCCATGCGCACCACGATGGCAGGCCACTGGGATTGCCACGCCCACCTGTTCGGCCCCTATGCCGACTACCCGCTCGCCGCTGAGCGCACCTACACGCCCCCGGAAGCCCTGGAGCGGCAGTACGCCGCGCTGCTCGAACGCCTGGGCATGGCGCACGGCGTGCTCGTGCATCCCAGCGCCTACGGCACGGACTACCGACGGGTGTTGGCCGCGCTGGCCGCACGGCCGCAGTGGCGCGGTGTGCTGGTGGCCCAGGCCAACACGGCGTTGAACCTCAAGGACTTGCGATCCAAAGGCGTGCGGGCCTTGCGCTACAGCCACCGTGGCGGTGCCGCAGCCAACTTCGCTGGCAGCGCGTCGTTGGACGACCTGATCGCCATGGCCCCCGCATTGGCCGACGCGGGGCTGCACGCCGAGCTGTGGACCGACCGGCAGGTGCTGCCCGCCATCGCCGACACGCTGCGCAGCCTGCCCGTGCCGGTGGTGCTCGACCATATGGCGGGCTTCGATGTGAACAGCGGCATCGACGAACCGGGCTTCGCCACGCTGTTGCGACTGCTGAGCGAAGGGCATGTGTGGGTCAAGCTCTGCGCCTACCGCAACCTGCTGTCGCTGCCGATGCCGCAATGGCAGGAAGCAGGCCGCGTGTTTCATCAGGCGCTGATCCAGGCCCATGCCGATCAACTCGTGTGGGGCAGCGACTGGCCGCACCTCAACGTGAAGCCCGCCCCCGACGCGGCGGACTTGCTGGCCCTGTTCAAGGACTGGACGGGCGATGCGTCCGTGGTCGACAGGATCCTCGGGGAGAACCCGGCGCGCTTGTACGGTTGAAAGGCCGCAGACATCTCACCGCATTCCGCGCCTTGATCGACAACACAAGACAACGTCGGAGACACAACAAACCAGGAACCCGATGCGCGCTGGCGTTACTCATGCAGTATCCCGCCAGCAAAGGACTCCCGTGACCACGGTCCATCAATTTTTTAACGCCGTGTTGGGCAAGCAGCCCGTCGCGAAGACGGGTCCCAAGAGCGGCCAGCCCGGGGTTGCCGATGTTCCAGCCGTTGAAAGGCGCAGCGCACGCTCCGTGGTGCGGCACACAGTGGCGCGTTTCGTTGAGATCGTCACGGCGGGAAGCAGCCGCACCAACAAGGCGGGACGGGCTGCACAGCAGCAGGAAAAGGCGGCGCTGAACGTGGCAGACCAGGCGCTTGGCAACGTCATCAAGCTCGCGTTGTCGAAGCGCCCCGCGACCGCAATGATGGCGTGCGAGAAGGTAACGCATGCACTGAATTCCATCCCGCCAAAGACCACGAACCCATCCGATTCCGCCGCCCAACTTCGCGGGGCGCTTGTGCTCAAACAACTGGCTGCACTGACCGTCGCCGAACTCGCGACCTTGAAAGATGTGCTGGCCCAATGTCAGCAGCCTTCATCGGATCCCGACATCCAACAGCTAAACGGGAGGGTGCAATCAGATCCCGTGATGCAACAGCTGGACATGTCGGTCAAGTCGGAGGCGCTGCGCCACCAGTTGGTTCACCTGAACCTGGAGGGTGAGGCGCGTTGGGCGGTACGCCCGGTGACGCTATGGGCCACGGACAAGGCGATGCTGGTCGGACTCAAAGACGTGCGCGACCTCGCCAGCTCGCTGATCGACCAGGCCCAAAAAAGCGACAGCGATGACACCGTGCTCCCGGGAACGCACTACAAGCTGGGTGCTCTCAAAGACTTCAAAGACTATGGCGACACGGTCGTCAACGAACTCAAGAGTCGCGCGATCAAGTCGCTGGAAAGAGTGAGCCCGCAGGCCTTGCAAGCGATGGAGGGGCCAGAACTCAAGGCGCTGAAAGAAGACGTCGACTTTCTCCTGGAGAACCCGGTGAAGAACGTCGACACCGTGCACGTGCAGGGGCTGAAGAACGATGTGCTTTCCCATATCAAAGCCAACGAAATCAAAACCACCGAGAGCCTGCTGGGAAAGGGACCATTCAACGTCCAGCGTCAGGACGCTGCAAAGCTCGCAACGATGGCCGAGGACATCGCCCGGTTGAAAGACAAGCCACTGGCCGTCGCCGATGCCGAACAGGCGATAGCAGCCGCGGTCGACAAACGCAAGCAAGATGCCGAATCAGCCTTCAAAGCCTCGCTGCGAACGGCCGTGCGCCAGGCGCGCGCGGCCAATGGAGCACAAGCGCTGATGGATTTCCTGACCAAGGCACAAGCGGCCGAGAGACTTTTTAGCGCGCTGAAGACGCCGCTCGGAACGACCGAATCCACCCAGTGGATCCAGGCGGTGCTCCACGAGGAACTGGGTCATGGGCCGATCGGCGAGTCGCAGTTGAAGACGCTGCAAAAGAGCCTGAACGCCGGTGCGGGCAAGCGAATTCGGGACCACTTGTCCGCCCAGAACGATGGCAGTGTGGGCCCCGCGATCCAGTTGACCAACGCCCTCGGCGCGATGTTTCCAGAGGGCGGTTCGCCTCCTGCCAAAAGGGCCTAGGGCCACAGACGAGGGAAGCGCATGGTCAGCGGCGTGGCGCCAGGACGCGAGGTCGATTCCACCGAGCTCTACATGCCGTAGCGCCGCGCCGCATGGGCTTCACGCCCATGCACTTCAGGGCAGACCTGAGCCCACATACGGCTTCGTGCCGTAGTAATCGTGGATGCCCTTTTCCCAGGTCGTGTCGGCCATGTCGGGCCAGTTGTCCTTGTCAAAACCGGGCGCGTCTTTCAGGCGGTCCTTGCTCACGTCGAGCACGAAGCGTTTGTTGACCGTGTCCAGCTTCAACGCCGCCCAGGGCACGGCGAACAGCTTTTCGCCCATGCCCAGAAAGCCGCCGAACGACAGCACGGCATACGCCACGCGGCCGGTGCCCATGTCGAGCATGAATTCCTTGATGTCGCCCAGGTCGTCGTCCTGGGCGTTGGCCACATCGTTGCCCAACAAGGTGTTCGCGCCCATCAGATGCGGACCGGGGCCGCGGTGGACCTTGCCTTCCAGGACTTTGCCACGGACGTAGATGCCGAGGGTGTCGCGTTCTTCGTAGTTCATGTGAGTCTCCGGTGAAGAGTGGGGGACGCAGGTGCCAACTGCACGGCGCGCGCGGCCGAAGCCACGCGTGCATTCAGTCTGAAGGCGCAGCGCAGCGCGGTCTGTTCGGCAACACACGCGACTACACGGCGGGTGTCTGGGCTACGATGCGCACTCCCTTCGTGGGTCCCAAGAAGCGCACCCGTCCTCCACCTCCCATCCCACCGCCGCCTCATGACCCAACCCACCATTTCCACCCGCCGCCAGATCATCACCGTGGTGATGCTGGGGTTCGCGCTCATCGGCGGCGTGGTGCGCTGGCTCGCGCCAGATCCGTCGCTGGCGCGCACGCTGGGCTCCTTGCTGATGGTGCTGTGGCTGCCCATCGTCGGCAACATCATCGGGTGGCTGATGCAGCGCGCGAAAACGCCGAAGAACCTGCCGCCGGGCTTCGCGCCCGGCACCGCGTTCGAGCCCCACGCGCGCATCGAACTCACCTTGCTGGCGGCCGACACGCCATTGCTCAGCCAGCCGATCCGCGCGGGCTACTTCGTGGGGGCGTTGGTGGTGGGGTCCGAGGCCTTCACCACGCGCCTGGCGGTGCCGGCGGGTGGGGAACCGGTGCCGGAAGTGCCTTGCACGTTGGAGGTGCAGTTTGTGCGGCCGGCGTTGGCGCTGGCCCAGCTCACGCCTGAGACCAGGTTCGCGTTGCTCGAGGGCCGCACGGTGCTCGGCACGGGCTACGTGCTGCCGACGGCGGGCTGAGCAGCGTCGTGCGAGGCGGGGCGCTACTGGCGCTGCCCACCCACGATGCCGTTCACAAACCAGTCCATCTTCCCCAGGTCCGCATCGGGCAACGTGGACCCGGCTGCCACTCTTACCACCCCTTTCTGGTCCTTGATGGGGCCGGCAAACACGTTCAGCTTCCCGCTCGCAATCTCTTTCTCTTTCGCTTTCACGAGTTCCATCGCTTCTCTGGACACCCGAGGCCCCATGGGCGCGAGCTTGACAACGCCCTCCGCAAGACCGCCCAGGTAGACGCCGGGCTTCCAGGTGCCCGCAATCACCTCTTGCGCCACCCTGGTGTAGAACGGTCCCCACTGGTGGCTCACGCCGGTCAGGTAGTTTTTGGGTGCGAAGCGCTGCATGTCGGAGTGAAACGAAATCACCGCGACACCGCGCTCTTCGGCGGCCTGCACGATGACAGGCGTGTTGGTGAAGTGGGTCAGCACCTCCACGCCGAGGTTGATCAGCGACAGCGCCGCGTCGCGCTCTTTCGGTGGGTCGTACCAGGAGTTCACGAACACGGTGCGCACGACCACCTTGGGGTTGACCGACTGGGCGCCCAAGGTGAACGCGTTGAGGTACCACATGACATCGGGCACGGGGAAAGAACCCACGAAGCCGAGCGAACCCGTTTTGGAGGTCTTCGCCGCAAGCACACCCGCCAGGTAACCCCCTTCGTGCCAACGGGCGTTGTAGCCGGCGAAGTTGGCGGCCGTCTGGTAGCCGCTGGCAATCACGTACTTCGTCCCGGGTGTGCCGGTGGCCACCGCTGCCATGGGGCGCATGTAGCCAAAGGACGTGCCAAACACCAGGTCGAACCCGTCGTTGGCCAATTCCCGCGCCACGCGGCTGGCGTCCGGGCCTTCGTCCACACTGGCGATGGACCGAACCTGCACTTTGGACCCCAGGGCTTTCTCCAGTTCCTTTCGGCCCATGTCGTGCTGATAGGCCCACCCCGTGTCCCCCACCGGGCTGGGGTACACGAACCCGACTTTCAACGGCTCGGCCGCGACGGCCGGGGTCGTGCTGGTGCCGGTGAGTGCCAGGAGGGTGACCGACAGCAATGAAGTGGCAAGCGCTTTTTTCATGGAGTCTCCGTAGGGTGGGGATCGGCCGCTTTCGGCGGTGCGTGTCGTTGCACGTCGCCACAGTAGCGATTCCACGAACGCTCTGTAAGCCACGGGATTGAGACGCAGCCTTTCATTGATGGAACAATCCGCAGACTTGACAATGGCGCGTCCATGCCACGAAGGAAACCGCACACATGAACGTTGATTTGAAGCCCATCGAAGCTTTCGTTCACGTCATGCGCAGTGGGAGCCTGACGAAGGCCGAGGATGTGACGGGCATATCGAAGGCCACGCTGAGCCGCCACATCTCCCGACTCGAAGAAGACCTGGGGAGCCAGCTGCTGATTCGCTCGTCGCGCCGGGTGACGCCCACCGAAGCCGGCAGAGCCTACTTCCTCCACTGCGAAAACCTGCTCAGCGAGGTCAGTGGTCGCATGGAGACCGCCCGCACGGACGTTCAAGCCCTCACCTCGGGCGTGTCCGGCACGCTCTCCTTGCTGGTGGACTCGCAGTTCGGCACGTCTTTTCTGTGCCATGTCGCCAAGGTGTTCCTGGAAGTCCACCCCAGCCTGCAGTGCCAGTTCAACATTGCCAACCGTCACAGTGCGCCGCAGATACAGGACGTGGACTGCTACGTGTGCGAGCGGCCGCCGGACCTGCCCAACCTGGTGGGCAAGCTCCTGGGCCGACTGACCTATAGCCTGTACGCCAGCCCGGACTATCTGCTGAAACACGGCCATCCGGAGTCCCCCGACCAACTCGCCGAGCACAGCAGCATCGTGTTGAAAGACGCGCAGGACGACGCGGAGGTCGTGCTGCATTCGGGTGGGGCCAGCCGCGTGGTGCGCCACAAGGAGTCCTTCACCACGAACGACCACTGGGTCATGAAGACCTTCTGCACCGACGGGTTCGGCATTGCCCTGTTTCCGGATTTTTTCACCCGGCCCGAGGTGCGCCAGGGCAGCCTCGTGCCCGTCTTGCCCGAGTGGAAGCCCGAGCCCCGTCGGCTCTACTGCGCGTACCAGCGCCAACGGTACATGGGGCAGAAGGTGCGGTCCTTTGTCGACCTGATGGCCCGCTGCGTTGCCGATATCGACACCTTCAACAACTGGGTGAGCATGACGCCCGTGCGGTGAGGCCGGGGCGTCAACGTTACAAAAACGGAACGCAACGTATCGACGCCGTTCTTTCGGCGCGTCCTGAAAGTGGATAACTTCTCGGCACCCCACCGAAAGAAGTTGTCCCACATGACCACAGACCCGATCTGGATCCCCGTAGCGCCCTCGACCAGCATCCAGGCCGCCCACCACATCACCGCCGTGTTTGCGCACGACGAAGAGATCGCCTTGTGGCGATCGGCCGAAGGTGCGCCGCAAGCCTGGGAGAACCGGTGTCCCCATCGCGGTACCCGCTTCACGCTGGGCCGCGTCTTGAAGGGACGCGTGTCTTGCGCGTACCACGGCTGGGAGTTTGAAGCCGACGGCGGCAAGTGCAGCTTCATTCCCGCGCACCCCGATCAACCCGCACCCAGGCATGTGGGCGCCGCGACGTTTCGGGCAGTGGATGCCCAAGGCATGGTCTGGGTGGCCCAGCGCGGCACCTCCGGCGATCAGCCACTGCCTGCGCCGTTGCCCCAGGAGATGGACGGGCGCTTCTGCAGAACGCTCAGCGTGCGTGTCGACGCCATCCACGCAGCCCAGGGCCTGCGGGCGTCGGGCCTGCAGGAGCGCGCCGCGTGCACGTGGACTGGCGCTCTGTCCGGGCACAACGTCACCCTGTTCCTGAACCAGGCCAGCAGCACGTTGACGATGCTGCATGCGTGGGTGGCCAGCGATCTGAACGACGCCGAGCTGCACCCGGTGTTGGCCGCATTGCGTTCGCTGCGCAGCCGCCTCGAAGCCGCATAACCACCAGGAGACACCCATGGCGTTTCAGACGACGGACGACAACTTTCTCAACGACTGGTTGACGCTGGGCCCGGTGGCCCGGCTCAAAGGCACCACGCACCAGAACCCGCGAAAAACCCAGCTGCTGGGCGCGCCTGTGGGCGTGTGGCTCGACGACTCCGGTGCCGCGCATGTCACCCAAGGCCAAGCCGAACTTCTCACCGACACCCGGTATGGCTATGTGTGGGCCTGCCCCAGCGGCCAACCCGCCAAGCCGCTGTTTGCGTTCCCCGAGCACGGCGA
Source organism: Hydrogenophaga sp. 2FB (assembly GCF_005503365.1). Lineage (GTDB taxonomy): Bacteria > Pseudomonadota > Gammaproteobacteria > Burkholderiales > Burkholderiaceae_C > Hydrogenophaga. The sequence continues at coordinate 35,453 of NZ_SCML01000013.1, forward strand.
GCCGGGAAGACGCATCGTGGACTGCGACGGCATTGGCGTGAGCGTCTCCGGTCTGCGCATGGTCGAGAACTTTCTGGACATGGGGCACTTCCCGTACGTTCACACCGGCTACCTGGGCAAGGTGCCACACACCGAGGTCACGCCGTACAAGGTGCAGGTGGAACCCGATACGCAAGAGATCTGGGCGACCGATTGCGAGTTTTTCCAGCCCAAGACATCGGCCACAGCGACCACCGGCCTGCAGGCCGCGTACCGGTTCCGCGTGATGCAGCCGATGACCGCGATGCTCTACAAGTCGTGCTTCAACCGCGAAGACACCCTGGACGCCATCGCGCTCTTCGTGCAGCCGCTGACGGAGGAAAGCTGTATCGCCTACGTGTTGCTCGCGTACTTCGAAGACCAGTTGAGCGACACGGAGCTGATCGCGTTCCAGCACACCATTTTTGGCCAGGACAAACCCATCCTGGAGAACCAGCGGCCCAAGCGGATGCCGCTCGCGCCCACCGCCGAAATCCCCGCGCGCTGCGACGCCACCTCCGTGGCCTTTCGCCGTTGGCTGAGGTCCAGAAACGTGAGCTTTGGCGCGCTGCCCGCTTGAGCTGGAGATGCACACCATGTCTGCCAGCAGGCCATTCGTCATCCGCCGCAAGTGGGCCACCGCCACCGACTTGGTGGGTTTGGAGCTGGTGCCCCGCGATGGCGGCGAGCTCGACGCCTTCGAGCCGGGCGCCCATGTTGAATTCAAACTGAAGAAAGCCGGCGCGCCGCCCATGCTGCGCCAGTATTCGCTGTGCAACGCCCCTGGCGAGCGCGATGCGTACGTGTTCGGCATCAAGCTCGAGGAAAAATCGCGCGGTGGCTCCAGGCTGATCCACGACGCGTTGGGGGAGGGCGATGTGGTGGACCTGGGCGTGCCGCGCAACCATTTCCCCATTGCCGGCGCGGCGGGTTCGCACTTGCTGCTCGCCGCGGGCATCGGTGTGACGCCCCTGCTGGCCATGGCGCAGAAGCTGCACGCCGAGTCGGCCGACTACCAGCTGCATTACTTTGTGCGCGACACAGGCCACGTGGCGTTTCCCGAACGGCTGCAGGCCGCGAAGAACGCGGGGCGGCTGCACGTGCACGCCGGGCTGGGTGTGGAACAGACGCGCCAGCACATCGAGCAAGCCATGGCGAGCCTGGCGCCGGGTGCACACGCCTACGCGTGCGGCCCCAAGCCGTTCATGGATGCGGTTGCCGCCATCGGCGCACGGCAACTGGATGCCGAGCGACTTCACTTCGAACACTTCCAGGGCGCCGTTGCCGCACCGCTGGAAGCCGATACCGAATTCGAAGTGGTGCTGCCCCAACGCGGTGTCTCGTGCGTGGTGCGCGCCAACCAGACCATCGTGCAGGCGCTGGAGGCCGCTGGCTGCGCCATTGCCGTGTCGTGCGAACAAGGGGTGTGCGGCACCTGCCTGACCGGTGTGCTGGAAGGCCGGCCAGACCACCGGGATTTTTTCCTGTCGGACGACGAGCGCGAGCGCGGGCAACACATCATCCTGTGCTCGTCGCGCTCCCACTCGCCGCGCCTGGTGCTCGATCTTTAAAACGCAAGCCTCACGAGAACCCATGAAACTCTACGACTACGAACTCTCGGGCAACTGCTACAAGGTTCGCTTCCTGCTGCACCAACTCGGCGTCGAACACGAGAAGGTGGCCGTCAACTTCTTCCCCGGGAGAGAACACAAGGAAGCCTGGTTTCTGGAGCAGGTCAACCCGAACGGGCAAATCCCCGTCATCGACGATGGAGGCTATCTCTTGCGCGACGCCCAGGCCATTCTGGTCTACCTGGCGTCTCGCTTCGATGCCGCCAGGCGCTGGTATCCCGAAGACCCCCAGACGCGCGGGCAGATCCACCTCTGGCTGGCCACGGCAGATGACATCACCCGCACCGCGTCGGCGGCACGTCTGCACGATGCGTTGGGTTATGACGTCGATATCGAAGCCTGTCGGCAAGGCGCCAAAGCCGTCTTCCGCACCCTGGACGACCACCTGGCCGAACGCCAGGCCACTGGAAAGACGTGGCTCGCGGCGGACCATCCCACCATCGCCGACGTGGCTTGTTTTCCCTATGCCGCGCTGGCACCCGAGGGGGGCATTGCGCTCGACGAATTCCCCGCCATTCGGCGGTGGATCTGGGACTTCAGACACCAGCCGAACTTCGTGGGCATGTCCGGCATCTTTGCGCCCGATCTCTAGGCATGTGCCAAAAAATAAGGGTGCAATCCCGCAAGATTGCACCCTTCTGGTCAAGCTGCAGCGAGCTCGGCCACGGCCGCCGGCGCCACTTGATAGCCATCGAACTGCATCGTGTACTGCGCCCGGCCCGATGAAAGCGCACGCAGCGTACTGATGTAGCCGAACATCTCCTTCAGCGGTACCAGCGCATCGACCACCGTGGCCGTGCCGCGCACGTCATGCGCTCGCACCTGGCCACGGCGGCGGTGCAGGTCGCCGATCACGTCGCCCAGGTATTCGGTGGGCGTGATCACCTCCACGGCCATCACCGGCTCCAGCAGACGCGGCCCTGCCTTGGCGAAGGCATCGCGCAGCGCATGGCTTGCCGCCAGCTCGAAGACCATGGCCGAGGAGTCGCGCTCGTGGAAAGCGCCATCCAGCAGCACGGCGCGGAAGTCCACGGCCGGGTAGCCCGAAGCCGGACCGGCTTCGGCCGCGCGCCGGATACCCGCTTCCACCGCGGGAATGAACTCGCGGGGAATCGCGCCACCGACGATGCGACTTTCGAACTGCACGCCAGCACCGCGCTCCAGAGGCTCCAGTCGCAGCGTGAGCTGCGCGAACTGGCCCGGGCCGCCGGTCTGCTTCTTGTGCACATGCACCAGCTCCACTGCCGTGGCAATGGTCTCGCGGTAGGCCACCTGAGGACGGCCCACCACCACGCCCACGCCGTGGCGCTCTTGCAGCTTGTGCACGGCAACCTCCAGTTGAAGCTCGCCCATGCCGGACAGAATGGTCTGCCCCGATTCCTCGTCCTGGCGCACGCGCAGACTCGGGTCCTCGCGCAGCATGCTCTGCAGTGCCTTGGACAGGCCCTGCTGGTCGGTCTTGGTGCGCGGCTCCAGCGCCATGTGGATCACCGGCTCCGGCACCGCAATGGACTCCAGCTGCACCGGGTGCTTGGGGTCGCTCAGGGTCTGGCCCGTGAGTGTGTCCTTGAAGCCGACCACCGCAGCGATCTCGCCCGCCACCAGCTCGTCGCGTTCGACGCGCTTGTCGGCATGCATCTCGTAGAGGCGGGCCGCGCGTTCCATGCGCCCGGTGCTGGTGTTGAGCACCGAATCGCCACGCCGCAACCGGCCTGCATACAGGCGCACGAAGACCATGCTGCCGTGCTCGTCGGCCACCACCTTGAATGCCAGGGCGGCCAGCGGCGCGCTGTGGAGGTCCGTGGTCACACCTTCGCGCTCGCCAGGTGCGGGCAGCCAGTCGACCACGGCATCCAGCAGCGGCTCGACACCGCGATTGCGGAAGGCCGAACCCGCCAGCACCGGCACAAAGGCACGCTTGCGCACGCCAGCGCGGATGGAGCGCTGCAGCAGTTCCACCGAGGGCTCTTCGCCGCGCAGCCAGGTCTCCAGGGCCTCATCGTCTTGATCGACCACGGCTTCCAGCAGGCGCGCGCGTGCCGCCTGGGCTTCGGCCAGGCGTTCAGCGGGAATGGCGGCCTCCTGCACCGGTTGCGATGCATCGTCACGCTCCCAGAGCAGAGCACGCATGCGCACCAGGTCCACCACGCCGCGGAACTCGGCCTCGGTGCCGATGGGCAGGTGCACCGGGATGGCCTGCACACCCAGGCGTTCGCGCATCGACGCGAGCACGCGTTCGAAGTTCGCACCCGCGCGGTCGAGCTTGTTGACGAAGGCGATGCGCGGCACCTCGTGCCGGTCTGCCAGGCGCCAGTTGGTTTCGGTCTGCGGCTCCACGCCGGCCACACCATCCAGCACCACCACGGCGCCGTCGAGCACGCGCAGCGCGCGGCCCACCTCGATGTTGAAGTCGATGTGGCCGGGTGTGTCGATCAGGTTGACCTGCGCGTCGCGCCAATGCACGGTGGTGGCGGCGCTATTGATGGTGATGCCGCGTCGGCGCTCCTCGGGGTCGAAGTCCATGTGGGCGGCGCCGTCGTGCACTTCGCCCATGCGGTGGCTTTCGCCCGTGTAGTAGAGGATGCGTTCGCTAAGTGTGGTTTTGCCCGCGTCCACATGGGCAATGATGCCAATGTTGCGGATGCCGTTGTTGTTGTTGTTGGTGCGGTTCATGGTGAATCTTTCCGGACCCTTTCGAGGGTCCACATGCCAGGACGATCAAGCCGCCCCGGCATGGATTCACCAGGGCTGGCTCAGGACGGAATGGATCGGCCGGAACACGGGCGCACGCGCACGGTTCCCACGTTCCGGCGGGCGGGAATCGTGGCGATCAGCTTGTCGTAAGTGCGCGTGAACATGGTGGAACCTGAAAAAACAAAACCCCGGAAGACGATGCCTCCGGGGTTGTGGGGCCGGAAGGTCATCGCCTTCCGATTGCCATCGAAAGGACGCAGCTATGCAGCGAACGTGGCTTTGAGGGCGTCGAAATTGAACATGTCCGTATTTTCCGGGAACTGGAGTGTCCTGAGCGTCAGTAGGGCTGGATCTTGTCGTGAAAGGTGAGGCCGGTAGACCCACCCGCGCGGGCCGCCACCCTGGACAGCCCTGCGGGCCAGTGACTCAGTCGTCGTCGCCGTCGGAGAGCACCGCGCGCCAGATCATCGCGCCGAGCGTGGCGCCCACGATGGGCGCCAGCCAGAACAGCCAGAGTTGTTCGAGCGCAATCGACGGGCCGAACAGCGCGGGGCCGGTGCTGCGCGCCGGGTTGACGGAGGTGTTCGTCACCGGAATCGAGATGAGGTGGATCAAGGTCAGGCACAGACCGATGGCCATGCCCGCAAAGCCAGGGGCTGCTTGCCGGGCCGTGGTGCCGAGGATGACCAGCAGGAACACGGCGGTCAGCACCATTTCGAGCAACAGCGCGGCCGCCATGCCGTAGCCGCCCGGCGAGTGTTGTCCATAGCCATTGGTGGCGAAGCCCCCCACGTCAACGCCCGGTTTGCCCGTGGCAATGAGATACAGCAGGCCGGCCGCCACGACGGCGCCGAACACTTGTGCGATCACGTAGCCGGGCAGTTCCGCCGCGCGAAAGCGCCCACCCAGCGCCAGGCCCACCGACACCGCCGGGTTGAAGTGCGCGCCGGAGATGGGACCGAACGCGTAGGCGCCGGTCAGCACCGTCAGGCCGAAGGCCAATGAGACGCCGGTGAAACCGATGCCCAGTTCGGGAAAGGCCGCCGCCAACACCGCGCTGCCGCAGCCGCCAAACGTCAGCCAGAACGTGCCGAGGAATTCGGCGGACCACTTTTTGAAGTTGCTGTGTGTCATGTTGCTTGCGGGGCGAAGGCGCCCAAGGTGAGGCAACGCGAAGATAGGCAGGCGTGGCAACCCGCGCAAGCACATTAACAATGATTTGACACTCGCGGTGGGGGCTGCGCGACGTGCCCGGGCAGGGGCGCTTAGCCGTCCACGGGCTCGGTGGCGCGCACCGAAGCGCGCTGCTGCACCGTCTCGAACCATACCGCCAGCCGAGGCGCCCGCGCGCGCCAATCGTGGCTTGCAAAGCGGTAGTCGATGTAGCCCAGCGCGCAGACGAGGGTGAGGTGCCCGATGCCAAACGCCGTCTGCGCCAACGCGGGCGCTTCCGCTTCCAGCAGCGCCAGCGCCGCGTTGATCTTGAGCTCGAACGCGGCGATCAGATTGGCCAACGGCACGTCGCGCTCGCGTTCGTTGCGCCACAGGATCAGCGCGTCCAGCATGCCGTCGCCCAGTGCATGCCAGCGCAGCGCTTGCCAGCGCGCATCGCCTTCAGCGGGAAACAGCGACCCATCGGCACGCGCGTTCAGGTACTCGCAGATCACCACCGAGTCCCACAGGGTGCTGCCATCGTCGAGCACCAGTGCGGGAATTTTTGACAGGGGATTCACTTCCATCAGCGCCGGGTTGGGCTTGAGCATCGCCGCGACCGAGCGCACAAGTTCGAGTTGCTCGACGACGCCGACTTCGTGCGCCGCGATCATCACCTTGCGCACATAGGGCGACTTGGGGGACCAGTGCAGTTGCATTGACATTCAGAAATTCCTGTTCAAACCACACCGGCCGTGCGCAGCGCCGCGATGGCTTCTGCGTTGTAACCCAGCTCGGCCAGCACGGTGTCGGTGTGTTGGCCGAGGGTGGGCGGTGCGGCCACATCCACCAGCGGCGTTTCCTCGAACCGCATCGGCGTCGACACCTGCGGCACCATCACGCCGTTGGGGTGCGCCACATGCTTGAGCATGCCACGCGCTTTCACCTGCGGGTCTTCGAACACGTCCGGCACGGTGTTGATGGCGCCGCAGGGCACGCCCACCTTGTCCAGCGCGGCGATCAGTTCGGTGCGCCCGCGCGCGCCGAATTCGGCGCGCAGCAGGCCCGACAACACGCCGATGTTGCGCACGCGCTCGGCGTTGGTGGAGAAGCGCGGGTCTTCGGCCCACTCGGCGCGGCCGAGCACCTGGCACAGCTTGTTGAACTGGCCATCGTTGCCCACCACCAGGATCACGTCGCCGTCGCTGCAACCGTACACGTCTTGCGGCTGGATGTTGGGGTGCGCGTTGCCGTTGCGTTGTGGCGTCTTGCCCGACACCAGGAAGTTCATGGCCTGGTTGGCGAGCGTGGCCACCTGCACGTCGAGCATGGCGATATCGATGTTGTCGCCCACGCCGGTCTCGTTGCGCCGCGCGAGCGCGGCCAGCACCGAGACGGCGGTGTACATGCCCGTCATCAAGTCCACAATGGGCACCCCCACTTTCTGCGGGCCGCCGCCGGGTTGGCCGTCGCGCTCGCCGGTCACGCTCATGAGGCCGCCCATGGCCTGTATCAGGAAGTCGTAGGCCGGCTGGTCGCGGCGCGGGCCGGTCTGGCCGAAGCCGGTGACCGAGCAGTAGATGAGCTTGGGGTTGATCTTGCGCAGGCTCGCGGCGTCCAGCCCGTAGCGCTCGAGCGTGCCGGCCTTGTAGTTCTCCAGCACGATGTCGGCCTGCTGCGCAAGTTCGCGCACGATCCGCTGGCCTTCGGGTGTGTCCAGGCTGATGGTGATGGAGCGCTTGCCGCGGTTCACGGCGAGGTAGTAGCCGGCCTCCCGGGTGTCGTTGCCGTCGGCATCCTTCAGAAAGGGCGGGCCCCAGGAGCGCGTGTCGTCGCCCATGCCGGGGCGTTCGACCTTGATGACTTCGGCACCCAGGTCGGCCAGGATCTGCCCGGCCCAGGGCGCGGCGAGGATGCGGCTCAGGTCCAGGACCTTCACGTGGGACAACGGTCCGCGAGATGTTTGCATGGTGTGGTGGCGAGAAAAAAATGAACAGGTGCGGAATCAGTCGAGCTTGATGTTGCCCTTGGTCGCCACGCGCTTCCACTTCTCGTACTCGGACTCCATCAGCACACGGTACTCCTCGGCCGAAGAGGTCACCGCCACGGCGCCGAGCTGGTTGAGCAGATCTTTCACGTCGGGGCTGTTCACAGCTTCTTCCAGCACCGAGCGAATGCGCTTCTGCAGATCGGCGGGCACACCCTTGGGGCCGATCACGCCGTAGTTCGTTTCCATCACCACATTGGGCAAACCCAGCTCGGTGGTGGTGGGGACGTCCGGAATTTGTGGGGAGCGTTTGGTGCCGACCACCGCCAGAATCCGCAGTTGCCCTTGTTGCGCAAAAGGCAGCACCGCCATCAGATCGGTGGAGATGAATTGCACTTCGCCCGAGAGCACCGCGGTCACGGCCGGCGCGGCGCCCTTGTAGGGAATGTGCGTCACGTCCAGCTGCGCTTCCTGCTTGAACAGCTCGGAGCCAATGTGCGGCGTGGTGCCCGGTCCGGCGGAACTGAAGTTGAGTTTGCCGGGCTGGTCTTTGGCGCTCTTCGTGAGTTCGGCCAAGGTCTTGATGCCGGACTTGCTGCTCACCGCGATCACGGCCGGGTTGCGCGCGACGAGGCTGATGTAGCCGATGTCCGACTGCGCATACACGACCTTGGTGAGCGCGAACATGCCCGCCACCGGGCCGGGTGCCACCAGGCCGAGCGTGTAGCCGTCGGGCTTGGCTTTGAGCACCTGGTCGACGCCAATGGTGCCGCCGCCACCGCCCTTGTTGTCGATGACCACGGGCTGCCCGGTCTTTTGCGAAATGTGCGCGCCGATCTTGCGCGCCATGACGTCGGTGGGTCCACCCGCGGCGTACGGCACCACCAGTCGAATGGGGCGCTCGGGCCAGGTCTGGCCGATGGCGGAAGTGGCCATGGCCAGGGTGACGAGGAGGAGGGCGGCGGGTTTGAACATGGCGGTGTCTCGGTGGTGTTCGTTCGGGTGTCGGATGGAGAACGACTGTAGGTTTCCAAAGCCGGTCACACCACACGGCCGGCGGCAATTCAGCCATGCAATCGGCGACGCTACGGGGTAACCCTGATGCCGTGGACTCAGCTTGCATACCAGCCTTGCGGCAACAGTGCGGTTCTTGCGCGAAGCCGCTCAATAGACTCGCGGCATATGAAGATCGCCTCCGCCACGCTCCGCCCTTGCACGCAGGCGCTGGGCGACCCCGAATGGAAATTTGCGCGCGCGCAGGTGCCGCAACTGGAAGGCTGGGTGCTGCACCTGACCGACGACGATGGACACCTGGGCCTGGGCTATTGCCATGCCATTCCGGCCATCTCCACGCACGGCGCGGGCGCGCGGGCAGGGCTCGAATTTCTCGCGCCACGCCTGGTGGGCCGGTCCGTCGAGGATCTCGCGGGCACGATGGAAGAGATCGACGCCACACTGGCCTGCCAACCCACGGTGAAAGCCGCCATCGACATGGCGCTGCACGACCTGCTGGCGCGCCGCCTCGGTGTGCCGGTGCACGTGTTGCTCGGTGGCAAGCTGCGCGACAGCGTGGCCCTGTCGCGCATCCTGCCGATCAAGGCGCCCGAGGCCATGGCGGCCCAGGCGGAACAACTCGCGGCCGAAGGCTATGGCCAGCTCAAGCTCAAGCTGTCGGGCGACACCGCGCTGGACGTGAAGCGCGTGGCGGCAGTGCGCGCGGCCGTGGGCGACGCGGTCACGCTCACGCTGGACCCGAACCAGTCGTACAACGCCAAGCAGATGATCCGCGCGTTCGCAAAGATGGAGCGCCACGACATCGCCTTGATCGAGCAACCCGTGCCGGCCGCCGACATCGCGGGTCTGGCACTGCTCACGCGCACGCTGCCGGTGGCGATCGAGGCGGATGAGAGCGCGCAGACCGTGCGCGATGTGTTTCGCCTGGTGTCCGAACGCGCGGTGGACGTGATCAACCTCAAGATCACCAATCTCGGGGGCATCCGGCGCTTTCTGCAGGCCGTGAAGATTTGCGAAGCGGGGCAGATCGGTTGCCGCATGGGCGCGGCCTTTGGCCCGGCGCTGATGCAGGCCATGAGCCTGCAGGCCGCGAGCGTGGTCACGCGCTTGCCCTATGCCTGCGAGTTGTCCGAACACATGCACCTGCGGGACGACCCGTTCAGCCCATTGCCGGTGCACAAGGGTTCGCTCACCTTGCCCGGTGGTCCGGGCTGCGGCGTGACATGGCGCGAGGCGCCGGCGTGACACCACACCACCGTTTTCAGTTTCAATACCCAGGAGACAACATGACACCAACACCCATCACCACCCGCCGCACCGTGCTGACCCGCGTGGCGCAACTCGCCGCCGTGGCCGCCTTGGGCGCCACCGTGCTCCATGCGCACGCGGCTTACCCCGACAAGCCCGTGCGGCTGATCGTGCCATTCCCCGCCGGTGGCGCGGCCGACACCATGGCGCGCACGTTGAGCGAGCGCCTCAGCACCGAACTGGGCCAACAAGTCATCATCGACAACCGAGGCGGCGCGGGTGGTGCGCCCGCGGCAGAGGCTGCGGTGCGCTCGGCACCCGATGGCTACACGCTGTTCTTCGGCACCATGGGCACCAACGCGATCAACGTCGCGCTGTACCCCAAGCTGCGCTACGACCCGGTGAAAGACTTCGCGCCCATCGCGCTGACGCACATCACGCCGCGCGTGTTGGTGGTCGGGCCGTCGGTGAAGGCACGCAGCGTGGCCGAGCTGATCGCGCTGGCGAAGAGCAAACCCGACGGGCTCACGTATGGCTCGGCAGGCAGCGGCAGTTCCAGCCATCTGTCGGGTGCCTTGTTCGAATCGATCACCGGCGTGAAGATGCTGCACATTCCATACAAGGGCAGCGCGCCGCTGATGGCCGACGTGCTCGCGGGCCGCGTGGACATGACCTTCGATTCCTACACCGTGTACCAGGAGCACATCAAGAGTGGCAAGGTGGTGCCGCTCGCGGTGACCTCGCGCACGCGCATGGGCGTGGCGCCCGAGCTGCCGACGCTGGAAGAGGCGGGGCTCAAGGGCTATGAAGTGTCCAACTGGCTCGGCGTGTTCGCGCCCGCCGGCACGCCGGCCGACATCGTGAAAAAGCTCAACGGCGCCGTGGGCCGCGCGCTGGCCGTGCCCGAGCTGCGCCAGCAACTGGTGGCCCTTGGCATCGAACCCGCGTTCAGCACCCCGGAAGCCTTGGGCACGCTGGTGCGCAATGAAATTCCGAAATGGGCCGAGATCGTGAAGCGCTCGGGCGCGACGGCGGACTGATGACGGGGACCGCGCGCCGCACCGTGCTGCTCGCACAGGAGCAGCACACGCTGGAAGTGACCGCGGAAGGGCCGGACGACGGCCCGCCGCTGGTCATGCTGGCCTCGTCGCAGCGCGACCCCGGCGACTTCGATGACAGCGCCGGCTTGCTGGCCGCAGCCGGCTTTCGGGTGCTCAGGCCCTGGCCACGTGGCATGGGCGCGAGCAACGGAACGCTGGACGGTTTGAGCCTGTACACGCTGGCGGCCGACGCGGTGTTTGCGCTGCAGCACTTGAGCAGCGGACAACCCGCGATCTGGCTCGGCCACGCCTTCGGGCATTTCGTGGCGCGTGTGGCCGATCTCGCGCACCCGGCGTGGGTGCGTGGCGTGGTGGTGGCAGCCGCCGCTGCGCGCACGTTTCCGGCCCACGTGCCGTCCACCCTGGCGACGGCGTCGGATACCTCACAACCGGATGCGCTGCGGCTCGCTGCTTTGCGAGAAGGCTTCTTCGCTCCCGGCAACGACCCCGGGCCGTGGTTGCACGGTTGGCACCCCGCGGTGCGCGCCGCGTACAAGGCCGCCGGTGCGGTGCCCGACAAGAACCTGTGGTGGCCGGTGGCGCATGCGCCCATCCTGGACCTGCAGGCCGCGCAAGACCCGTGGCGTCCGCCAGAAACGCGCGGCGAATTGCGCGATGCGTTGGGCGACCTCGTGACCGTGCGCGTGATCGACAACGCCAGCCACGCCTTGCTGGTGGAGCAACCGCGTGCCGTGGCAGAGGCGGTGCTGGACTGGGTGGACAGCGCGGCGATTTAGCGGCCGGTGAACACCGGCGCGCGTTTCTCGGCGAACGCGCGTTGCGCTTCCTTCGCGTCGTCGGTCTTGCCGATCTGTGCCGTCATGTCCTGCTCGTAGCGGTAGCCGTCGCGCAGCGACATGTCTTCGATCACGTTGAGGGTGTGCTTGCCCATGCGGGTGGACACGGGGCTCTTGGACGCGATGGTCTGCGCGATCTCCATGGCCCTGGGCAGCAGCTCTTCGGGCGTGGTGCACAACTCGGCGATGCCCAGGCGCAGCAGCTCTTCGCCGCCCACGCGCATGCCAGTGAGCGCCATGCGGCGCAGGCGGGAGTGGCTGAACAGGCGCATGGCGTGGCGGCAGCCGCCGAGCAAGCCCACGTCCACCTCGGGCAGTCCGAGCGATGCTTTTTCGGAGACCACGATGATGTCGCTCGACGCTACCATGGCCAGGCCCGAGCCCAGCGCCGCGCCGTTCACCGCCACCACCACGGGCTTGGCGCATTCTCGGATCGCGTGGAAGCATTCGCGCGTGCGGCGCGAGTGGGCCGAGAAGTCGCCCGCGACCTTGATGTTTTCTGCGCGTCCCTTCAGGTCCGCGCCCGCGCAAAACACCTTGCCCGCCGCGGTGAGCACGACTGCGCGCACGTGGTCCATTTCGGAGATGCGGTCCAGCGCGAGCGTGAGTTCGTCGTTGAGCGTGCGGGTGAGCGCGTTGACGGGCGGCGCGTTCATCGTGAGCGTCGCGACGTGGCCGTCGAGTTGGTAAATGAGTTGGGTCAGGTCGTCCATGGTGTCTCTTTGGGGATGGTCTTCAGGTCGACCCATTGTGCCGACGCCGTTGCCGCAAGCCGCACCGGGAAGCGCATAGCTGCATTGCGGTGTGGCGGGTTCCTCGTGTTGCGATGGCGCGCGATAGTCCGGACCGCTGCGAGAAACCGCAATCCCGTCGCGGCTTCCCGCCTTCCCTCATTCCAATATGGAGACATTCGATGAAACAACGCACTTTGGCCCTGGCCGCCACGGCCCCGATAGCCGCGCTGGTGGCCGCCGGCTGCGCGACGTGGGGCGACCCCGTGGCGAGTGCATCCGCCGCGCCGCTGCCCCTCAACTGTGCCGCGGTGCAAGGGCTGCGATTTGATAACACGGTGTTGCAGAGTGCCAGCCTCGTCGCTGCCGGTGCGGTGCGTTCGGGCAACACGCCCATGCCCGCGCACTGCCTGGTGAAGGCCGAGATCAACCCGCGCACGGGTGTGGACGGCGTGCGCTACGGCATCAACGTCGAACTGCGGCTGCCGCTGCAGTGGAACGGCCGGTTCCAGTTCCAGGGTGGTGGCGGGGTGGACGGTGTGGTGCGCGAGGCCTATGGCACCTTGCGCGAGGGCGTCACGCCCGCGCTGGCGCAGGGCTCGGCGGTGGTCAGCACCGACTTCGGCCACACCGGCACCAGCACGCGCGACGCCACCTTTGGCCTGGACCCGCAGGCGCGCATCGACTGGGGCTACAACGCCGTGGACAAGACGACCCAGCTCGGCAAGGCCATCGTCGAGCGCTTCTACGGCAAGCAGCCCAACCACTCTTACTACGTCGGCTGCTCTGGCGGTGGACGCCAGGGCATGATGGCCTCGCAGCGCTTGCCGCAGCATTTCGACGGGGTCGTCAGCGGTGCCCCGATCCTGGAGCAACATGCCGCGCAGGTCGGCTCCCTTTACGGTATCCAGGCCTTCGCGGCAATCGCACCCACCGACGCGGGTGGGCTCCCCATCCTCAGTCGCGCATATTCCGACGGCGACCGCGCGCTCATCGTGAAGGGCCTGCTGCAGGCCTGCGATGCGCTGGATGGCGCGGCCGATGGCCTGATCGAAAACTATCAAGCCTGCCGCTTCAATCCAGCCGTGTTGCAGTGCACCGGCGCCAAGACCGACACCTGCCTCAGCTCGGCCCAGGTGACGGCCCTCACGAAGGCCATGGCGGGTCCTCGGAACAGCAAAGGCGAGCAGCTGTACCCCGGCATCCCGTGGGACACCAGCATCAGCGGCGCCACCTGGCGCGGCAACTGGCTGGGCACTTCAACGACGGGCGAGCCCAACGCCGCACGCGCCACCAACCAGTCGATCAAGTACGTGTTCATGACGCCACCGAAACCGGACTTCGACTACTTCCGCTTCAACGTCGACACCGACGTGCAGTTGCTCGCCGAGTCCGCGAAGATCACCGCCGCCACCAGCACCGACTACAGCGCCTTCAAGCAACGCGGCGCCAAGACGATCGTCTTCGTCGGGCTGGGCGATTCGCTGGTCAACCCCGCGGGCGTCAACCATTGGTACAAAAATCTTGTGGATGCCAGTGGCGGGCTCGCGGCCACGCAGCAGTTCGCGCGGCTCTACAACGTGCCGGGGATGGAGCATTGCTCCGGCGGCTCTGCGCTCGACGTGTTCGATCCGGTGACACCGCTCTACGATTGGGTGGAGAAGGGCGTGGCGCCGACGACGCTGACGGCTACGGGGAAGAGCTTTCCTGGGCGCACGCGTGGTATCTGCGCTTATCCCCAGATTGCGCGTTATGTGGGTTCTGGTGATGTGAACGACCCGAAGAGCTTCCGCTGCGAGGACGGGCGGCTCTGATATCTCCAGGCTTCGTCTGCCACGGCTGGCGAGGCTTGGCCATTGGTTGAAGGCGGCTGGATTCTTTGCGGTGCAGCGGTTGCTGCCTCTCGTGCTTCACCCACATCTGGGGCCATGTGGGTTCGCGCAGCATGCAAGCGGCACACGCGATGGTTGGCCAATGCTGTTAGCCTCACATGGTCGGCATGGCCTCTGCCATGCCAGCCCCGGCGATCGAGCCCCATTTAAAAGTGAATTCATCATGACCAGCCCGCTGTACAACGCCTCCGTTCCCGTCATGCAGCAGATGCTGCACGCCTTATCGGATGTGCTCAAGAAAGCCGAAGACCACGCCACGCAAAAGAATATCGATCCAAATGCTCTACTCCAGGCGCGGCTGTTTCCCGACATGTTTCCGCTGATACGTCAGGTACAGATCGCCGCAGACTTCTCCAAGGGCATTTCCTCCCGCCTGGCTGGTGCCGAGGTGCCGTCCTGGCCCGACACCGAGGTCAGCTTCGTGGACCTGCAAGCATTGATCACCAAGGCTTTGGCCCATATCGGCTCCTTCAAGCCTGATCAATTTGATTCAAGTGAGAGCCGCGAGATCGTATTGCGCCCCGGCACCCCTAAGGAAAAGAAGCTGATCGCCAGCGCATATCTACTGCACTACGGCCTGCCGCAGTTTTTCTTCCACGTGACCACCGCCTATGCCATCTTGCGCCACAGCGGCATTGAGATCGGTAAACGCGACTACATGGGTGCTTATTAACACTGGGCATCCGACCCGTTTCGGGCGTCCAAAGTCGGTTTTTGGATGGCGGTATTGCAGCGACAGCCGTCGATCGCGGCTGGGAGCTGCGTTCTCGTTGCTTGGCACGAAGCCGTCATAGGCGCACCCAGCGGCAGGGCGGCATCAATGACAGGTATCGAGAGGGCTGCAGTCATCCAGCTTGGAAGGCACTAGGTACCCCCTCAAATCGCGATCGAACGTCAGCTACTCGAAGGGCTGAACTCACACCTCCGACCTGTAGCCGCCGTCGCGCGGTCGGACCTCATGTTCTAGGCTTATGCTCGTCCCTAGCTGCTTGTGTTTGTTGTGAACTCTCTGCGGTAAACGTAACCTCCAGCACACGCAGTTTGCCAAACGCTTCGGTGTACAAGATCGTTTCCGAGCCAGATGGTTTTTGCTTGGCGTCTACCGTGAGCTGGATTTCGAATTGGGCGCCCAAAAGCACAGCGTTCTGTAGCTTCTCAAATTGAGAAGGCGCAATGGCTACCGAGACTCGGCATCTGTTGTGGCAGTAAATTGCACCAATCGAATCTTCCGGGACGTCAATGTCAGCATCGCCTTGGCTGTGTACCCAAACGATGATCCCGCTGGCTTTGACGTCAACTGCACTGTCGGTATAGACGCGCCGCGGCTCAAGGACTCTGGTGAGCATCTTGACCATGACGCTACCTCCGTTGGAGTCTGTCGAAATTTCGACCGCAGCACTGGAGGATGAGAGAGTTAAGTATTCAAGGTGCATGTTCGCCAAATGTGTCATTTCTCGGGCATTCTGCCTCTCGGCACCGGTTGCTACATGCATATGTGCTTCTGGCCGAGGCTGTGTCGAAACTCCTCTGAGTTCCGTTTTCAGCGATCCCCCCATTGGCACACTCGCAAAAATGCAGCCTGGGCCAAACTGAGAGGTTGACTTTCGGACTGGCGTCAAACGCGATGAGTTTTCGCACACCCTCGGCCGTGACCGGATCTCCCTGCGAGTCGTCACAAGCTGACTCTGGTCGACAGTTCTATCGCTCCGAAGGTCAGCTTCCCGGCACCGTCTCGTACTCACACTGCCGGCCATGACGAGACATCCAGTCAGCTGCCCCGAAGGTCTGGTTTATATTGGTTTCAGCCGGTCGAATACCGGATTGCAACGCTTGCAGCGAAAGGGGCTGATCCCGAGATGCACAAGCAGATTCTGACCAAGGCGGGGACAAGTAGGTATGCACGAAATCATCTGCCCACACTGTGGGAAAGCGTTCAAGATTGATGAAGCCGGATATGCGGACATCCTGAAGCAGGTTCGCGACAGCGAGTTCGAGCAGCAACTGCACGACCGGCTTGAACTGGCCGAGCAGGAAAAGCGGAACGCCGTTGAGCTTGCCACTACCAAAATCGCCAGCGAATTGCAAAAGGCCGCCACCGTCAAGGATTCGGAGATTCAGGAACTGAAGGCCAGACTCGATGCTGGAGAGATCGCTCGGAAGCTCGCCGTGACTGAAGCACTGAGCACGGTGGAGAAAGAGCGCGACGCGCTCGCCAACCAACTCGAGCAGGCCAGGCGCGACAAGCAAGCCGCATCCGATCTGGCCGAGGCCAAACTTGTAAACGGATTGCAGAAAGCGGCGGCCACGAAGGACGCCGAGATTCAAGAGTTAAGGGCGAGGCTAGATGCCATTGCGGTTGCGCAGAAGCTTGCGATCACCGAGGCCGTTGGTACGGTCGAGAAGGAGCGCGACGAACTAAGGAGTAGCCTCTCACGCGCAGAGCTTGAAAAGCAGCTTGCCGAAAAGTCGCTCAAAGACAAATACGAAACGCAGATCAAAGATCGTGATGACGCAATTGAGCGCCTGCGCGACATGAAGGCACGACTGTCTACCAAGATGGTGGGCGAAACCCTCGAGCAGCACTGCGAGACCGAGTTCAACCGCATCAGGGCAACGGCATTTCCGCGAGCCTACTTCGAAAAAGACAACGACTCTCGGACAGGCAGTAAGGGTGACTACATCTTCCGCGACGCGGATGACGTCGAAACCGAAATCGTCTCCATCATGTTTGAGATGAAGAACGAGAACGATCGAACCGCGACGAAGAACAGGAACGAGGACTTCTTGAAGGAACTCGACAAAGATCGCATCGAGAAGGGTTGCGAGTACGCGGTGCTGGTCTCCCTGCTGGAGCCCGAAAGTGAGCTCTACAACACTGGGATCGTTGACATGTTCCACCGCTTCCCGAAGATGTATGTCGTCCGGCCACAGTTTTTCATTCCGATCATCACTTTGCTGCGGAATGCGGCGATGAACTCACTCAAGTACAAGTCGGAACTTGCGCTCGTTAGGGCGCAGAACATCGACATCACGAAGTTCGAAACAGAGCTTGAAACCTTCAAGACTGCATTCGGGAGAAATTACGACCTCGCTTCAGGGCATTTCCAAAAGGCGATCGCAGAGATCGACAAGTCAATCGACCACCTGCAAAAAACTAAGGAAGCACTACTTGGCACTGACCGAAATCTCCGCCTTGCGAACGATAAGGCGCAGGACGTGACGATCAAAAAACTGACTCGGGGCAACCCGACGATGGCGGCGAAATTCGCTGAACTCAAGAATCAGAAGCCTTCCGAAGCCAGATAGTACATCGTGTAAGAGATAATAGTGCCAGCCAGTCACCGATTTGCCGAATGGACTTGTAGTCCATCTTAGTCATAAACATGGAGGTAGCGTCATGAGCACGACAAATTACATAGCGATCAGAAATGCCATCATTAATAAGCACCAAGTGGTCGCTACGTATCAAGGGCATATTCGAGAAATGTGCCCGCATGTCATCGGATTGAAGAATGGGCGAGAGCAGGCGTTGTTCTACCAATTCGGAGGCACTAGCAGTAGCGGGCAAATCGTCCCGGGTTCCCCGAGCAACTGGCGGTGCATTCCTGTTGATGCCTTGACCGACGTCTCGACTCGTCCTGGCGTTTGGCATTCTGGTAACAACCATTCCACCAAGCAAACGTGCGTTGATCAAGTGGATGTTGAAGTCCACTTCTAGTGGAAAGCTTGTTTCGCTATTCTCACTGAAGCGCGACAACCTGCTGATACAGGAGTCGCAGATGCTGATCGGACATGTCGAGGATCGGCTCGTACATGAAAGAGTTCAGATGAATGTTCTCGGGCGTCATGAGAGTGACGCGCCTTAAGATTTGGATGTTCGCGATTTCAGCAGGATAGTCTGTGCAATAGCGCTTCAAAATCTTCGGCGTCTGATTGCCCGAGATGGATGTTAGCCATGTGGGATCGTTGATCTTGGTTGCCATAAATCTCTCCGCTTGTAACCGGGTTGCAATGGCAAGCACTACCTTGTTTTCAAAGTTGATTCCTTCTGGTGCCTGAAGACAGGCAGCTGCTTCAGCACGAATCAGATCGATCAACAAGTCGGTTCCGTTTCCTGATTGTCCAGTCACGGAGAACAACCTAGCGTAGATCGCATCCAACTCGGCGACCGTGATCTGGTCCGAGTCGGCTTTCCAGTGCAGAAGCGATGTGAGTCGCGAATAGTCTGGATTGTTTTCGTCTTTCGTGTATTCAATCAGATTGCGCATGAACGGAATGCAGCAAATCTTCATCTGTCGGCTCGCAAAGAATCCCGGCTTCCACACATTAACGAAGATGTTCTTCACGCCAACGGCCTCTTCTAACCTGACGCTATGGTCTGTCTTCGACACCATGAAGCAGTTCTTCCTCAGCACTAGATTGCGGCTCTCAATAGTTCTATAGAAGTCGAAGTTGTGCGTCAAGATCAGAAGCTTGAAAAGTGGGTCTTCTGCAAGGTCTGAGAGATACTGCACGATGGCATATTTATTCTTGTAGTCGAATGAGTCCGCAATGTCGTCAACAATGACTAGGGTCTCATTTCCGCTCAGTCGCCTTGCTTCGATGTCAAAGAGCATATTCAACAAGTAAAACGCCTTTTTCTCTCCAGTGCTCAAAACTTGCAATAGTGCGCCCCGATCAACTGGGGCTTCTTCAGCATGGTCCTTGAAAACAAAACCAAGACGTAGTACGGTCTCCTGACCAAGCTGGACCTTGATCTTGTTGACTACATCGAGCCGAAAAGGCACCAAGAAGCGATCATTAAAGATGTTGATGACTTTCTGCCACAGAGTCTCTTCAAGAGCAGCCTGCTCCTCAATTTGTTTGCTGCGTACTTCTGCACTTTGCATCTTCTCGAGCAATGTGACATATGAGTCATAGTTCGCTTGAATATAGGACTTCCAAAGTTTCTCCTTGAATGCAGCCAGATCGGCAAGTTCTGGCAGAAGTTCCTCATGGTTCTGCAAGTAATCTTCAAAGTCACGCAATGTGACATTCTTTTGAATCTGCTTCTCGAGCGCTTCGAATTTCTTGCGAAGCTCAGCATCTCCAGAGATTTTTTCCTTCTCCTGCTTAATCAATTCTTCCAGTTGTGCATCGGACGTGATCTCGACACGCTCATCAGCATTCAGGCTGACCGTGTGTTTGGCTTCAAAAAAACCGTTCTCCTTCAGTTGCCTCGCAACACTTGTGCCGTTGTAATAGTTGAAGGTTCCCTTCTTGAAGTACTTTGAAGCTGCCAGCAGTTCGTTGTATTTCTTAACGTAGTCGTCGATTGCGGCGTGGAAGCCGCCGGTGGAGAGAAAGGCCTGGACTTTATCGTCCATCACCACATCGTATGGAATATGGGCAAACGGCGCATCTCCTTGCAAAGCGAGTTCGCCCTGAATTCGCCTCAACGCCAGATCGAACTGATCGCCCGACTGCGTGAACGTGGTGGAGATCTCGCGGTCGACCTCCCGCTTTGTCTTAGCCTGGGCCTTGACGGCCTTGAGGAATGCGGCCCTGGCCACGCCAATTTCGGCATGCAGCTCTTCATATTCCTGCCGAAGTACTTGATTCACAAGCAGTGTGGCCGTCCCTCCTGCCTTGGCTGCGACTTCTTCGTATGTTCGGAGGACCAACACGCTCGCAGCGCTAACCTCGGCACCTGTTTCGTCCTTCACCTCGCGGAGATTAATCCGAGCCGGAAAAATTCGGTCCTTCGAGAGAGCGCCGTCGGCGATATCTTGAAAGGTGTTCGCCAGTGAACTCTTCATAGCCCCATTGGGCGCATATATGGCGACGGTCGACGAATTGGTGTAGTCAAGCACGGCATCGAATTTTCGAATTCCATAGCAATGCTCGAGCGCCAAATTCAGCTTTTTCATTGTGTTTCTCCCTTAGAACCCTTGAGCTTGGACCAAACCTTCCAAGTGCACTATAAAGATGTTGCCCTGCGAGTTTCGACCGAATGGCGCGGTTTGGCATTGCCCAGTAGGCGTGAGTAAGTACAAGCGCTTGCTTTCGCCTAATTATCAGTCGCTCAATCCTTTCGCGCGAAAGGCCCCAAGGAGTCGCAAAGAGCCGGTCGCCTTGGCCTGCAGCAGTTACTCGACTGGCACGGAATGTCTCATCGCTTTTGAGTGGCAGCTTCTGGGCGTCCATCGTGCGTTCGCCTGTCCGACGAGGAATGGCAGGTCCCAGCGGCGGCTGTGATTGCGTCCTAAAAATCTGACCGACTGCAGTCAGTCTGAATCAGTCGTTCGGTCAAGCAACCCGGGGGGCAACTTCTGGCGGTTAGGTAACTCACAAATCCGTCCGCAACCGCCAGATCTCCGGAAACAACACCACATCCAGCATCTTTCGCAGATAGCTCACCCCACCCGTTCCCCCAGTCCCGCGCTTGAATCCGATCACGCGCTCTACCGTCGTCACATGCCGGAAGCGCCATAGACGGAACGCGTCTTCGAGGTCGGTGAGTTCTTCGCCGAGTTGGTACAGGTCCCAATGTGTCTTGGGGTTGCGGTACACCACCAGCCATGCTTGTTCGACCGCGTCGTTGGCCTCGTACGGTTGCGTCCAGTCGCGTTGCGTGTGGCTTTCGGGGACCGCCAGGCCGCGCCGCGCGAGCAGGCGCAAGGCTTCGTCGTAGAGAGACGGTGCTTCGTACGCGGCTTGCACGACCGCGAGCAGATCGGGCCGGTGCACATGCGGCTTGAGCATGGCCGCGTTCTTGTTGCCCATCGCGAACTCGATGCAGCGGTACTGGTGGCTCTGGAAGCCGCTGGACTGCGCGAGGTAAGGGCGTAGGGCGCTGTATTCGGGCGGCGTCATGGTGGCCAGCACGTCCCAGGCGTGCACCAGCTGCTCCATGATCTTGCTCACGCGCGCGAGCATCTTGAACGCGGGTTGCAGTTCGTCGCTCGCGACGTTTGCGATGGCCGCGCGCAGCTCGTGCAGCATGAGCTTCATCCAGAGTTCGCTGGTCTGGTGTTGCACGATGAAGAGCATCTCGTCGTGCGCGGGCGAGAGCGGTTTCTGCGCGTTGAGGATGGCGTCGAGCTGCAGGTAGTCGCCGTAGCTCATGTCGCGGCTGAAGTCGAGCTGTGCGCCTTCTTCGCGCACGATGTCTTCGGGCTTGTGGCCGGATTCGGGTGTGTGGTGTGGGCACATGGTCAGGTCACCGCGTGTCGGTTGTTGAACTCGGGGCGTTGCCATTCGCCGCTTTCGAGCACCTGGCGCAGGTGCTCCACCGCGTTCCACACGTCTTCGAAGCCGATGTAGAGCGGTGTGAAGCCGAAGCGCAGGATGTCCTTGTGGCGCTGGCCATCGCCGGCGCGGAAGTCGCCGACCACGCCGCGGGCGATGAGCGCCTGCACGATGGCGTAGGCGCCTTCGTCTTTCGTGAGGCAGACCTGCGAGCCGCGTTGCGCGTGGTCCAGCGGCGTGGCCAGGCCGAGACCGTGGCCCGGGCAGCGCGCGTTCACGAGTTCGATGAAGAGGTCGGTGAGGGCGAGCGATTTGCGGCGCAGCGCCGCCATGCCGCCGTGTTCTTCGGCGGCGAGCACGGTGTCCACACCGCACTCGAGCGCGGCGAGGCTGATCATGGGTTGGGTGCCACACTGGTAGCGCGTGATGCCGGCGGCGGGTTGGTAGTCGGGTGTGAAGTCGAACGGCGTGGCATGGCCCCACCAGCCCGCGAGCGGTTGCCAGAAGCGGTCGGCGTGGCGCGGGTTCACCCATACGAAGGCAGGGGCGCCGGGGCCGCCGTTGAGGTACTTGTAGCCGCAGCCCACGGCGTAGTCGGCGTTCGCACCGGTGAGGTCCACCGGCACCGCACCCGCGCTGTGCGCGAGGTCCCACAGCATGAGTGCGCCAGCGGCGTGCGCGGCGGCGGTGACGGCGGACATGTCGTGCATGGCGCCGGTGCGGTAGTTCACATGGGTGAGCATGAGCACGGCGACGTCCGGCGTGAGCGCGGCGGCGATCTCTTCAGGCTCGACCAGCACGAGTTCGAAGCCGCGTTCCTTGCAGAGGGCTTCGGCGATGTAGAGGTCGGTGGGGAAGTTGCTGCGCTCGCTCACGACGCGCTTGCGCCTGGGTTTGTCGGCGGTGGCGAGGTTGAGCGCGGCGGACAGGACCTTGAAGAGGTTGACCGAGGTGCTGTCGGTGGCCACCACGGTGCCGGGTGCCGCGCCGATCAAACGCGCGATCTTGTCGCCGACTTTGCCGGGCATGTGGAACCAGCCGTTCTTGTTCCAGCTCTGGATGAGGTCGGCGCCCCATTCGCGCGTCACCACGTCGGCCACGCGCGCGGGGGCGCTGCGGGGCATCACGCCGAGGGAGTTTCCGTCGAGGTAGAGGGTGCCCGGGGGGATCAGGAAGAGATCGCGCAGCGGGCGCAGCGGGTCTTGCGCGTCTTGCGCCTGGCAGTGTTGGGGGGTGGTGGTCATGGGGCTTCGGTATCAGAGTTCGCGCAACACCGCGCGCACGGGGCTTGCGTCGGCGGTGGTGAGTTTCAAGGGCAGGGCGATGAGTTCGTAGTCGCCTTCGGGGACGTCGTCGAGCAGCAGGTTTTCCAGCACGCGCAGGCCGCGCCGGCGGATGGTCTGGTGGCTCTCCAGCGTCTTGCTCTCGGCCGGGTCGATGCTCGCGCTGTCGATGCCGATCAGCAGCACGCCGAGGTCGGCGAGTTGTTCGATGGTCTCGGGCGCGAAGGCGGGCAGGGCGTTGTCGAACGCGTCCTGAGGTTGGCGTTCGTACACGCGCACCAGCACGCGCGGTGGAAGCGCGTGGAGCGCGTGCGCGATGTGCTCAGGCCGCACGAGCGGGCCGCGGCCCATGGCGTGGATCACGCGGCAGGGGCCGAGAAAGGCGTCGAGCGAGACCGCGCCGATGGCGGCACCCTCGGCGTCGTAGTGCAGCGGCGCGTCGGCGTGCGCGCCGACGTGGGGCGAGAGCGTGATCGCGCTGACGTTCACCGGGCAACCCGGCCCGATGGTGGCGGACCATTGCTGTGAATACAGCGTGTCACCCGGAAAAACCGGTGCGCCGGCGTGGACCGGAGGGGAGATGTCCCAGATCTTTTTCATGGTGCTGTGAAGGTAGCACTCTGAAAAAAACCGTGGTGTCGGTTAATCCCAACAGGCCCGAAAAATGATTCAGGCCTGAATCAAACGAAGCGTCAGCCGCCGCCTTGCAGCGCCGGCAGGCCGTGGCGCTGGCGCGCGCGGTGGCAGGCGTCGCTGCCTTCCTCGAATTCGCGGCAAGGAGACGGTCGCCATTCGTAGATGCCGCAGATGGCCCTCACGCCGACCTTGCCGGACAAGGCCGCGCAGCGCGGCGGCGAGTGGTCGGTGCCGCGCATGCGCAGGAGGCTGTCGTTGACCTCCACAGACAGCCCAGCCGGCACCGAGCCGCCCTGGTCTTCGCCTTCGTACACGGAAAAGTCGACGCGGAAGCAGGCGCAGCACGCGCCGCAGCTGGTGCAGGCGCTCATGTGGCGGGGCGCTCGGCGAGCGCGGGTGCGCGGTACAGCAGCACCTTCAGCGCGCGCTCGGGCGCGATATCCGCAAACGCGGCGGGGTTGGGCAGGCGCTGTTCGAAGATCAGTTCGGGCGCGGCTTCCTGCATCTGTTCCTGCAGGAAGGCCGTGCTCAGTTCGGGCGCGTTCAGGCACAGCAGCACGCGGCCGTCGGGCCGCAGCAGGTCGGGCAAGCGGCGCATGAGGCGCAGGTAGTCCTTGGTCGCGACGAAGCTGCCTTTCTGGAAGCTCGGTGGGTCGACGATGACGATGCCGTACGGGCCGCTGCGGGTGATCTTGCCCCAGGTCTTGAAGATGTCGTGCGCCAGAAAGCCCGCGCCGGCAGACAGCCCATTGAGGGGGTGGTTCTGCTGGCCGATCGCCATCGCGCCAGCGCTCATGTCCACATTCACCACCTGCTTCGCGCCGCCTTGCAGCGCCACCACGGAGAACGCGCAGGTGTAGGCGAACAGGTTGAGCACCTTGTGGCCGGCGGCGTGGTCGCGCACCCACTGGCGGCCTTCGGCCATGTCCAGGAACAGGCCGTGGTTCTGGCCCTTGAGCACGTGCACGAGGTAGCGCGCGCCGCGCTCGCTCACCACATGGGGTTCGGGCACCGCTCCGGTCATCAGGCGCGTTTCGGCCTGGCTTTCGTGCCGGCACTGGAACACCCAGTTCAGCGGCTCGTCCGGTGCGACCTGTGCCCAGCGCGCGGACAGGGCGGCGTGCAAGGTGGCCAGCGTGTCGTCGGACACGGGCTTGAAGCTGGTGAGCACCCAGACCGGTGGAAAGGCATCGAGCGCCCATTGCTCGCAGCCGGGGTGCAGACCACCGCGCCCGTGAAAGACGCGGCGCGCGTCAGGGGAGGGTTCGATCCGCGCGATCGCGTCGAGCAGGGCTTGCATCAGGCCAGGCGGCCGAGCAGGAGGTATTCCATCAAGGCCTTCTGCACGTGCATGCGGTTCTCGGCCTCGTCCCACACCACCGACTGAGGGCCGTCGATGACTTCGGCGCTCACTTCTTCGCCACGGTGCGCGGGCAGGCAGTGCATGAACAGCGCGTCCGGCTGGGCCGTGCGCATCATGTCTTCGTCGACGCACCAGCGCTTGAACGCGGCGCGGCGCACTTCGTTCTCCGCCTCGTAGCCCATGCTGGTCCACACGTCGGTGGTGACCAGGTGCGCGCCGGCGCAGGCTTCGCGCGGGTCCTTGAAGACCTTGTAGCAGCCGGGGTTCGTGATGCCGGCGAGCACCGGGTCCACCTCGTAGCCGCTGGGCGTGCTCACGTGCACGGTGAAGCCGAGCAATTCGGCCGCTTGCAGCCAGGTGTTGGCCATGTTGTTGCCGTCGCCCACCCAGGCCACCACCTTGCCCTGGATCGAACCACGCTGCTCGATGAAGGTGAAGATGTCGGCCAGGATCTGGCAGGGGTGGAACTCGTTCGTCAGGCCGTTGATGACCGGCACGCGCGAGTGCGAGGCGAAGGCTTCGATCTTGCTCTGCTCGAAGGTGCGGATCATCACGATGTCGACCATGCGGCTGATCACGCGCGCGCTGTCTTCGATGGGTTCGGCGCGGCCGAGCTGGCTGTCGCCGGTGGTCAGGTGCACCACCGAGCCGCCCATCTGGTACATGCCAGCCTCGAAGCTCACGCGGGTGCGTGTGCTGGCCTTCTCGAAAATCATGGCCAAGGTGCGGTCGGGGTCGGCGAAGGGCTGGTACTTCTCGACCGCCTTGAACTTGCGCTTGATGAACGCCGCGCGCTCGAACAGGTAGGCGTAGCTGTCGGCGCTCAGGTCCTTGAACTGCAGGTAGTGCGAGATCGTCATGGCGGCGCCCGTCATTCGGCCAGGAAGGCGTGGATCAGCGGCAGCAGGATGTTCGCCACCTCGTCGGCCTCGGCCGTGGTCAGGATGAGCGGCGGCACCAGGCGGATCACGCTGTCGGCCGTCACCGAGAGCAGCAGGCCGGCGTCGCACGCGCGCTGGGTGAGCACGCCGCAGGGCTTGTCGAGTTCGATGCCGATCATCAAACCCTGGCCGCGGATTTCCTTCACGCCGGCTTTGCCGGCCAGGCCCTTTGCGAGCGCGTCGTGCAGGTGCGCACCGACGCGCGCGGCGTTCTCCAGCAGGCCTTCTTCTTCCATGATGCGGATGGTTTCCACCCCGGCGCGCATGGCCAGGGGGTTGCCGCCGAAGGTGGTGCCGTGGTTGCCGGGCGCGAAGATGTTCGCAGCCTTCGGGCCGGCCACCACCGCGCCGATCGGAACACCCGAGCCCAGGCCCTTGGCCAGCGGCATCACGTCGGGCACGATGCCGGCCCACTGGTGCGCGAACCACTTGCCGGTGCGGCCCATGCCGCACTGCACCTCGTCGATCATCATCAGCCAGTCGTTGGCGTCGCACAGGGCGCGCACGTCCTTCAGGTACTGCGCGCGCATCGGGTTGATGCCGCCTTCGCCCTGGATGGTTTCGAAGAACACGGCGACCACGTTGGGGTTGCCTTGGGTGGCTTTCTTCAGCGCGTCGATGTCGTTGAGCGGCACGCGGATGAAGCCTTCAACCAGCGGGCCGAAACCGGCCTGCACCTTGGGGTTGCCGGTGGCCGAGAGGGTGGCGATGGAACGGCCGTGGAAGGCCTTCTCGTACACCACGATTTCCGGACGCTCGATGCCCTTGTCGTGGCCGTACTTGCGCGCCAGCTTCAGCGCGGCTTCGTTGGCTTCCAGGCCGCTGCTGCAGAAAAACACATTGGTGAGGCCCGAGCGCTCCACCAGCATCTGCGCCAGCACTTCCTGGTTGGGCACGTGGTAATAGTTGCTGGAGTGGATCAGCTTGGCCACCTGGTCTTGCAGGGCGGGCACCAGTTTGGGGTGGCCATGGCCCAGCGTGTTCACCGCGATGCCGCCCAGGGCGTCGATGTATTCCTTGCCGGCGGTGTCCCAGACCCGGACGCCTCGGCCATGCGACAACGCGATCGGCAGACGGCCGTAGGTGTTCATCACGTGGGGCGAGGCGACGGGCTTGAGGGCGGCGTTCATGCGGGAGACTCCGAAAAGAAGGGCCAAAAAAGGAAGCGGCTCAACGAAGGTTGAGCCGTTGAAGCGCGATTTTAGGCGCAGCCAATGGCATCATCATTGCTAGTTGGGCATCGCTGAAATGCACGCCGTTGCCCGAGCGCGAGTCCGGGTAATCCCTGGTCTCAAGTCTTATATAAGATAGAATACCTGCCGCCCACCCCGGTGAGTGATCCTCACTCTGGCGGTGGCTCTTTCCCAGCCGAGCCCTCCATCCGAAGGCCTCCCCCCGAATGGTTTCACCGACAGCCAAACAAGTCTTTATCCAGGGCGTCACGAAGGACGGCCGCACGTTCCGCCCCAGTGATTGGGCAGAGCGTCTGGCCGGGGTGATGAGCTCGTTTCGTCCGGGCGGTGCCCAGCCGGGCAGCCATCTGAGCTATTCCCCCTGGTGCGTGCCCAACACCATCAACAACATCAAATGTGTGGTCGTGTCCGCCGAACTGCGGGAGGTCGAGCCCATGGCCTGGGATTTCTGCATGAACTTCGCGCGCGACAACGGGTTGCAGGTGGCCGAAGCCTGCCTGATCCCGGAGCGGCCGGCGAAGACCTGAGGCTCCCCTCAAGACCTTTCTGACCCGATCGGGCAACAAAAAAGCCGTCTTGCGACGGCTTGTTTGCTTTTCTTTGCTGGCAGCGCACCCGTTTCAAACGGCAGGCCCCTGGGGGCCCGGGCTGGTGGTCTGGCTGGGCCAGACCGGTGGGGGTTCAGGCAGCGGCTGCTGCGAGGCCCTTGACTTTGGCGGACAGGCGGCTCTTGTCGCGAGCTGCCTTGTTTTTGTGGAAGATGCCCTTGTCAGCGACGATGTCGACCACTTGTTGCATCTTGGCGAACAATTCGGTCGCCTTGGCTTTGTCACCGGTCAGAACGGCTTTTTCAACGTTCTTGACGGCGGTGCGGTATTTGGAGCGCAGCGAGGTGTTGGCTGCGTTGATCTTGACGTCCTGGCGGACGCGTTTGCGGCCAGACGCCAGACGGGGGTTCTTTTTCTTCGGCTTGGTTGCCATGGTGTGATTCCTTCAATTGTTTGGGGATGATGCCAGCAAAGCCCGCGATTTTAGCACGGGCTCCCCGGCCGGGAACCCCACCCAGTCCGGTCGTTACACTCGCCGCGTGACCCTCTTCAAGTCCGCCTCCCTCGTCTCCCTGCTGACCCTGGCGTCCCGCATCACCGGCCTGGTGCGCGAGCTGCTCATGGCGGCCACCTTCGGCGCCAGCGCCCTCACCGACGCCTTCAACGTCGCCTTTCGCATTCCCAACCTGCTGCGCCGACTGTTCGCAGAGGGCGCGTTCAGCCAGGCTTTCGTGCCGGTGTTGGCGGGCGTGCGGGAAAAGGAGGGCGATGACGCCACCCGCGTGCTGGTGAACCAGATCGCCACCGTGCTGGCCTGGGCGCTCACCGCCACCTGTGTGCTGGGCGTGCTCGGCGCGCCGGTTCTGGTCTGGGCCATGGCCAGCGGCCTGGACGAGCCGGGCTTCGATGCCGCCGTGTTCATGACGCGCTGGATGTTCCCCTACATCGCCTTCATGTCTTTCGTGGCGCTGTCGGCCGGCATCCTGAACACCTGGAAACGCTTTGCCGTGCCGGCGGCCACCCCGGTGCTGCTCAACGTCGCCATGATCGCCGCCGCGGGCTGGGGCGCGCCCTGGTTCGCTTCCCTGGGTATCGAACCCATCTATGCCATGGCGGGCGGGGTGCTGCTCGGCGGCAGCCTGCAGCTGGGCGCGCAGATCCCGGCGCTGCGCCGGCTGGGCCTGTTGCCCCACGTCAGCCTGCGCTGGTCGACCCTCAAGAGCGCCTGGAACCACCCTGGCACCCGCCGCGTGACCACGCTCATGCTGCCCGCGCTGCTGGGCGTGAGCGTGGCGCAGATATCGCTGCTGATCAACACGCAGATCGCGTCCCACCTGGCGGCGGGCAGCGTGAGCTGGCTGACCTATGCCGACCGTTTGATGGAATTCCCCACCGCCATGCTCGGCGTCGCGCTGGGCGTGGTGCTGCTGCCGCAACTCGCGGCGGCCAAGGCGGCCGACGACACCGCGCGCTACAGCGGCCTGCTCGACTGGGGCCTGCGCCTGGTGGTGCTGCTCGCGGTGCCTTGCGCGGTCGCGCTGCTCACCTTTGCCCACCCGCTGGTGGCCGTGCTGTACCACTACGGCGCTTTCACGGAGGCGGACGTGCAGCGCACCGCGACCGCCCTCATGGGCTACGGCGCCGGGCTCATTGGCCTGATCGCCATCAAGGTGCTGGCGCCGGGGTTCTACGCGCGGCAGGACATCCGCACCCCGGTGAAGATCGCCATTGGCGTGCTGGTGCTCACCCAGCTCTGCAATTTCCTGCTGGTGCCCCGGCTCGGCCATGCCGGGTTGGCGCTGTCCATCGGCATCGGCGCCATGGTCAATGCCCTGTTCCTGCTGATCGGGCTGGTGCGGCGCGGCGCCTACATGCCGTCACCCGGGTGGGCGCTGTTTGGCATGCAGGTGGTGGCCGCCAGCGCCTTGCTCGCGGTGTTCCTCATGTGGGCGGCCACGTCGGTCGACTGGCTGGATTTCGAGGGTCGGGCGCTGGCGCGCGTGGGCCTGCTCACGGTGTCGGTGCTGGGTGGCGTGCTCGTGTATTTCCTCACGCTGCTGCTGGCCGGTTTGAAGCTGCGGCAGTTCGTCCGAAAATGACGTAACCTGCGATCAGCCGTAGCAAGAGCCCAACATGCCCACCGCGTACGAATACCCCGCGCCCACCCCCTTGGGCTATTTCGCTGCCCTCGTGGGAGACGACGACGCCTTGCCGCTGTTCGAAGCGGCAACCTCTGTCGCGCAAGACGAGTACCCCGACCTTGACGTGCAGCAAGTGCTGGGCGAGATGGACCAGATGCTGGCGCGCGTGCGCCGACGCTGCGCCGCCGATGCCGGACCGCTGCAACGCCTGCGCACGCTCAACCAGTTCTTCTTTCGCGACATGGGGTTTGGCGGCAACGTCAACAACTACTACGACCCGGACAACAGCTACCTCAACGTGGTGCTGCGCACGCGCCGCGGCATTCCGCTCACGCTGGCCTTGCTGTGGCTGGAGCTGGCCCAGGGCATGGGGCTGAAGGCGCGCGGCGTCAACTTCCCGGGGCACTTCATGGTCAAGGTCAATCTGCCCAACGGGCAGGTGGTGATCGACCCGTTCACCGGGCAGTCCCTCAGCCGTGAAGACCTGTCCGAACGCCTGGAGCCTTACAAGCGCCGCAACGGCCTGGTGGACGATTTCGACGTGCCGGTGGGCCTGTACCTGCAGGCCGCCACGCCGCGCGACATCCTCGCGCGGCTGTTGCGCAACCTGAAGGAAATCCACCACGCGCAGGAAGACTGGCTGCGCCTGATCGCCGTGCTGGACCGCCTGCTCATTCTGTTGCCCGATGCCTGGACCGAGTACCGCGACCGTGGATTGGCCTGGGCCGAGATGGGCGATGCGCGCCACGCCGTGAGCGACCTCGAGACCTACGTCGAGCACACCGACGATGCGCTGGACCGCGCGGCCATCGTGCAGCGCCTGCAGGAACTGCGCCGCGCGCCCAACTGAAGAACTGTAGCGGCGGTCCCTGGGCCCACAGGGGATGTGACGCCATGTAATTCCGTTTGACCTCGCTGTGCAGCGCACCGACCATGCCCGGCCGGCGCCGTTTTCACGGCGCGCTCTCTATCGATCGACGGAATTTTTTGATGAAACAACTGATGCTGGTGGGCGCCACCGGACTGGTGGGCAGCCACGTGCTGCAGAAAGCCCTGGACGATGCCGCCGTGGCCCGCGTGGTCGCGCCGACCCGCAAACCCCTGGCACCCCACCCCAAGCTGCTCAACCCGGTGGTGGATTTCTGGCGCCTGCCCGAGGATGCCGACTGGTGGGCGGTGGACGCCGTGATCTGCACTCTCGGCACCACGATCCGCGCGGCGGGCTCGCAGACGGCGTTCTACAAGGTCGACCACGACCACCCGCTGGAGGTGGCCTACCTCGCGCGGCGCCATGGCGCGCGGGCCTATGCCTTCAACTCGGCATTGGGTGCGGATGCGCGTTCGCGCGTGTTCTATTCGCGCACCAAAGGCGAGACCGAGCGCGACCTGCAGGCCGTGGGCTACCCCTCGCTCACGCTGGTGCGCCCTGGGCTCATCGGCGGGCGGCGGCAGCAAAGCCGGCCGATGGAGCAACTCGCGGTGGGTGTGTCGAAACTGGTGCAGCCTTTGCTGCCCCGGCGCTACCGCGTGGTGCCGGCCGAGCGCATCGCGCACCACCTGCTGCAGGCGGCGCTCACGGCCACGCCCGGTGTGCATGTGTTGCCTTCGGAAGTCCTGATCTAGGAAGGCCTCCCGATCGCGTCCGCGATTTTTCGCATATGGAACCTCGAAATCGGTCGTTGGCGATGACCTGATGCGTTCCTAGACTGCCTCCATTGACATGCATTGGAGAGCAGACGATGGCGCAAACAGACCCGATTTCATCGCAACTCAGCGGCAGCGCCGGGCAACTGCGGATCGACACCGACGTGCTGGTGATCGGTGGCGGCCCCGCAGGCGCCTGGGCCGCCGTGGCCGCCGCGGCGCGCGGCGCGAACGTGACCCTGGTCGACAAGGGCTTTTGCGGCACCTCGGGCGCCACCGCGCCATCGGGCACCGGCTTGTGGCACGTGCCGCGCGACAAGGACGCCCGCGAGCACGCCAAGGCCAGCCGCTACGCCATGGGCGGCGAACTCGCCGAACACGCGTGGATGGACCGCGTGCTGGAGCAGACCTGGATCAACACCGAGCGCCTGACCGAGTGGGGCTACCCGTTTCCGATCGATGCCGACGGGCAACTGCAGCGCACCTCCCTGCAAGGGCCGGAGTACATGCGCCTCATGCGCAAGAAGGTGAAGGAAGCGGGCGCGCGCATCCTCGACCACAGCCCCGCGCTGGAGCTGCTGACGGATGAGAGCGGTCGCGTGGCCGGGGCCGCCGGCATCACGCGCACCACCGGCGAAACCTGGGTGGTGCGCGCCGGCGCGGTGGTGATCGCCACCGGCGGCTGCGCGTTCCTCAGCCGCGCGCTGGGCTGCAACGTGCTCACGGGCGACGGCTATCTGCTGGGCGCCGAGGTGGGTGCCGAACTCTCCGGCATGGAGTTCTCCAACGCTTACGGCCTGGGGCCTTCGTTTTCTTCCGTCACGAAATCGCTGTTCTACAACTGGGCCACGTTCTACGACCGCGAGGGCGTGCCGATCGAAGGCGCGGGCTCGTCGCGCGGGCGCAGCGTGATCGCGAAGACGCTGCAGACGCAGCCGGTGTACGCCTGCCTGGACAAGGCCGACGCCGCGATCCGGGGCTGGATGCGCCATGCGCAACCGAACTTCTTCGTGTCGTTCGATCGCCAGGGCATCGACCCGTTCACCCAGCATTTCCCGGTCGCCCTGCGCCTGGAAGGCACGGTGCGCGGCACCGGTGGCCTGCACGTGGTGGGCGATGACTGCGCCACCACCGTGCCCGGCCTGTACGCCGCGGGCGATGCCGCCACGCGCGAGCTGATCTGTGGCGCGTTCACCGGCGGTGGCAGCCACAACGCGGCCTGGGCCTTGTCGTCCGGCTTCTGGGCGGGCGCGGGCGCGGCGGACTTCGGCCGCGGCACGCGCAGCTGGGCCCAGCGCTCGCTGCGGCGCGCGGGCACGGCCGGCATCCAGGACGGTGGCACACCGGCCTGGGACGCCGACGAACTCGTGCGTGCCGTGCAGGCCGAGGTGTTTCCGTACGAACGCAACTGGACGCGCCGCGCGGACCTGCTCGAAGACTCCTTGCAGCGGCTCGATGCGCTGTGGACGCGCGTGCGCCACAGCAGCGCCCCGCACAAAGACAAGGCGGTGCGCGCCCGCGAAGCCGTGGCCATGCTCGCCACCTCGCGCTGGATGTACCGCAGCGCGCTGCAACGCACCGAAACGCGCGGCATGGCGCGCCGGCAGGACCACGCCGGCCTGGACCTCGGGCAGCGTCACCGCCTGGTGAGTGGCGGCCTGGACGAAGTCTGGGTGCGCCAGCAGGCCGTGCGCTCCTCAACCAACGTGGACCTTGAAAGGATCGCCGCATGATCGAAATCGTCAGCCCCGAGCGCTGCACCGGCTGCAACATCTGCGTCAGCGCCTGCCCCACGCAGGTGTTCGACATCGTCGAAGGCGGCATCCCCCGCATCGCGCGCCAGGAGGACTGCCAGACCTGCTTCATGTGCGAGCTGTACTGCCCGACCGATGCGCTCTACGTGGCGCCCGTGGCCGACCACGCGGTCGCCGTGGAAGAGCAGGGCAGCGAAGCCCAGCAATGGATGGGCAGCTACCGCCGCGCCGTGGGCTGGGGCAAGAACCGCAGCCCCACCGCCGCGCTGGACGCCAGTTTTGAATTGTTGAGGCGCGCTCATTAGGTGTCACCCCCGCCGCGCTTCGCGCGACCCCCTCGAGGGGGCAACACCTGAGGCCCGGCAAAGCCGGTTCCTCGGTGTTTCTGGATGGCGCTGCTCCCACTTGCCCTATTTTTTTGGACGCGATATGACTTCATTCTTCAAACCTCTGGCCGCCTTCGTGCTGGCCGCCACCACGATCTTCGGCGCGCACGCGCAGACCCAGCCCGACACCATCCGCTTCGGCGGTTTCGGCCAGGGCTTTGGCAAGCCGCACGGCGTGGCGCTGCTCGCCATCGCGCAGGGCAAGAACTTCATCGCCGACGAGTTCAAGGGCACACCGGTCAAGCTGAGCTTCGAGTACTTCACCGGGACGGGCCCGGCGATCAACGAGGCGATCGCGAACAACAAGCTCGATGTCGCGCAGTACGGCTCGCTGCCCAACATCATCGGTAAAGCGGGTGGCCTGCCCACGCGCATCCTGTCCTCGTACGGCTACACCACTGTGTTCGGCCTGGCGCGCCAGGATCTGGAGGTGAAATCCTTCAAGGACCTCAAGGGCAAGAAGGTCGCGGTGACCAAGGGCACCGTGCTGCACTGGGCCTTGCTCAAGGCCTTGCAGGACAACGGCCTGTCACTGCGCGACATCCAGCTCGTCGACCTCAAGTCCGCCGACCAGCTCGCGGCCTTGAGCGCCGGCAGCGTCGACGCGGTGCTGGGCTCCAGCACGCTGCTGACCTTGCGCGACAAGGGCGTGGCCAAGGTGTTCTATTCGTCCAAGGAACTGGGCGCGCGCGCCTCGGGCTTCGGCGGCATCCTCGTCACAGAGACCTTCGAGAAACAGTACCCGGACGCCACGCAGCGCATCGCCAACGCGTTGGTGAAGGCGGCGCACTGGGTGGGCCAGGAGAGCAACCGCGAAGAGGCTTACCGCCTCTGGGCCTTGTCGGGCGTGTCGCCGCAGTCGATCAAGGACGAGTACGACGGCGTCTCGCTCAAGGAGGTGTTCAACCCGCGCGTGGACGCCTTCCTGCTCAGCCAGTACGACGATGCGATCGACTTCACCAAGGACAACAAGCTGATCCGCAACGACATCGACGTGGCGCGCTGGGCTGCGCCGCAGTATGTCGAGACCGCGCTGCGCGCGCAGGGTTTGCAGACCCATTGGGCCCCCCGCGCCGCCATCGTGGCGCGCCCCTGACGCGGCAGGCAGCGCAATATGGCCGCACTCGAACATACCGCCACCGCCCCGGTGGCCAGCGCCCCTGCATGGCCGTGGAGCACGGTGGTGCCCGCTGCGCTGCGGCGCGTGCTGTTGGCGCTGTCCGTGCCGCTGGCGGTCGTGCTGCTGTGGCAATGGTCCGCTGTGCAGGGCTGGGTGCCGCCGCAGATCCTGCCCGCGCCCGCGCTGGTATTCGACACCTTCGTGGAGTTGGCGCGCAGCGGTGAATTGCTCGACGGCTTGCTGATCAGCCTGCAGCGCATCGCCTCGGGGCTGGCTATCGGCGTGCCGCTGGGGCTCGCGCTGGGCATCTGGCTCGGGGTTTCGGCGCGTGCGCGCAGCTATGTCGAACCCACGCTGCGCGCGGTGTTCGCGGTGCCCACGCTGGGCTGGATCCCGATCCTCATCCTCATCTTCGGCATCGACGAAGCGCTCAAGGTCATCGTGATCGCCAAGGCGGTGATGGTGCCGGTGGTGCTCAACACCTCGCGCGGCATCCGCGGCATTCCGGTGGCGTACATCGAGGCGGCGCGCGTGCTGCGCCTCTCGCGCTGGACGCGGCTGACCCGCCTGACGCTGCCAGCGAGCCTGCCCGTCGTGTTCAGCGGTTTTCGCCTGGGCCTGAGCCACGCCTTCATCTCGCTGATCGTGGTGGAGATGCTCGCGGCCACCGAGGGCATGGGCTACATGATGGTCTGGGGGCGCAAGCTGTTCCAGCTCGACATCGTGATCGTCGGCATCGTCGTGGTGGGCGTGGCGGGCTTCGCGCTTGATCTCCTGCTGCGGCAACTCGAAAAATCCCTGAGCCGCTGGCTGCCCCACCATGGCTGAGTTGCTGTCTTTCGCCCGCCCGAAGAAGATCCCGCCGGGCGCCTGGTTGCCGCTGGCCATCGGCGCGCTGTGGCTGCTGCTGGTGGACGCGGGCGTGCTCACACACCCGCTGCTGGTGCCGTTGCACGAGGTGCTGGCGGCGCCGTTCTTCGACGAACAAGGCCGCCAGATCTGGGTCGCACTGCTGATCAGCCTGGCGCGCGTGGCCGGGGGCTTTCTGATCGGCGCCACCTTGGGCATTGCGGCCGGTGTGGCGGTCGGCCTCTCGCGCCCCGCGCAACTGGCGGTGGCGCCCAGCCTGCACGGGCTGCGCCAGGTCGCGCTGTTCGCCTGGATTCCGCTGCTCACCGCGTGGTTCGGCAACGGCGACGCGGCCAAGATCGTCTTCATCGCCATCGCCACCTTCTTCCCGGTGTTCCTCAACACCGAGCAGGGCGTGCGCGCCATTCCGCCGGCCTACCGCGAGGTGGCTTCCATCGTGAGGCTCGGTGCCTGGCTGCGGCTGCGCCGGCTCGTGCTGCCCGCGATCCTGCCGTCGGTGCTGACCGGCATCGAACTGGCGCTGCTGACCGCGTGGATCGGCACCGTGGGGTCGGAGTACGCCATCGGCTCCGGTCGCGGCATCGGCGCCTTCCTGGCCACCGCGCGCGACGTGTTCCGCATGGACCTGGTGCTGATCGGTGTGCTGGTGATGGCTGTCGTGGGCCATGGGCTGGGCCGCATCTCGCATCTTCTGTTCCTGCGCCTCATCCCCTGGAGAACCCCTTCATGAGCACCCCCACCCTGGAAGCGCCCCCCGCGTCGCTGAGCCTGCGCAACGTGGGCAAGACCTACCGCATCGACGGGCAGGACCTGCCGGTGCTGCAGCGCATTGGCCTGGACATAACGCGCGGCGAGTTCATCGGCATCGTGGGCGCGTCCGGCTGCGGCAAGTCCACACTGCTGCGCCTGATCGCGGGGCTGGATCACCGCTTCGATGGTGAGATCCTGATCGAAGGCCACCCGGTGGCCGGGCCGGGCGTGGAGCGCAGCCTGGTGTTCCAGGACCACCGCCTGTTTCCCTGGCTCAGCGTGACGGACAACATCGCCCTGGGACTGGACAGCCTGGCCCTGGGCCGGCATGAGCGCCAGGCGCGCATCCAGGAGCAACTGGAACTCGTGGGCCTGACCGGTTTTGCCCAGGCCTACCCGCACCAGCTCTCGGGCGGCATGGCCCAACGCGCTGCGATCGCGCGGGCGCTGGTGTCGCGGCCCGACATCCTGCTGATGGACGAACCGTTCGGCGCGCTGGATTCGATCACGCGTGCCCACATGCAGGAGGAGTTGCTGCGCATCTGGCGCGAACGCCGCGTGACAGTGGTGATCGTCACCCACGACGTGGACGAGGCCGTGTTCCTCGGGGACCGCGTGGCGGTGATGGAGCCCCGGCCGGGGCGGCTGCAGAGCGTGATCGGGGTAGACCTGCCACGCCCGCGCTTGCGCACGGACGCGGCGTTCAATCAGGTCAAGCAGCGCGTGCTGGCCCAGCTCAAACGCTGAGCCGACGGCCGTTTCAGGCGACGACCACCGCCGAGCCGTCGCCGCGCGGCGCGATCTGGCCGATCTCGTACACCGTCTCGCCCAGGCCACGCAGGG
Organism: Hydrogenophaga sp. 2FB; assembly: GCF_005503365.1. Lineage (GTDB taxonomy): Bacteria > Pseudomonadota > Gammaproteobacteria > Burkholderiales > Burkholderiaceae_C > Hydrogenophaga. The sequence goes on from NZ_SCML01000013.1 coordinate 72,419, forward strand.
TGGCGGCGCAGGCGGCGGCCTGGTCGGCGGCGATCACCACCACCATGCCGATGCCGTTGTTGAAGGTGCGGTTCATCTCGATGTCGTCGATGCCGGCGGTTTTCTGCAGCCAGGCGAACAGCTCGGTCTGCGGCCAGCTGCCCTTCACCAGGTGGGCGGCCGTGCCTTCGGGCAGCACGCGCGGGATGTTTTCCAGCAAGCCGCCACCGGTGATGTGGGCCAGCGCCTTGATCGGGTGGGCGGCCAGCGCGGCCAGCACGTTCTTCACGTAGAGGCGGGTGGGCTTCATGATGGCCTGCCGGAACGGCTGGCCGTCCAGCGTGGCGGGCAGGTTCTCGCCCGCGCGCTCCAGGCACTTGCGCACCAGCGAGAAACCGTTGGAATGCACGCCGTGCGAGGCCAGGCCCAGCACCACGTCGCCGGGCGTCACGTTCTGGCCATTGAGAATCTTCGACTTTTCGACCGCGCCGACGCAAAAGCCCGCCAGGTCGTACTCGCCCGCCGGGTACATGCCCGGCATTTCGGCGGTTTCGCCGCCGATCAGCGCACAACCGCTGAGTTCGCAGCCTTTGGCGATGCCGCCGACCACGGCCGCGGCCGTGTCCACGTCGAGTTTGCCGCAGGCGAAATAGTCCAGGAAGAACAGCGGCTCGGCGCCTTGCACCAGCACGTCGTTCACGCTCATGCCCACCAGGTCGATGCCCACGGTGTCGTGGATGTTCCATTCGAAGGCCAGCTTGAGCTTGGTGCCCACGCCGTCGGTGCCCGAGACCAGCACCGGCTCCTTGTAGCGTTTGGGCACTTCGAACAGCGCGCCAAAGCCGCCAATGCCGGCCAGCACGCCCTCGCGCATGGTCTTTTTGGCCAGCGGCTTGATGCGTTCAACCAGTGCGTCGCCCGCGTCGATGTCAACGCCGGCGTCTTTGTACGAAAGGGGAGTGGAAGGGGTGGTCATGTGAGGGGCGGCCCGGTCGCGAAGCGGGGCGGTCGATAGGCGGGAGGCTGGGAGGGTGATGCTTTCGGGTACCCTGAGGCAGCCCGATAGAATTTGGCCCAGATTTTAAGGGTTCGCCCCTGCGACCCTGTTCACCTGCCGAGCTCTACCCACATGTCCCTGACGTCCCACCAGATCTGCGCCTCGCTGCGGGCAGAGACCGCGGCAGCGCGATGAGCACCGGATCGTCCCCCATGAAACAGCTGGCGCTGGACATTGGCTTCGCACCCGTGCCCACCCTGGCCAACTTCGTCGTCGCCGGCAACGAGGCCGCGATCGAGCATGTCAGCCTCTGGACCCACAACCCCCTGCGCTCGCCCGTGCCCACCTTCATCTGGGGCGAGAGCGGCAGCGGCAAAACGCATTTGCTGCGCGCGGTGCGCGAATCCTTGCGCGAGCAGGGCGGCCGCGTGGGCTGGCTCGACGCCAGCACCTTCGACCCGCCGGAGTTCGACGATCAATGGAACGTCGTGCTGCTGGACAACTGCCACCTCTACACCGCGGCCCAGCAGGCGACCGCCTTCAACTGGTTCGTCAACGCGCAAAGCCCGGCCCATGGCCCGGCGCGCTGGGTGCTGGCGGCGGCCAACTGCCCACCGTCCGACCTGCGCCTGCGCGAAGACCTGCGCACCCGCTTGGGCTGGGGCCATGTGTTCCAGCTGCAGGCGCTGAGCGAAACCGAGCGCCGCGCCGTGCTGCGCCGCGCCGCCGACGAGCGTGGGGTGTTCCTGAGCGACGAGGTCATGGACTTCATGCTGCGCCGCTTCTCGCGCGACCTCTCCAGCCTCATGCTGCTGCTCGACCAGCTCGACGCCTACGCCCTGCGCACGCAGCGCGCCATCACCATCCCCTTGATCAAATCGATGCTGGAAAACGAATGAAATTGGCCCTTTTCGACCTGGACCACACCCTGATCCCGCTCGATTCCGACCACGCCTGGGGCGAATTCACCGTGAAGCTGGGCTGGCGCGATGCCCGCCATTTCTCCGAGGCCAACGACGGTTTCTACGCCGACTACAAGGCCGGCACGCTCGACATCCACCGCTATGTGCGCTTCGCCATCGAGGCGGTGCGCGAACATGGCGTCGTGGCCGCGAACAAGGCGCATGAGCAGTTCATGGAGGAGGTCATCGCGCCGGTGATCGGCGAGCCCGCGCGCGCGCTGCTGCGCCGCCACCAGAGCGCCGGAGACACGGTGGTGATCGTCACCGCCACCAACGAGTTCGTCACCCGCCCGATCGCGCGCGCGTTTGGGGTCGACCAGCTGATCGCGATCGAGCTCGAGCGCGACGCCCGGGGCGAGCCCACGGGGGAAATCCACGGCACGCCGTCCTTCCGCGAGGGCAAGATCGCCCGTGTGGAACAATGGCTGGCTGCACGCGGGCTGGACTGGTCGCGCGTGACGCACAGCACCTTCTACAGCGACTCCATCAACGACCTGTCCCTGCTGGAACGCGTGCACGAGCCCGTGGCCACCAACCCGGATGCCCGGCTCAGCGCCATCGCCCTCGAACGGGGCTGGCGCACATTGAACCTATTCGAATGATAAAAAAACTCATCGATCGGCTGTTGGGCAAGCCCAGCGCCACCTCCGGCCGCCGCGCCAACCCGTTCGGCAAACGTGAAGACGTGCCGGTCAGCGTGCACGGCATCGACCGCAGCCTGGTGGACCAGCGCGCGCTGGACGTGGTGCACACGCTCAAACAGGGCGGTTTCGAGGCCTACCTGGTCGGCGGCGCGGTGCGCGACCTGCTGCTGGGCCTGCGCCCGAAGGACTTCGACGTCGCCACCAGCGCCACGCCCGAGCAGGTCAAAAGCCTGTTCCGCCGCGCCTTCATCATCGGCCGGCGCTTTCGCATCGTGCACGTGGTCTACGGCCGTGGGCGCGAGCACGAAGTCATCGAAGTGTCGACCTTCCGCGCCTACCTCGACAACGCCGCCGCCGAACAGGTGGCCGGCAACGAGCGCACCAGCAAGGGCGAACTCGCGGGCATGAAGCACGCGGTGGACGCCAGCGGTCGCGTGCTGCGCGACAACGTCTGGGGGCCGATCGAGCAGGATGCCGCGCGGCGCGACTTCAGCATCAACGCGATGTACTACGACCCGGAAACGCAGACCGTGGTCGACTTCCACCACGGCATCCGCGACGCCAAGAAGCGCACGCTGCGCATGATTGGCGACGCCGCCACGCGCTACCGCGAAGACCCGGTGCGCATCATCCGCGCCGTGCGTTTCGCCGCCAAACTCAGCGGCCTGGGCTTCACCTTCGATGCCAAGACACTGGCGCCGCTGGCCTCGTCGCACACGCTGCTGGCCGACGTGCCGCAAAGCCGTCTGTTCGACGAAATGCTCAAGCTGCTGCAGACCGGTCACGCGCTGGCCAGCGTGGCGCAGCTCAAGGCCGTGGGCCTGGGCACCGGCATCTACCCGCTGCTCGACGTGGTGGTGCAGCGCGCCGACGACGAGTTCGTGAAGCTGGCGCTGCAAGACACCGACCGCCGCGTGAGCGAAAGCAAACCCGTGGCGCCCAGCTTCCTGCTGGCCTGTGTGCTCTGGGCCGACGTGCGCAAGGGCTGGAACCAGCGCCTCACGCCGCGCCCCGGCCAGCGCCCGCCGCCGCCGTTCGCGGCGTTGCAGGACGCCGTGGACGACGCCTTCGAGGCGCGCATTGGCGACGTGTCGGGCCGCGGCAAGCTGGGTGCGGACATGCGCGAGATCTGGATGATGCAGCCACGCTTTGACAAGCGCGTGGGCACCTCGCCCTTCAGCCTGGCCGACCAGCCGCGTTTCCGCGCCGGTTTCGACTTCCTGCGCCTGCGCGGACAGGTGGGCGAAGTGGAAGAGGAGCTCGTCCACTGGTGGGAAACCTTCAGCACCGCCAGCGACGCGATGCGCGAAGACATGGTCGACGCGCAACGCCGCGAGAACCTGGCCAAGCCGGGCGCGGGCAAGGCCCGGCGCGTCAAGCGCACGGACCCGGAGCACCCTGCGGCTCAGGAGGCCCCCGAGGTTGATCCCCGCTTCCGTGCCACGGACGAGGATGGCGAGGCCGACGAAACCAACGAAGACGCGCCACAGGGCGAGGCCGCGGCGCCAGCCAAGAAGCGCCGCCGTCGCCGCCGCAAGCCCGGTGACGCCAGCCGTGCCCCAGGTGGCGAGGGCGGCGGCGAGACGGCCGACTGACGCACGCAGGGTTTTCTGATGCCCACGTCGCGCGCCGAGGTCACGGCCTTTGTCGCTCTGGGCGCCAATCTGGGCGATGCCGCGCAGGCACTGCGTGACGCGCTCGCCGCGCTGAATGCCACGGCTGGCGTGCGCCTGGTGCGTGCGTCCAGCCTGTACCGCACGGCGCCGATCGATTCCAGCGGACCCGACTACCTCAACGCCGTGGCCGAAGTGAGCACCACGCTCACCGCGCCCGCCTTGCTCGACGCGTTGCAGGCCATCGAGCAGACGGCTGGGCGCGAGCGGCCGTACCGCAACGCGCCGCGCACGCTCGACCTGGATCTGCTGCTGTACGGCGATGGCCGTATCGATTCACCGCGCCTGACCGTGCCGCATCCGCGCATGCAGGAACGGGCTTTTGCGCTCGTACCACTGGCCGAGATCGCGCCCGAGCGCGTGAGCGCGGCGCAACTGCGCGCCGTGTCGGACCAGCGCATCGAAAAGCTGGATCGGAGCGCGCCGATCTCGACCACCCGCTGAACCCACGCCGAGGTTCAGTCGACCAGGCCCAGCGCCGCTGCGGCCTTTTGTGCGATCTCCAGCGTGCGCCCGGGCACGCCGTGGTCTTCCTCCGACCACACCATGGACAAACCGGCCCATGCGAGCACCCATTGCAGCAGGCGTTGACGCTCGATGCCAGCAACCTGCGCGACGATCTCGATGCGGCGTTCAAAACGGCCCGGTGCGAGCGCGCTTTCCGGGTCGGGGTTGCAGAAGAGGTTGGCGTGGTCGAATCCGCGCTCGCCATACAGGCCCTTGGGGTCGATGGCCAGCCATCCCGCAGGGCCGAAGTCGAGCACGTTGCCATGGTGAATATCGCCGTGCAGCACCATGGTATCGCGTGGTGCCGCGAGCAACGTGCGGGCGGTGCTGGCACAGTGTTCAAGGACACCGCCGTGCGTCTGCGCCCCGGCCCACAGCGCGTTGAACCAGGGCTCCAGCGGGACCAGGGCAGGGCGCGGCGAGGGGCGTGGTGCGTGCAGCTGTGCAGCGGTTGCGCACAGAATGCGCGTGGCCTCGTCGTCGCGGCCCTGGTGGACCATCTGTGTGAGCGTGTCGAGGCCTTGCGCGCGCGCCAGCAGCAAGGCGTTTCCACCGTGCGCCAGCACGGGTGCCGCGCCACCGCCGTTCCACCAGACCATGAGCCGGTTGCCCGCCAGTTCCTCCGGCTCGTCGGTCACCTTGAGCATCGCCGGTTGACCCTGCCAGCGCACCGGCAGCAGATGGCCGCTCGACGAGGCAAAGGCCTCGCCATCGATGGTCAGGGCCCAGGCGCTCAGGTGGGGTTCAAACACGTCAGGGTGCAAGCCGCTCGCGCAGCCATGCGCCATCGGCCTGCGCGGTGTAGCGCAGCCGGTCGTGCAGCCGGCTCTTGCGGCCCTGCCAGAACTGCCAGTTGTCGGGCTTGAGGCGGTAGCCGCCCCAGTGCGGCGGGCGCGGGGGCTTCAGCAGAAACTGCGCGCCGTACTTCGCCGCATTGGTCACCAGCACCGTGCGGCTCTCGATCACCTCGCTTTGCGGGCTGGCCCAGGCGCCAATGCGGCTGTCCAGTGGACGGCTGTGGAAGTACGCGTCGCTTTCCTCATCGCTGACCTTTTCCACCACGCCTTCGATGCGTACCACGCGCTCGAGCTCGACCCAGTGGAACTGCAGCGCGGCAAACGGGTTGCCGGCGAGTTCGCGGCCCTTGCGGCTCTGGTAGTTGGTGTACCAGACGATGCCGCGCTCGTCGTAGCCCTTGATCAACACGATGCGCGTGCTCGGGCGCAGGTCCGAGCCCACGGTGGCGAGGGTCATGGCATTGGGCTCGGGCACCTCGCCACGGATGGCTTCATTGAGCCATTGGTCGAACTGTTTCAAGGGGTCGGCGTTCGACGCCGTTTCACTCAGTTCGGCTTTCTCGTAACTCTTGCGCAGGTCGGCGATGTTCATGCGGGCAGTATAGGAGTGGGTCTAGTGCGCTGTCCCGCCCACAACCGCTCGATTTCATGCGCAGTTGTAGGCGGGAGAGTGCACTTGGTCAGACTTGACCATGGGATCGTCGGCGAGCAGCAGCAGCTTCTGCAGCGCGCGGTCGTGAATGCCGTGGTGCAGCAGGCCTTCGAAGGTCTGGCGCGCGTAGTCCAGCGTGGTGCCGTAGCGCCCGCAGGAACGCGCAAAGATCTCGCGGTAGCGCTCGTCGCTCAGCGTGCCGGTGTAGCTCGGGCTGTGCCGCGAGAGCGTGAAGGCGAGCGCGCGCACCGGGCCTTGTGGTGTGTCGCAGTGCAGCCATCGGGGGTCGTACACCGGGTTGGGCATTTCGCGCGCCCACAGCACGGGCATGAGCGCCTCCACCTGGTCGTGCGGTACGCGCAAGGCCAGGCCGGCGCAGCTGCCACCGGGCATGAGGGCGAAGACAAGGCCCGGGCACTCATAGGTGCCGCGGTTGACGCGGCTCCACATCTTCAGACAGCGGTTGTAGCCGCGCACGCGGGCGGGGCGCTGCTCGACGGCGTCGAACTCGGGCCGCCAGACCAGCGAGGCGTAGGCGAACACCCAGAGATCGGGGCGTGGCCCCTGCGCACGCCAGTGGGCCAGGGTGTCGGTCATCATCTGCGCGCCGTTTCGCAGCGCAGGGTCGTGGCGCGCTCGCGCGCTCGAAGTGTCACGGTGGGCCATTTACAATCTTCGTCGAGTTCTTCCCATTATTCTTCACGGAGTCTTTCCCTATGTCCTCTCAGGATGACGAACCCGAATACCGCGTCGTAGCCCTTGTGCTGATCAGCTTGGTCGTGTTGGTGGTGGGTGCTGTCCTGGGCATCGGCATCCACAAGTCGCGCGGTTCCGCGCCCAGCGCCGCCAGCACGGCGGCCGTGGCGCCTGCCGCTGCGCCCGCACCCGCTGCCGCCGCCCCGGTGGGCGATGACGCCAGCGTGGTGGTGGAAAACGGCGTGGTGAAGTTCTACTTCGCTTCCGGCAAGGCCGATCTGGCCTCGGGCGCGTTGGACGCCTTGAGCGAAGTCATCGCCGCCGGCAAGGCCGGCAAGAAGCTGGTGCTCTCGGGCTTCCACGACGCCACGGGCAGCGCGGCCGCCAACGCCGAACTGGCCAAGCAACGCGCCATCGTCGTGCGCGATGCGCTGGTGGGTGCGGGCGTGGCCGAAAGTGCGGTGGAGCTGAAGAAGCCCGAGCAGACCCTGGCCAGTGGCAACAACGCCGAAGCGCGCCGCGTGGAAGTGACGATCGCGCCCTGAGCGTCTTTCCCTTCGCGCACAAAAATGCCCGGCTTGCCGGGCATTTTTTTCGTCTGTCTGTCGTCAGGCGGAAGTGGTCAGCGCAGGCCCTGTCCGCTCTGGTACTCCGCGCGCTGGATCAATTCAATCTTGTACCCATCCGGGTCCGTCACGAAAGCGATCACCGTGGTGCCGCCTTTCACCGGGCCGGCTTCGCGCGTCACGTTGCCGCCGGCGGCCTTGATCTTTTCGCAGGCGGCGTAGGCATCGGGCACGCCCAGGGCGATGTGGCCATAGGCCGTGCCGAGTTCGTAGCGCTCGGTGCCCCAGTTGTAGGTGAGTTCGATCTCGGCCTGCGCCGGATTGCCCTCGTAGCCCACGAAGGCCAGCGAGTATTTGTACTCGGGGTTCTCCGAGGTGCGCAGCAGTTGCATGCCCAGCACCTGGGTGTAGAAGTCGATCGAGCGCTGGAGGTTGCCCACGCGCAGCATGGTGTGTAGAAGTCTCATGCGCGCTATTTTGAGGGCACTTCAAAAACCAGGCAGGTTGTTGTGGCATGGGCGTAGAGCTTGCCGTCGGCCCCGACGATGCGGCCCTCGGCGGTGGCCAGCTGGCGCCCGGCGTGCACCACGGTGCCGATGGCGCGCAGCGGACCGCTCTTGTGGGACGCGGCGCGCACGATGTTCACGCTCAGTTCGGCGGTGGTGTACGCGCGCCCCGCGGGCATGACGGTGTGCACCGCGCAACCCACGGCCGAGTCCAGCAGCGTGGCGTACCAGCCACCGTGCACGGAGCCCAGCGGGTTGTAGTGCTTGAGCTGCGGCTGGCCCTGGAAGATGGCGCGGCCTTCGCCGATTTCCACCAGCGAGAAGTCCATCGTGTCGGCGATGTGCGGGTAGGGCAGCTTGCCGTCCAGCATGGCCTGCATCTGTTGCATGCCGGTCATCCCGACGATGTCGGCCGGGTTGGCCAGGCCCGCGCCAGCGCCGGCGTTCATGCGCGCCACCACGGCTTCGTATTGCGCGTTCCATTGGGCCTGGATCTCTTCGACGGTCATGCGAACTCCTTTTTTTCTTGCAGGTGCAATTATTGTAGATACAATCTTTCGATGCCCACTGACACCCATGCGTCACCCGCCACTCCGGTGGGTTGCACGAACTTCAAACTGCGCCAGCTCACGCGCCGCGTGACGCAGCACTACGACCAGCACCTGGCGGGCATGGGTTTGAAGATTACGCAGTATTCGCTGCTCACGCACGTGGACCGGCTCGGTCCGCTGGCGCCCGGCGAACTGGCGCGGCGCATGGACATGGGCGCCTCCACCCTCACGCGCAACCTGCAGCCCATGATCGCCGCCGGTTGGCTGGTGATGGGCGAGGGTGTGGACGCGCGCAGCCGCCTGGTGTCGATCACCGACGCCGGGCTGGAGATGCGCCGCCAGGCGCAGCGCCGCTGGAAAGCCGCGCAGGTGGCGTTGAACGACAAGCTGGGCGTGGCCACGGTGGTTGCGCTGCACGGGCTGCTGGACCAGGGTCTGGCCGCATTCCACGAGGAGGACCTCCATGAATACTGACAAGCCAGGCCGTGTGCCCTATGTGTGGTGGATCGTGCTGCTGGCCGCGGCCGGCACCTTTGCGCTGAGCATGGGCACGCGCCAGACCATGGGTTTCTTTCTCTCGCCGCTGAACACCGCCACCGGGCTCGGGGTGGGCAGCATCAGCCTGGCGTTCGCCTTCGGCCAGCTCTGGTGGGGGCTCACGCAACCGTTCGCGGGCGCGATCGCCGACCGCATCGGCGCGGGCCGCGTGTTGCTCGTGGGCTTGATGCTGGTGGCCTTGGGCACCTACATCACGCCGCTCATGACCACGACGTGGGGCTTGATCATCGCCATCGGCGTGCTCTCGGCCGGTGGTGCGGGCATGGCCGGGCCTTCGGTGCTGATGGCCGCCACCGCGCGCCTGATGCCCGCGGAACGCCGCGGCATGGCGACCGGCATCGTGAACGCGGGCGGTTCGTTCGGCCAGTTCGTCATGGCGCCCGTGGCGGCCGCGCTCACGCTGGGTCTGGGCTGGGCGGGTGCGATGCAGGCGCTGGGCCTGATCGTGCTGCTGGCCTTGCCCGCCGCCTGGGTGTTGCGCGGCCCCGGGCCCGCGGCCACCGCCAGCGCGGCAGCGCCCGCCGCGGTGGCCTTGCCCGCCCGCGAGGCGATTCGCAAGGCCCTGAGCAACCCGAGCTACTTGCTGTTGTCGGCGGGCTTTTTCGTCTGCGGGTTTCACGTTGCCTTCCTGGCCACGCACTTGCCCGGCGTGGTGGCCGCGTGCGGCCTGCCGGCGCCGGTGGGTGCGTGGGCGCTGGGCATCATCGGCCTCTTCAACATCGTGGGCAGCCTGGCCATGGGCTGGGCCGTGGGGCGCTGGCGCATGAAGTCGCTGCTCTCGCTGGTGTACGCCTCGCGCGCGTTGGCGGTGCTGGTGTTCCTGCTCGCGCCCAAGACCGAAGCGGTGTTGCTGGTTTTCGCCGCCGTGATGGGCCTGACCTTCCTCTCCACCGTGCCGCCCACGGTGGGCCTGGTGGCCAAGTTCTTCGGCACCGGCAACATGGCGATGCTGTTCGGTATCGTGATGCTCGCGCACCAGGTGGGTGGTTTCCTGGGTGCCTGGCTCGGGGGTTATGTGTTCGAGGCGACGGGCAGCTACGACTGGGTCTGGTACATCGACATCGTGCTGGCCGTGGGCGCCGCGTTGATCCACCTGCCGATCCGCGAGGCGGTGGTGTTGCGGTCCCGCGCCGCCGCGTGAGGCCCGGTATTTTTCAGACCGGCACGGTGTAGTTCAGCGTCATGCGCCCGCCGTCCACGGTGACGATTTCGCCGGTGACGTAGCTGGCCGCGTCGCTCGCGAGCCAGGCCACCACGTCGGCGATCTCGGCCGGCTCGCCCAGGCGTTTCATGGGCGTGCGGCTGAGGATCTTGTGGCGCGCTTCGTCGCTGGTGAGCACGGCTTGCGCCGCGAGTTCGGTGGCGATGGTGCCCGGCGCCACCGCGTTCACGCGGATGCCCTTGTCGGCCAGGGACAAGGCCATCACGCGCGTGAGCTGGTTGATGCCGCCCTTGCTCACGTTGTAGCTGGCGATGTTGGGAATGGCGAGCACGCCGTTGACCGAACTCATGTTGACGATGTTGCCGCTGCCGGCCTGCGCCATGGCGCGCGCCACCGCCTGGCCCATGAGGAACGCGCCTTTGAGGTTGACGCGCAGCACCGCGTCGAAGTCGTCTTCGGTGATGTCGAGGAAGTCGGCGGCCTTGAAGATGCCGGCGTTGTTGACCAGCACGTCGATGCGGCCGTGCGCGCCCACGGTTCTCTCGACCACCTCGTCGACGTCGAGCTTGTCGCCGACGTCGCAATGCACATACGACGCGCCGATCTCGCGCGCCAGGGCGCGGCCCGCGATGTCGGCCACATCGGCGATCACGACCTTGGCTTCTTCGCGCGCGAAGCGGCGGGCGCAGGCTTCGCCGATGCCTTGCGCGCCACCGGTGACGATGACGACACGGCCCTGGTGGCCGAAATGCACGGGGGAGGAAGGGGCGTTGGTGTTCATGGGGACATCCTAACGATGGGCTTCGGTGCGGGCATCAGCGAGGGCCGCGGTTCTCGAGCAGCGGCAGCAGCTGGTCGTGGCCGGCCTGTTGCGCGATGTCGGCGGCGCGCTGGCCGTTGGCGTCGGTGCGTTGCGGGTCCGCGCCGGCATCGAGCAGCAGGCGCACGAGGGTGGCGTCGCCGCGTTGCGCGGCGAGCATGAGGGCGGTGCGGCGCTGGGCGTCGGTGGTGTTCACGTCGGCGCCTTGCGCGAGCGCGGCACGCACCTCGGCCAGCGCGCCGCGCGCGGCTGCTGCCAGCAAGGCGGTGTTGGGTGGCGGGGCCATCGCAGGTGGGGTTGCGCGGCGCGGCGACGACAGGGCGGCCGGCGCTTCCTCGCGTGCCAGACCCCGCGCGCGCGGCAGGGCGGCGTCGGGCGCCGACTCGGCCGAGCGGGTGGCCTGCTCTTGCGGTGCGGGCGCCGGGCGTGGAGGGGACTCCTCCGGTGACGTGGGCACAGGCGCTGCAGCGGGGGGTGGTGCGGGATTGGGGTCGGGCGTGTACGCGGGTGGCGCTGGTGGTGCGGTGCGGGGCACTGCTGTGGGTGGCTGCGCGGGCGGTGGCGCTTCGCGCAGGCCGGTGGTTGCGCCGGGCTCGGGCGTTTGCGGTTGCGTTGGTGCTGGTGCTGGTGCTGGTGTTGGTGCTGGTGCTGATTCCGATGCGGGTGCGGCTTCGCGTTGCGGTGCCATGGGCTTGGGGCTGAGCGCGGTCTCGCGTTCATCGGTCGTGCCACGGTCGAACTGCAAGACCACCAGCGTGGCCAGGCCGAGCACCGCGAGGCCACCGAGCGCGCGCCAACGCCAGGCGCTGTCGTTCGCCGCGCGCGGTCGCCCAGCGCCGGGCGCGCGCCGGGCTTCGGCGGCGGCGCGTGCGTGCGCCAACACCTTGTCGCGCAAGGCCGGGTCGGGTCTTGAGGTGTCCAGCGCATTGGCTTCTTCGTAGCGTTTGAGCAGCGGGTCGTCGGGCTTCATGCGAAGGCCTCCAGGGTGTGGCGCAGGCGTTCGCGCGCGTAGCGCAGACGGCTCTTGACGGTCTCGGCGCTCACGCCGGTGGTCTGCGCGATCTCGGCCAGGCTGAGGCCGGCTTCCGCTTGCAACAGGAAGGCTTCGCGCTGCGGCAAGGGCAGGGCCGCGAGCGCGTCGAGCAGCGCCTGTGCCTGTTCGCGCGATTGCAGTTGCCGCACCGGGCCAAAGCCCGAATCGGCGGCGAGTGTGTCGGCCAGCGCCGCGCCGTCTTCGGTGTCGGCGTCCAGGCTGGTGTGGTTCTTGTGCGTGCGCCAGTGGTCCACCATTCGGTGGTGGGCGAGGGTGAAGAGCCAGGTGCGAAAGCGCGCACGCGGTTCGTAGTTCGGGGCTTGTCGCACGAGGGAAAACCACACGTCCTGCACCAGATCGTCGGCCAGCGCGGGGTTGTGCACGCTGCGCTGCACGAAGCGCCACACGGAGAGGGCGTGGCGGTCGTACAGGGTTTCGAAGGCGTGCGCGTCGCCGGCCGCAAAGGCCTGCATCAGCATCTCGTCGGTCGGCACGGCCTCATCGGTCATGCCGGAGATTATGTTGGGTTCGTTCAGGACGGGTCGGGCGCGTACCCGGGCTGCACCGCCCCAGGAAACGGGTTTGGCCGTGGCGGCACCGCTTGCGTCGGAATGATGCCCATCGCGATGAGGTTCTCGCGGCTGTCGTAGCGGATGCGGATGAGTTCGTCGGGCCGCTCGCTGCGCCGCTCGAACGTGGTGTGGGTGATGGGTGCGTTCTCGCGCGCGCCGTGCCCGGTGCCCAGGCGCGGCGCCGGCATGGGCGCGGCCGGTGCCATGCGGCGCGCGGCCAGCGACTCGGCGCGCTCGCGTGGCGCTTCGCTGTTGCCGGCTTGCGCTTCGGCGCTCGCGTCCGCCGCGCTGGAAGGCGATGACGATCGGCTTTCCTCGCGCAGCGAAGGCCACGGCGTCACGGCCGGAGGCGGCGGTGGCAGGGGCTTCTCACGGAACACGGCCACGCCGATCACGCCCACGTGCGCGGGGCGCCCGGTGCGCTCGGCGTACGACGCGCTCGACGCGGTGAAGTGAAAGGCGGCCACCTCGGCATCGCTCTTGCGCCAGCCCGTGATGGCGTGTTGCTGCCATGGCGAGAGCACGTAGCCAGTCTGCTGCCAGGCGGCGGTCTCGCCGGAGATCACGTTCACACCATCGACCGAGATCACGCCCAGCACACGGCCGGCGGTCGCGTTGCGCACCGACACCGCATAGCGCGCGCCGGGTCGCCCGGCCACCCAGTGTTCGCCGCGGTGGCTGTAGACCGTGAGCGTCTCGCCGCTGTCGCGGTCGATGACCTGGAGGTCGGCGAGGCGGCCCACGGCGTGGGCGGGCAGCGCGGCCAGCGCAGCGAGCGCGGCGGTGGCTGCCAGGGCGGAACGAAAGAAGCGAACGGGTTTCATGCGGGCTCCGAAAAAGTGGATGGAGCCTGTTGAAACGAATGGCGGCCCCGAAAGGGGTCAACGCTGCGCCGACTTTTGTGTAACTGTGTGCGTCAGCAGGTGCTGCAGGTGGCGAGCGCGCTCTCCACGCGCGCGCGGGTCTGCTCGATCAGGTAGTCCAGGAACACCTCGGTGCGCCGCGGCATGAATTTGCGGCTGGGCAGGGCGGCGTACATCGTGAGGCGGTCGGTGATCCACGGGTTGAGCACGCGCACCAGGTCGCCGTTCTGGATGAAGGGCGCGGCCAGTTCGATCGTGGTAGCGGTGATGCCCGCGCCGTCGAGCGCGGCGTGCAGCAGCGTGTCGGTGTGGTTGGCCCACAGCACAGGTTGCACCTCGATGTCGACGGCGCGCGCTTCGTCGGTCTCGTGCAGCAGGCGCCACCGGTTGCTGCGCCCGGCCGCCGGTTTGATGCGCAGGCAGTCGTGCTGCGCCAGGTCTTCGGGCCGCGCAGGCGTGCCCCGGCGCTTGAGGTATGTGGGCGATGCCAGCAGCACGGTGACGCTGGAGAGCACCTTGCGCGCGATCACGTTGGCGTCGAACGAGGTCTGGGCGCCCATGAGCGTGATGTCATAGTCCTCGATCGGCGGCTCGCGGGGCGAGTCGACGTCGATGTCGAGCAGGATCTTCGGGTACTTCTGCCGAAAGCCGCTGACCAGGGGCGCGAGCACGTGCGTGGCCAGCACCGGCGGCGCCAGCAGGCGCAGCACGCCCGCGAGCTCGCTGGTTTTGGAGCTCACCAGCGCATGGGCCTCATCGAGTTCCTGCAGGATCACGCGCACCCGATCCAGGTAACTCTCGCCCGCGTCGGTGAGCGAAACGCGGCGGGTCGTGCGGTGCAGCAGGCGCGTGCCCAGGTGGTCTTCCAGATCGGCCACCAGCCGCGTGACCACCGCGGGTGACATGTCCAGCGCGCGCGCCGCGGCCGCAAATCCCCCTTCGTCGATCACTTTCTGGAAAGCGCGCATCGAGGCAAGACGGTCCATGAAAAAGGCTCCTTATATAGGGTCTTCCCTAGTAAAAACAGTTTGATTATTGCTGATTTGGCAATGTGATGATGGCTTTATGGGTATTTGTATTCCTATTCAGAAACTTTACAGTACACCCCATCGATGCACGCAAACCTTCCGCAGAGGCATCGAAGCCGGCCAGACCGCACAACGGACCGACCGGCATGTTCAACCCTCCAAAAAGGAACTGTCATGAAAACCCGTCTGTCTGTTGTTGCACTCGCTCTCTCCTCCCTCGTTGCCGGCCACGCTCTGGCTGCCGATGTTTCCGTGGGCAAAACCCGCGACGAAGTGCGCGCCGAACTGGCCCAGGCCATCCGCAGCGGCGACATGATCGCCGACGGCGCGACCGGTCAGCGCTACAACGAAATCGCGCCCCAGCTGTACGCCCAGCCTCAAGCCGTGGTGGCATCCAAGAGCCGCGCCGACGTGAAGGCCGAGCGTGACGCCGCCATCCGCAACGGTGACCTGATCGCCGACGGCGCAACCGGCCAACGCTACAACCAGATTGCACCCGCTCAGTACGCCGCTGTTCGCGCTGCTGATGCTTCCACCGTGGCCGCCGCGCCTGCCGTGGGCAAGACCCGCGCCGAAGTGAAGGCCGAACTGGCCGAAGCCATTCGCACCGGTGACATGATCGCCGACGGCGCGACCGGCGCGAAGTACAACGAGCTGTATCCCAACCGCTATGCGCAGCCTGTGATGGCCCAGGGCAAGACGCGCGAAGAAGTTCGCGCCGAGCTGGTCGAATCGAACCGCAAGACCGGCGGCTAAACGCTGCCCCCATGCGCGTCGAACTCGACGCGCACGCTGAGACCCCCCGAGGGGCTGCTGGCCAAGGTCAGCAGCCCCTCGTTGTTTTGCGCGATGCGCATCACGATGGCCAGGCCCAGGCCGCTGCCCGTGGCTTCGTCCTGTGGTTTCAGGCGCACGAAACGCTGCAGCACGCGCTGGCGATCGGCCTCGGCAATGCCGGGGCCGTTGTCATGGACCACCAGGCTCACGCGCCCCGCGTGCTGCTCGACACGAACGTCAACCCGGCTGCCGCGCGGGGTGTGGCGCAACGCGTTGTCCACCAGGTTGTCCAGCAGCACCCGCATGTCCTGCGGATCGGCCCACACGCTGGCCGCGTCGCAGGTGTCCAGACCCAGGTCGATGTCGCGCGCTTCGGCCTGGGCCGAGAAGGCCGCCACCACGTCGGCGGCGAGCCGGTCGCAGCGCACCGCGGCGGGCTGGTGGCGGTGCGCATCGGCGTCCAGCCGCGCCATCTGCAGCAGTTGCGCCACCAGGTGCGCGCTGCGGGCGATGCCCTGGTCGAGCTCGTCGAGCGCGGCACCGCGCTGCTCTTCCGGTACGCGGCGCGCCAGTTGGGCTTGCAGGCTGATGACGGCCAGGGGCGTGTTGAGTTCGTGCGCCGCGTCGGCCAGCACCTGGCGCTGGTGCTTGAGCAAATCGTCCACCCGCTCCAGCAACTGGTTGAGCGACTGGCCCAGCGGCAGGATTTCTTCGGGCATGCCGTCGGTGGCGATGGGCTGCAGGTCGTTCGCGCCGCGTTGGCGGATGTCGCGGCCCAGCGCGGTCAACGGCGCCAGCGCGCGGGTCACGGCCGCGTGGATCAGCACGCTCAGCACCAGCACCACCAGGGCCGCCGGGGCCAGCAGCCACGGCGCCATCTCGGCAAAGCTGCTCGCGCGGTCGCTGGAGGTCTTGGCCACCTGCACCAGTTCCTCGTCGTCCCTCAGCGTGAATACGCGCCAGGTTTCACCCGAC
The DNA here is from genome assembly GCF_005503365.1 of Hydrogenophaga sp. 2FB. Taxonomy (GTDB): domain Bacteria; phylum Pseudomonadota; class Gammaproteobacteria; order Burkholderiales; family Burkholderiaceae_C; genus Hydrogenophaga. The sequence continues at coordinate 88,737 of NZ_SCML01000013.1, forward strand.
CACTCGACGTCGTGAAACCCCGGTGTCTGCAGCGGCGGTCCGCCGCTGTCGACCGAGGCGTACAGGCGTTCACCCGAGAGCGACCAGATCTGGCTGATGAACATGCCCAGGTCGTCCGTGGCCCACGGCGGCGCGTCGGCGCTCGGTGCGGGGCGTGCCGTGGCCAAAGGCTCTGTGTGCCGGGGAACCTCGGCGGCCCAGCTGTGCGGCCGCACGCCGTGGCGCACGACCGAGTGCGCGATCTGCTCCATGCCGAAATCGCGCACACGGTTGAAGGCCTGCCAGGCCATGTGGTAGGTCAGCGCGCACACCAGGGTGCAGGTGATCACCAGCGCGGCGATCTGCCACAGCAGCAGGCGCCGGCGGATGGAATTGATCATCAGGCCGCTGCCACCAGCTTGTAGCCCACGCCGCGCACGTTCTTGATCCAGGCGCTGCCCAGCTTGCGCCGCAGGTGGTGCACGTGCACTTCCACCGTGTTGCTGGCCACCTCGGATTGCCAGCCGTACAGGCGGCTCTCCAGCTGTTCGCGCGAAAGCACCGTGCCGGGTTGTTCCATGAGGGCGAGCAACAGGTCGTACTCGCGCGCGGCCAGCACGACGGGCTGGTTGTCCAGCAAGGCTTCGCGGCGCAGCGGGCGCAACACCAGGCGCCCGAGTTTCAATTCCGGTGCGGCGCGGCCGCTCTGGCGGCGGGCCAGGGCGTGCACACGCGCCACCAGCTCGTCGAGATCGAACGGTTTGGTGAGGTAGTCGTCGGCGCCGAGGTTCAGACCGGCGACCCGGTCACCCACCGCGTCGCGCGCCGACACCACCAGCACCGCGACCGGGCGGTTTTCCGCACGCAGCCATTGCAATAGCTGCAGGCCGTCGAGCCCAGGCAGGCCGATGTCGAGCAGCAGCACCTCGTACGGGTGGTCGCGCAGCGCGGCCTGTGTTTCCAGGCCATCGCGGGTCCAGTCCACGGTGAAGCCCGCCAGGTGCAGGCCATGCACCATGCCCTTGCCCAGCATGGTGTCGTCTTCGGCGAGTAAAACTTTCATGGGGGCGTAGTGTGCGTGAAAAGACGGCGCTTGCTCTGGTACAAACAACGGCCCGCATCCGGAGGTCCCCTTGAGCACGAGCACATTCCGACAAGTGATTTTGTACACCGATACCGACGGCCGCGCCCGTTTTCGCGAGGCCGATATTCCCTTGAGCGAGGGCTCGCCCGCGGCACGGCTCTCGCCGTTGTTGCCCGCCAAGGGCTGTCAATTGCGCGAGAGTCCGGTGGGCTTTCGCAGCGAGTTCCATTGCACTGGCGATGCGCAATGGCTGTTCGTGCTGCGGGGCATCATGGAAATCGGCTTGCAGGACGGCAGCTGGCGCGCTTTCGGGCCGGGCCAGCACTTCTACTCGGCCGACACGCTGCCCGATGGCGCCACGTTTGACCCCGCCGTGCACGGCCACCGCAGCCGGCAGGTGGGCGATGAGCCGCTGGTGACGGTGTTCGTGAGGTAGGCTTCGCGGATGAACCAGTTCAGTTTCGAGTTTGACGCGCCCGCCACGCCACCACCTTCACCCGCACCATCCACCCAGCCCGCTTCTCCCAAGACGTCCCTGACCCTGGAGGAGATGGCGCAACGCCTGGAAGCGGACCCGGATTTCCGTGTCCTGCGCCGCCTGGTGCCGCGCACGGACTTCGGGCCGTCGCCCGTCGCCGCGGAGGGTGCGCAGACCCACGGCGGGTTTCAGCGCGTGCTGGTGCTCGACACCGAAACCACGGGCCTGTCACACCAGGCCGACAAGATCATCGAGCTGGCGATGTTGCTGGTCAGCGTGGACCTGGGCACGGGTCTTCCGTTCGGGCCGGTCACGCTGTTCGAAGGCTTCGAAGACCCCGGCATGCCCATTCCCGCGATCGCAAAGGAAGTGACGGGCATCAGCGACGACATGGTCCAGGGACACAAGCTGGACGATGCGCAGGTGCAGGCCCTGGTGGCCCAGGCCGACCTGATCGTGGCGCACAACGCCGGCTTCGACCGTCCCTTCGTGGAGGCGCGTTTTCCGTGTTTCGCTTCGAAGGCCTGGGCCTGCTCCTTTGCCGATATCGACTGGAAGGCCGCAGGCGCGGAGTCGTCCAAGTTGAGCGCGCTGGCGCAGAACCAGGGCTGGTTCTACGACGCCCACCGCGCCCAGGTGGATTGCCACGCCTTGCTGCAGGTGCTCGCGCGGCCGATCGGTGAGGGTGCGGCCACGGGCCTGGGCCAGTTGATGTCGGTGGCCGCGAAGTCCAGCTTCAAGCTGCGCGCCATCGGCTCGCCGTTCGAGTCCAAGGATCTGCTCAAGGCCCGCGGCTACCGCTGGGACGGCGAGGGCAAGGTCTGGTTCTGCACGCTGGCGGACCAGGAACGTCTGGACGCCGAACTGGCGTGGCTCCATGCCGAGGTCTATGGCGGCCGGCGCAATGCGCGTGTCGAGATCGAGGCGCTGGACAGTCTGGTGCGTTATTCCGCGCGCCCGGGCCTTGTGTCGCAGCAGGGCCTTTAGGTCTTGGCCGAAGCCGCGTGGCCTTCGCGCTGCCGAATGCAGGTCAATCCCAGCCTGGGGACGTTGCCTGCAAACGGTGCCACAGCGAGGTCGAGGTCACCCACCGACCACTGCACATCGCGCAAATCCCCGTCGTCCAGCCGGATCACGCCTTTGAGCCGCAGCAAGGCGTCGCCATGAAGGGCATTGGTCTGCGCGTGAAGCTCCTCAAGCGTCAGGGGCGCGTCCAGTGGCACGAACTGGGTTGAGGTGCCGTGGTCCGATGGCACGTGCAAACGCCAGGGCGGCGTTGGGGTCGAGGGGCGGGCCGTCGCCATGGCCATCGCACGGGGCCAGTCCAGCGAGGCGTTCTGTGACCGGGCGATCGCCGCGCGCGGATGGAGTTCGCGCAGCGCGCGCTCCACGGCGGCGCCGTCGGCCCGGTCGCACTTGGTGATGATGAGCGCGTCCGCGGCGCTGACCTGCGCCACCGCCTCCGGGTGCGCTTCGATCAGGTCCAAACCGGCCACCGCGCTGACCGCGGTGAACACGCCCGCCAGCCGGTAGCGTTCGCGCAGCAGGGGCACGCTTTCGAAGGCATCGATCACGGAACGGGGATCGGCCAGCCCGGTGGTTTCGATCACCACCGAGCCGTAGGCGGCGCGGCGGCGGTGCAGGCGGTCCCACCAGAGATCGGCCAGCGCATCCTGAAGCCCGGGCAAGCCGGTGCAACAGATGCACGCGTTTGAGATCAGCGACGCGCTGTCGACCGCCTGCCCCAGCAACTTGTCGTCCAGACCCACCTCACCGATCTCGTTGACGATCAGCGCGGCGTCCTGCAACGCCGCGTCGCGCAGCCAGGAGCGCAACAAGGTTGTCTTGCCGCTGCCCAGATAACCCGTCATCAACCAGACGGGGATGCGCGTGGCCTTCATGGCGTTTCAGTCCGCTTCGTATCCCAGGCGCGACGAAATCAATTGCGCCGTTTCGGTCACCATGGGAATGATGCCGCGCAGCTTCTGTTTGGTCAGGCGCTGCGTGGGGGCCACGAGGCCCACGGCCGCCAACACGTTGCCGTTGGCATCAAAGATGGGGGCGGCCACGCCGCGCATGCCGTCTTCGCTTTCCTCGTCGTCGATCGCATGGCCGCTCTCGCGCACCTCGCTCAGCAGCCGTTGCAGCTCGGCCTTGCCCACCACGGTGTGCGCGGTGCGCGGTTGCAGGTCGGCGCGCAAGGCGTTGGCGATCAGCATCGGTGGGCTGAAGGCCAGCAGCGCGCGGCCTTCGCTGGTGCAAAAGGCCGGCTTGCGCACGCCCAGGTACGAGCGGGGGCGGATGGCGTGCCGGCTCTCGATGTTGCGCAGGTACAGGATCTCGCTGCCGTGCAGCACCGCCAGATGCACGGTCTCGCCGCTTTGCTCGCACAAGGTGTGCAGCAGTGGCGCCGCTTCTTCGGCCACGTCCATGCGGCGGCGCACGAGCGTGCCCATCGAAAAGAGCAGCAGACCCAGGCGGTAGCGGCCATCGGCCGGGTTCTGCTCGAGAAATCCTTCGGATACCAAGGTGACCGCCAGCCGGTGCACAGTGCTCTTGGCGACCCCGAGGCGCTTGGACAGCGCGGTGATGCCCAGCTCGGGCTCTTCGGCCGTGAAGGTCTTCAGCAGCCTCAAGGCTGCCGCCACGGAAGACAGGTTGCGGCTCTCGCCGGATTTCTCGGTATTGCTCACTGATGCGGGTTGATGGTCATGTGGATGGCTCCCTCGACGCCGTCACCGACCAACGATCTCAAGGCCAGGTCCGTCTCGTCGAGAGAGAAGGTGTGCGTACTCATCGCCGTCACATTATGGCGATTGCCTGCGATGAGCTGCAGTGCGAGCTCCACCGAAGCATAGGAGTGCCCACGCATGCCTTTGACCGTCAGGAAGTTGGCGATGATCCGGTCGCTGTCGAACTCGGGAATGGGCCGCCGTTTCTGGCCACCCAGGATCACCGTGCCCTTCTTGCGCGCCAGTTGCATCGCGCTCGTGACCGAGCCCGGCCCACCCGAGGCGCAATCGATCACCAGATCGGCCATGCGCCCACCGGTGATGTCGGCCACGGTCTCCAGCAGGTCGTCCTGCTCGATGTCGATCGTGTGGTGTGCGCCCAACTCGCGCGCCAGCGCGAGGCGGCGGCGATCGGTTTCGTTCGACAGCCCGGTGAGGATCACGCACTCCGCACCGGCCTCGCGCGCCGCGACCACACACGCCAGGCCCTGTTGCCCCGGCCCCTGGATCACCACCGTCTGCCCAGGCCCGGCGCCACCTTGCAGGTAGGCCCATTCGATGCCGTTGGAGATCGGCAGCGCCAGGGCCGCATGCCGCGGCGACACGCCCGACGGCACGCGGTGGAACACGGTGTTGGCGTGCAGGTGCTGCACCTGCGCGTAGCCACCCCACAGGCCCGGCGCCACGTTGAGCGCGGTGGCGCCGTAGCGCATGCCGCCCAGGCGCCAGTCGGTCGCGTTGCACAGGCGGAAGTCGCCCGAGCGGCAGTACTCGCAGTGGCCGCAGGGCAGGTACTCTTCGAGCGCCACGAGGTCGCCTTCCTTCACGCTCCAGCGCTGCGCGGCGAGCGCGCCGAGCGTCTCGACATGGCCGACCGTCTCGTGGCCCAGGATCAAGGGGCCGCGCGAGCGGGGCAGGTTCTGGTAGTAACCCCAGTCGCTGCCGCACACGCCGGTGATGGCCACGCGCAGCGTGCCCGAACTGGCATCGGTCGCGGGCACCTCGATGTCCTGGATCTCGGTGCGGCCGACCGCCACCGCCACGGCAGCCCTCACGGAACGTGTTTCGCTCATACCGTGGCGTGCGGTTTGCCGGGCTCCGCGCGCAAGGCTTCGCGCGCGGCTTCCTGGAAGGGTTGGCCCTCGGGCAACACGACGGCGGCCGAACGCACCTTCTGCACGTGCGGTTCGTTGCCGGGTGGCGCGGTGCCGGATTCGGCCAGCGCCGTGGCCGCCGCGATCAGGCGACGGCGCGCCTGCACGATGCCGCGGTCGGTGCCGGTCAGGTGCTCGCGGGTGCGGTCCTGGATCGGGCCCATGCTTTCCTGCAGCGACGAGTCCTGGATGGCGATGCTTTCCACACCGCTGTAGAGCTCGCCCGTGCGCTGCTTCGCGCGGTCCATCAGGTAGTCGTTGGACTTGTTGGCCAGGGGAATGTAGGTGCCCGGCACGTACTTGCAATGGATGCCGGCGCCGTCCTTCATGGCCTGCACCTCGCTGTCTTTCAGGGCGCGCGTGGGGTGGTAGTCGAAGCTCCAGGCCCAGCAGTTTTCGTCGTCGATGGGCACCCAGAAATGCCCGTGCACCGGATGGTCGCCGCGCGGCGGCACCATGGTGAAGCACGGCATGATCCACGGCGTGATGCGCCAGTAGAGCGAGCCCGGCTCGGCCTTGCGGCGCACGCCGATGAAGAGCCCGCCTTCGGCATCGGTCACCTCGAACTGCGGGCGCAGGTCGTTCATGTTGTATTCGTTGCCCTTGGCGCCTTTGAACAGCGGGTCGGTGTTGAGGCCGCCGCTGTGCAGGAACGAGACGTGGCTCGAATCGATGCCACCTTCGAGCGCCTGCAGCCAGTTGCATTCCTGCACGCGCTTGGACGTGAAGCTCTGCTCGGCGGGCACGGTCGCGAATTCCCATTCGGGTGGTGGTGGCTGCAGTTCGGGCGGCCCCATGTAGATCCAGATGACGCCGCCGCGCTCGATCAGCGGGTAGGACTTGAGCGCGATGCGCTCGCACAAGCGGCTGCCTTCGGGCTCGGACGGCACGTCCACGCACCGGCCCGACACGTCGTACTTCCAGCCGTGGTACGGGCAGCGCAGGCCGCTCTCTTCGTTGCGGCCAAACCAGAGTGAAACACCACGGTGGGCACAGAACTCGTCCATCACACCCAGGCGACCCTGCGTGTCGCGGATGGCGATCAGGCGCTCGCCGAGCAACTGCACGCGCACCGGCGGGCCGTCGCGTTCGGCCAGCTCTTCCGACAACAAGGCCGGCAGCCAATAGCGGCGAAACATCTCGCCCATGGGGGTGCCCGCGCTGGTGCGCGTGACCAATTCGTTCTGCTCTTTCTTCAACATCGGTTTATCTCCTGTTCCACATAAAAGAACTGTTTGCCTGCATGTGGAACGATGATAAAGTCATTCGCAGGTCGAAGCAAGCCCCACATTTTTTGGAGACAACGATGGTTCGCAAACTCTCTTCTTCGCTTTTGTTCTGTGCCGTTGCCATGGGCGCCGGCGCTGTCGGCGCGCAATCCAGCGACGTGGCCAGCTGGCCCACCAAGCCGGTGCGCATCGTCGTGCCGTACGCGGCGGGCGGCTCTTCCGACACGCTGGGCCGGGCCATTGGCCTGCACTTGCAGACGGCGTTCAAGCAGCCGTTCGTGATCGACAACCGTCCGGGTGGTGGGGGCACGATCGGATCGAGCCAGGTGGCCAAGACGCCACCCGATGGCTACACGCTGGTGGTCTCTGGCATCGGCTCGCACGTCATCGCACCCGTCGAAGTCAAGACCCTCCAGCCCATGGCGGACTTCACGCACATCGCCATGCTGGGCGGCCCTGCCACCGTGCTGGTGGTGCATCCTTCGATGCAGGTCAACACGCTCAAGGAGTTCGTGGCGCTGGTGCAGCAACAACCCGGCGGGCTCACCTGGGGATCGCCAGGGCAGGGCACGCATGGCGAACTCATTGGCCAGTTGTTCGCGCAGCGGGCCAAGTACGCGCAGACCCATATCGGCTACAAGGGCGCGGCACCGGCCGTGGCCGACCTGGCGGGTGGCCAGATTCCCGCGGCCTTCATCACCTACACCTCGGCCAGCTCCTTCATCCGCTCCGGCAAGATCAAGGCACTGGCCATCACCTCACCCAAGCGCTCGGCAGACCTTCCCGGGGTTCCGACTTTCGCCGAGGCGGGTTACCCGGAGCTCAACGCGACCACCTGGTTCTCGCTGTCGGGCCCGCCCGGCATGGCGCCCGCCCTGGTCGAGAAGATCAACGCGGAAGTGCGCCGTGGCATGAAGAGCGAGCCGGTGCGCAAGCTGATGGAGCAGGAAGGCATCGAGTCGCAGGACTGGGATGCGACCACGTTCACGCGTTACGTGCAGAGCGAGATCGACCGCTGGACACCCCTTGTGAAGTCGCTCGGTTCCACCCGCAAACCCTGATCGCGCACCCACAGCCACACCCACACCGATTTCGCATGAACAAGCTTCGACTTTCCGTCGCCATGGGCGACTACGACCGCACGCGACCGCTCTTTGATGGGCGCGTCCAGATCGATGGGGTGGACCCCGTCTACATGCTGCTCAATCCGGAAGAGATGTTCTTTCGGGCCATGCGCAGCCAGGACTTCGACATCACGGAGCTCTCGTTTTCGAGTTACCTCGTGAAGCACACGCGCGGTGAGTGCCCCTACATCGCGGTGCCGGTGTTCGTGTCGCGCGCCTTTCGCCACACGTCCATCTATGTGCGCAAGGACCGCATCCAGCGGCCCGAGGATTTGAAGGGCAAGCGCATCGGACTGCCCGAGTACCAGTTGACCGCCAACGTTTGGGCGCGCGCGATTCTGGAGGACGACCATGGCGTGCATCCGCGCGACGTGACCTGGGTGCGCGGCGGCATCGACACGCCTTCCCGGCCCGAGAAAATTGCCTTGCAGCTGCCGCCCGACATCCGGGTGGAAAGCGCACCCGAAGGCCAGACCATCTCGGCCTTGCTCGACCGTGGCGAGATCGATGGCTTCATCGGGCCGCGCCCGCCCAACGCCGTGGCCTTGCGCAACCCGAACATTGGTTGGCTGTTCGACGATCCCACCGCCACCGCCAAGGCGTATTACCAGCGCACCGGTGTGTTCCCGATCATGCACGTGGTGGGCATTCGCAAAGAGCTGGCGGCGCAACACCCGTGGTTGCCCATGGCCGTCTTCAAGGCCTTCTCGCAAGCCAAGAGCGCCGCCCTCGATCTGCTAGGAGACACCTCCGCCACCAAGGTCACGCTGCCTTTCGTCGAAGAACAGCTCAAGGCCGCCAAGTCGGTGATGGGTGAGGACTACTGGCCCTATGGCGTGGCCGCGTCGCGCAAGACACTGGAGGCCTTTGTGCGCCACCACCACTCGCAAGGCCTGTCGGCGCGGCAGATGGATGTGGCTGAACTGTTCCATCCATCGACCTACGAAACCTACAGCATCTGAGGAGTGGCCACCGCATGACGAATGCCAGCCTGAGCGTGCGGGTCGCCCGCAAGTCCACCGAAGCCCTGGACATCTGCGCCCTTGAACTGGTGGATGCGCAAGGCGATGCGCTGCCTGCGTTCTCGGCCGGCAGCCATGTCGACGTCCACCTGCCCAACGGGCTCGTGCGGCAGTACTCGCTGTGCAACGACCCGACCGAAAGCCACCGCTACCTCATCGCGGTACTCAAGGACCCGGGCTCTCGCGGAGGCTCGCGCGCGGTGCACGAGCAGATCCGCGTCGGGGAAACGCTGTCGATCAGCCGCCCGCGCAACCACTTCGAGTTGCAGCCGAACGCGAAGAAGTCGTTGTTGCTGGCCGGGGGCATTGGCATCACGCCCTTGCTCTGCATGGCCGAACGCCTGGCGACGGTGCAGGCCGACTTCGATCTGCACTACTGCACCCGTTCGCGCGAGCGCACCGCCTTTCGCGAACGCATTCTTCGGTCGGGCTTTGCACCGCGGGTGCGGTTTCACCACGACGACGAGCAGGGCGCCGACCTGGAAGCGCTGCTGGCGCAACCGACCCCCGGTGTGCATCTCTACGTCTGCGGCCCCAAAGGTTTCATGGACGCCGTGATCGGCACCGCGAAGCGGCTGGGCTGGGCCGACGACCATGTGCACTATGAGTACTTTGCGTCCACCGTCGTGGCGTCCGAGGACGATGGCGCGTTCGAGATCCAGTTGGCGAGTTCCGGCCGTGTGATCTCTGTTCCGCCGTCTCGCACGGCGGCGCAGGCACTGGCGGATGCCGGGGTGGTGGTGGCCACCTCCTGCGAGCAAGGCGTGTGTGGCACCTGCCTCACACGCGTGCTCGACGGCCAGCCCGAGCACCGGGACATGTACCTCTCGCCCGACGAACAGGCACAGAACAACTGTTTTCTGCCCTGCTGCTCGCGCTCGCTGTCGCCCCGGCTGGTGCTGGACCTGTAGGCGGCTTAAAGAAAACGATCCAGTAGCCGGCGCGAGTGCGCATCCAGCGCGCTGCGGTCGCGCACCGTGAACGTCACGCCGTGGCTGCTCAGGATCAGCAGCGCCTGGCCTTCCAGTCGGCGGATGTCGTCCTCGCTGCGCAGCACGAAGCTGGTGGCGCCGCGGTCGGTGGTCACGTGCCAGGTGCTGGGCGTGGAGAAGGTGGAGGCCGAGTCGATGCGCTGGATCACCGGCGTGAACTCGCGCTGTGCGAGTTCTGCTTCCAGCAACTGGCGCAGGTCTGCCGGCAGCGCCGAGAGGTGATCGACCCACACCAGTTCGTGGCCGTCGCTGCCCACCAGCGACACGCCTTCGTCGGGCGCGCCGATCGGGAAGGCGCGCACGGGCACCACGCCGACGTGCTCGACACCGGCTTCGTCGGTGAGCACCAGGCGGGCGAAGGCGTTGCGTTGCAAACGCCAGGTGGGCGTTGGGGTCGGGGTGCTCATGCGTCGTCGTCCTGGGGTGTGTCGGCGTCGAGCAGGGCGGCGGCCTCTTGCTCCTTGCGCGCCTGCGCTTCGTACAGCCGCCAGTACGCGCCGCGCAGCGCTATCAATTCGTCGTGCGGGCCGATCTCGACCACCTGGCCGCGGTCCATCACCACCAGCCGGTCGGCCTTGCGCAGGGTGGAGAGGCGGTGCGCGATGGCAATGGTGGTGCGGCCCTGCACCAGGTTGTCCAGCGCCTTCTGGATTTCTTTCTCGGTCTCGGTGTCCACCGACGAGGTGGCTTCGTCCAGGATCAGGATGCGTGGGTCGATCAGCAGCGCGCGCGCGATGCTGATGCGCTGGCGCTCACCGCCCGAAAGGCCCTGGCCGCGCTCGCCCACCAGCGAGTCGTAGCCCTGCGGCAGGCGCAGGATGAATTCGTGCGCGTGCGCGGCGCGCGCGGCGGCGACGATTTCGGTGCGCGTGGCGCCCGGTTTGCCGTAGGCGATGTTCTCGGCGATGGTGCCGAAGAACAGGAAGGGCTCCTGCAGCACCAGGCCGATGTGGCGGCGGAAGTCGGCCACGCCGACGCGGCGGATGTCGGTGCCGTCGATGCGGATCGCGCCTTCGCTCACATCGTAGAAGCGGCACAGCAGGTTCACCAGCGTGCTCTTGCCCGAGCCGCTGTGCCCCACCAGACCGATCATCTCGCCGGGCAGGATGTCCAGGCTCAGGTTGCGGATCACCGTGCGGCTGCCATAACGGAAGCTCACGCCCTCCATCTGCAGGCCGCCCTGCACGCGTTTCAGCGGCACGGGTGCCGTGGGCTCGGGCACGTTGGAGACGTGGTCGAGGATGTCGAAGATGCGCTTGGCGCCTGAAGCGGCCTTCTGCGTGACCGAGACGATGCGGCTCATCGAGTCGAGCCGGCCATAGAAGCGCCCGATGTAGGCAATGAAGGCGGTGAGCACGCCCACCGTGATGTTGCTCTGGCTCACCAGCCAGATGCCGAAGGCCCACACCACCAGCAGGCCGAATTCGGTGAGCAGGGTGACGGTGGGGGTGAACAGCGACCAGGTCTTGTTGATGCGGTCGTTGACGGCCAGGTTGTGCTCGTTGGCGCGCTTGAAGCGTTTGGCTTCGCGCGCTTCCTGGGCGAAGGCCTTGACCACTCGGATGCCCGGAATGGTGTCGGCCAGCACATTGGTGACCTCGCCCCAGACGCGGTCGATCTTCTCGAAGCCGGTGCGCAGGCGGTCGCGCACGAGGTGGATCAGCCAGCCGATGAAGGGCAGGGGCACCAGCGTGGCCAGCGCCAGCCAGGGGTTGATGGAGAACAGGATCACCGCCGTCATGGTGATCATCAGCACGTCGGTGATGAAATCGAGCGCATGCAGCGACAGAAAGACGCTGATGCGGTCGGTTTCGCTGCCGATGCGCGCGATCAGGTCGCCCGTGCGTTTGCTGCCGAAGTAGTCGAGCGAGAGTTCGAGCAGGTGGTCGAACGTGGTGGTGCGCAGATCCGAGCTGATGCGCTCGGACACCAGCGCCAGCAGCCAGGTGCGAGCCCAGCCCAGGCTCCAGGCGAGCAGGGCGGAACCCAGCAGGCCGCCCAGCAGCATCAGTACCAGCGTGGTGTCGATGTCCTGGCCGTTCTGGAACGGGATCAGCACCCGGTCCATCAGCGGAATGGTCAGGTAGGGCGGCACCAGGGTGGCGGCGGTGGACGCCAGGGTGAGCAGGAAGCCGGTGAGCAGCGTCCAGCGGTACGGCCTGGCGAAGCGCCACAGGCGCAGCAGCACCCAGGTGGAGGGGGGTGGCGCCTGGGCGTCGCGCGCGCATTCGGGGCATTCGTCGCTGTCGGGCGGCAGGATCGCCTGGCACTGGGGGCAGATGCGGGCGGGTTCGTCCAGCGCCTGCTCGGCGGTCTGCACCCGTTGCGCCATCACGCGCCGGAACTGCTCGACCAGGCGCGCGGCCCGGTTGTGCTCGGCCATGGTGAAGCGCCAGACGGCCAGCCGGCCGCCGGCATCGCACAGCTCGAGCATGCCCACGCCGGCGTGGTCGCTCAGGCGAAGTTCCATATCCGAGGAGAGCGGCCAGACTTTGTCACCAAGCGTGAACTTTTGGCGGCTTAGCAACAGCGTTTGGTTACGGAAAGTTAAATCGCTGTGCAAGTCCAGCGACAACGAGGCGACAGCGCTATCATCGCCCCCCAGCTGGGTTGATGCGGGCCGCAAGGCGTCCTGTGCAGGGTCGGCTGCTGGAGCTGAGGGATCAGCTGGAAAGTGTGAAAGCATGGTGAAGATGACAGCGTGGCGTCGACCGCGAAGAACGGCATGCTCCCACAAGGGAGCCTTGCATTTTCACCGATGTCGAGCCCGTGACTGCTGATGGCATTGAAGTTCTTGTGAAGCCTGGCCGGTGCTACACCCGGCCGCCAAAACCCTGCGTCCCGTCGGAGACATGAGCTCTAAACACGACATCACGTTGCTGCGCGTCAACTACCTGCGCGGCCCCAACATCTGGACCTACCGTTCGGTCCTCGAAGTCTGGCTGGATCTTGGCGATCTGGAAGATTTCCCGTCCAACAAACTGCCCGGCCTCACCGATCGCCTGATCGCCTGGCTGCCTGCGCTGGTCGAACACCACTGCGGTGTGGGCGAGCGCGGCGGCTTCATCGAGCGCCTGCGCGAAGGCACCTGGGCCGGTCACATCCTTGAGCACGTCGTCATCGAGCTGCTGAACCTCGCGGGCATGCCCACCGGGTTCGGCCAGACGCGCGAAACCACGAAACGCGGCGTCTACCGCATGGTGTTTCGCGCCCGAGACGAGGCCGTGGCCCGCGCCGCGCTCCAGGAAGCGCATGCCTTGCTGCTGGCCGCCATCGGCCAGCCCGACAGCGAACCCCCGTTCGACGTGCCCGCCGCCGTGGCGCGCCTGGTCGAGCAGATCGACGACAGTTACCTCGGTCCCAGCACCGCGTCCATTGTCGCGGCCGCGACAGATCGAGGCATTCCGCACCTGCGCCTGAACGAAGGCAACCTGGTCCAACTGGGCCATGGCCGACGCCAGCGCCGCATCTGGACGGCCGAAACCGACCGCACCAGCGCCATCGCCGGCAACATCGCGCACGACAAAGACCTCACCAAGGGCCTGTTGGCCTCGTGCGGCGTGCCCGTGCCCGAAGGCCAGGTGGTCGACAGCCCGGCCGCCGCCTGGGAAGCCGCGCAGGAGATCGGCCTGCCGGTGGTGGTCAAGCCGTCGGACGCCAACCATGGCCGGGGTGTGAGCCTCGATCTGTCCGAACGCGCCGACATCGAAAAAGCCTTCGAGGTGGCCGATGCCGAGGGCAGCGAGGTCATCGTCGAGCGCTATGTGCTGGGCGACGAACACCGCCTTCTGGTGGTGGGTGGCCGCGTGGTCGCGGCCGCGCGCGGCGAAACCCTGTCGGTGGTGGGCGATGGCCGCTCCACCGTGACGCAGCTCATCGACAGCCAGCTCAACAGCGACCCGCGCCGTGGCGAGGCCGAAGAATTCCCGTTGGAAACCATTCACCTGGACCGCGAGCCCGTCATGCGCCTGCTGATCGAGCGCCAGGGCCTGTCCGGCGACGCCGTGCCCGCCGCCGGCCGGCGCGTGATGGTGCAACGCAACGGCAATGTGGCCATCGACTGCACCGATGACGTGCACCCCGAAGTCGCGCACGCCGTTTCGCTGGCCGCGCGCGTCGTGGGGCTGGACGTGGCGGGGGTCGATCTGGTGGCGCAAGACATCCGCCGTCCGTTGCAGGCCCAGGGTGGGGCGGTGGTGGAGGTGAACGCCGGCCCGGGGCTGCTCATGCACCTCAAGCCGGCCACCGGCCTCTCGCGCCCGGTCGGGCGCGCCATCGTCGACCACCTGTTCGACGACGGCGGCAATGGCCGCGTGCCCATCGTCGGCATCGCCGGCTCGCGCCATGGCAACGCCATCGCGCGGCTGGTGGCCTGGATGCTGCACCTGAGCGGTTACCAGGTCGGCCTGGCCTGCCAGGACGGTCTGTTCCTGGGCAACCGCAAGGTCGACGCCCGGTCCAGCGCCCACTGGGAAGCCGGCCGGCGCCTGCTGATGAACCGCGAGATCGACACCGTCGTGCTGGAAAACGGTCCGGCCGTCATCCTCGACGACGGCCTGGCCTACGACCGCTGCGCCGTGGGCGTGGTGACGGACCTGGACGACATCCAGGGCCTGGAGCGGCACGACGTGCACAACGTCGACCAGCTCTACCGCGTGCTGCGCACCCAGGTCGACGTGGTGTTGCCCGATGGCGTGGCCGTGCTCAACGCCGACGATGCCCGCGTGCTGCAAATGGCCGAGTTGTGCGACGGCGACGTGATCCTCTATGGGCTCGATGCCGAATCGCCCGCGCTGGCGCAGCACCGCGCTGCCGGCTCGCGCACGGTGTACGTGTCGGGGGCCGCGCTGGTGCTGGCCGAAGGCCCGCACAAGACGCACCGCGTGCGCCTGGATGCGCCCATGGTGCAAGGGCTGGTGCAGTCGCTCGGCTTGCACACCTTGATGGCCGTGGCCGCCGCTGCGTGGGCGCTGTCGGTCTCGCCCGAACTCATGGCGGCGGGTATCGAGACCTCGGGTCTCGGCGCTGGCGTGGCACCCGAACCGGCCGAACCGGCTGTCCTGGACACGGCGCGCTAAGACGCCGGTCACTCCTCTTTTCATTCATACCCAAGTTCCGTCATGGACGTTTCCCGCATCCGGCCCCTGCGCGGCCCCAATCTCTGGAGCCGCCACACCTGCATCGAGGCGATCGTCGCCTGCGAGCCGCATGAGATGGACCTGCAAGCCCTGCCGGATTTCGAACGGCGGCTGCGCGAACTCTTTCCTGCGGTGGGCCCGCTGCAGCCGACCAACCAGCAGGACCACCTGTCGCTCGCGCACGTGCTGGAAGACACCGTGCTGGCGCTGCAGGCGCAGGCCGGTTGCCCCGTGACCTTCAGCCGCACATCAACCACGCTGGAGCCAGGCGTGTTCCAGGTGGTGGCGGAGTACAGCGAAGAGGTGGTGGGCCGGCTGGCCTTCGACATCGCGCGGGAATTGTTCGCCGCGGTCAACGCGGGTGAACCGCAGGGCTTCGATGTGGTGGCCGCCATCGCCCGCCTGCGCGCGCTGGACGAAGACGTGCGCCTGGGCCCCAGCACCGGCTGCATTGTCGACGCCGCCGTGGCGCGCAACATCCCTTACCGCCGCCTCACATCGGGCAGCCTGGTGCAATTCGGCTGGGGCTCGCGCCAGCGCCGCATCTGGGCCGCCGAGGTGGACAGCACGAGTGCCGTGTCCGAATCGATCGCGCAGGACAAAGACCTCACCAAGGCGCTGCTCGCCGCCGCCGGTGTGCCGGTGCCCGAAGGTCGGCCGGTCGGCGATGCCAATGACGCCTGGGTGGTCGCACAGGAGATCGGCTTGCCTGTGGTTGTCAAGCCGCAGGACGGCAACCAGGGCAAGGGCGTGACGGTCAACATCACCTCCCGCGAACACCTGGACATCGCCTTTCGCGCCGCCGCCGAGTACGGCGAGGTGATGGTGGAGAAATTCCTGCCGGGCAGCGATTTCCGTTTGCTGGTCGTGGGCAACAAGGTGGCGGCCGCCTCGCGGCGTGACCCGCCGCACGTGATCGGAGACGGCGAGCACACCGTGCGCGAGCTGGTCGACCTGGTCAACGCCGACCCCAAGCGCGGCGATGGCCATGCCACCTCGCTCACCAAGATCCGATTCGACGACATCGCCCTGGCGCGCCTGGATGTGCAAGGTTTGACGCCCGCATCCGTGCCCGAGATGGGCCGACGCGTCGTGCTGCGCAACAACGCCAACCTGAGCACGGGCGGCACCGCCACCGACGTCACCGACGACATGCACCCCGATGTGGCCGCGCGCGCCGTGGCCGCCGCGCAAACCGTGGGGCTGGACATCTGCGGCGTGGACGTGGTTTGCGAGAGCGTGCACGTACCGCTGGAAAAGCAGCACGGCGGCGTGGTCGAAGTCAACGCCGCGCCCGGCCTGCGCATGCACCTCTCGCCGTCGTACGGCAAAGGCCGCCCGGTGGGCGAAGCCATCATCGCGCACATGTACGAGCAGGGCGACGACGGGCGCATCCCGCTGGTGGCGGTCACCGGCACCAACGGCAAGACCACCACCACGCGGCTGATCGCGCACCTCATGGCCGCCAGCGGCATGCGCGTGGGCATGACCAACACCGACGGCGTGTACGTCGACGGCCGCCAGATCGACAGCGGCGACTGTTCCGGCCCCAAGAGCGCGCGCAACGTGCTGATGCACCCCGACGTGGATGCGGCCGTGCTCGAAACCGCGCGCGGCGGCATGCTGCGCGAGGGTCTAGGGTTCGACCAGTGCCAGGTGGCCGTCGTCACCAACGTCGGCGCGGGCGATCACCTCGGCCTGAACTACATCACCACCGTCGAAGACCTCGCCGTGCTCAAGCGCGTGATCGTGATGAACGTCGCGCCCACGGGTTATGCCGTGCTCAACGCGGCCGACCCCATCGTCGCGGCCATGGCGGCCAAGTGCACCGGCGGCGTGGTCTTCTTCGCGCAGGACCACGACCACCCCGTGCTCGCCGCGCACCGCGTGCAAGGCAAGCGCACCATCTGCGTCGAAGGCGACCGCATCCTCGTGACCGAGGGCAGCTGGCGCGTGCAGATTCCGCTGCAGGGCGTGCCGATCACCCGCAACGGCACGATCGGGTTCCAGAAGGACAACGTCATGGCCGCCATCGGCGCGGCCTGGTGCGCGGGCCTGGACTGGGACACCATCGTGCGCGGCCTGTCCAGCTTTTCCAACGACGCCGACAACGCGCCTGGCCGCTTCAACGTGATGGACTACCGTGGCGCGACCGTGATCGCCGACTACGGCCACAACCCCGATGCCATGCGCGCGCTGGTCGATGCCGTGAACGCCATGCCGGCGAAGCGGCGCAGCGTGGTCATCAGTGGCGCGGGCGACCGCCGCGACGAAGACATCCGCGAACAGACGGCGATCCTGGGCGCGGCGTTTGACGACGTGCTGCTGTTCCAGGACGCCTGCCAGCGCGGACGCGAAGACGGCGAGGTGCTCGCGCTGCTGCGCCAAGGCCTGAACGGTGCCAGCCGCACCCGCGAGGTGCAGGAAATTCGCGGCGAATTCATCGCCATCGACACCGCGCTCGCGCGCCTGCAACCCGGCGACCTGTGCCTGGTGCTGGTCGATCAGGTGGAAGAGGCGCTGGCGCACCTGGCCCAGCGCATGCGCGAAAGCGCCGGCACGCCGGCGCCCGCTTCAAGCCGCTGAGGCCGGCCCGTCGGGCAGGCGCAGCCGCAGCAGCGCGCGCACGAAGCCGTGGTCGCTGTGGCTGCGGTCACGGCCTTCGAACAGGTGGTCGTTGAACACCTCCACGCGCCGCACGTCACCGATCGCGCCGCGGCTGGTGGCCACAAACTCCTCGCTCACCAGCACCTGGTCCAGCACCTCGGGGAAGCCCTGGTGGATGTGCGAGTACGCCACGTCGCGGCGCAGCGCGAACTCACCCTGCACATCCCAGGCGCTGTAGAGCGCGGTATCGCGCGCGCCCTTGTCGTAGGCCGTCTGTGAGGTGGCCGCGATCAGCTGCGTGGTCACGCTGTGGGGGCTGTCGTTGAGGTCGCCCATCAGCACCAGGGGCAGGTGCGTGCGGTGCAGCAACTCGACCACCTTCAGGCGCAGCGCCAGCGCTTCGCTGGCGCGCATGATCAGCGAGCGCAGCGAAGCCAGGGCCTGCACCGCCGGGTCGTCCGTGTCTTCGTTGATCTTCCCGTTGGCGTCTTCCAGAAACTTCGGCCGCTTGCTCTTGAGGTGCGCGGTGATGACGCACAAGGGTTGCCCGTGTTTCATGCGCAGCGTGGCCACCAGCGGCGCCCGCTCGAAGCGCGTGTGCAGGCCCAGGCCCGGCACCTGCACCGCGGCGGCGGGGGAAAAATCGGTGATGGACTCCAGCGACTCCACCTTGAGCCGCGTGACGATGCCCACACGCGGCGTGCCTTGCGCACCGGCGTAGCCCGGGCCGTTTTCCGCGCCGGGCACGGTGACCACGCCGTATTGCAAACCGCTGCGCGCCACGGCCGTGCGCAGCGCGTCTTCGTCCCACACCTCCTGCAGCGCGAGCACGTCGGCATTGAGCGCCCTGAAACGGTTGCCCAGCCAGTCCACCTTGCGGTCGTACTCGTTCTGGCTGTAGGGCAGTTGCCCTTCGTAGAAGTGCCGGCCGGGCAAGGCCAGGTTGAGCACGTTGCAAGTGGCCACCATCAAGGTGGTCCAACGTGGCAACGCCCCGTTGCCGGGGAGGGCAAGCGGGGCGTTGGAAGCGGAGATGTTCAGGTCTGGCTGCATGAACGCACTGTAGTGCGAAATGCAGGCCGACCCAGGGCGCGGTGCGCGTTAGCGGATCCTGCCGAAGCTGGTGCGCAAGGGATCGGCACCACCGCCGCCGCCGCCACCACGTTGGCCACCACCGCCATTGCCGCGTCCACCGCCGCCGCCGCCCTTGCCACCGCGGTTGCCGGTGCGCATGGCGTCGATGCTGGTGCGCAGCGGATCCGGTTGGCCACCGGGGTTGGCCGCGCGTGGACGCGGTTCCTTGATGCGCAGGCTGCCCAGGTGGGCATTCGGGCCGGGCTGGCGCTCGGAGCCACCCTCGTTGTCGTCACGCGGGCCACGGTCCTGGCGCGGACCGCGATCGTCGCGGGGTGGGCGTTGGCCCTGTTGACCACCGTGGCGCTGACCCTGGCGCGGCTGGCCGTTGCCACCGCCGCCATTGCCGTTGGCCCGCTGGCCGCCACCGTTGCCACCACGGCGACCGCCGCCGTCACCGCGCGGGCCATCGGCCTGAGCACCGTCACCGGCTGGGCGCTGGCGTTGGCCACCGCCGCCACCATTGCCACGACCCTGGTGGCCGTCACTGGCCTTCTTCTCGCGCACGCGCGTCAGCATTTCGGTGCGCGCGGCCTTGGCGGCAGCGGCCATCACCTCGCGGCTCGGCGGCTTGCCGGCGCCACCCCAGATGGTCTGGCGGCCCATGGCGATGGGCTCGGCCTTTTCGCCGGGCTCGGGCATGAACTCCTGGAAGATCTGCACCGGAATCTGTTGCTTGGTGAAGCGCTCGATCTCCATCATGAAGCCTTCTTCGTCCAGGCTCACGAGGTTGACGGCTTCACCGCTGTTGCCCGCGCGGCCGGTGCGGCCGATGCGGTGCACGTAGTCTTCGCAAACGTTGGGGATTTCGTAGTTCACGACGTGCGGCAGCTCGTCGATGTCGATGCCGCGCGCGGCGATGTCGGTGGCCACCAGAGCGCGGATCTCGCCGCTCTTGAAGCCGGCCAGCGCCTGCGTGCGCGCGCCCTGGCTCTTGTTGCCGTGCAGCGCCATCGCCTCGATGCCGTTCTTGCTCAGGTACTCGGCCACGTTGTTCGCGCCGAACTTGGTGCGCGTGAACACCAGCACCTGGCTCCAGTTGTGCTGGTTGATGATGTGCACCAGCAAGGCCTTCTTCTTGCCGCGGCCCACCGGGTGGATCACCTGGGTGATGCGCTGCACCGTGGTGTTGCGCGGGGTGACCTGGATGTGCAGCGGGTCCTTGAGCAGGGCGCTGGCCAGATCGCGGATCTCGTCGCTGAAGGTGGCCGAGAACAGCAGGCTCTGTTTGTCCTTGGGCACCAGCGCGAGGATCTTCTTCACGTCGTGGATGAAGCCCATGTCGAGCATGCGGTCGGCTTCGTCAAGCACCAGCATCTGCACGGTGGACAGGTCCAGGAAGCCTTGTTGCTGCAGGTCGAGCAGGCGGCCGGGGGTGGCCACGAGGATGTCCACGCCGCGCTTCATGGCGTTGATCTGCGGGTTCATGCCCACGCCGCCGAAGACGACGGTGGATGTGAGCGAGAGGTGTTTGCCGTAAACGCGCACCGACTCTTCGACCTGCGCCGCGAGTTCGCGGGTGGGGGTGAGCACGAGGGCGCGGATGCCGACACCGCCGAAGCGGCTCTTGCTGCGTTCGCTGCTGGAGAGGCGCTGCAGCATGGGCAGGGTGAAGGCAGCGGTCTTGCCGGTGCCGGTCTGGGCGCCACCGAGCAGATCGCGCCCGGCCAGCACGGCCGGGATGGCTTCAACTTGAATGGGGGTGGGGGTTTCGTAGCCGTGTTCGCGCACAGCTTGCACGATGGCCGGGGCCAGGTTCAGATCGTCAAAGGTCATTTAGATGAGGCGCCCGTCCGGGCGCTGGGGGCATCGGCCACTCCGGTTGTCGCGGCCTGGGTTGGCTGCGGCGCCCGGTCAGTCTGGGGCAGATGGATTCAGGAAGTCGGTGGTCGCAAGCGATTTGCGCACACCCCAGCGAAGTGCTGGTGCCGGGCCAACTGATGTGCCCGACAGGCCATATTGTCGCACGATAGTGGCTTTGCCTCCGTCAAGGCGCCCTTGACCCTTCTAAGGGGATAATCATGGGTTGCGCGGCCGTCCTGGCCGCAGCTTCTTCAGGCAGAAAAATCCCATGGCTCAATACGTTTTTTCCATGAACCGGGTCGGCAAGATCGTGCCGCCCAAGCGTCAGATTCTCAAGGACATCTCGCTCTCCTTCTTCCCCGGCGCCAAGATCGGCGTGCTCGGCACCAACGGCTCGGGCAAGTCCACGCTGCTCAAGATCATGGCCGGCCTCGACAAGGAAATCGAAGGCGAAGCGATCCCGATGCCGGGCATTCGCATCGGTTACCTGCCGCAGGAGCCAAAACTGGACGCGGAGCAGACCGTGCGCGAAGCGGTTGAAAACAGCATGAGCGGCGTGCGCGCTGCCCAGAAGCGCCTGGAAGAGGTGTACGCGGCCTACGCCGAAGAAGACGCCGACTTCGATGCGCTGGCCGCCGAACAGGCCCAGCTAGAAGCCATCATCTCCACCTCGGGCACCGACGGCGAACACCAGCTGGAAATCGCCGCCGACGCACTGCGCCTGCCACCCTGGGACGCCAAGGTGGGCGTGCTCTCCGGTGGTGAAAAGCGCCGCGTGGCGCTGTGCTGCATGCTGCTGTCCAAGCCCGACATGCTGTTGCTCGACGAACCCACCAACCACCTGGACGCCGAATCGGTGGACTGGCTGGAGCAGTTCCTCAAGCGTTTCTCGGGCACCGTGGTGGCCATCACCCACGACCGCTACTTCCTTGACAACGCGGCCGAGTGGATTCTCGAACTCGACCGAGGCCATGGCATTCCGTACAAGGGCAACTACTCGACCTGGCTGGAGCAGAAGGAAGCCCGTCTGGAGCAGGAGCAGCGCACCGAAGACGCGCGCACCAAGGCCATGAAGAAGGAACTGGAATGGGTGCGCCAGAACCCCAAGGGCCGCCAGGCCAAGAGCAAGGCGCGTCTGGCGCGCTTTGAAGAGCTGAGCGACGTCGACTACCAGAAGCGCAACGAAACCAACGAAATCTTCATTCCCGTGGCCGAGCGCCTGGGCAACGAGGTGTTCGAGTTCAAGAACGTGTCGAAGAGCTTTGGCGACCGCCTGCTGATCGACAACCTGAGTTTCCAGATTCCCGCCGGTGCCATCGTCGGCATCATCGGTCCGAACGGCGCGGGCAAGTCCACGCTGTTCAAGCTGATCAGCGGCAAGGAACAGCCCGATTCCGGTGAAGTGAAGATCGGCCAGACGGTGCGCATGGCCGTGGTCGACCAGAGCCGCGACGGCCTGGCCGGCGAAAAGACCGTGTGGGAAGACATCTCGGGTGGCCTGGACATGATCACCGTGGGCAAGTTCCAGATGCCCAGCCGCGCGTACTGCGGGCGTTTCAACTTCTCCGGTGGCGACCAGCAAAAGCGCGTGGGCACGCTGTCGGGCGGTGAACGTGGGCGTCTGCACCTGGCCAAGACCCTGGCCGAAGGCGGCAACGTGTTGCTGCTGGACGAACCGTCGAACGACCTGGACGTGGAAACCCTGCGCGCGCTCGAAGACGCGCTGCTCGAATTCGCCGGTTGCGCGCTGGTGATCAGCCACGACCGCTGGTTCCTGGACCGCATCGCGACCCACATCCTGGCCGCCGAGGGCGACAGCCAGTGGGTGTTCTTCAACGGCAACTACCAGGAGTACGAAGCCGACAAGAAGAAGCGCCTGGGTGAAGAGGGCGCGAAACCCAAGCGCATGCGCTTCAAAGCCTTGAAATAAGCCCACCCCCGCGCCCGCCCGATGCTCGGGCGGTCACCCCCTCAAGGGGGCGATGCGTTGGGCCGGCGGAGCCGGACCCTCCGCATCTCTGGATTCAATACCCTCACGCCGGCATCTCTGTTCATGAATGAAGACCAAGTTCTCGCCGCTACGCGCCACTGGATCGAGAAGGCCGTCATTGGCCTGAACCTCTGCCCGTTCGCGCGCGCCGTGTATGCGAAGAACCAGGTGCGCATCGTCGTGAGCACGGCGCGGCACCTGGATGCGTTTCTCGACGATCTCGACCGCGAGCTGGACTTGCTGGTGAACACGCCCGCGGAAGAGATCGACACCACGCTGCTGGTGCACCCCACGCTGTTTCCCGACTTCGAGGTATTCAACGATTTCCTCAATGTCGTGGACGACGTGGTGGCCGAGCACGAACTGGACGGGGTGATCCAGGTCGCGCCTTTTCACCCCTTGTTTCAATTCGACGGCACCGACGCCGACGATGTCACCAACGCCACCAACCGCGCACCGTTTCCAACGCTGCACCTGTTGCGCGAAGACAGCGTGGAGCGCGCGATTGCTTCCGACGCCGGGGACGCCGAGGCCATCGTCGAGCGCAACCTCAAGACGCTGCGCGACCTGGGCCCCGAAGGTTGGCGCGCGCTGATGTCAAAGCCCTGAACTGGCGTTAAATTCGGGGGTCTTTCAGGGTTCCTGGCCGTCTCATGCCGGGGACAATTCTTCATTCGAACCGCCTCAGCAAGAAAGAGCTGTCTGCATGGACGCCAGCAACACCCAAGCCTTTGACGCCTGCCTGCGAGAAGCCCTTGTCCAGGCCCGTGAGTGGATACCCCGCTGGGTCGGCACCTTGCACGGCACGCTCAGGGAGCGCGAGGCTTCGGCCAGCCACCTGAGCGAGCGGCAGAGCCTGTTGCAAGCCCGCACCACGCTCGAATCGCACCGCGATCTGATGGCCACACGCTTTCTGGCCGTGTTGGGCGAGTCGATGGAGAACGCCTTGCCGCACACCGGCAGCGGCTCGCGCCGATCGTCCACCGTGAGCTTTGACGAGCTGGAGCTCATGGGCGACGACCAGGTGCAGGAGACCGTGGAACAGGCGCGGGTGCAGCAAATCGTCAAGATGGCGGTGGACGAAGAACTCGTGACGCTGACCAAGCGCCTGAACGGTGCCCTGGGTCTCACGGTCGTGAACCCCGAGGCCAACCCGCTGCGCGTCGAGGTGATCGTGGGTGCCCTGGTGAAGTCGCTCAAAGGCCTGCATGTGGACGCCGCGGTGCGCGCGCGCTGGCTGCAGGTTGGCGCGATTCCGCTGGGCGATGCCTTGCGTGAGATGTATGTGCGGCTGAGCCAACAGCTGGACCGCGCGGGCGTGAAGCCCGCAGGCTATGTGGTCACACACATGCCCACCAGCCGCCAGCCGGCCGCCGCGCCCAAGGAGGAAGCGGTGTCGGTGAAGGAGGTGATGGGCGACGACAACCTGCTCACGCTCGACCACCTCCACCAGTTGCTGGTGGGCAACCTCGACCTGAACAAGAACGCGGCCGCGGACAACGCCATGGGCCGCACCTTGGCCAGCGAAGTGGTCACGCTCATGCTCAAGGGCATCGCGGCCGACGAGCGCTTGCTCGCGCCGGTGCGCTACATGCTGCTGGACATGAAGCCCGCGCTGCTGCAGTTGGCGCGCAGCGAGCCGCGCTTTTTCGCGGACAAGCAAAACCCCGCGCGGCGCTTGCTCGACGCCATCACGGAACGCAGCCTGGCGTTCACCAGCGAGCGCGATCCTGGTTTCGAGGCGTTTTCCAGACGCGTGCACGACGTCGTTCGTGCCCTGCGGGAGCCGGGTGCCGACCTGGCCGCCCGTTTCCCGACGCAACTGGACGCGCTCGAGCGCTCGCAGGCCGCCGCGGTGACGCCCGCGCGGGTGCAGGCGCGCGGCCTGGCGGTGCAGACGCTGGTGCGCGTGGAGCAACGCAATTTGCTGGCCGAGCGCGTGGCCACCGAAATTCGCGCCCGCAACGATTTCGACAAGACGCCCGGTGTGGTGCGGCGTTTTCTGACCGGCCCCTGGTCGCAGGTGGTGGCACAGGCGCGCCTGGAAGGGGCCGATTCGCCGAACACCTCGCACAGCCAATCCGCTGCGTCGCGCTACAGCGAGCTCCTGTCCGATCTGATGTGGTCGAGCCAGTTGGCGCTGGCCAGCCTGAACCGCCCGCGCCTGGTGAAGATCATCCCGGGCGTGCTGCGCACGCTGCGCGAGGGGCTGGATTCGATCGACTACCCGCGCGAGCAGACCGAGTCGTTTTTCCAGACGCTCATGGGCATGCACGAAGCGGCCTACAAGACACAGCGCACCGGGGCGCCCGCGGCCGCCGACGAGCAGCACAGCGTTCCGCCTGAAATGGACGACGAGCCGTGGATGCAGCGCAACGAGGCGCGCGATTCCTGCTTGATGGACGACGTGTTCAAGGACGCCCCGCCCACCACCACGCAGCCGGCGTTCCAGGAAACGCAACGCATCCAGCGCGACTGGGCCGACGTGAAGACCGAGATCGCGGCGCAGCGCACCGCCGATTTGCCGGTGGGCACGTGGGTCGACATCCTGCAGGACGGGCAGGCCGCGCGCTGGCAGATCACCTGGGCCAGCCCGCACGGCACGCTGTTTCTGTTCACGGGCAGCGACGGCCGTTCGCTGTCCATGACCAAGCGCGGCTTCGAGCGGCTGCTGGAGCAGGACCGCCTGCGCGTGGTGGCGGACCACGGCGTGGTGGATGCGGCACTCGACGAAGTGGCGCGCCAGGCCTGGCTGAACAGCGCCAAGGCCACCAACTTCGCCGGGCTGTAGGAAGCACTTCCCTTCAAGGGGGTGACGCGCGCAGCGCGGCCGGGGTTTTCGCCTATGTTTTCCGGAGCAGCTTCTTGCGCACCAGGTGGATGTTGTTGCGCAGCGCGTAAAGCTCGTCGGTGTACGACAGCGGCACCACGATCTTCTCCACCTTCGATTCCATCGCGTCCAGCTGGTCCAGCAGATCCTGCGTGCTGGTGCTGCCATTCTCCGCGTGCTGTTCGACGTCGCGCAGTTCGGCATACCAGCGGAACACGCGCGAACGGATGCGGAAGGCGTAGAGCGGCGGCACGATGCGCGAGAGCGGCAGCGCCAGCACGATGATCAGGCCCATGGCCAGCCACACCCGCTCGATCATGTTGGCCAGCCAGAACGGCAGGTAGCGTTGCAGGAAAGGCGCGCCGCTCTTGATGGCGCGTTGCGCCTCCGCGGAAATCGGCACTTCGCTGTGTTCCAGGCTCGGGTATTCGCGCGCCTTGCTGAACCAGCTCGCGCCGCTGTGCAGGCTGGTGGCGGTCTGCGCGAAGAGCTGCAGGATCGCGGGGTGCGTGTCGCTGTGCGCGAGCAGGCTGGTGGTGGAGGCCACCAGGCGCACGTTGCGCGGCGGGATGTTGGCCGCCAGGTCCACCACGCCCTGCGGCATCACCACCGGCGTGAGGTAGCCAAAGCGCCGCGAATAGGCCTCGCTCTGCGCGAAGTCCAGCAGCTTGATGCCCGGTGTCTGCAGCAGCATCTGCACCATCAGCGATTCGGGCGCCGATGCGAACACCACCGCGTCCAGGTCGCCATTCAGAAACGCCACCGTGGCCGGCGTCTGCTCCAGTTCGCTCAGTTTCAGATCGGAGCCGCTGACGCGGTTCACGTCGAGCAGGGTGGAGAACAGGCGCGGCACGCCGCTGCCCGGGGTGCCGACGTTGACGCGCCAGCCCTTGAGCTCCGAGAGCTTGGTCACCACCGGCTTCTTGTGCAGGCGCTGGGCCGAGTCTTCGCGGTAGAACAGCCAGAGCGGTTCGACGAACAGGCTGCCCAGCGAGACGATCGAGTCCTCGTCGTCGTAACCGATGTCGGCCGTGCCGCCCTGCACGAAACCCAGATCGGCCTCACCGTTGCGCAGCAGCTCCAGGTTGGCCGAAGAGCCTTCGGATTGCAGCAGCTCGACGGTGATGCCGTAGCGCGCGAGCGCCTCGGCATAGCGCTTGCCGAACTCGTCGTAGGCGCTCTGCGCCGGCCCGGTGGCGAGCACCACGCGCTTGGGCGGCGTGGGGTTGAGCCACCAGTAGGTCAGGCAGAGCAGGGCGATGGTCAGAAACGCGAAAGGGCCGGCAGACAGCAGCATTTCGCGCAGCGACAGCAGGGTGTATCGCAGGGTTTTCGGCATGGCGCGACATTAGCACGCCATCTCCGGTCCGCCTTTGTGACAGGTTGTTAGAAGCCGCCGTCGGCGTGCATTCAGGGGGCGGGTTCGAGGGCCATCACGGTGAAGGCGCCATTGACCTTGTCCACCATGACGCGCACCTTGTCGCCGGCCTTCACCTTGCTCAGCAATGCGGGGTCGCTCACCTGGAACACCATGGTCATGGGCGGCATGTCGAGGTTCCTGATCTCGCCATGCTTGAGCGTGATCTTGCCCGCGGCGGTGTCGACCTTGCGCACCTCGGCGTCGGTGGTGGGCAGTGCCGGGGCGCCGTCGGTGGATGTTTTCTTGAGGGCGCCCGCGTGGTGCTGGAACACACGCGAGCTGCCATCGCGCTGCACCAGGAGCACGTCGTAGGCGTCGCGGCGCTCGCCATACACCGGCCCATCCATGCCGGGGCTGCCCACCGGCATGCCGGGCACGGCCAGGCCGATGGCGTCGGGCTTCTCGGCCAGCAGTCGGCGGATCTCGCCGGGCGCCACATGGCCTTCGATCGCGTAGCCGCCGACCAGGCCGGTGTGGCACGAAGCGTATTTCGCCGGCAGGCCCAGGCGCTGTCGCACGGCGGTGTTGCCGCTGTCGAAGACCTGGACCTGGAAGCCATCGGCGCGCATCAGCGCGACCCAGTCGGCGCAGCAGCCGCAGTTGGGGTCTTTCCAGACCTGGAGCGGTGGCAACGCGGCCTGGGCGAATGCGCCGGTGGCGGCCAGTGACAGGCCGATGGCGGTGCTGAGCAGGTGTCGTCTTTGCATGGTGTCTAGCTCCTGAAGTGAGGCGTCAGGCCTTGGCCTTGACGCGGATGGTGCCGCGCATGCCGGCCTCGAAGTGGCCGGCGATCAGGCAGGCGAACTCGAAGTCGCCCGCGCGGTTGAAGGTCCAGACGATGTCGCCGGTCTTGCCGGGCGGCACGTGCGCCATGTAGGGCTCGTCGTGTTCCATGCCCGGGTGCTTCTTCATCATGTCGGCGTGGGCCTGCAGGTCCGCGCCGGTGCCGAGCACGATCTCGTGCATCACCTTACCCTTGTTGATGGCGCGCAGGCGCAGCGTTTCGCCCTGGCGCACCTCGAGGTGGTTGGGGCTGAGCTTCATGTCGTCGGTCATGCGGATGTCCACCGTGCGCGTGGCGGCACTGGGTTCGGCGGCGATGCCCCAGGGTTTCTGTTCCTTCACCACGGGCGCGTTGGCTTTCCCGTGCTGGTCGCCGTGCGCGTGCGCGGTGGACAGGAACGACAGTGTCCAGGGCAAGGCGAGCAGGCTGAGCTGGAAGTGGCGGCGGTTGGTTGGCTTCGTGTTCGTGTTCATGGGATGTCCTTTCAGGATCGGGTCAGTGGTGGTGGTGGCCTGCATCGGCGGCCGGCTTGCGAACGGTGGCATTGGCGGGTGCGGTGGCCGCGGCGGGCCGTGTGGCGTCGGGCGCGGCGCCGCTGTCGACCAGGCGCGCCTGCGTGCCGGGTGGCTGGGTGTAGGCGCCGGGGTCGCTGTAGTCGCCCGCCTTCTGGTCGGCGCGCACCTTGAGCGTGGTGAACATGCCGCCCATTTCGATCGGGCCATGGGGGCCGGTGCCGGTCATCATGGGGAAGGTGTTGGCGGGGATTTCCATCTGCATCTCGCCCATGTCGGCCATGCCGCGCTCGCCCATGACCATGTAGTCGGGGCTCGCGCGTTGCAGGCGCTTGACGAGGCCGCGGTGGTCGGTGCCGATCATGGTCGGCACGTCGTGGCCCATCGCGCCCATGGTGTGGTGGCTCTTGTGGCAGTGCATGGCCCAGTCGCCCGGCTCGTCGGCGATGAACTCGATCTGCCGCATCTGGCCCACGGCCACATCGGTGCTCACCTCGGGCCAGCGCGCGGTGCGTGGCACGGGGCCGCCGTCGGTGCCGGTGACCTCGAACTCGATGCCGTGGATGTGGATCGGGTGGTTGGTCATGGTGAGGTTGCCCACGCGCACGCGCACGCGTTCGCCCAGGCGCGCCACCAGCGGTGTGATGCCGGGAAACACGCGGCTGTTCCAGGCCCAGATGTTCTGGTCGAGCATGGTGTTCACCTGCGGCGTCATGCTGCCGGGCTCGACGTCGAAGGCGTTGAGCAGGAAGCAGTAGTCGCGTTGCACGTCCTCGATCAGCGGGTGTTTCTGCTTGGGGTGCGTGACCCAGAAGCCCATCATGCCCATGGCCATCTGCACCATCTCGTCGGCGTGCGGGTGGTACATGAAGGTGCCGGGCCGGCGCGCGGTGAACTCGTAGACGAAGGTCTTGCCGGCGGGAATCGCAGGCTGGTTCAGGCCGCCCACGCCGTCCATGCCGTTGGGCAGGCGCTGGCCGTGCCAGTGGATGGTGGTGTGCTCGGGCAGGCGGTTGGTGACGTAGAGGCGCACGCGATCGCCCTCGACCACTTCGATGGTCGGCCCCGGGCTCTGGCCGTTGTAG
Source organism: Hydrogenophaga sp. 2FB (assembly GCF_005503365.1). Classification (GTDB taxonomy): domain Bacteria; phylum Pseudomonadota; class Gammaproteobacteria; order Burkholderiales; family Burkholderiaceae_C; genus Hydrogenophaga. The sequence goes on from NZ_SCML01000013.1 coordinate 117,834, forward strand.
CCCCACATGTTGACCAGGAAGCCGGGCGCCATTTCGCGCACCACGGGTTCGGCCACGAGGTGGAACTCCTTCACGCCGTTGTTCATGCGCCAGGGCAGCGTCCAGCCGTTGAGCGTGACCACGGGGTTGTAGGGCCGGCCGGCGCCGGTCACGCCGGGTGGTGTCCAGGGCGCGGCCGTGTCGGCGGAGGTCTGTTGCACGGCCTCGGGGATGGCGGCGAGTGCGACGCGGCTCACGCTGGCGGCAGCGACCGCCGTGGCGGCCGCGCCGGCGAAGAAATGCCGTCGGTTGAATGGGGTGTTGTTCATGTCAGTGTCCTGCGGGCGCGGCGGTGGATGCGGCGCCGGTGGAGGAAGAGGGGGTGGGCTCCGCCACATCGGCGCCACCGATCAGCGCTTGCCAGTCGGCCTGGGCGAGCCAGTAGTCGCGTTGGGCCTGCAGTGCGGTGTCGAGCGAGGCCATGCGCTCGCGCGCGCTCGCCAACAGCTCCCAGGTGCTTTGCAGCATGCCGTTGTAGCGCAGCTGGGTTTCCTGCTCGATGGCCGCTTGCAGCTTCGCCACCACGTCCCGCGCGTGCCGTGCGCTGGCGTGGCGCAGTTGCAGTGCGGTCCAGGCTTCGCGCGCCATGGAGCGCCGCTCGACCGCCAATTGCAGCAGCTGCGCCTCGGCGGCCACGGTGCGGGCGAGGGAGGCGTCGCGCAGCAGACTCAGGTTGTCGATGTGGGGCGCTGCCGTCGCTGGTTGTGCTTGCAGCGCGGTCTCCACGGCTTCGTTCCAGGCCTGTCGGCGTGCCGGTGGCAGTGCGGTCATGTCGCGCGCGGCGAGCAGCCGTGATTGCGCGAGCGTGGGGTGGCTGCGCAGCACGGCAGCTTCGTCGAGGCCTTCACCCGGCAGGGCCTGCGCGGGCAGGTCGGGCAGGGCCACCGGCAAGCGCTCGCCGAGTTGCGCCACGGCCTGTGCGTCCCACTCGCCCAGCAGGCGCGCCAGCCGCTCCTGCGCGGCCAGCGTGTCGCCGCGCGCGTTCACGCTGGCCTGCCAGGCACTGGCTTCGGTCAACTGCTCGCGCATCTGCCGGGCCTGGCTCCAGTTGCCGGCCACCACCATGCGCCGGCCCAGTTCGCTGCCGGTGCGGGTGGCGTCGAGCACGTCGCCGAGCAGGCGCTCGCGCTGGCGCGTGGTGATCGCGTCGATCCAGGCGCGCTGGAGGTCGCGTGCGTGCGCCGCGTACTTCACCTGCACCTGCGCGCGCGCCAGGGCGTTCATGTCGGCGTGCGTGAAGAGGTCGGGCCGGTGTCGCAGCGAGAGCCGCAGCGCTTGCGCGAAGTCCAGGCGCGGGGTGGGGCGTGCGGCGGGCGCCGCTTCAGAGGGGGATTGGCGCGACTCCCAGCGCAGCAGGTCGGCGTGGCCGCGCGGGAATTCGGCCACGCGCTGGTTGGCGCGTTGCCAGACCGCGCGCGCGGCGGCCACGTCGTTGGGCAGCGCGGGTGTGTCGGCGGTGGTGGTGGGTGGCAGCGCCAGGGGCTGGGCCTGGAC